>NZ_JAEKCY010000002.1:0-669709 GCF_016405475.1 Pseudomonas sp. MF6767 | reverse complement strand
GGTAGTCGAGTTGGTAGGTTTCGCCGGCTTCGTTTTCGATCTCGGTGAGCAGCAGCCGGGCGTTGTCGTAGCGGTACTTGACCTGGGTGCCGTCGGCGTTGAGACGGCGGCTGATCAGGTGCAGGCCGTCGGCGTATTCATAGCGGGTGACGTGGCCGAGTTCGTCGCGTTCGGCGATGATTTTGCCGTAGGGGTTGTAGCTGAATTCTCGTGTGGCGCCGCCTGGCAAGACGAGGCGAATCAGCCTGCCGACGCAGTCCCAGTGATAGTGCGTCAGCGCACCATGCTCATCCTCACAGGCAACTTGCCGCCCCAGATCGTCATAGCGATAACGCTTGATCCCACCATTGGGCAATTGCTCCTCAAGCAACTGCCCACGTTCGTTCCACACCAGTCGATGGCAACTGTGATCCGGGTACCAAACTCCAGTCAGTTGCCCGTGCTTGTTGTAGCTGTAGTCAGTAACCTCACCATCGGGATCGGTCCTACGCGTAACATCGCCTTGCTCATTACGCTCGTATTTCCAGACCGCCTCCCCACGCCTGACAACCCGTACAAAACCGTTGTCATGCTCGTAGGACGTTGGCTCATCATCCCCCGGAAACAGCGCGACCAAGCGCCCGGCATCGTCGTACTGATAGGCCGTCACCGCACCCATCGGGTCTTGCTCGACGGTCAGTCGGCCTTTGTCATCGTAAGATTTGTAATGCTGAGCGCCGTCCGGATCGATGCGCTGCACCAAGCGCGCCCGGTCGTCATGGACATAGACTTCCTGGCTACCATCGGCGTTATGCACCGTGACACGCCCGTCATCGCCCCAGGCATAGCGCGTGTCCATCTGCGAAAAACTCGCCCAATGCCGCACGCAGCGAGCCGCCTTGCCCGCGCCTTCCCACGCCCAGAAGAAACTCGCCCCACCGGCTAACTGCCGCTCGACAATGACGTGCTGATCGTCGTACCGATAACGCTCGCTTTCACCGACGGCATTGGTCGCACACACCAGTCGGCCAGCTTCGTCATAGGCGTAGGAAACGATGTTCTGCTCGGTTTCCCAAACGTAGGGCTCACGCCCTTTGGCGCGATGCACCTGGTAGTCCACCGCGACAATGCGATCCAGCTCATAACGCAACAGCAACGAGCGCCCCGCGCCGTTATCCAGCCGTTCAATCCGCCCAGAACGATCCCGGCAAAGGCGCAGCCGGTTGTCATACGCATCGCTGATGGTTGTCAGCACACCGTCGCGGAAGTGGTAGAAACGCGAGGCTTGGGCCAGCACCAGTTCATCAGGCGAGGCTCCCAAATAGATCGCCGCTTCGGCCAGGCTATTGGTGATCGCCGGCCGAGAAACGGTGGGCAAGGGCAGGGTGGTCGAGCGGTTCTCATGGTCGGTCCACACCACCGAATCGCCCGACACCACCAGCCGATGAGCCAGCGCATGGCTCCAGCCAAACCCCAATCCACACTCGGCCTCCACCGCACTGGTGCGATACAGCCGCGTCCACTCAAACGGCAAGATCCCATCCAGCGCGCTATCGGTGAGGGTCAGCAATTCCTCGCCGGTGACCATCGACACCGGGCAACCGTGGGTGACGGTTTTATCCGCAGGCGCCGCCGCATCCCCCTTCGGGTTCGACGCCACAGCCGGCACATCATCGACAGGCTCCTGACGGACCAACGTCGTGCGCTGGGTCTTGCCACGCACCATTGGCACCGGGTTCGAAACCAGCGTGTCGCCTGCCTTCAACGGCACCACTGGCGCTACCTTGACCGGCGTCGCCGCACTGCTCAGCAACACCGGTTTGGCGACTTCGACATGGGTCTCCAGCCGAGGCCCCACCACTTGCTTGGCCAGCAATTCCAACAACGCCCGTGCCCGCCCGGATTTGACGTGGCTGAGCACACCAGCCCCCAATCGCGCCACCACGCCCATCCCACCCAAGACGCGAATCAGCAGTAGATTGATCAGCACCTCACCGGTAATTTCACCCCACAGTTCCGCCATCTCTGGCGGCGGGAGCATGCGCATCCAGCTGACCAGCGCCGACAGGTAGATAAACAGTAGCGGCTCGTCACTGAGCACCAACAAGCCCTGGGCTATCGCATCACTGCCCAGGGTCAGCAGTTCGTCGAGCTCAGTTTGCGAAAGGTAGTGCAGTAGCTTTTCGCTGTTGGGCTTGAGGTCCGCCAGCAGCGCAGACAGTTCGCCAATGTTGTCCCACAGGCTGTAAAGCGCCTTGCCCAATCCACTGACAAAGGCCGCCTCCAGCAGGCGGCGCCGCTCAAGCGGGCGGGCGTCTGTGTAGTTTTTCCACTGGGCCTGGAAGGTGTCGGTCCACTCTTTGCGCAGCCGGGCTTCCAACGCTGTGATCACTGAGTGGTAGGACGTATACAGCGCCTTGAGGTGATCCTGGGAAACGTTGGGGTAGAAACTCACCCGGTATTGCTGGTTGCGATCGCACTCGGTGACTTCGAGGATGCCACTGGGGCCGATGGTCTTATGGAGGGGCTCGCCCAGCGGGCCGCCGTTTGGATCAACGCGTTGCACGATCACCGGGGTGTTGCCGATGGGTACGAACCTCGTGCTCTGGAACATATGCACCAGGGTCAAGGTACCCGTGGCCTGGCAGGTGGCGACGGTGCTGCTGGGAAACAGGGAGCGATTGACCGGGGCAACCAGCGCGACGTCATCCCCGACCTTGAACACCTGTTCGACGTCCAGCGCGGAGAAGCTCCAAAAGCTTTTGGCCCACTCGTCAAAGGTGTTCAAGCAATCGCGAAAGTCACGGAAGACGCCCTCGACGTCGACCGTTTCCACGTTCATTGGCGTCAGCGCCAGCCTGCCAATGGCCGGGTTCAAGTGGCGGCCCCGTCAACCGCACGCGTCACGAAAAAAACCATCTGCACTCCCTCGCACTGTTTGATCAGGCGAGGGACTTTGCAGAGGTTTGCCGGGGTGAGGAGTAGAGCTTATCCGGCAGTTGTGTGGGATGTTTCAGTTACTGCCACGCACTGGGTTCGGCATGCCGACGAACCCCGGTTAGACTTACCTGTCGATATCAGCACTGCCCGGCCCGTCGTTAACCAAGGAAGCCTCATGTATTCAACGCGTCTGCTGCTCTGCCTTATTCCTTTACTGGTACTGGCCGGGTGCTCAACTTCCCGTGGCCCCCAGCAGCCCGAGCGCAGTGAAGCCGAGGTGAAGGCGCAGATCGTGCGCCTGCTGCCGGCCAAGGTCGCGGACCGCAACGGCTGGGCCCAGGACATCTACACCGCGTTCGACACCCAGAAAATCTACCCCAGCACCGAAAACATCTGTGCGGTGCTGGCGGTGACCGAGCAGGAGTCCACCTATCAGGTCGACCCGCCAGTGCCGGGCATGGGCAAGATCGCCCAGGATGAAATCTTGCGCCGCGCCGGCAAGGTGCACGTGCCGGCATTCGTGGTGCGCAGCGCCTTGCAACTGCGCTCGCCCACCGGCAAAACCTACGCCGACCGTTTGAATGCCGCCCGTACGGAAAAGGACCTGAGCGCGATTTTTGACGACTTCATCAGCATGGTGCCCCTGGGCAATACGCTGTTTGGCGGGTTCAACCCGGTACACACTGCTGGCCCCATGCAGGTCAGTATCGACTTTGCGCAGAAACAGGCGCGGGGTTATCCCTACACGGTGGACGGCACGATTCGCCGCGAAGTGTTCACCCGTCGCGGCGGCATGTACTTCGGCATCGCCCACTTGCTCGGTTACCCGGTGAGCTACGATCAGCCGCTGTACCGCTTTGCCGATTTCAATGCCGGTTGGTACGCCAGCCGCAATGCCGCGTTCCAGGCCGCGGTCAGCCGTGTTTCAGGCAAAGAGCTGGCGCTGGATGGGGATTTGATCCGCTATGGCTCATTGTTGCCCGGCACCACCGAGTTGGCGGTGCGTTCACTGGGGGCGAAGTTGGATATGCGCAACCCGAGCATCCGCAGCCAACTGGAGCAGGGCGAGCAGTTGGATTTCGAGGACACCACCTTGTACAAGCGCGTCTTCGCCTTGGCTGACCAGGCGGCCGGCAAGCCGCTGCCACGGGCGATCCTGCCGGGTATTGTGCTCAAGAGCCCGAAGATCACCCGCAACCTGACCACGGCCTGGTTTGCCAAGCGCGTGGATGAGCGCTACCAGCGCTGCATGAAGCGCTGATCAACTGCGGCGCTTGACGAACCGGCGCCACAAGCCCACCCACAACCACACCACCGGGAACGCCAGGATCACGAAGGGCAGCACATAGCTGGCACGTTCCAGGGCGTCTGCGGTGCCGTTCACCAGGTTGTCTCCCAGGTTGCTGAACATCCGGGTGAACCTTGACACCTGGTTGGCGCCGTCCGAGGAGCGGAAGTTCAAGGTCATGCGGTTGGTGTCGAGGCGGCGTTGCTGGCCGGCGGCAACCTGGGCCAGTTCCTGCAGCTCGTTTTCAATGCCGGCTTGCTCTTTGCTCAGGACGATCAGGTCGCTGACGGTGATGTCCTTGCGCTTGGCCAGTTCATCGAGGCGTTGCTGCTGGGCTTGCAGGCGGTCCTGGCGACGGCGCACATCCGCCACGGCATCGGCCAGGTCTTCGGCAGTGGTGATGCGCTGGCCGAGCTTACCGCCTTCGGCCGCCAGGGCGACCATCGGTTCCACACCCGTGGGCGCGATTCGCAGGATGATCTGGCCACCCTGGCCGTCTTCGGTAATGCCAAGGATATTGCAGGCACCAAAGCGCGCCGTTTCACACGCCTCACGAGTGGCCTGCATACGCGGCGCAAGCAGGGCGCCGGGCAGGGCCAGGGTCAATTCATGCTCATAGGCCAGTTGCGCCCCGGCCTTGCCCTGTTCGCCATTGATGACGGTGGCGCGAGAGTGGTCCGTGGGGGAACAACCGGCCAAGGCCAGGCCGGCGAGCAAGATCAACAGCGGCGCGCGAAGCGGGTGGGAGTTGCCGTCCAGGTGGCGCATGGCGTTTCCTTGAAATGTGCAGGAGAAATTGGCCGAGATTAAAGCGGGTCTGGCCCATTAACGCAAAGCATTGCCCGGGATTTGCCCGGCTGATGGTGGTGGCTGTCGGGTCGGGGCTGGCGTACACCTCAGGCCTCACCCCAGGGAAGCATCCGCCATGAACGCTCAGACTGTCCCCCAAGGCTTTGTCCCGTTGCCGCGCAGCAGTCCGTTGCTGGAACTGCTCGGCCCGGCGTATTGCCGTGGCGAAGGTTTGCAATTGGAAGTCGGCTTGCGCGCCGATCATCGTCACGCCAATGGGCGCGGTACGGTACATGGCGGGGTGCTGGCGACGCTGGCCGATATCGGCATGGGGTACGCCATGGCGTTTTCCAGTGAGCCGCCGTTGCCGTTGATTACCGCCAGCATGACCGTGGATTACCTGGGCGCCGTGCAGGTAGGGGAGTGGATGGTGGTGCGTCTGGAAAGCCACAAGCGCGGACGGCAGATGGCGTTCGCCACGTTGAGTTTGCAGGTGGTGGAGCGGGTGGTGCTGCGGGCGAGCGCGGTGTTCGCGGTGCCGCAAGCTGACAGGCAGTGAGATCAAATGTGGGAGCTGGCTTGCCTGCGATAGCGGTGTGTCAGTTAGCAATGATCTGACTGATAGACCGCTATCGCAGGCAAGCCAGCTCCCACATTTTTATCGAGTTCATTCAGGGGTATCGATAAAAGAAAAGGCCTGGCTTTTCGTGGAGCCGGGCCTTTTCTATGTTGCTCTATTGGCGTGGGGCTGCTACGCAGCCCAACGGGAGCAAGCTCCCTCGCCACAATAGCGATCCGATTCAGTTGCGTTCGAGCGCCAGGGCGACACCTTGGCCGCCACCGATGCACAGCGTTGCCAAACCTTTCTTGGCATCGCGCTTGATCATTTCGTGCAGCAGGGTCACCAGTACGCGGCAGCCTGAAGCACCGATCGGGTGGCCGATGGCGATGGCGCCGCCGTTGACGTTGACCTTCTGCGCGTCCCACTCCAGCTCTTTGCCCACCGCCAGTGATTGCGCGGCGAAGGCTTCGTTGGCTTCGATCAGGTCCAGGTCAGCCAACTGCCAACCGGCCTTGTCCAGGCAGCGGCGGGTGGCCGAGACCGGGCCGATGCCCATGATGGCCGGGTCGACGCCCGCGTTGGCGTAGCTGGCGATACGCGCCAGTACGGGCAGGCCGAGTGCCTTGGCTTTGTCGGCGCTCATCAGCAGCACGGCCGCAGCGCCGTCGTTCAGGCTGGAGGCGTTGCCGGCGGTGACGCTGCCGTCTTTCTTGAACGCAGGCTTGAGCTTGGCCAGGGATTCGGCTGTGGTGCCGGCGCGGGGTTGTTCGTCCACCGCGAAGGCCACCGGGTCGCCTTTGCGCTGGGGAATCAGGATTGGCGTGATCTCATCGGCAAAGCGCCCGGCTTCGATAGCGGCCGCGGCTTTTTGCTGGGAGGCGGCGGCAAAGGCGTCCTGGGCTTCGCGGCTGATGCCGTACTTGTCCACTAGGTTCTCGGCGGTGATGCCCATGTGGTAATCGTTGAACGCATCCCACAGGCCGTCGGTAATCATGCTGTCGATCATCTTCGCGTGGCCCATGCGCAACCCGGTGCGTGCGGCAGGCAGTACGTACGGGGCCAGGCTCATGTTCTCCATGCCACCGGCAATGATCACCTCGGCGTCACCGCAACGAATGGCTTGGGCGCCCAGGTGCAAAGCCTTGAGGCCCGAACCGCAGACCTTGTTCAGGGTCAGGCTCGGCACGGCGTGGGGCAGGCCGGCAAGGATCGAAGCCTGGCGGGCCGGGTTCTGGCCGCTGCCTGCGGTGAGCACCTGGCCGAGGATCACTTCATCCACTTGCGCCGGGTCCAGGCCGGTCTGCTCCAGCAGGCGACGGATTACGGCGGCGCCCAGTTCCGGGGCCGGAATGTTCGCCAGCGAACCTTGGAAGCTGCCCACGGCGGTGCGGGTGGCAGCAACAATCACGACGTCTTGCATGGAATCTGTCCTCACTGGAAGTGCATTTCTGGAACGTGGTCCGGGACGATCAGTTTACCGGCGGTCTTGCTCACAATCTCTTCAACGCTGACGCCAGGTGCGCGTTCCTTGAGGACAAAAGCGCCATTTTCGATTTCCAGGTACGCCAGGTCCGTGAGTACACGCTTGATGCAGTTGGCACCGGTCAGCGGCAGGCTGCATTGGCTGAGCAACTTGGACTCACCGTCTTTGGATGCGTGAGTCATGATCACAATGATGTTTTCTGCGCCGGCCACCAGGTCCATGGCACCGCCCATGCCCTTGACCAGCTTGCCGGGGATCATCCACGAAGCGATGTTGCCCTGTACGTCCACTTCGAATGCGCCCAATACGGTGAGGTCGACATGCCCACCGCGAATCATCGCGAACGACTCGGCGGAAGAGAAGATCGAGGCGCCGATGCGTGCGGTGACGGTCTGCTTGCCGGCGTTGATCATGTCGGCGTCGATGGTTTCTTCGGTCGGGAACGGGCCCATGCCAAGCAGGCCGTTTTCCGATTGCAGCATCACTTCCATGCCGTCGGGGATGTAGTTGGCCACCAGGGTCGGAATGCCAATACCGAGGTTCACGTAGTAACCGTCCTGCATCTCGCGGGCAACGCGTTGAGCCATTTGTTCGCGGGTAAGCGCCATGATTGTTTCCTCTTGTTGTTCTGGACGGGGATTATTTGCGGACGGTGCGCTGTTCAATGCGCTTTTCGAAGGTGCCGCAGATGATCCGGTCGACGTAGATGCCAGGGGTGTGGATCTGCGCCGGGTCCAGCTCGCCCGGTTCAACGATTTCCTCGACTTCGACCACGGTGATCTTGCCGGCGGTGGCGGCCAGCGGGTTGAAGTTCTGGGCGGTGTGACGGTAGATAACGTTACCGAAGTGGTCGGCTTTCCAGCCTTTGACGATGGCAAAGTCGCCGGTGATGGACTCTTCCATCAGATACGGGCGACCCTTGAATTCGCGGGTCTCCTTGCCTTCGGCAACGGGGGTGCCGACGCCGGTGGCGGTAAAGAAGGCCGGGATGCCGGCACCGCCTGCGCGCATTTTTTCTGCCAGGGTGCCTTGAGGGGTAAGCACCACCTCAATCTCGCCGCTGAGCAGTTGTTTCTCGAAGAGGGCGTTTTCACCCACGTAGGAAGCGATCACTTTGCTGATCTGCTTCTGTTCCAGCAGCACGCCCAGGCCGAAGCCATCGACGCCGCAGTTGTTGGAAACCACCGTCAGGTCGCGGGTGCCTTTGCGCTTGATTTCGGCAATGAGGTTTTCCGGAATGCCACACAGGCCAAAACCACCGGAGAGTACGGTCATGCCGTCTTCCAGGCCTGCCAGCGCTTCTTCATAGGACGCCACGCGTTTATCGAAACCTGCCATATGCACCTCTTTTATTGTTTGTGGTCCAGCCAGTGAGTTGAGTGTTGCGCCAGCGGATTGATTTGTTAAGTTGTTTTTTAAGGTTGATTGATTTAGAAAACAGCATAGTCCAATCGTCGTCCGGAGCTGCGTCATGACCGTTAAACAGATGCGTGCCTTTCTCGCCGTCGCGCAAAGCCTGAGTTTTGCCGCGGCCTGCGAGCGTTTGCACCTCTCTCAATCGGCGTTGAGCTTGACCATCAAGGGCCTGGAAGAAGGCTTGGGCGGGCGCCTGTTCAGCCGTAATACCCGTAACGTCGCGCTGACCCCTGAAGGTGAGTCCCTGCTGCCCCTGGCCCGCCGGTTGATTGCCGATTGGGACAACGCCGAAGATGAACTGCGCCAGCGTTTTACCTTGCAACGCGGGCGCGTCACGGTGGCCGCTATGCCGTCGTTCGCCGGCAACCTGTTGCCGCCGATCCTGAAGATATTCCGCGCCCGTTACCCCCAGGTGAACGTGACGGTGCATGACCTGATCAATGAACAGGTGCTGGAGATGGTGCGCGACCGTCAGGTGGAACTGGGGGTGGCGTTCGAGCCGTCCGATGGTTCGTCATTGGCGTTCACGCCGTTGTACCTGGATCGCTTTGTCGCCGTGGTCCCGGGGGATTCACCCTTGGCACAGCGTGCTGAAATCGACTGGAAAGCCTTGTTGGAGCAGCCGTTCATCACCCTGCAGCGGCCTTCCACTGTGCGGGTGATGCTGGAAGAACACCTTGGCGCCTTGCAGATGAAATTGCCCGTTGCCTTGGAAAGCCATCAACTGGCGACGGTGGGCAAGATGGTTGCCAGCGGTTTGGGGGTTAGTGCAGTGCCAGCGTTATGCGCCAGGCAGATGGAGGAGGCGGGAGCCCATTGCATTACCTTGACTGGCCCGGTGATCGAGCGGCCGATTGGGGTGCTGACCAAGCCGGGGCATGAACTGTCGGCGGCGGCGCAGGTGTTGTTTGATATCTTTCGGGATGAGGCGGGGAAGGGCAGGTTTCCAACTTTTTAAATCAGTAAATACACATGTGGGAGCTGGCAAGCCAACTCCCACATTGATTGAGTACTACTTAGTAGTAACGGTCGATCACTTTAACTTGCGAGCTGTCTTTGAAAGACGCCCAGGCATTGTTAAGTGTGTCGAACACTTGCTCGATAAAGTTGCGATCAGCGGCGGCCTTCTTGCCGACATAACCCTGGCCACGGCGGTACATCTTCAGGCGTGCCGCCAGCTCACGGTTGTTACGGTCAAACTCGGCTTCTTCGGTATGGGGCGCCAGGCAGTCAATTTGCACTTCGCCCGATTTGCCAATCCACAGGATATGGTCGTCGAGTGTGTCTTTCTGCGCTGCGAACATCTCAGCCAATTCATCGATAGTTGGTTGGTTGTTCAGATTCATGTGTAAGCCCCTTGACCAGTTGGCGATCTATCAGTTGATTCGTTAATACCAGTAAGTTGTCTCCGGTCACTAAAACCGGGCGTCAGCGACGGGCTGCCGAATACGGGCAGGGTCTTGAAGCTGATGCATGTAGTCTTGCTGATGAACTGCTACGCAATGCTCTGATTGCGAAGACAAGCCGCGTTTGAGCGCCTTGTACCTGCCCCTTCCGGGGCCGGTCAGCTTCATCGATCTGCCTTGTGGGCAGTGCACATCCGGAAAAACAGCTCGGCGGTCAGACGAGCCTGTTCGAAACGCTTGTTACCAACGCTCCCGATCCGAGAGACGTCTAGATCATGCAAGGACAAAAAGGTTACGTCAACGGTTATGTAGTGATTATTTTTGCTCACTACATAAATTGCCGTGGGGACGGGGGAATGCGCGAAAACGTGACTTGGGCGTCATTTTTTGTGCGGTGGGTCGCAGGGTTTTGGTGGCGAGTTTACGCAGATCCCCTGTGGGAGCTGGCTTGCCTGCGATGGCGATGTGTCAGTGAGTACATGTTCGCCTGACACACTGCTATCGCAGGCAAGCCAGCTCCCAGATGTTGATGCGTCGCTATCTCAATCTCTCGGACAGTAAGGGTAATAGCCGCTCGCACGAGGCCTGGATCTTCACCTGCAGCAGCTCATCCCCCCGAGTTTTGCCCAAGTTGATGGCAATCACCGGCTTACCCTGTTCAACCATCGCCTTGCACAGGCGAAACGCCGAATAGGCCATCAGCGACGACCCCACCACCAACAGCCCTTCGGCATGCTCTACCGCCGTCATTGCCTTGAGCGCCGTCGCCGGCGCGACGTTTTCGCCAAAGAACACCACATCCGGTTTCAGCCGTTCGCCATTGCAGTGCGGGCAGCGGGGTACCTGGAAGTGCTGTTCAAACGCCGGATCAAGCAAGGTGTCGCCATCCGGCGCTTGCACCGCATGAACCTGTGCCATGTACGGGTTATCGACCTCCATCTGCCGCTGGATCACGTCGCGCTCGCTGCGCAGTTGGCAATCCAGGCACAGCACCCGATGCAAGCTGCCATGCAGCTCGATCACATCCTGGCTGCCGGCCTGGTCATGCAGGGTGTCGACGTTCTGCGTGATCAGCCCGCTGATATGGCCACGGTGCTGCAGCGTCGCGAGCGCCAGGTGGGCCTTGTTCGGCTGGGCAATGCGCACCCGTGGCCACCCCAGCATCGCCCGCGCCCAGTAGCGGCGCCGCGCCTCGGGAGTGGCGAGGAACTCCTGGTACATCATCGGTGGCTTGCCCCGGCGTACACCTTCCCCGTCCCGGTAATCCGGGATACCCGAAGATGTACTTATCCCTGCGCCGGTCAGCACCAGGAAACGCCGGCCGGACATGGCCCGGTGCAGAGTATCGAGGTGGTCTTCCTGATGGTCCAGCGTGTCGAGCATGGGTTCCCCCTATTCGCCGCGGATGTACTGTTCCAGTTGCTGGATCAAGGCCGCTTGTTCGGCAATTGCTTCCTTGACCAGGTCACCGATAGACAGCAGGCCCAGCAGTTTGCCGTCTTCGACCACCGGCAGGTGGCGCAGGTGACTGTCGGTCATGATGTTCATGCATTCCTCGACACTCTTGTGAGTATCCACAGTGATCACCGGCGAGCTCATCACCTCATGGACCTTGGTGGTAACTGACGAGAGGCCCTTGAGCATGATTTTACGTGCGTAATCCCGTTCACTGATGATGCCGACCACCACGTCATCCCTGACCACTGGCAAGGCACCGACGTTTTTCTCCGACATCCGCACCAGCGCTTCAAATACGGTGTGGTCCCATTTGATCGTGTGGACGTCCTGGTTTTTCTGGTCCTTGGCTTTCAGCAGTTGTGCAACGGTCTTCATGGCGGCCACTCCGGTGTTGTTGTTGGTAGTCCAGATCCCCTACAGAATCCTAGACCGAACCCGCCGGAGCAAGGGCCAATGCGGCGTTAAACCTGTCGAAAAACGTCATGTGCCAGTCTTTTTTGGTATTTATCCCGCATTTGCCGGCTTTTTTCCGCGCTTGGGGTTGGTGCCAGCTTTACGTGGGGCGGCCTTGCGCTTCTTTTTCCACGGCGTCGCACCTCGGCCAGCCGGGCTGGCGGGGCCAGTGATAGTCATGCGCATGCCGTTACAGCGTGCCACCTGCTTGCTCATCCAAGCCGCTTGCTTGGCGACGAATTCCTCCAGGCTCATTTCGCCGCTTTGCACCATGTCCAGTGCCTGTTCCCAGATGGCGGTGGTGCCGGGGTCGGCGATGGCGCGGGGCACCGCGTCGATCAGGCTGAACGCGGCCGGGGTTGCCGACAGGGCCTTGCCGTTTTTCACCAGATAACCGCGATCCAGCAAGCCCTGGATGATCCCGGCGCGGGTGGCCTCGGTGCCGATGCCAGTGGTGTCCTTGAGTTTTTGCTTGAGCAACGGGTCCTCCACCAGCTTGGCGACGTTTTTCATGGCCTTGATCAGGTCGCCTTCGGTAAAGGGCTTGGGCGGCTGGGTCCACAGGTCTTTGAGGTTGACCTTGGCCACGGCATAGTCGTGGCCCTGCACCAGCGTCGGCAAAGCTTGGGGCGCAGGCGCTTCGCGACCTTTGGCGGGTGCCAGCGCTTCGGGCAAGGCGCGTTTCCAGCCCGGTTCAATAATGACTTTGCCCACCGCGCGCAACGCCTGGCCGGCACAGTCGAAATCGGCCTGGGTGCGGTCGTATTCATGGTTGGGCAGGAACTGCGCCAGGTAGCGCGCACGAATCAGCGTATAGACCGCACGGTGCTTGCCGGTCAGTTGGCTGACCTCCTTGCCGGCTCCGGTGGGGATGATGCCGTGGTGGGCGCTGACTTTCGCGTCGTTCCAGGCCCGCGAACGGCGCCGAGGGTCGATGTGCGACATCAGCTCGTTGACCGCCGTGTCCGCACGGCCCAGCGCCGCAAGGATCTTCGGCGCTTCACTGTGCTGGCTCAATGGCAGGTAGCCGCAATCGCTGCGCGGGTAGGTGATGGCCTTGTGGGTTTCGTACAGGGATTGGGCGATATCCAGGGTTTCCTGGGCACCCAGGCCGAGCTTCTTCGAACAGATCTCCTGCAAGGTGCCGAGGTCGAAGGGCAGGGGCGCCACTTCGCGCATGCGCTCGGTACGCAGCTTCACCAGCCGCGCCGTGGCGGCGTTGAGCATGGCGTCGGCGGTGTCCCGCGCCAGTTGCGGGTTGAGGCAACGGCCCTGGTCGTCACAGGCATCCTCAGGGGCGCGCCATTGGGCGGTGAAGGTCATGTGCTCGTGGCGCAGGTCGACATCAATGGCCCAGTAGGCCACCGGCACGAAGTCGGCAATGCTGCGATCACGGTCCACCACCAGGCGCAGGGTCGGGGTTTGCACCCGGCCTACCGGGAGTACGCCCTGGTAACCGGATTGGCGCCCCAGCAGGGTAAACAGGCGGCTCATGTTCATACCTATCAGCCAGTCGGCGCGCGAGCGCCCCAGGGCCGAGTGATACAGGCTGAAGGTTTCTGCACCGGGTTTGAGCGCCGCCAAGGCCTTGCGAATGGAGGCGTCGTCAAGTGCCGACAGCCACAACCGCTGGATCGGCCCGCGGTAGCGGCAGTGTTCCACCAGTTCACGGGCGATCATCTCGCCTTCACGGTCGGCGTCGGTGGCGATCACCAGTTCCTGGGCTTCCCCCAGCAAGCGCTTGACGGCCTTGTATTGGCTGGCGGTCTTGGGCTTGACCAGCATCTTCCATTTATCCGGGACGATCGGCAGGTCTGCCAGCACCCAGCGTTTGTATTTGGCGTCGTAGGCGTCGGGCGGGGCGGTTTCCAGCAGGTGGCCGATGCACCAGGTGACCGTGACTCCATTACCCAGCCAGCACCCATCGCCACGGCGGCTGGCGCCGAGCACGGCCGCGATATCCTTGGCCTGGGAGGGTTTTTCACAGAGGTACAGCCGCATGGTCATCACATCAGATCGGGTTGATGCCTTGCAGGATGCTTATTTGAAGGGGTTTGAGCAACCATTATCTGTATGGATGTACAGCAATTTGTGTGGGTGCCATACGCCGCTGTAGGAGCGAGCTTGCTCGCGAAGGTCGTTAACGATGACGCGGGGCGCCTGGTGCCCCGCGTTGCTCTCAGGTTCTTCGCGAGCAAGCTCGCTCCTACAGGGCAGAGGTATCAGTTGTTTTCGATATCCACATGCCGGGTTTCCTTGAGGCAGAACAACCCGACGATCAGGCTCACGCCCGTCACCACCACCGGGTACCACAACCCATAGAAGATATCGCCGGTGTACACCACCAAGGCAAACGACACCGTCGGCAGAAACCCGCCAAACCAGCCGTTACCGATGTGGTAGGGCAGGGACATCGAGGTGTAGCGGATGCGCGTCGGAAACAGCTCAACCATCAGCGCTGCCAACGGCCCGTAGCACATAGCAGCGATGAAGATCAGCACCACGATCAGCACCACCACCATCAGCTTGTTGACTTGGGCCACATCTGCCGAAGACGGGTAACCGGCCAGGGCCACGGCGCCACGCAGGGCCGCTTCATCAAAGCCGTCGATACGCACATCGCCCACGCTCACTTGCACCGGGCTGCCCGCAGGGGCGGCGGCGCTGCTGTAGGGCAGACCCTGTTTGACCAGGAAGGTCTTGACCTTGTCGCACGGGCTGTCAAAACGGGCCTTGCCCACCGGGTCGAACTGGAAGGTGCAGGTGGCCGGGTCGGCCAGTACGGTGATCGGCGCCTGTCGGCTGGCCTGGTCCATTGCCGGGTTGGTGTAGTGCGCCAGGCCCTTGAAGATCGGGAAGTACAGGGCGGTCGCCAGCAGCAGGCCGAGCATCAGCACTGGCTTGCGCCCGACCTTGTCCGACAGCCAACCAAACAGGATAAAGAACGGCGCGCCAATTACCACGCTGATGATCAACAGCATATTGGCCAGGGCCGGGTCCATGCGCAGGAATTGGGTGAGGAAGAACAGCACATAAAACTGCGCCGCGTAGAAGGTCACCGCCTGCCCGCCGTTGATACTGAACAGCGCGATCAGCACCACCTTGAGGTTTTCCCATTTGCCGAAGGACTCGCGAATCGGCGCCTTGCAGGCCTTGCCTTCCTCTTTCATCTTCAAGAAAGCGGGCGATTCGTGCAGGCTCATGCGGATCCAGGTCGAGATGCCCAGCAGCACGATGGAAAACAAGAACGGAATGCGCCAGCCCCACACTTCGAACTGATCGCCGGTGAAGTAACGGCAGGCCAGCACCACCAGCAGCGACAGCAGCAGGCCGAGGGTGGCGGTGGATTGAATCCAGCTGGTGTGCAGGCCGCGCTTGCCCGGTGGCGCATGCTCGGCCACGTAGGTGGCGGCGCCACCGTACTCACCGCCCAGCGCCAGGCCCTGCAGCATGCGCAGCACAATGAGGATGATCGGCGCAGCAATGCCGATGCTGGCGTAGGTCGGCAGCAACCCGACGCAGAAGGTTGCCACGCCCATCAGGATGATGGTCACGAGGAAGGTGTATTTACGCCCGATCATATCGCCCAGGCGGCCGAACACCAGCGCACCGAATGGCCGCACTACAAAGCCTGCGGCAAAGGCCATCAAGGCAAAGATAAACGCCGTGGTGTCGTTGACCCCGGCAAAGAACTGCTTGCTGATCACCGCCGCCAGGGCGCCGTAGAGGAAAAAGTCATACCACTCGAACACCGTCCCCAAAGAGGAGGCGAAGATGACCTTTCTTGATTCGTTGGCGGTACTTGCACTGGCCGCCGAGCCCAGGGGTTGAGCATGTTCTGACATCGGGTGTCCCTCACAGTGATTATTTATTGTTGTTCCACTGTCGGCGCTGACCTCGGCGCCGGTGTTTTTCAACTTCATATAGCGTTAATGGTTACGCGGGGTGCCCTGTGGTGCGCGGTGCTGGTGGGTTTTTCGCGAGCAAGCTCGCTCCTGCAGTGTTGGGTGACAGGATCAACTGCGCGGCCTTCTCCGCGATCATCAGCGTGGGTGAGCAGGTATTGCCGGAGGTGATGCGCGGCATGATCGACGCATCCGCAATGCGCAGGCCGGGAATGCCGTGTACGCGCAGCTGGCTGTCGACCACGGCGTCTTTGTCATCGCCCATGCGGCAGGTGCCCACCGGATGGAAAATCGTGGTACCGATCCGTGCAGCGGCCTCGTGCAGTTGTTCTTCAGTTTGCAGGGCTTCGCCGGGCAGGTATTCCACCGGTTTGAACTGGCTCAGGGCCGGAGCGGCGACGATGCGCCGGGTCAGGCGAATAGCGTCGGCGGCCACGCGCAAGTCTTCGGGGTGGCTGAGGTAATTAGGCTGTATCAGCGGCGCATCCGCCGGGTTGGTCGAACGGATATCCACCCGGCCGCGACTTTGGGGGCGCAGGTCGCAGACCGACGCGGTAAATGCCGGGAAGCCGTGCAACGGTTCGCCAAAGCGTTCCAGGGACAGTGGCTGCACATGGTATTGCAGGTTGGCGGAGGTTTGCTCCGGGCCGGAGCGGGCAAACGCGCCAAGCTGGCTGGGCGCCATCGACAGCGGGCCGCTGCGGTCGTACAGGTAGCGCAGGCCCATGCCCATCTTGCCCCACAATGTGCCGGCGATCTGGTTCAGGGTGCGGGCATTTTCCAGCTTGTAGATCAGGCGCAGTTGCAGGTGATCTTGCAGGTTGCCGCCAACGCCTGGCAGCTCGTGCACCACGTTGATACCCAGCGGCTTGAGCACATGGGAAGGGCCGATCCCTGAGCGTTGCAGAATGCCCGGCGAACCCACCGAGCCGGCGCACAGTACGATCTCTTTGCGCGCCTTCCAGCTCAGTGCCTGGCCGTGTTGGCGTCCCAGTACCTGCGAGGCACGACCGTTTTCCAGTAGCACACGCTCAACCTCTACCTCAGTCAGCACGGTGAGGTTGGGGCGCTGGCGGATCGGCTTGAGGAACGCCTTGGCCGCATTCCAGCGCACACCGGCTTTCTGGTTGACCTGGAAGTAACCGCAGCCCTCGTTGTCGCCCTGGTTGAAGTCATTGATATTGGCGATGCCGCTTTGGGCAGCCGCTTCACGAAACGCATCGAGGATCGGCCACGACAGGCGCTGTTGCTCGACGCGCCACTCACCGCCCTCGTTGTGGAATTCAGAGCCGCCGGCAAAATGGTTTTCGCTCTGTTTGAACAGCGGCAGTACGTCTTTCCAAGCCCAGCCCGCGTTGCCCGCCGCCGCCCAGCCATCGTAGTCCTGGGCCTGGCCACGCATGTAGATCATGCCGTTGATGGACGAGCAGCCGCCCAGCACTTTGCCCCGTGGGTAACTCAAGGCGCGCCCCTGCAGGCCGGCTTGAGGTTGGGTCTTGAAGCACCAGTCGGTGCGTGGGTTGCCGATGCAGAACAGATAGCCGACGGGGATATGGATCCAGGGGTAGTTGTCGCGGCCACCGGCTTCCAGCAGCAGGACACGGTGAGCCGGGTTGACGGACAGACGATTGGCCAGCAGGCATCCGGCAGGGCCGGCGCCGACGACGATGTAATCGTATTCAGCAGTTGCATTGGGCATCTGGGGTCTCGCTTGTTTTTCTTATTGGGCCCATCCTAGTTGTTAGTTTTCGTCTTAAAAATGTTAGTTTTTACCCACCCGCTGTGCGTTTTTAAACAACGCCGGCGGGCCCAGGCTCTGGAGGCGATATGTTCGACTGGAATGACCTGCGGTTTTTTCTCGAGTTGCAGCGCAGTGGCCGCCTGCTCACCGCCGCCCAACGCCTGAAAACCACGCATGCCACCGTGGCGCGGCACATCGACGCCATCGAGAAAAGCCTCGGCACGGCGCTGTTCGTGCAGCACGCCCAGGGCTATGAACTGACGCCTGCCGGCGAAGCATTGCTCAAACATGCCGAAGCTATGGAAAACGTGGCACTGCTGGCCGAAGACGAGCTCACCCACTCTGCGGCGCCCCTGGGCAAGATTCGCCTTGGTGTAGCCGAAGGGCTGGGCGTGATGTTTCTGGCCGCACGCATGGGCGGGTTGTTTGAACGCTATCCAGGTTTGGAGGTGGAGCTGGTCGCGGTGCCGCGTTTCGTCAGCATCCTCAATCGCGAAGCGGAGATCAGCATTCACTTGGAACGCCCCAGCGCCGATCAACTGGTGACGCGCAAACTCACCGATTATCGTCTGGCGCTGTACGCCAGCCGTGCCTACCTGGCGCGTAACCCGCCCATCGAAAAACGTGAAGACCTCTCTGCCCATGCCTGGATCGATTATGTCGATGACCTGCTGTTCAGCCAGGAATTGAAGTTCCTCAACAGCTTCTGCCGTAGCCCCCGGGTGGTGTTCCACAGCACCAGCGTGATCGCCCAGCACCAGGCGGCGCGTTCGGGGTTGGGCATTGCGGTGTTGCCATGTTTCATGGCGGCTGGGGATGGAGAGTTGGTGCCGTTGCTACCGGCGGAGGGTATCCAGCGCAGCTATTGGATCAGTTCGCGCCGGGAGCTGCACAAGTCGGTGCGGTTGCGGGTGTTGTGGGATTATGTGGTGGAGCTGTGCGCAAGGGAGCAGGGCTTGTTGCTCGGCGAATCCCGCTGACACACACGGATTAAAATGTGGGAGCTGGCTTGCCTGCGATGGCGGTGTGTCAGTCACCGATGGGCAAGCTGACCGGCCGTCATCGCAGGCAAGCCAGCTCCCACATTTGGATCGTGGTGTGTCAGGGACAGTCTAGAGCTTTACTACCTGATGCACCTGCTCGGCACAGGCCCGGGCCTCTTCAATCATCTTTCCGAACGCATCGCTGGTGACTTCGGCATGGGTCAGCCAGCGCTTTTTCTGGCTCAGGCGATAGTGATAGCGCAGCGAGCCGTTCTCCAGTTTTCCGTCCAGGTCGAGGTTGTACCAGGGCGAGCGTACCTTGCAGCCGGGGATGGCTTTTTCCATCTTCCCGCCTGCCAGGGTGTAGGTGTAGTCATAGGTTTCAGGATTGCCCAGATAAATGTCGGCCTGTTGCCCCTGGCGGCGATAGTTGATGTAGCCCTCCCAGCGGTCTTTCAAGGACGGGTCGGTGTAGACATAGTCATTGGCCAGTTTTTCCAGGGCGCGCTGATCGTTCATGCGGGCGGTGACGCTGTAGCCGTCATTTACCACAAAGCGGGTGGGTTCGCGGGTGATCTGGCAGTCGCTGATATCGTTGCCGAAGTTGGCGCAGATGTTCTGATCGGTGGCGGTGGTGCCTTGCTGGCGGTCTGCGACGCTCAGTTGCATCAGCGGCAGGCGGCTGAAGGTAATAGTCGCCTTGACCGCGCCATCTCCCTCTTTGCCGTACTGCACCTGTTTGTCCAGGCGTATCGAGACTTCGGGGCGCTCCAGTGGGATGTGTTCTTCGCGCACCTGGCCCTGCGCATCGTTGACCAACACCCAGCGGTCCTGAATATCGGGCATGGTCTGGCCAGGGGCGAAGACCGGGTTGGTCGGGTCAAGCCACCACACCTGGCCATTCACTTCGGCACGCACGATGGCGTGGTTCGGCGCCTGGGTGCCAGGAATCAGCAGGGCATCGACCACGTCGCCACGGCTGACCCACGCGGTCTCAGCCTTGATGCCACTGGCTTTGAGCATGGCCGTCAGCAGCGTCGCCAGGTCCTTGCAGTCGCCGTAGCCGTGCTGCTCGATTTCCGCCAGGCTGAACGGCACATAGCCGCGCTCGGTCGCGCGCCAGTCACCCAGGTAGCGGTAGTGATCATTGATGTGCTGCATCATTGCCGCGACTTGCTCAGCTGGCGCCAGGCTGCGTGCGGCGGCCACGGCGGCGGCGGCTTGCGCCGGCAGGGTGGCGCCGAGGATCTGGTTGTAACGCTGGGCGAAATCACCGAAGTACGCCTGGCGGTCCACGGCGCTCCCCACTTCCAGGCGTGGGACGCGCAGTAGTGCGGCGGCGGAGGATTCATTGATGTAGTTGAGGTAGGTCGGGGCTTTTTGCACCACATCCAGGGTCTTGCCGTTGCTCGAAGGCGTTACCTTGAAACCGTCGAACAATTCACTTCGCCACTGGATCGGCCGTTCGGCGGTAAAGCGCGCCTTGAAGCGATCGCGGCGGGCTGAGCTGGGCCCGAATTTGAGCACATAGTGGAACTGGGTCATCAGCGGTTTGGCCGGGTAATGCTGGCGTACCGTGTAGCGGATCTGCGTGCCCACGCGCAGGTTGGGGAAGGCCAGGGAGGTTTGTTTGTCGCGGCTGAAGCCTTGGTCCGGGTTGGGTGCGCTGCGGGTATCGATTTGCGTGGCGGCCAGGGCGACGGGCTTGGTGCCAGGCTGGGTGGACTGAGCGCTGACCACTTCAAAGGTGTCGGCTTCGGAGTAGTCGAAGTCGATGCGCGAAAGCATTTCGCGGCCGTTGGCCTTGAGGATCGTGTAGCGGTAAGTAGTGGTGCAGTCGGTGCTGGCGTCGCGGTTGAAGTGGCAGTGCAGCTCGGTGTCACTGGCCAGCGGGGCTTCGGCTATGGGTTGCAGGGCTGCGCTGACGGAATGGGAAACCAGCCCCAGGCTGATGGCAATCAAAGGGCGGTGAAACGAAAAACGGTACATGGGCGCCTCGGGTGACACATTGAAACAGCTACCCGGCGGGTAGCGAGAAGGCGCCGGATGATAATGGATCTCAACGGCAAAGGCCAGGATTGTTCGACAATTTATAGGGCTGAAAGGCCCGTGCTAGAGCCTTTTGCTTGATTTGTGTCAAGGTTTCAGCAGTTCGAACTCTGCACTGGCCAGGCGTTCACCGTTGATCAAAACATGTATCCGATGCGTGCCGGGGTAGTGCTTGCGCGTGGTCAATTCGCGGATGTGCTGCTCGCGGTTGATGGTCTGCCGTTCGCCGGCGCCCAAGGTAAAAGCCTTGAGCTTGAACACTTTGGATGCGCTGTGGCCAGCGCTTTTTACGTAGTCGATGGCGTAGTCCACCACCAGTTTTTGCGCGTGCGTGGCGGTGGATTCCAGCTGGAATGACAGATTGATCCGCTCGCCCAATCGGATCACGGCGGGGGTGACGCTCAGTCCACGGATCGTCACCTCAGCCTTGGCTCCGGCCCCCATGATCGTCAGCGCGCGGGTGTCGCCTTGCTTGATCAAGCTGCGCAACGCATGGCGAGCGATCCAGGCGGTGTGGGCGTTGGCCAGGTTCCAGCCTTCGATCACGTTGAGCACCCAGTCGGGGTGGTCCTTGGTGATGTCATTGAGGTGGTTGGCCACCGACTTGCGCACATAGAGGCTGCTGTCGGCCCTGAGGTTATCCAGGATCGACGCACATAACTTGGGGTTGGCCTGCACGTTGGCGAGGCGAAACGACCAAGGCAGGCGAGGGCGTGAGCCTTCACTGGCCAGGCGGCGTACGTGTTCGTTGCCATCCAGCGACCATTGCTGCATCACTGCCAAGGTGCGCTCGAAGTCGTGCAGTAAGAAGTGGCGAATGGCGAACTCGGCCGAACCAAAGGTGGTGAAAAACTTCAGCGCGGCCATTGAACGTTTGAAATCACCCAGGCCATAACTCGCCACGTAATGCGCCAGGAACAGGCTGACAAAGCCGCTGTTGATGCGCGGTGCCAGAGCGTAAAGCAGCTTGAGGGTTTGCGCATAATCCAGCGGGATCACCGCGTGCAGGCTCTCGCTGACCCGGGCCATGCGTTGCATCACCGATAACTCGGCCAGCCCGACGCAAGCGTGCTGGAGAAAACCCTTGGCGTCGAACGCCGGGTACACCACAGTCATTTCGGTGGCGATGTGTTGCAGGCGTTCGATGTTGAAGATTTCCTTGAGGGCCGGGGCGGCTTGGTCGCTCATCTGCATTTCCATGGTGGGGTCAGAGAAACCAGCGATATTCTCGCGCATGGATCTCTTGTTGAAATGCCAGGTGATCCTGGCGTTTGTTCTCGCAATACACTTCGACAAATTCTGCGCCCAGCTTGTCGCGCAGTATTGGTTGCTGCTGCATGGCGCGCACGGCGTCGAGCATTTCCACCGGGAAATCGGTGCCGCTGTTGCGGTCTTCGTTCAATGGCGCGATGGGTTCGCGCTTGGCCTCAAGCCCGTGCTCCAGGCCCACCAGGATTGCCGCCAGCACCAGGTAAGGGTTGGCATCGGCGCTGGCCAGGCGGTGCTCGATCCGCAGGTTGCGCGGGTCGGACTCGGGGATACGCACACAGGCATCGCGGTCTTCAAAGCCCCAGCTCGCCCGCGTCGCAGCGTTGACCGTGCCGCCCAGGCGACGGAAGGCGTTGTGGTTGGGCGAGAAGATCGGCATGCAGTGGGGCAGCAATTCCAGGCAACCGGCTACGGCGTGGCGCAATGGCTGCTGCTGATGGGCCGCTAGCAAGTTATTGCCCGCTGCGTCGTAAAGGCTGACATGCACGTGCATGCCGCTGCCGGGAAATTGCAGATAGGGTTTGGCCATGAAGCTGGCGCGGTAACCATGCTTGAGCGCGACGCCACGGGTGCTGCGGCAGAACAGGGCGGCCCAGTCGGCGGCGCGCAGGCCGTCATCGCAGTGGCCGAAGTTGATCTCGAACTGGCCGGGGCCGATCTCGGCGGTGATCACCGTGATGTCGATGCCTTGGTCCTTGGCGGTTTGCGCCATGTCGTCGAGCACGTCGCTGAAACGCGACAGCCGTTCGATATGCAGGTTGGGCTGGTCGTCGGCATCCCCACTGAGCGGGTCGCGGGCGAATTGCGGCAGGCCGTTTTCCAGCTGTTTATCGAACAGGTAGAACTCCAGCTCAAACGCCACTACGGGATGAATGCCCTGATGCTGCAAGCGTTCCAGCACCTTGGCCAGGACTTCACGGGGTTCGAATTCGATGGGCGCTTCGGTGCCGTCCGAGGTGATGAGCATTTGCCCCAATGGCTGCGACTCCCAGTTCACCGGTTTGAGCGTGCCGGGCACCAATCGGCGATTGGCGTCCGGGTCGCCATCGTTGAAGCAGTAGTCGCCAATCTTGAACAACCCCCCCTGGACCCCCAGCAATACCGCATTCTGCGGCAGCTTCAGCGGGCTGCCGGCGGCGACTTTTTCAAGCATCTCCACGGGGTAGCGCTTGCCGTAGAAATGCCCGGGAATGTCTAGGGCGATCAGGTCGACATAGCGCACGTCGGGGTGGTTCTGGCGAAAGCTGCGTACTTCGGCCAGCAACGTGGAGGAATGGCTTTTCACGGGTGCAGCTCCTAGTTGTAAACCCACAAGACGCGGGCGGGCAGGTCGGTCAGGTTGGCGTAGCGGCAGTGGGCGAAACTGGCGAGGTGGAAACTGTCGCCTTCGTAGAGGGTGACCGCATTGGGCTCACCTTCAACCCACAGCGTCAGCTCGCCCTCCAGCACAAAACCGGCCTGCTCGGCGCGGTCGCTCATGCTTTGCTCACCGCTGTTGGCACCGGGGGCCAATAGACTATCGAGCATCGAGAATGCGCCGTGCATGCTCGGCGACACCAGGATGTCGGTGATGCCATTGGCGTAATACACCGTGCGCCGCTCGTTGGGGCGGGTGACCCAGTCCACCGCCTTGGGTTTGGGCAGGCTGTAGAAATACGTGGTGGGCACGTCGAGGGCGTGGCTGATGGCGGTCAGGTCGGCTACGGTGGGTTGCGACAACCCACGTTCCACTTGAGACAGAAAGCCCACCGAGCGCTCGATCTTTTGCGCCAATTGCGCCAGGGTGAGTTTCTTGTGCTTGCGCAAGTCATGGATCAGGGTCGCGAGGGTGGCGAGTTCTTGTTGCTGGTTCATGAAATTTAATTCGAATAATTTCATGAAAAATTACACGATTATTTTCACGCTCGCAAACCCTATGCACAAACCCTTGTGGCGAGGGAGCTTGCTCCCGCTGGGCAGCGAAGCGGCCCCAACCCATTCACCGCATGCGTTCAGTGGATGCGCGGTGTGGCTTTTTGGGGCTGCTGCGCAGCCCAGCGGGAGCAAGCTCCCTCGCCACAAAGGATTGGGAAATATGGGGAAACTGTATTGGGCAGGGACATCTCAGGTGCCTGCTAGGTTGAATGGACCATTCAACCATTCAGGGGAGCAAAGGATTGCTTCACAAGCACAACTCTCATTTGTTGCGACGTGGCCGTTATTCAGAACCTGGTCGAGCTTATTTGGTGACTGCCGTGGTTTATCAACGTCGCCCGGTATTTGCCGATCTTTACCTGGGGCGGCTATTGGTTGCCGAGCTCAAACGAGCCCATGACCTTGGACTGGTCAACTCGCTGGCTTGGGGCATTATGCCGGACCACCTTCACTGGTTATTTGAATTGCGAGGCGCGACGCTGCCTGAAGTGATGAAACGGGTGAAGTCGCGCAGCACACTGACCATCAACCGAGCCCGTCGCACGCACGGTGCTTTTTGGCAGTACGGCTATCATGATCGTGCGGTGCGGGCCGATGAAGACCTTATCAAGGCTGCTCGCTACATCATCGCCAACCCACTGCGAGCCGGACTGGTCGAGCATGTTGGCGACTACTCGCTCTGGGACGCCGCCTGGCTATAACGGTGTACCCCCCTGTGGCGAGGGAGCTTGCTCCCGCTGGGCCGCGAAGCTGCCCCAAAAAGCCCGACCGCGTACCCACTGAAAACATGCGGTGAATGGATTGGGGCCGCTGCGCAGCCCAGCGGGAGCAATCTCTGGCCACAGGGAAATACGGCTGAATGATTACGCGCCGCCGCGGTCGGAATCTGGGTACGCACCATTAATTGAAGGAGCACCCATGAAGTCGAAAACCTTAGCCGCTTGCCTGCTGGTCGCTGCCAGCTTTTCCTCCGTCAGCGCTGTAGTGCAGGCCGGCGATACCCCTCAGGAAACCGTGCAACCTTCAAACATCAACGCTCGTGATTTGAAAGAAGGCGACCGCGCTCCGGATATCCTGATGCGCAAGGAGTCGGCCATCAGCGATTGGAAAAAGCGCGGCCTGAAGCAGCCCGAAGAAGAAAGCCAGTGGGCGCGCGTAGGCGACAAGTACGTCCTGCTCAAGACCACCAACGGCACCATCCTCGAGATTACGCCAGTCAAGAAATAATCCCGCCGGGGCATCTGCTCGTTTCATGTTTCTTGCGTTAAGGTAACCGACCGCAATGGTCGCGTTACCTTTGAAGAACGAGAGCAGGATGCTTGCCACCATCAGAAACTACCCCCGCACCGTGAACCTGTTGCTGTGCGCCACGTTGCTGCTTACGCTGGCCAAGGCCATCACTTTTCCTTATCTCGTGATCTACCTCACCAGCCATTTCGCCTTGGACATTACCCAGGTCGGCCTGGTAATCGGCAGTTCGCTGATCGTCGGTTCGCTACTCAGTGTCTACGGTGGTTTCCTGGTCGACCGCATCAATAGCTATCGCCTGTTGCTCGGCTTGAGCCTGGTGTTTGTGCTGGGGTTTATCGGCACGGTGCTGGCGCAAAATATCTGGTCGTTCTATGGCTGCCTGATCCTGATCAACCTGGCCTACGCCGTCATCGATATTGCGGTGAAAGCCGGCTTCGCCAGCCTGCTGCCCGAAGACGCGCGCAGCGAAGTGTTTTCCATCAAATACACGCTTACCAATATCGGCTATGCCGTGGGGCCGTTCTTTGGCGCGATGGTGGCCAAGCTGGATATCAGCCTGCCGTTTATTCTGTCGGCGCTGTTGGGGCTGGGGTTTTTTCTGCTGTACGGGCGCTGGGGTGACCGTAACTTGGCCACGGTGGACGCCACGCAAAAGCCGCTGCCGTTCCTTGCCGTCGCCCGCGTTTTGCTGCAGGACCGTCGCCTGGTGTGCTTCACCCTCGGCGGTTTACTCAGCGCGGTGGTGTTCGGCCAGTTCACGGCCTATCTGTCGCAATACCTGGTGACCACCACGACCGCCGAATACACCTACACCGTGATCAGCGCGGTACTGACCACCAACGCCGTGCTAGTGATCGCCTTGCAGTACTTGATTGGCCGGCGCATCTCGCACCGTTACCTGAGCCAGTGGCTGATCGCTGGCTTGAGCATGTTCATGCTGGGGTTGATTGGCTTCGGGCTGTCCACCAGCGTGGTGGGCTGGGTGCTGGCGATGGCGGTGTTCACCGTCGGGGAGATCATCGTGTTTCCGGCCGAATACATGTTTATCGACCGAATTGCCCCGGACCACCTGCGGGGCATGTATTACGGGGCGCAAAACCTGTCCAA
Source organism: Pseudomonas sp. MF6767 (assembly GCF_016405475.1). Taxonomy (NCBI): domain Bacteria; kingdom Pseudomonadati; phylum Pseudomonadota; class Gammaproteobacteria; order Pseudomonadales; family Pseudomonadaceae; genus Pseudomonas; species Pseudomonas sp. MF6767. The sequence continues at coordinate 643,716 of NZ_JAEKCY010000002.1, read as the reverse complement.
CCTCGGTGCGGCGCTGGGGCCGGTGCTGTGTGGGCTGGTGTTGGCCAGCCTGCCGGCCCATTACATGTTCTACATGCTGGGGGCGTTTATCGTTGCCGGCGGGGTGTTTTATTTCATGGGAGCGGCGATAAAGGCAAATCATCCAGCGTGAGCTTGCCGACGTTGTTGCTTTGCAGCTCGTAGCGCAATTCATCCACCATTTTCGCTACTTCCTGCGGGGTCTGCAGGCGGTTGGTGCTGATGCCAGTAACCACCAGGTCGACGCGGCCGGTCTCGGCATCGTAGACCTTGAGGGTCAAGGACGCGTCCCGGCACAGGGTGAATTCGCACGTCAGCGGTGACAGGCCTTCTTCGATGCAGTTGCGCAGCTGAGAGAGGGTAAACATGCGGGTTCCTTCTAGGCATAAATACGATCCCTTGAAGGTTATTGCTTGCACCGCCGCTCAATAAGGCGAATTCGCACTAGACGCACTAGTGCATTTGCAGGGTCAGGGCTTGTTTTTCAGGCGCAAATCACCGGCAAACAGCCCGCGTTCACGAGCCCAGACGATCGCAGCACTACGGCTGTGCACCCCCAGCTTGGAATACACCGTGGCCACATGGTTACGCACGGTGTTGGGCGCCAGTTTCAGGCGCGAGGCGATTTCTTTGTCCGCCAGGCCCTCGCAGATCAGGCCCAATACATCGCGCTCGCGGGCGGTGAGGTCGGTGAAGGAAACATTCGGCAGGTTGGGGCTGTTGACGCTCTTGGCGTTGGCCAGCTTCTCGATCAGGGTCTGGCTGAACCAGGACGCGTCCTGCATGACTTCCTCGATGGCCGCCACCAGTTCCAGCTCCGAGCGTTTGCGCTCGGTGATGTTCATCAGCACCATCAGGTAGCAGGGGACGTCCTGGATAATCACGGTGTCGGCGGATACCACGCAGTCGATCACCTCGTTGCCTTTCTTGCGCACCTTGAGGTCCTGGCCTTCAAGGTTGCCGGCTTTTTCCAGGGTGGCGAACAACTGCGCGCCGGCCTGGGGGCTGTCGATGAAGTTGATGTCTTCGATGGATTTGCCGATCAATTCCTCGCTGATGTAGCCGGTGATGCTCATGAAGGCTTCGTTGATGTCTACTACCTGGCGGTTGTCGGCACTGCATACCAGGGTCGGCACGGGCGTCAGGCGGAAGGATTTGGCGAAGCGTTCTTCGCTCTGGCGCAGGGCGATCTCGGCTTTGCGCCGAGGCTCCAGGTCGGTGAAGGAAAACAGCATGCAGTCTTCCTCGTTCATGTCCAACGGTTGGCCGGCGACGATCACCAGTTTGCTGCCACCTTCGGGCAGTCTCAGTTCGGCCTGCATCTGCGGGATGGTCGCGCCTTCGCCCAGGCGCTGGATCGCCAGGTCCTTGCGCTCGGCCTGTTCCAGCACATCCAGTTCATACACAGATTTGCCGATGACCTGGTCGCGGTTGTAGCCGGTCATCTCCAGAAAACCCTGGTTGACCTTGATGTAGCGCAGGTCGCTGAGGCGACAGATCACCGCGGGCGCCGGGTTGGCGTTGAAGGTTTTCTCAAAGCGTTGCTCGGCGCTGGCCCATTCGGTGGCGTCGCTGAGGATCAGTACCAGCAACTCAGGTTCACCCTGGGCATCGGTCAGCACCAGGCTGCGCAGGCGATGTACCCAACTGCGGTGTTCGTCGTCGGCGGGTGTGACTTCCACCACCACATCGCTGAACTCTTCGCCGGCAGCCACGCGGCTGAGGGGGTAGCTGTCCAGTGGCAAGGGATGGTTGTTGCGATAGCGCAGGGCAAAGCGTTTGGCGTACGCCTCGGTATTGGCGCCCAGTTCCTTGACCTCGCTGACCCCATGCATGGTCAACGCCGCTTCATTGGCCCAGAGAATGGTCTGGTCGACCTCGGCCAGAATCACACCGTCGGACAGCCCGGAGATGATGGTTTGCAGTTGGCGGCGGTTGGTTTCTTTGGCGAGAACATCCTGGGTCATAACGTCTCCGATTAGGGCAGGGCAAGGCACATTGGGTTACGACATCCTGGCTTCAGGATAGTGCAGAGTAATTACCCACGGGGCAGTGCGAATGCACCAGACCACCTGGTGCATATGGGCCAGGACTGAACGTATGTCGTTTCGCCACACTCACACCCATCAAGGCACATTGCCTTGCTCCTCAATTTGAAAAGGACCTTTGTATGACCACTGTCTATGAAACCAATCGATCGCTGTTTCGAGTGTCGTGGAGCTCGGTATTGGCCGGTAGTGCAATCGCACTGGTCACCTACCTGGTCTTGAGTGTGTTGGGCACCGCCATTGGCGCCAGTGCCGTTGACCCGATGGAAGCGGGCAACCCGTTGAGCGGTTTTGGCACGGGTGCGGGTATCTGGTTGTTTGTATCGACTCTGGTCGCCATCGCGTTCGGCGCGTTCGTGGCCGGCCGCACCGCGCCGGATCGTGGCGGCCTGCATGGGGTGCTGACCTGGACCTTGACCACCTTGCTCACCACTTGGCTGTTGGCGGGCCTGGCTTCCAGCGTGGTCGGTACGGCCGGCAACGTGGTGGGTAAAGGTCTGTCTGCTGCGGGCAGTGGCATTGCTGCCGCCGCGCCGGGGATTGGCAATAGCATCAAGCAACAGTTGAACGAGCAGGGCATCGAGTTGGACTGGAACAGCCTGCAAGGCCAACTGGATACCTTGCTCAAGCAGAGCGGCAAGGCTGAACTGGACCCTGCCAATGTCGAGCAGAAAGCCGATCAGGCAGCTGTCGATGGCAAGCAGTCGGCTACCGATGCAGCGACCAATCCTGCCCAGGCCGGTGATGAGCTCAAGCAATGGTTCGAACGTGTGAAAGCGTCCGGCGAGCCAGCATTGAATGCAGCGGATAAAGAGGCGCTGGTCAACATCGTCGCGGCCCGCACTGGCAAGAGCAAAGAAGAAGCCACGCAGATCGTCGACAACTATGCCCAGGCTTATCAGCAAGCCATGCAAAAGGTTGATGAGCTGAAAAAGCAGGCTGAACAGAAAGCCCGTGAAGCCGGTGAAGTCGCTGCCAAGCAACTGTCCCGCGCGGCCTGGAGCACCTTGGCCATGCTGCTGTTGGGTGCGGCGTTGAGCTTCTTTATTGGTCGTATCGCGCTGACTACCCGTCGCGTGCCTTTGGCTTAAAGATGTCTGCGGCAAGGACGCCGCCGGTGTGAAGGGGTAAAATGCTGGCATTTTACCCTTATCCCACAAAGGTGACCCTTGAGCGCAGGCAAAGCCGTCGGACTGTTATTACTCACTTCCCTGTTGGCGGCGTGCGGCACCTCGCCGCCACGCACGCCCAACGACCTCTGCGGTATCTTCCGCGAAAAAGACGACTGGTACGACGCCGCCAAGGTCACGCAAAAGCGCTGGGGCGTACCGATCCAGGTGCCGTTTGCCATCATGTATCAGGAGTCGGGCTTTCGCCACGACGCCAAGACCCCGCGTAAATACCTGCTGTGGATCATCCCATGGGGCCGCGTCTCCACCGCTTCCGGCTATGCCCAGGCCAAGGATGAAGTATGGAACGACTACCGCAAAGCCACCGGCCGCAGCGGCGCTGATCGCGAAGACTTCGACGACGCGATCGACTTTATCGGCTGGTACATGGACAAGACCTACACCATCAACGGCGTCTACAAATACGATGCCTACGGCCAGTACCTGAACTACCACGAAGGCTGGGGCGGCTACCGCCAGCGCACCTATGCCAGCAAAGCCTGGCTGCCGCCGGTAGCGAGCAAGGTACAGGCGCGTTCGCAGATGTATGCGCGCCAATATGCCGGGTGCAAGGATGAGTTGGGGCGCGGGTTCTGGAGCCGGTTCTGGCATTGGTTGTAAAGGGTCGACACGGCGACCTCTGAATGCATGCAGATTCAATGTGGGAGCTGGCTTGCCTGCGAAAGCGGTCGTGCAGTCACAGGTGCATTGACTGACACACCGCCTTCGCAGGCAAGCCAGCTCCCACATTGGATTCTGACGCGGCTGTATGCATTCCAGCGAACGGTCCACCATCACGTTGGCCATTTCCCTGCACTTGCCAAACCCCTCCGATTCTGGGAAAACCCCAGCCTTTGACCCTTCAATGAGAACCCCATGAGCAACGACGAACTGCAGGTCACCGACATCCGCCTGGGCGACGGCAAAGCCGTGGTCAAGGGCGCGCTGATCACCACCCAATACACCGGCACCCTGGAAGATGGCACGGTGTTCGATTCCTCCTGGGAGCGGGGCAAACCGTTCCAGTGCGTGATCGGCACTGGCCGCGTGATCAAGGGGTGGGACCAGGGCTTGATGGGCATGCAGGTTGGCGGTGTACGCTCGTTGTATGTACCGGCGCACCTGGCCTATGGCGAGCGCTCGATGGGCGCGCATATCAAACCCAACAGTAATCTGCGCTTCGAAATTGAATTGCTGGAAGTGCTGACACGGGATGATTGAAGAGGTTGAACATGGACGTTGATCCACAGGTGTTGCCTGGCAGTTTCCTCGAAGGCATTCGGGTGGTTGAGCTGCTTGGCTGCGATGAAGCTGAGCTGCAGCAGTTTTTTGAACAGGCGCCGGTTTACTTCATCGCGGTGAATGGCGAACCGGCTACCCCGTCCGAAGCACGGGAAGAATTACGCGGCCAATTACCCGCCGGCTGGCATTGCAGCCGCCTGTACTGGCTGGGTTACCGAGATGCGCAGGGCCACCTGGTCGCCGTGGTGAATATCGCCGCGGATTTGCTCGCCACCGGGGTGTGGCACATCGGGTTGCTGCTGGTGCATGCGCGCTGGCACGGCAGCGGGCTGGCGCAGCGCTTGCACGCGGACCTTGAGGCCTGGGCGGTGGCGAAGGGCGCCCAGTGGCTGCGGCTGACGGTAGTGGTGGGCAATACCAGGGCCGAGCGTTTTTGGCCCAGACTTGGCTATGTACAGGTGCGTACCCGCGAGGGCATCACGATGGGTCGGCAGGTGAATAAGGTGTCTATCCAGGTAAAGGGTGTTGCCAGCGTGAGCATTGAAGACTACGTGGCGTTGGTTGAAAGGGATCGACCTGATACGCCATAGCCAGGGATGTACATCAATCCCAGGTAGACGCTGATCGAGCTGACGCACCGCGATCCAAATGTGGGAGCTGGCTTGCCTGCGAAGACGGCCTGACAGTCAACACAGTTGGACCGTGTACATATCCATTCCTGCGGTAACGGCTACTCAGGGTTCCGCTTTTATAGCGGCTCACTTTTGAAAAGCCGGACTGCCGGCCCAGACAAAAGTAAGCAAAACGCTCTTTCCTGAACCCATCCTGAAGAATCTTCTTATTCACCAAGCTGGCACTTTCCTACGGTTTACTCCGCCAACATCGGGGCGTAAGCTTCGCGCGTTTTCATCAATAGCGGAGACCCTCAGTGGGTGCTTGTTCGAGTGACAGTCGTCGGCCGGTTTCGGTAACCGGCCTCTACTTGGCAAGGTAACGCGCATTTTCCAGATGCCGTTGTCTCGCCTCATAAAGCGAGAAGCGGCATCCCGGCGGTGGCCAGTCCTGGCAACTGCCTGATTCCCTCTCATCGACGCTGACCAGCACCTGGGTAACGCCTGGATGCTACGGACGCGCCTGCCTGTTACGGCGGGCGGGCCAGGTTCGGCTGTGCCTGTGTGACGGGCGCGGTGTGGACGGGCAGTACCTGCACGACGGTTTTTCCTCGCGCAGGAGTTACACCATGAACCTCACTTTGCTCAAAGAGTTCTTCGCCGGTTTCCTGCGGACCCGGCATATCGCCCGGCATTTTCGCCGCCTGGCGATGCTGGAAACCGTGACCGATGCCAGCGTCAGCCGCGAAGTACCGCCCAGCCTGGCGCAGACACTGGTGGCCTCTGCCAACCGCAGCACTGTGCAATTGCTGGGCGTGCTGGGCAGCCACGCCGAGGGCTTGAGCACTCAGGAAGCCGACGCCCTGCGCGTGCAATACGGCCTTAACGAAGTCGAGCACGAACAGCCGCTGCCGTGGTGGGTGCACCTGTGGCATTGCTACAAGAATCCGTTCAACCTGCTGCTGACCCTGTTGGCGGTGATCTCTTGGCTGACCGAAGACATGAAGGCCGCCACGGTGATTTTCTCCATGGTGGTGCTCTCGACCCTGTTGCGCTTCTGGCAGGAGGCCAAGTCTAACAAGGCCGCCGACGCCTTGAAGGCCATGGTGAGCAATACCGCGACGGTGCTGCGCCGCGAGTCTGCCAAGCGCATTGAACTGCCGATCAAGCAACTGGTGCCAGGCGATCTGATTGTATTGTCGGCCGGCGACATGATCCCCGCGGACTGCCGCGTGCTTAGCGCCAAGGACTTGTTCGTCAGCCAGGCGGCGATGACCGGCGAATCCATGCCGGTGGAAAAGTTCGCCCACCAGCAGGACGCCCACACGCGCAACCCGCTGGAGCTGGAGAACATTCTGTTTATGGGCACCAACGTCGTGTCCGGCGCCGCCACGGCGGTCATCCTCGCCACCGGCAACAGCACGTATTTTGGTGCCTTGGCGCAACGCGTCACGGCGACGGACCGTGCGACCACCTCGTTCCAGCAGGGGGTCAACAAGGTCAGTTGGTTGCTGATTCGCTTTATGTTCGTGATGGCGCCGCTGGTGCTGTTCATCAACGGCTTCACCAAGGGCGACTGGACCGAGGCGTTGCTGTTCGCGCTGTCGATTGCGGTAGGCTTGACCCCGGAAATGCTGCCCATGATCGTCACCTCGACCTTGGCCAAGGGCGCGGTGTTTCTGTCGCGCAAGAAGGTCATCGTCAAGCGCCTGGACGCGATCCAGAACTTCGGCGCCATGGACGTGCTGTGCACCGACAAGACCGGCACGCTCACTCAGGACAAGATTTTCCTGGCGCGCCATGTGGACGTGTGGGGCCAGGAGTCGGACGACGTGCTGGAAATGGCCTATCTCAACAGCTACTACCAGACCGGCCTGAAAAACCTGTTGGATGTGGCCGTGCTCGAGCATGTGGACATCCATCGTGAGCTGAAAGTCGGTACCGCGTTCCACAAGGTCGACGAGATCCCATTCGACTTCAACCGCCGCCGCATGTCGGTGGTGGTGGCCGAGGAGCACCAACCGCACCTGTTGATCTGCAAAGGGGCGGTGGAGGAAATTTTGTCGGTATGCAATCGCGTGCGTCATGGTGACGTCGATGAGGCACTGACCGACGAACTGCTGGCGCGCATTCGCCAGGTGACCGCGGCCTTTAACGAAGAAGGGCTGCGGGTGGTGGCGGTAGCGGCGCAGCCGATGCCGGCAGGACGTGACACCTACACCCTGGCCGATGAAAACAACCTGACGCTGATCGGCTACGTGGCGTTTCTCGACCCGCCCAAGGAAAGCACCGCGCCCGCCCTCAAGGCCCTGAAGGCCCACGGCGTGGCGGTGAAAGTGTTGACCGGCGACAACGAACTGGTCACGGCGAAGATCTGCCGCGAAGTGGGCCTGGAGCAACAAGGCTTGCTGATGGGCAACGACATCGAGTCGATGAGCGACGCCGAACTGGCCCTGGCCGTGGAAACCACCAATGTGTTTGCCAAGCTCACGCCCAGCCACAAGGAACGCATCGTGCGGCTGCTCAAGGCCAACGGACATGTGGTCGGCTTTATGGGCGATGGCATCAACGATGCTCCGGCGCTGCGCACGGCGGATATCGGGATTTCGGTGGACAGTGCGGTGGACATCGCCAAGGAAGCGGCTGACATCATCCTGCTGGAGAAGAGCCTGATGATCCTGGAGGAGGGCGTGCTGGAAGGCCGGCGCACCTTCGCCAACATGCTCAAATACATCAAGATGACCGCCAGTTCGAACTTCGGCAACGTGTTCTCGGTGTTGGTGGCCAGTGCCTTTATCCCGTTTTTGCCGATGCTGCCGATGCACCTGCTGGTGCAAAACCTGCTGTATGACATCTCGCAGATTGCGATTCCGTTCGACAACGTCGATGACGAGATGCTTGCCACGCCGCAACGCTGGCAGCCGGGGGAAGTGGGGCGCTTCATGTTGTTTTTCGGGCCGATCAGTTCGATCTTCGACATCACCACGTTCGCACTCATGTGGTATGTGTTTGATGCCAACACTCCAGACCACCAAACGCTATTTCAATCCGGCTGGTTTGTGGTGGGGCTGCTGACCCAGACCCTGATCGTGCACATGATTCGCACGCCAAAAATCCCATTCCTGCAAAGCCGCGCAGCGCTGCCGTTGATGTTGATGACCGGCGTGATCATGGCCGTGGGGATATTCCTGCCGATGGGGCCTTTGGCGCACTACTTCAAATTGCAGGCGCTGCCGTCGCTGTACTTCGTGTTCCTGCCGGTGATTTTGCTGGCTTACATGGCGCTGACTCAGGCAGTGAAGGGCTACTACATTCGCAGGTTTGGCTGGCAGTAACAGGTTCCATGCAACATCGCAAATCCTGTGGGAGCCGGGCTTGCCCGCGATGACGGTGTATCAGTCGCCAGATTCATTGGTGGTGTACCGCTATCGCAGGCAAGCCAGCTCCTACAGGGACCTGCGAGTTACCAATGTGCCGCTGCATTCATGGAGATTTCTTATGCAGGCAATCAACAACATCAACCTCAACTCCCTGGTCGACACCGTGGTCAGCCTCAGCGCTGCGTTTATTCTCGGTGGCCTCATCGGGTTCGAGCGCCAATACCGCCAGCGCACCGCCGGCTTACGTACCAATGTGCTGGTGGCGGTGGGCGCGGCGATCTTTGTGGACATGGCCAACCGACTGGGCGGTGCGGAAGGCGCGGTGCGCGTGGTCGCTTACGTGGTGTCGGGCATCGGCTTCCTGGGGGCGGGTGTGATCATGCGGGAGGAGGGCAATGTGCGCGGGCTCAATACGGCCGCCACCCTCTGGGCTTCGGCCGCGGTGGGTGCCTGCGCCGGCGCCGACCTGATCCTCGAGGCGTTGCTGGGCACGCTGTTTGTGCTGGCGGCCAACACCTTGCTGCGGCCGATCGTCAACAACATCAATCGTCAGCCCTTGGACGTGGTGTCGGCAGAGGTCACCAATATCCTCTATGTCATTGCGCGCCGCAGTCAGCAACAGGCCGTGATGGTGTTACTGGAAGCCGAGTTGGCACGCTGCAACTACCCTGCCAGCGACGTCGACGTGCGACCGTTCGGCAGTGACGAAGTGGAAATCGAGGCCATCCTCGCCGCCACGTCGGTGGATGGCGACGAACTGGACGCGCTGGTGGCGCGCCTCTCAACGTCAACCCTGGTGGTGCAGGCCTTCTGGAGTCCTAGCACCACCGACTGATCCTGATGGGCTGGCCAGGATTGGCTAAGCTTGCATGTGGAAAAATCCTACATGTTGTCCGGATTATCCCTTCGGTTGAAACATCATTGCATTGCTAAAGTTGGGTACTTGCGGCTGTTGCGCCGTTGAGGCCCGGCGTCCGTCGCTCTGTTGAGTTAATTGAAGAGGCCAGACACTGCTTGGTTACCGCTCCAAGGAAGCAGTGCCGCTTGTCGGAACTGTCATTTCTCACAGGTACCCAGGTCCGGCGTGATGTGTAAGGGTATTTTGTCCACATAAGGAAGTTTTATGAGCAAAGCATTAATTGTGGATGACCATCCGTTTATCCGGGCAACGGTCAAACACCTCCTGCAATTGGAGGGGTTTGATGAAATTTTTCAGGCGGGGGATGGCGCTGACGCCATGCAGTTGGCGAGGGAGCAACGTCCCGAGCTGATTATCCTCGACCTGGCGATGCCTAAATTAGGCGGGTTGGAGGTTATCAGCCGCATCAAGGCGTTGGGCTTGCCGTGCAAGATTCTGGTGCTGACCTCCTACCTGGCGGTATTTTTTTCTACTCGTTGCATGCGTTCCGGTGCGATGGGGTTCGTCGCCAAGACCGGTGAGCTGGATGAGCTGCAAAAGGCTATCAAAGCGATCATGTCGGGCTACAGTTGCTTCCCCAGTTTGCCGACCAGTTCGGTGCGCCGCGATGATCTGCAAGAAACGGAACGGCAGATGATCGAGTGCTTATCGGACCGTGAGTTAACCGTGTTGCAAATGTTGGCCCTGGGGCTGGGCAACAAGGAAATTGCCGAACAGATGCTGCTCAGCCACAAGACCATCAGCACTTACAAGACTCGACTCAAGGAGAAGTTACGCATGTCTTCGGTAGTGCACTTATCCAAGTTTGCCCAGCGCAACCATCTGATCTGAATTGAGATGATCACCACCGCGTTTATAAGGTTCACCACGATCTTCTGGATGAGCCTGTTACCTCAGATCGCGGTGGCCCTGGATGAGCCCCATGCTTTGCGGCTGTTGGGGCATTCACGTATTGACACCCCGCAAGTAGCACTGGACGAGTCTGATTGGCGCTGGCTGCGCGAGCGGCGCACATTACGGATGGGGGTTTCTGCTCCCGATTACGCGCCTTTTGACTTGACCAATAACAACGACGAGCTCGAAGGTATCACCGCCGATTTTGCCGCACTGGTGGGTCAGGCCCTGCATATCTCCATAGAGGTACGGCGTTACGATACCCGCGATGAAGTGATCGAAGCCTTGAAGCAGGGGGGCGTGGATTTTCTCGGTTCCGCCAATGGCTACGAAGCGGCCGACCCGCAACTGCTTTTGTCTCGCTCCTACGCCAACGATCAACCGACCCTGGTGACTCGCAGCGGCGATAGCCAGGTGTTGAACGACGACCTGGCGGGCAAGCGCGTAGCGATGCTGTATCACTATATGCAGCCCGACGCCGTTCGGGCGTTTTACCCCCAGGCCCAATTGGAGTTGTTTGCCTCGACTTTCGAAGCCATTGGTGCCGTAGCGTTTGGTCGCGCCGACGTCTATTTGGGGGATGCTATCAGCAGCAACTATCTGATCAATCGCAATCACCTCAACAATGTACGTATGGCGGATTTTTCCGGCTTGGAAGTCAACCCGTTTGCGTTTGCCGTCGCCCGCGAAAATACACGTTTACTGCCCATTCTCAATGCCGCGCTGGAGGCGATTCCCGCCAGCGAGCAGATGGAAATCCTGCGCCGCTGGAGCGGAGGTAACCTGGGGATAATCGGCGTTGACCGGTTGCATTTGAGTGCCAGCGAACAACGCTGGGTGCAAAAGAATCCAAGGGTCAGAGTCGCGGTACTCAATGACTTTCTACCGTTATCTTTTATTGGTGATCAAGGCCAGTTCGAAGGGTTGAGTGCCGAGGTACTATCGCGTATCAGCTTGCGTACCGGCTTGAAGTTCGATGTGGTCCCGGGCGGCTCATTGCCGCGCCAGATCAATATCGTCAGTGCGGGTACGGCGGACATGCTGGCGGTCGTCACGCCTAGCGCGGAGCGTGCTGAAAAAGTGCGCTTTACCCGGCCCTACCTGACCAATCCCTTTGTGCTGGTAACCCGTAACGGTCCCCACAGCCCGCTCACGCTGGAGGACATGGTCGGCAAACGCCTGGCCATGGTGGTCGGCAATGGCCTGCATGAGGACATAGCGAAAAATTTTCCAGGTGTGATGTTTGTCGACGTGGAGAACCCCCAGCAAGCCATGGCGCTGGTGGCCAATGGTGACGCCGACGGCGCGGTCAACTCGTTGATCAGCGCACGTTATCTGATCACCCGGTATTACCGCGACCGCTTGCGTGTCAGCAGCACGGTTGGCATTGAGCCTGCACGCGTGACCTTTGGGGTAAATCGCAGTCAGTTGGAGCTGTATTCGATCCTCGACAAGGCGCTGCTGAGCATCACCCCTCAGGAAATGGACGAACTGATTGGCCAGTGGCGTAGCGAGGTCATCATCGAGGACAGCTATTGGTTGCGTTATCGTAATGTGATTCTTCAGGGCTTTGGGTTGGCGGCGTTGTTGTTGGCCATCACGCTGGGCTGGGCCATTTACCTGCGCAGCCTGATTCGCAAGCGCCTGCAGGCCGAGCGAGCGCTGAGCGATCAGATGCGGTTCATGAGCGTATTGATCGACGGCACGCCGCACCCGATTTACGTGCGTGATCGCCAAGGGCGATTGATGGCCTGCAATAACGCCTACCTCGACGTGTTTGGCTACAAACTTGAAGACGTGATCGGCAGGACCGTAGTGGAAACCGACATCGAAAACCCGCCACAGGCCCGGTCGTTTCATGACGATTACCTGCGCTTGATGGCCGGCGGCGAGCCGCAGATTCATGATCGAATCCTCAAGGTGCCCAATGGCGATGTGCTGACCATTTACCAGTGGATGCTGCCGTATCGCGACGGCGACGAGAAGGTGGTGGGCATGATTGCCGGTTGGGTAGACGTAAGCGAACGGCACCGGCTGCTCGGCCAGCTACAGGAAGCCAAGGACGATGCCGACGCCGCCAATCGCGCCAAGACGACCTTCCTGGCGACCATGAGCCACGAGATCCGCACGCCGATGAACGCCGTGATCGGCATGATCGAACTGGCCTTGAAAAATGCCGAGCAGGGACGGGTCGACCGCGATGCTCTGGAGGTGGCCTCGGTGGCTTCGCGGGGTATGTTGGAGCTGATCGGCGATATTCTCGATATAGCGCGGATCGAGTCCGGGCATTTGTCACTGACCCTGGAGCCCGCCAACCTGCATGAGTTGTTGGCGTCGGTCGCACGCGTATTCGAGGGGCTGGCCCGAGCCAAGGGGTTGGCACTGCAGGTTGAGCTGGACCCGTTGATTGACCAGGCGGTGCTGGTCGACCCGCTGCGATTCAAGCAGGTGGTCTCGAATCTGCTGAGCAATGCCATCAAGTTCACTCCCCATGGGCAGGTCAGTTTGGTCGCGCAGGCGGTGGTCGAGGGCGATCGCTTGGCCGTGCAGTTATGGGTGCAAGATACCGGCATCGGAATCAGCGTCACCGACCAGCAGCGGTTGTTCAGTGTGTTCATCCAGGGCAGCAATAACCAGCAATCGGCACGCAGCGGGTCTGGGCTGGGGTTGGTGATCAGCCGCAGCCTGTGCGAAATGATGGGCGGCCAATTGCACTTGAGTAGTGTGTTGGGGCACGGCACTCGGGTGGACGTGACGTTGACCCTGGTCATGACCGCCACGCTGCCAGCCCCGATTGAGCCTGTGCAAGAGGCTGCGCCTGAAGGGCGCGCGCTGAGCATTCTGGTGGTGGACGACTACCCGGCCAACCGCTTGCTGCTGGCCCGACAGTTGAGCTTTCTGGGCCACCGTATCATCACGGCCGAAGACGGTGTCCAAGGGCTTGAACAGTGGCGAACGGGGCAGTTCGACGGCGTCATTACCGATTGCAATATGCCGTTCAAGAACGGCTATCAGTTGGCCCAGGAGATTCGCGCACAGGAGCGTGAGCGGGGTCTGGAGCCCTGCCTGTTACTCGGGTTCACCGCCAACGCCCAGCCGGAGGAGGCCGAGCGCTGTCGGCAGGCTGGCATGGATGGCTGCCTGTTCAAGCCAACCGGGCTTGACGACTTGCGGGCGGCATTGGCGTCGCGTTCAGTTGGCACGAGCCCGCGACCCTTGGTTGCCTTCAACTTGAGCACCCTGGTTGCGCTGACCGGGGATGATCATGCCGCGCTGGTCGAATTGCTGGCGCCGTTACTCGAAAGCCTGGAGGCGGATCGTGCCTTGCTGCCACGGCTGGCAAGCCAGGCAGACTTTGCCAAGTTGCACGACCTGGCTCATCGTGCCAAGGGAGGCGCGCGGATGGTCAAGGCCAACCCATTGATCAGTGTATGTGAGGCATTGGAGGCGGCGTGTGAACAGCGGGACCGTCAGGCATTGGGACCAGCGGTTGAAAGCGTGGGTGAGGCGATCGATGTTTTGCATCATGGCTTAAGCGCTTATTGCAATCAGCCCTGACTGTGGTTGATCGCCTTTCGGAGGATTTGGGAAAGTTCTTACATGAACGGGGAATAAGCCTGATTTTTTCGTCGGCATATGTCTGGAAAATGGGCGACGCTCACTGTCGAGCACTGCCTGCCCAGGGGTTTGCCATGCCGAACAAAGCATTGACCATCCTGATTGCCGATGAACAGCATCTGCAACGCCTGTACATCGAGAAAATGCTCAACCAGTTGGGCTATTACCGGATCGTGCCGGTGCAAACGTTCGAGGAGTTACGGATTCTCACCGCTATTCCTGCCGACCCATTCGATGTGCTGATTATCAATGCGGCGCTGATGGCCCAGGCTTACGAAGCTCAGCCTCAGGTGCGTCATGTGCTGGTCTACGATCACCTGGATCTGGGTGCGCCTTGCGGTCTAACGCCGGTAATACGGGTGCGCCTGCCGGGCGTGCCGGACAACGTCAATCTTGAACATTTCATGGGCATCGTCGACCCCTCGGAGGTCTTCCACGGCCTGCGAGTGTTGCCGTGGCTGCGGGAGTTATCCCGCATGCCGGTGGCCAGGGCCTAGCCGCGTCCCTTAGGGAGCTTGCCCCCGCTGGGGCGCGAAGCGGACCCGCTTTTTGTCTAAAATGACGGGGCCTGCACCCCGTCCAGCGAGAGCAAGCTCCCTCCCGAATTTTGATTTTCACCGATCAGTCGGCTTTGCGGTGTTCCCGCAACTGCTCAGCGGCACTGCGTAACAACTGCTCGGTCCCGTCCCAACCCAGGCAACCATCGGTCACCGAAACGCCGTATTTCATCGACGCGCTCAGCGGCTGGCAGCCTTCGAACAGGTGACTCTCAAGCATCATGCCGACCAGCGAGGTATCACCTCGTAGGCGCTGCTCCAGCACGTCATTGAATACCGCCGGTTGGCGCAGCGGGTTCTTGCCGCTGTTGGCATGGCTGCAATCGACCATGATTCGCGCCGCCACCTTGGACTTGGCCAGGTCGTGCTTTACGCCGGCCACGCTTTGCGCATCGTAGTTGGGCCCACGGTGGCCGCCGCGCAGCACCAGGTGGGTGTCGGGGTTACCGGGAGTCTGGATGATCGCCGGGTGGCCCTGGCTGTCCACGCCGAAATGGCGATGCGGGTGAGAGGCTGAGCGCATCGCATCGCAGGCAATGGCGACGCCACCGTCGGTGCCGTTCTTGAAGCCCACGGGCATGCCCAGGCCGCTGGCCATTTCGCGGTGAATCTGCGACTCGGTAGTGCGTGCGCCAATGGCGACCCAAGTGAGCAGGTCATCGAAGTAGCCGGCGGCCATGGGTTGCAGCAACTCGGTGGCCACCGGCAGGCCCAGGCGCAGCATTTCACGCATCAGTTCGCGGGACAGGGTCAGGCCGGCGGCCATGTCATCGCTGCCGTCCAAGTGTGGATCGTAGGCCAAGCCTTTCCAGCCCACAGTGGTGCGCGGTTTCTCGACGTAGGCACGGATCACCAGCAGCATCTGGTCGCTGACTTCAAGCGCGAGCTTCTTCAGATTGCGCGCGTATTCCATGGCCGATTCCGGGTCGTGGATAGAGCACGGGCCGACAATCACCAGCAAGCGTGAGTCTTCGCCATTGAGGATGGCGCGCACGGCTTGGCGATGGGCGTGGACTTGTTCGTTGAGGAACGGGCTGAGCGGGAGTTGGTGCTTGAGTTCAAGAGCGCTGGGCAAACGCTGGGTCAAGGCTTCATTGGCGCTGTTGAGGGTAGAGACGGGCAAAGCGGCGACGGAGGAGTTCATATTCAAGGCTTCCTGGGCAAGCGGCGGGCGATTCCCGCACGCTTGGCCTACTGGGGTGTTCGACAATTGGCCGTATCGGCTACGTGTGTTGGCTTGCCACCACGGGGTGACCGGTCGGAGGCGGCAGGCTGTCCCGAACGGAGCTGGCTAAATCGCCATGCAGTGCAAGTGTCGTAGCGGTAATAGGTGGCGTAGTTCATGGTGTGATTCCTTTAAGTGAGCGTGAAAAACAAGTTATCAGGCGCTGAAAAAACAAAACCCCCGGTCGGGGAGCCGACCGGGGGTTTAGATTTCTCTGGTAGGCGACCCCTTGAGTAGTGGGCGCCGATTTCAGGTATCAGGCGCGCCAGTGGCTAAACCAATACCCAAAATAAAAGCCGGCCAGTGCGCTCGAACCGTTCACACGGATAGCCGACACCGAGCGCAAGGCGCTGGCAGCAGGGCAAACCTGAGTGTGGGTGAGTGGCAACATGGGGCTCTCCAAATGATGGGGGGAGCTTACTAGAGGCGTGCGGGTGGATTCAATCAGTAATTTCTATTGCGTGGTAGTACTTACCGCTATGGGGTAAGTGTGGATATGCTGATAACTCTCAACCAGTGATTGCCAGGACGCGACCATGACTGCCTTGACCCTTGCTGCGGCGCAAACCGTTTCCATCCCGGGCGATGTCGCTGCCAATATCCAGCGGCACCTGGCGTTGATGCGGGCCGCGGCTGAACAGGGCGTGCAATGCCTGGTGTTTCCAGAACTGTCACTGACGGGCTACGAGCCGTTCCTGGCGGCCGACTTGGCCATCGACCCGCAAGACGCCGTGTTGACGCCGTTGCGTGAGTTGGCGCGGGAGCTGCGGTTGACGGCTGTGGTGGGCATGCCGGTGCGTCTGGCGCCACAAACAGGTGTGCTGATCGGCGCGCTGGTGCTTGGGGCGGACGGTTCAGTAGGCGTCTACACCAAGCAGCATCTGCACCCCGGCGAAGAGCTGGCATTTGCCGCGGGGCAGGGCGGTGAGGCCCTGGAATTGGCAGAGGAGCGTATCGCATTGGCAGTGTGTGCGGACTTTTCCCAGGCCAGCCATCCACGTCAAGCGGCGGCAGCGGGCGCCACGGTGTATGCCGCCGGCGTACTGATCAGCGAGGGAGGCTACGCGGCGGACAGTGCTTTGCTTGAAGACTATGCGGCCGAGCATGGCCTGTTGGTACTGATGGCTAACCACGGTGGCCCATCTGGAGGCTGGGCTTGTGCCGGTCGCAGTGCGATCTGGACCGCCGATGGCAACTTGCTTGTTGCCGCCCCCGGTGTCGGCGACGCGTTGGTGATCGCCCGTCGCGATGGCGGGCAGTGGACCGGCCAAGTGGTTGCCCTCTGAATGAGGTTTCATTTGCGCCGGGCCACCGAGCAGCACTTGCCGTTTGCCCGCACCCTGACCCAGCAGGCCATGAGCTATTACTACCGTCAGAACGGTTTGTTGTGGTCCAACGACGGCTTCGACGTGGCCTGGGCGGGCCGCGAGAACTGGCTGATCTGCAACGATGATGGCGTCATGGGCTTTATCAGCCTGAGCCGCGACGGCAAGGCCCTGTATATCCGCGAGCTGCACCTGCTGGAATGCTGCCGCAAGCAGGGCGCGGGCACATGGGTGCTGGAGCAAATGGCGCTCAAGGCACGCGTCGAGGGCCTGGGCTTTCTACGTTTGACGGTGTTCAAGACCAACCCGGCAAGAAGGCTGTATCAGCGCCTGGGGTTGAGCATTGTCGGTGAAGAGGATGGCTTCTGGCGGATGGAGCGTGAGTGTCGCGCACTCACATCGGACTAAAACAGGCACGTCCTACAAATAAGCGCATACTGCTGTCAGCTAGTGCTTTGTTCATCGTGGGATTGAGCTTCAGGTTTATCCACGATAACGCCCTCTTTCATGCCCAGAAGTACCGCCACTTTATGGGCTTCTCCACGCCTTCCCTTTTTTCGCCCGGCGAGCACTTGATAGGTGGTTGCCGGGTCTACGCCATGCTCCCGGGCGAACGCTTGAACTGACTTTCCTTGATGTTCCAGCCAGGCCTTGGCTTGTGCAGCAGTACGGATTCCGGGCATAGTTCAAAACCGTTCAAGTTTGTTTAACGAAGTGATGGTGTGACACCTCTTGGGGTGTGCCAATTTAGGATCATACATCCAAATGAGTGGAATCGGTTCGCGCTTAAGGCAAGAAAGAGAGCGACTTGGCCTGTCGCAGAAAGTTTTTGGAGAAATTGGAGGCGTTGAAGCGAACGCCCAAGGCAAATATGAAAGCGGTGGTCGTGCACCCAAGGCCGACTATTTGTCTCGCGTCGCCGAAAAAGGTGTGGATATCCTGTACGTATTGACCGGCAGCCCAACGCCGATCCAGCTGGATAACCTGAGCAAGATCGAAGAAAAAGTGTTGGGCAATTACCGAGCGATGTTCAAGGAAGACCAGGACGCAATCCGTCGCTTGACCAGTACCTTGGCTGAGCATTCATCCGTGGTGAACGGAAAAGCCAAGTCGCACCCCCAGGATTCCTGACCTTTAGCCCAGGAAACAGTGCTGTTCGCCAGCCGGCGAACAGCCGCAGCACGTTGAATCTCTATATATATGACACTTGCAACTAGGTCTGCGCCTTGGTTTTTTGCTAAGGTGTTCAGCAACCTATAAGACCATATCGCGAGGTGTCTGCTTGATTAGGGTGCTAGTAGTCGATGACCATGATCTCGTTCGTACAGGCATTACACGAATGCTGGCTGACATCGACGGCCTGCAAGTAGTCGGCCAGGCGGAGTCGGGGGAGGAATCCCTGATCAAGGCCCGGGAGTTGAAGCCCGATGTGGTACTGATGGACGTCAAGATGCCTGGGATTGGCGGTCTTGGTGCCACGACCAAGCTATTGCGCAGCCACCCGGACATCAAGGTCGTGGTGGTCACGGTGTGCGAGGAAGACCCGTTCCCCACCCGTTTGCTGCAAGCCGGTGCCGCCGGCTACCTCACCAAGGGCGCAGGCCTGGCCGAGATGGTGCAAGCCATTCGCCTGGTATTTGCCGGCCAGCGGTATATCAGCCCGCAGATTGCCCAGCAATTGGCGATCAAGTCGTTCCAGCCCACCAGCGATTCGCCATTTGATGCGCTGTCGGAGCGGGAAATCCAGATCGCCCTGATGATCGTCGGTTGCCAGAAGGTGCAGACCATCTCTGACAAGCTGTGCCTGTCGCCCAAGACCGTCAATACCTACCGTTATCGTATCTTCGAGAAGCTTGCCATCAGCAGTGATGTTGAATTGACCCTGCTCGCAGTGCGCCACGGCATGGTGGACGCCAGCGCCTGACATGACCACACCGTTTGATCCGAGTGCCTTTCTCTCCACCTGCAGTGGCCGCCCCGGCGTGTACCGCATGTTCGACAGCGAGGCGCGCCTGCTTTACGTGGGCAAAGCCAAGAACCTGAAGAACCGTCTGGCGAGCTACTTTCGCAAGACCGGCCTTGCGCCGAAAACCGCCGCTTTGGTGGCGCGTATCGCCCAGGTCGAAACCACCATCACCGCCAATGAAACCGAGGCGCTGCTGCTTGAGCAGACGCTGATCAAGGAATGGCGGCCGCCTTACAACATCCTGCTGCGTGATGATAAATCCTACCCTTACGTGTTTTTATCGGATGGCAACTTTCCGCGCCTGAGCATTCACCGCGGGGCAAAAAAGCAAAAGGGCAAGTACTTCGGGCCTTACCCCAGCGCCGGGGCGATTCGTGAAAGCCTGAGCCTGCTGCAAAAAACCTTTTTTGTGCGTCAATGCGAAGACAGCTTCTACAAGAACCGCACCCGGCCGTGCCTGCAATATCAGATCAAGCGCTGCAAGGCGCCCTGCGTGGGCCTGGTGGAACCTTCGGAGTACGCCGAGGATGTGCGCCATTCGGTGATGTTCCTCGAAGGGCGCAGCAACGCACTCACCGATGAGCTGTCCGGGGCCATGGAGCAGGCCGCCAGCACCCTCGATTTCGAAAAGGCTGCCGAACTGCGCGACCAGATCTCCCTGCTGCGCCGTGTCCAGGACCAGCAAAGCATGGAAGGCGGCACCGGTGACGTCGACGTGATCGCCGCGTTCGTCAACCCGGGCGGCGCCTGTGTGCACCTGATCAGCGTACGAGGCGGGCGGGTATTAGGCAGCAAGA
Organism: Pseudomonas sp. MF6767; assembly: GCF_016405475.1. NCBI lineage: Bacteria > Pseudomonadati > Pseudomonadota > Gammaproteobacteria > Pseudomonadales > Pseudomonadaceae > Pseudomonas > Pseudomonas sp. MF6767. Next base: position 623,947 of record NZ_JAEKCY010000002.1, on the reverse strand, counting down.
ACTTCTTCCCGCAGACCGGTATCGACGAAGACGTGGCAGAGGTCATGGCCGCGTTCCTTGGCCAGTACTACGTCAGCAGCCCTGAGCGCGACCTGCCGTCTGAACTGATCGTCAACGTGGTGCACGAAGACTTCCCCACCTTGATCGAGGCCATCCACGAGCTGCGCGGCCGCGAGCTGGACATCAGCCACCGCGTACGCGGCACCCGTGCTCGCTGGCAGCAACTGGCCGTCACCAACGCTGAACAGGCCCTGGGTGCACGCCTGGCCAATCGACAGCACGTTGCCGCACGCTTCGACGCCCTGGCCGAAGTCCTCAACCTGGACGAGCCGCCCCAGCGCCTGGAGTGCTACGACATCAGCCACTCCAGCGGTGAGGCCACGGTGGCCTCCTGCGTGGTATTCGGGCCGGAAGGGCCGATCAAGGCCGACTACCGGCGCTACAACATCGAAGGCGTTACCGCCGGCGATGACTACGCCGCCATGCACCAGGCGCTCACGCGGCGTTTCAGCAAATTGAAGGACGGGGAGGGCAAATTGCCCGATATCCTGCTGGTAGACGGCGGCAAGGGCCAGTTATCCATGGCCCGTGACGTGCTCAACGAACTGGCGGTGCCGGACCTGATCCTGCTCGGTGTGGCCAAGGGCACCACGCGCAAGGCCGGTTTCGAGACGTTGTATTTGAATGATGCCGCCCATGAGTTCACGTTGAAGGGCGACTCACCCGCACTGCACCTGATTCAACAAATCCGCGACGAAGCGCACCGTTTCGCCATTACCGGCCACCGCGCCCGCCGTGGCAAAACCCGGCGAACCTCAACCCTGGAAGGGGTTGCGGGGGTTGGCCCGACGCGGCGTCGCGACTTGCTTAAACATTTTGGTGGCTTGCAGGAGCTGTCCCGTGCCAGCATTGACGAGATAGCCAAAGCACCCGGTATCAGTAAAAAGCTCGCTGAATTGATTTATGCAAACCTGCACAGCGAATAGAATGCCTTCTCACCTCGTAGCCAGTTGTGCCGATGAATATCCCTAATCTGATCACCGTTCTACGCGTCCTGCTTATCCCGATTTTCATATTGTTGTTCTATTTGCCGTATGAATGGAGCTACGTCGCCTCCAGTTCGGTATTCGCCTTCGCAGCCGCCACCGACTGGCTCGACGGCTACCTGGCGCGTCGCCTGGAACAGAGCACGCCCTTCGGCGCGTTCCTCGACCCCGTGGCCGACAAACTCATGGTGGCCGTCGCCCTGGTCCTGCTGGTGCAGGAACACGGCAACCTGTGGCTGACCCTGCCGGCCGCCGTGATCATCGGCCGCGAGATCGTCGTCTCGGCCCTGCGCGAATGGATGGCCGAAATCGGCGCCCGCGCCCACGTGGCCGTCTCCAACATGGGCAAATGGAAAACCGCTGCGCAGATGCTCGCGCTGGTGATCCTGCTGGCCAACCCGTCGGACTTCTCGTTCTGGGTCCTCACAGGCTACGCCTTGCTGCTGGTCGCCGCAGGCCTGACCCTGTGGTCCATGCTGCAATATCTGCGCGCGGCCTGGCCCCATCTGCGAACCACCGTTGAAAAGAAATAAAACTTTTTTGAATCAAGGGGTTGACGGGTGCTGAGGATTCTATAGAATGCGCATCACCAAGCGGGAATAGCTCAGTTGGTAGAGCACGACCTTGCCAAGGTCGGGGTCGCGAGTTCGAGTCTCGTTTCCCGCTCCAAGCATAAAAGAAAAAGCCACTCTAACGAGTGGCTTTTTTTTGCTTGTGATTTACGGAATAGACGCTTAGGCGTCTTTTTTGTTTGTGCGCACAACCGTAGGGGACGCGCTCAAGTTCGTATGTTACCAGATCCGCTCAGTTCGCCTGGGTCGCCAGGCCAACTACTGTTCGCTCAACTTCCCGATGCGCCTCGACGCCTTGGGAGGGTGTCACTTCTGGCACCGATAATCCTGAGTAACGGTGGTTTCCAGGCAGTGGAATTGCCCCATCGTGCGGCACACGGATTTTTGCGCGCCTGCGCGCTCAGCGCGCGCGTAGTTCCAAAACTGGCAGCGCCCCGTGGCAATCGCCAACCCTTGGGACTCCCGGATCTGCGCGTACTCAAACGGCGTCCGTACGTAGAAGAGTTGCACAAGGCCGTCGGACGGGTTGCCGCCGGTGGCCTCCCAATATTTCGGCGTTGCGCAGCCTGCAAAGAGCGGTAGGGCGATGGCGACGATGATGGATTTCATTGTCGAGGACGATCCTTCATGGAAATGACATTTGTCAGGTGTTTTTTTGTTAGCCAGCCTTAGCGTAGGTCGCCTTAAGGCGGCCCAAACTTGACCGACTGGCAGCCACTGGACAGCAGCAATTCGCCTTCATCGGCTTCAAACCCGACAATTTTTCTGTCCTGATCGACGGTGATGGAAAGGATGCAGCGATTCGGGTTATTGACGGTTGCCCAATAGTTGGTGTGCACCATCACATTGCCCTGCCTTTCCGCGCTTTGTGCCACCACCTCATTGCTGTTGTAGGACGTGTCGCGGTACCACTGCATCACCACATGCTGGTCGTCCGCGGTGCGGTCCATTTTTTTGGGTGGACCAAAGAAATTGATGGCGTCCTGCGCCGGGCGGCCTTTCCATTGGCTGCGCGCGTACATTTCCGGGACGGTGTCAAAACTGACGCAGCCGGTCTGCAGCAGTACGAGGGCCAAGGCCAATGCGCCTGTGTATTTCATGTTGATCACTCATTATTCAAGCGTGCCGGTTGGCGCCGGAGGTCATTTTTTCTCAGGTGCGCCCAAGAGGAAATTGAGGTCGCGCATCACGTCCTCGGTGCTGCTCTTCTTGGACTCAATGCGGATCGGCTGATTACCCGGCAACTGATTGAATAGGCCTTGCTGCGTGATCGCTACCAGTTGTGCGTTGTCGATGGAGCCAACGCCCATTGGCATCATGGCGTTGGACTTGCGTTTGCCTGGTGCGCAGGCGAAGTCATAGCCATGCTCCAGCCAGCTCTTGGGCACCGGCACCCAGCGTTTAGGCGCCGGCAGCACCGTGGTGGCCCCGGCGCGCAGGTAGGCGGTGGCCGAGTTCACCCTGAGCTGTCGTTGCGCGCATTGCAGCTCCAGCGTGTAGCTCACGTAGTTGGGGCTGTTGGGACTTTCGAACACCTGCACGACCGTCAGCTGTGTGTTTTGCGGGTCTTGTTGTGTGGCTTTTACCGACTGTGCATCGGCGAAGAACAGGTCTCTGTTAGGCGTGTCGCCGGTGCCAAAGATCATCCACCAATCGGTGGCCAGCGCGGGGGCTGCGCTTAGCGATAAGAGGGCGAAGGTCGAACCTGCGAGCAGGCGCTTTCGCAAACCGAGGGTGATGTTGTTGTACATGGTCAATCGACTCCTGTCGTGGACGCTGGGAGGGCCAAGGCTCAATCAAATGAGCGAGTGGGCACATCCTAGGCAGTGTCATCCGTGGGCTTCAATAACGTGGGCGCAATCAGGACGCGTCCTGCGAGTCCATGCGTTTGGTCTGTAAGAAATATCTGTCACGGACGCTTTCCATGGCATGGGGCGACCGCTGGGCGCCCGCTTGCATCTATCTGCATCACCGGTGCACGAGGTGCCCGCACCGGAGTATCGGGCTTACTTGGTGCAGGTCAGTCGCGAGTACGTCGGCGGCTCAAGCAGGATGCCCGGGGTCATGAAGGTCGAGCAGTTGAATACGCGCCCCTTTGCTGTTGTGGCTTTAAACGTCAGTTCAGCACCGCCCAGGAAGTCTTCCTTGCCTTTGGTCACCGGGCCCATGGTCAGCTCATCCGTGGAGGCGAGGCCAATCGCTTCGGCGGTGACTTTATGCATCTGCAAAACATTGGGAGTGGTGGAGCAGCCTGTTAGCAGGCTGGCCAGTGCGAGTAGTAAGAGGGGCGTCGAGGACTTGGTCATGGGTGTGGCTCCTTGCAGTGGCGGCGGCAGGGCGAGGTGCGACGTGCCGGCCGTGGGAATCTTCGAGGGGCAGGGGATTGCCCTACGGCTGCGGAGTCTAGGAGCGCACAATTGCTCTCACAATCACCTGGAAGAAATCGAGATGGAACCCACGGCAGGCTGTTCTGGGGCTGAAGGAAATCGGCTACAGCAGGCGTGGCTGTCGCGTCGGGGTGGGCTTTGCGGCATAGGAACTGGACCTGATGGACGCCATGTTTATACTCAATGAGTCCGCGTTGTGAATGGGGCGAAGAAAGATATGGCGTTACACAAGGAGCAAGGAATGGTCTTTGAGCAAGGGAAAGAAGCGTGTGCGGGGCGTCGATCAATGACGCTTAGGGCGGTCAGCGCCGAATGTTCCGGCGTGCGTCTGCGGATGTTGTTGAGGGAGTGCAAGATCTCGCCAATGGATTTCGCCCTGTTCTTGAAGGTCACCCCTCAGCGGTTGACCAATTGGTTTTCGCGGGGCATTCCACATGCGTGGCTCGATAGGATTGCACGGTTGCTGAGCGTCAATGCCCAGTGGCTGGGGACGGGACTGGGGGAGAAATTTCGGGCGACAATCGAGTAGCGATGCTCATGCGGCTGGGGGCGGCAGGCTCTTTGGCAGCGTGCCCAACACCGCAGGTACCTCATCGTTCGCAGCTCCATGCTGGCGTCATTGTTCAGGGGTGAGGGTGTTCGGAGCGGCTGGTTTCCCTGACCGCAAACATCAGGCAGCGCACCGCTTCACGATCCTGTTCCGACAAGCAACGGTAATAGCGCACCAGTCGCTCTTCCTCTCGGCTGAGCTGTCGAGGACGCAGGGGTGTACCCGGGACGGTAGGTAATGAAGGAAAAAACGAAGTATCCAGCATGATGGTAGTTCCTCATGAGATGAATGGGGACGTGGGCTTCTTGCCCTGAACAACCGAATACATAACGTTAATTGCTGAAAAGGGCTCGTCATTTTTCGTGGCTGTTAGGATTTTCAGAAGGGGCCGTCGGAAGTAATTGGCAGCGGCGTAGGAGCTATCTCTCCAGGCTGACATCCATCTTTCGATTGGCGGTTGGCGTGCGACAGCGTGCTCAAGTGTTCAATCAACCCAACTGATTCGTCCGCTGTGGGCTGATTTGCATTGACGAAGTGTCAGGAGGCTGTGCGTGACTCCAGGTCTAGTTCGGCTGGCCATCGCACTTTGGGGGCCAAGCGACGCGCGAGATTGAAGGTCACGTCTTCGTTGTTCCAGTCACGAGGTGGGCGGGGAAAAGCGGGCAGGGCTTGCGGGCCTTGTTGCATGAAGAGTTGGGCCATGGCCCAGTACATTTCGCCTTGTTGAATTTCGTGGGCGAAATGAAAGCGATCTATGACCTGATGGGTGCCAGGTTTTACCACGGCAAGGGTGACGGTTTCGATGAGACCGCCGCTGCCCATGGGGCCGTACACGCTGCAGGCTTCGGCACGCAGGTTATCCCAATCATAGACTTCGGCCCGAACGCCCCAGGCGGTGCGGCTGAAGGGGCTGAGGCCGTCGTGGTGGAAGCGGTAGACATAGACTTTGCGTCGGAAACGGTTGAAGCGGATGGGTTCGTCGCGGGGGGCTTCAACGTCCATGCGCCAGAAGTAACTTCCTAGCCATAAGCCGATGCCTATCGGGATAAGCTCCAATAATTTGGATAACAAAGACGAAGGTGTTGGAGAACTGGCGTGAATCATTATTAGGAACATTGTTAAGGACAGTGTCATTGCAAATAGGAATGCGGCACACCAAATGCCCACGCCACGCATTCTCACTGTAGCGCGTGCCAGTTCGAGATACACATCGTCAACATGATTGGGCGGATTCGAAAGTACGGGAGGATACGGCTCATTGGAGGGCGACTCGTTTGGTCCCGGCAGATCGTGCTTCCAGCCAGGAGCAGGTTTGTCGAGTAAAGGTGTTTTAAATACCATGATGAGCAGTTCCAGTTCGGGGTGATCGCCGCTTGTATCTTTAGCCGTTCGTCGTATTAAGGCTGCTTCGGTTGATGGCTTGTATTCAAGGCGCGGTGCGTGACTCCAGGTCTATTTCTGCTGGCCATCGCACTTTGGGAGCCAGGCGACGCGCGAGATTGAAGGTCACGTCTTCGTTGTTCCAGTCGCGGGGTGGGTGGGGGAAGGTGGGCAGGGCTTGCGGGCCTTGTTGCATGAACAGTTGGGCCATGGCCCAGTACATTTCGCCTTGTTGAATTTCGTGGGCGAAATGAAAACGATCAATTACCTGGTGGGTGCCAGGTTTCACCACGGCGAGGGTGACGGTTTCGATGAGACCGCCGCTGCCCATGGGGCCGTACACGCTGCAGGCTTCGGCACGTAGGTTATCCCAGTCATAGACTTCGGCCCGAACGCCCCAGGCGGTGCGGCTGAAGGGTCTGAGGCCGTCGTGGTGGAAGCGGTAGACATAGACTTTGCGTCGGAAGCGGTTGAAGCGGATGGGTTCGTCGCGGGGGGCTTCGGTGTCCATTCGCCAGAAATAGACGCCACCCCACAGTGCAGCAGTAAATGCCAAGACCAAGAAAATGCTTGGGATAATCGGTGGCGCCCCCTCCTTTGATATGTAGGCGATACACATGACGGGGGCCGCTATTGCAAGCGAGAACATAAAAGGAGTTAACCAAACACTAACCCCGCGAACCCTTAAAGTGGCACGCGCCAGTTCAAGGTACACATCGTCAACATGATTGGGCGGATTCGATAGTACGGGTGGATACGGTTCGTTGGAGGGCGATTCGTAGGGTCCCGGCAGATCGTGCTTCCAGCCAGGAGCAGGTTTGTCGAGTAAAGGTTTTTTGAATAGCATTGGAGTAGTTCCAGTAGGGGGGTGAGGGCTGCTTTTAACCTTTGGCGTTTCAAGCGGGCAGCAGGCAACCAATAAGCAGGCACACTGTTGATGATCACCAGCGATTGTTGCCATGGGAAAAGTAGGCAAATGCCCATGTCAAGTTCATCCAAGGCTGTGGTTTACAAGCTATCCATCAAGATGAGCTCGGCGTAGGCATCGTGAATGTCGCGATCGGGCCAGTAGGTTACCGACAAGGTCGCCGCTTCAATGTTGTGCCGACGGCGGTCGGGCAACAGTACAACCGCGCCTTTGATATCGTGGACCTGCGAGGTACGGGCATCGGCCAACGAGACGGTGCGAACTTCCTGCGTGGGCAGGGTGCTGTCGGCCCGGTAGTCAGGCTTGTTCGGACGTTTGGGCACAGCCAGCGCCGCTCGGCGTTCGCTGGCGGCGGTTGCCAGGGTGGGGGGATTCAACTCGCCTTCGGCCAGCACTTCGCCGCCGGTGTACTCGTTGGCCGAGCCATCGCCGTGACGATGAACCGTCAGTGACCAGCGATAGGCCGACCGGTTGGCATCGAAGAACGGCAGAACCAGGCGATATTCGACGTGCTGTTCATGGACCTGTGCGCCCACACTACCCATGGGGCCGCCCCAGCCATGCGAGCCGCTATCGACGATTCGCAAGCGGAAGTTGACGCCCGCCTCTACACCCAAGGTTGCGGCATTCAGTTCGGCGATGGCGATGTGTGCGTGTTCAGGTTTGTTCCAATGAATGGGCGGATCTTCATTGTGTTTACCGAAATAACACCGGCGTGCCCAGCGATCGAGAGGTGTTGACTCTTCCCCCTCTGCCCATTTGTACACCCCATATCCAGCTAGACCGAGAAATATGGCTATGCCAAGTGGACCGAGCAGCGTGCTGGCTGCGGTGGCGGCAGCCCAGACACCAAACCCTGAGCCAACTGCTGAAAGCAGCGTGGAGATTCCATATCCCCAAGCAGCGGAAGTATCGCCGCCCTCCCAAGTACGATTAGCAGCAAACCCCGCTCGCGTCGCATCGTACAGCCCTGCCACAGCACCAATACTCCCCCCGGCCCGTACGAATACGTTGCCCACCCGTGCAGTCGCTCTTGCTGCAGTCATCGCCTGGGCAGACAAGCTGCCCGCCTTCTGCACCTGCACCGCCCCTTTTTCCAGTGAAATACCTACAATTTCCACCCCTCCACCCAACACCCCCAAACTACTGCCATACACCGCCAACCTGGCCTCAACGGCCTTTTCGCCCATGGCTTTCTCCGCTTCCTTGAGACTTTTGTTCAGCGAGTCGCTAAGCAGGTACATCCCGCCCATCGCCATCAATAACTCGCTACTGCCGACCGCGCCACGCAGCCCGGTAAAGCCGGTGCGAACCCATCCAGCCGCCAGGTATGAGGACACCTTGACCCCCTGCAGCACCTTGCGCGCCTGCGGGTCCAGGGTGCCAACCCCGACTGCGATTTCGACTAGCGCAGCTTGGGCACCTTTGCCCAGCTGATCCACGCCGAGGTTGGCCTGGCGCATCAGGCTGTCCTGCAGCTCGGTGACCTGGCCTTCCACCCAGACGCTGAGGGTCACGCTGAGGTTGGCTATTTTGGGGTCCAGCACCGCCAGGCTGAGCAGGCCGCCCTGAATCAACGGGCGCACCTGTTTGCGCACCTTGCGGGCCTCTTCGTCGGTTTTGCCCAACTCGTCCTTGAGGCCTTCCCAAGTGCGGTCGATGGCATCCGCGGCCTTGCGTTGCAGGTTGCGCAGGTGCTCGCATTGCAGGGCGTAGTATTCACCGAGCTTCATCTTCACCTTGAGTTCGGTCAGATGAATGCCGTTGTAGAGCAGTTGGCTGGCACTGTTGAGACGCGAAACCGCCCGCCCCACGCCAGGGCCGAGTGACGGTTGCAAGCGGGCGGCAGCGGCATTGAGGGCGCCGAGAAGCTGCGCCATGGCGTGCTGTAAACGGGGGCGGACATGCTGCTTGAAGTCGTCGTTGGCGATGAGCTTGGTAAGAGTGGAGTAGAGCTTTTCGCTGTCGTTCCAGTCGCCATCACCTGTTGCATTGAAACTGGGCAACAGATCCGCCAGCAAGCCTTTGTCACGCAAGAGAAGGGCGCGGTAGATCGGGCTCTGTGGGTCGTTCAGCCATTCACTCCACAGGGAGGCGGTATGGCCGTTATCTTGAGTCGCGGGCGCTTCACTGATACCACCTTCAAGGCACAGCGCCATGGTCTGGCTGTAGGCCCGTCCTGATGGGCGGTCATTACCGTCGTAGTCATTTTGCTCGACACACACGAACAGGCTGGAGCGGCACGCTGCCGCGTAGGCGTGTGCGCTTTGGTCGATATAACGCTGATAGTTGGCCCACTCCTGCTCATACAGTTGGTGAAACAGGGCGCGGCTCTGTTCATCGTAGCGTTCCTCCAGTTTCTGGTTGTGGGCGAGTGTGCGCTTCTGGACGATTCGCTCGCGTTGCTGCTCAGGGCTGGAAAATACCGGTGGGCCATCGCCGGTCATGGGCTCGACAGACGCCGCTAGGGGCGTCTGGCCTTCTGCCTGTTCGCGATGAACTTCGCGAATGGCCAGCAGTAACTGAGAGGTCTGGTAGCGATAAGCCCGGTCCGGGTCGTTCATCCAGGCCTGGCGCTGCTGCACCCAGCGGTTGCGCGTGTCGTTGAGTTCCTGCACCAGGCCAATGATGTCATCCAGTACAAACGCGAGGACGCCTTGTTGGAGCTTGTGCTGTGGGATGGCGCTGCGCAGGAAGCCCTTCAGCGCGCCCAGGCGATGGGCGCGGCTATGGAAACCGTGCACGCTGTCGAATCTTGGCGCTGCCTCTTGCGGGGGATGCTCATAAAAACGCCAGTCGGGTTCGGTAGGGATGGGCAATGGGCTCGTCGGGTGGTGTTGGTATTCGTAAACCTGCTTGTCCACCTGCAGGTTTTCATCGGTCATGGCCAGGCCAACGCTGGCTGGGTTGTCGCGTGCGCTGGCGAGGTCGAGTGTCTGGAACCGCTCTGAAGCCTGACCGGCCTTGTAGGCGTCCAGCACGCTGGCGGGCCACGGGTCATTGGCAAAGGCCAGCCACGCTTGGGTATGTTTGTCGGTGTCGATGTTGAGGAACGAGGCCGGGCAGTCGTGGTTGGCCGCGACGCAAGCATCGGACAGCGGGGTCTCGTTGGCAGGCGGCGGTGCGTAGGGGTTGAATTGACGTAGATAACCGTCCGGGCTGATCTGGTAAGCCTGCCAGATTTTGCGATCGAGCAAGACATACAGGTAGCCGGCGCGCAAGGTGCGCAAGCCCAGGCGCGTATCGATATGCACGGTATCCGGACGCACTGGCTCATTCGGTGAGCGCGGCACCAGTGCGTGGCGCAATGGCAGGATGGGCAACCCTTTACGTTGGCAGGCTTTGCATTGATCGTTTGAAACGGCGGTTTCGGCTATAACGATGCCCAGTTGTGTGCCCAAGGTCATTGAGGTGCTCCGGCATAGGTCAGGTCCGACACTGCCCTTTGCAAGGCGATGTCGTTGTAGGGGACCAGCAGTTGGCTGAGCGGCGCTTGCCCCTGAACCGCTTGTTCAATCACGGCGCGAAAGCCGGTGTGCTGGTGCAGATGCGGATGCAGCATCAGGCGATGCAAGGCGAGTGTCAGGATGTCGTCCTCGCGGCTAAGCCCAAGCTCACGGGCTTGCTGGATATGGATATAGGCTTGTGCCGCCGCTTGGGGCGGCAGCGCAGTAGGGCCGCTCCAGCGAGCCGGGGCATACGCCAGCGGCAAGTTGAGCGCGCGACGCCAACAGTTCAGCAAGGCTGCAACCATGGGGGCGTCCTGCTGTACCGCCGTCGTGTAAGGGCCCGGAACGCTACGACGTTCGGGCCCGCCCACCAATACGCTGCCGGCACCGCTGCTGGTGGGCAGGAACCAGCGTCGAATGGGCCACCAGGGCCCCTCATTGTTGCCAAAAGTGCCAGCCAACAACTCCAGCCGAACGGGCTCATGGATCGGGAAAAATATTCGCCCTTGCTCCAAGGGCAACCACCCGAGCGAAACGATGTGGGCACTTAGCGCCTGGGATGGGGCGCTGCTACTGAGCCAGCCGCACACGTAACGCTTGTGACGATCCACCTCCTCATGAGCGCGTAAGGCAGATAGCGCCAATAGCGCCTGCGACGGTGAGCTTCCAGGTGTTGCGAGGGTCACCAGCACTGGGCAGGCCGACGGCGTATGGATCAGATCGGGCCGATGCACAGGCGTGACGGCATCGTCGCCGAGCGTTTGGCGCAATACCTCTATGCGTAATGGATCGTCTGCGGCGCAGTCGGCCAAGGGGTCGAGTAATAAATACAGGGTGGCATCGGGCGCATGCTGTTCGGCCACGAACGCCTGGACGCTGGCCGGCCTCATCGGTTTTTCTCCACACAGGCCTGACCTGTTTCGGGCTGCAGCTGCAGCTTCAGGGCTTGGCCGTTGCCTGGGTTTGTGGCGTTGACCGGGCCACGCAGGGTTATCGCTATGCCATTGAGGTGAATGCCTTGCGCGTCGAGCGTGAGGCTACCTCCCGGGCTTTGGAAGACCACACGCTCACTGGCTTGCAGTTGGTAGACCGTGGTGGTGTGGTGTATGCCTTGGCCGGCAGTTAGACGATGTTGCCCCGAGATCGTTTGCTGGCAGTGACCGCCCACTTCGCTGTGATGGTTGGCCGTTGTGGTGTCGTAGCGGTTATTGCCGACCCGCTCACTGCGATCCCGACCGACAGTTGTCTCATGGTCACGTCCCGACGAGAGCGTGTGGTCCCGGCCGATCACGTGGGACTGGTCGTTCCCGATAGTGATCTGCTCGTCATTGCCTACTTCTTCTTTGCGGTTATTACCTACAAACGTTGTGTTGTCATGTTTGACATGAACGTTCTTGTCCTTTTCGGCATGGATAAACACCTCCTGATGGCCCAACTCATCCTCAAAGCGCAGCTCGTTGAAACCTGCACCCTTATGGGTTTGGCTCTTGATGGTCATCCGCGTCTTGTGTTTGGGCAGCTCATACGGCGGCAGATTGGTCTCGCGATAGGTACGGCCTGTGGCGATGGGCTGGTCAGGATCGCCATCCAAATAGCTGATCACCAGCTCTTGACCCACACGTGGAATGGCCATGGCGCCCCAGGTCGCACCGGCCCAACCCTGCGCCACTCGAATCCAGCACGAGCTCTGATCGTCGTTTTTGTCCGCACGATCCCACGGGAATTGCACTTTCACCCGGCCCCATTCATCGCAGTAAATCTCTTCCCCTGGCGGCCCGACCACGGTGGCAATCTGCGGGCCGTCGATGCACGGTTTGTCGCGCAGCGGGGCTTTCCAGTCGGAGGTCCAGCGGATGGCGGTCGCGGTCATTACATAAGAGGTGCCGTGGTCGCTGCCGAACGCCTCTTCCTCCAAGCTGGTGTGCTGTTTGCCTTCGTGGGTGATGGCGATGGTGCGCCAGCGGTCGTTGAAGTCTTCGCGGGGATGTTCGTTGAGGTCGAACGCCAGCCCCGGTTGCAGGCGCGCGTCGTCACCGGCCAGGTGCGCCAGTTTGGCGTCATTGCGCAGGGCGGTGAGCCGAGTCTTGGTGAAGGGCTTGCCGGCGATGTCGCGTTTGTAGCGGCCGGGGTAGTCGTAACGTTCGTAGTCCTTGTGCTGATTTTTCAAGTCCTGGTCGCCGGTGGCGGTGTGCTGTTGGTCGTAGCGCGGGTGGGTGAAGGTGTAGTCGCGCTGCACCTGGCGTGCGGTGCGTACTTGTTCGGTGTAGTGGAAGCGGTTTAACGCTGGTTCCTTGGAGTCGCCACCTCCCATGGGCTGGTAGATCACCGGGCAGTCGGTGTGGGTGCCGATGGTGCCGAGGCCGCCGACGCGGTCGGTGAGCACGAGGGTGTGGCCGTCGGCGCGGTGTTCGAAGGTGTAGAGCAGGCCTTCTTCGGCGGCGAGGCGGGCGATGAAATCGAGGTCGGTTTCGCCGGCCTGTACGCAGTATTCGCGGCGTTGGTGATCGAAGCAGATTTCGCGGCGGATGTCGGTCAGCCGGTGCTCGGCAAGCACGTTGGTGATGATGTCGGGCACGGTCTGGCCCTGGAAGATGCGCCAGTTGGAGCGCAGGTCGAAACGCGCCAGGGTCGGTTCGATGACGGCGGTGTAGCGGGTGCGACGGAAGCCGGTGTCGCCCTGAGTGAATAGGCTGACAAGGCCGTGTACGTAGCGCACTGGGGTTTCGTCGCGCCAGATGGTGAACAGCCCCGCCAGGTCGAGCACGTTATTGAAGTCGATGGCCGCGTTGTGGCTTGCCAGTTCCAGTTCCAGTTTGAACGGCTGGGACAGGCCTTCTTCAAGCGAGAAGGACACCACGTCGAAGGCATCGCCTTTCAAGGGAGCGAAGGTAAAACGCAAGTCGCATTGGCGGGGCATGGGGCCTCCATTTCAATGTGTAAGTGTCAGTCGATCAACCAGCTGCTATCACCGTTTTCCAGTTTTCCATCGTGGTCGGTGGTGTCGCCAACCCGGGCCACGGCTTTTCCTTCGACGGTCATAGAGCGTGAGCCGCTGGTGATCACGGCGCCGCATCCGAGGGTGTCGCCGACACGGGCGACGGCTTTGCCATTGACGGTCATGTTGCGGGCACCGCTGTCGACGGTGGTGGGGCCACATAAAGGGCAATCATGGTCGTGTCCGACCAGTACGACGGCAGGCATAGAGCCTCCTTATAGGTTTCAAGTCAGTGAAGGCTCCGCCGCTGCGCGAGCCGCAGCGGCGGAGCCGGGTACGCGCTTAGCCCGCTGCTGCCGGCTTGCGCCAGTCGTCCGAGGCTTCGGTACCGGCTACCACATGACTCCAACTGACTTTGCGGTAGGACAGGCTGGTTTTGATCAACTGGGTGTAGTTCTGGTTGTCGCTGTCCTGGGCGTGGGGCAGCACGGTATGGATATCAACGACGGTGGCCTCTTCCAGCTTGGTGGTGAAAAAGTGCTCCTGCTTGCCATCGAGGTTGGTGCGGAACCACTTGACCTCGACGGTCGGCAGCATTTCGCCGGTGGCCAGGGCTTGATAGAGCAGTGGCGAGGCTTTGTTAAGCGAGCTGGTGAAGGTCAGCGGTTTATGCACGCGCTGTCCGGTGGGTTGGCCGCTTTGCGGGTCGGTTGGGGCACCGATTTGATGGTCGATTTCCTGGGCGAGGATTTCGTCTTCGTGACCTTCCACAAAGACGTTGCCCACCGATTCAGCGGTGAACGCGCCTTTGGTGATATGCCCTTGATTTTTGCCGTGGATGCTGATGTACGCGGGTGTTGGCATGACAAGCTCCTTGTCGCGATGATTGAGCGACCACGCGGTCGCGGTTTATGGCCGGCGGCCATGGCTTTGCAGGCGCTCGACATGAGCGCGCTGAAATTCGATTACAGGTGCAGCACCCGCTCCAGCGACACCAGCACCTGCTGGGTGATGGTGTTCAGGCGGATCGAATAGATCGTGTAGGCGACGGTCAGCACGACGGCGGCCATGGCCCACGGCGTCCACAATGGCCAGGCGCGTTTGATTCGGTAGTTGCGCGGCGCGACGTTGGTCAGCGGGTCGGTAAGGCGCTTGGGTGTTTCGCCGCGAAGAGGGCGTAGTAATCCGTGCAACTGGTCGATGATTTTCTGGATCTCTTCATCGCCCTTGGCGTGGGCGCCGTATTTGCCTTTGAGGCCGGAAATCAGGCACTGGTACATGAACTCCAGCACATGCTGGTACCTGGCTGCTTCGGGGATCATGTTGTTCATGATGGTGAAGAACTTTTCGCCGCCTCGGGTCTCGCCGTGGAACTGGCTGAGCAGCGAGCGGGCGCTCCAGGTGGAGAGCCTGCCCCAGGTGGTGCGCATGACCACCTCGTCCACCAACAGGCACAGGCTGTAGGAGTATGCCTTGAGCATGCCTGCGTCGTAGTCGAGCTGGCGGACTTCTTCCATGATCGCGGTGATCTGGTTGCTGACGCTTTGGTACAACGCAGGCACGTCATGGTGGTGGTCCAGACGGCGCAGGCGGATGACCAGACCAATCAGCGGCGTGGCGGCATCGCAAAGTGGGTTCCAGGCTACGCCGCGTATGTCGAACTCTGGATCCGCCAAGTAGGTGCGGTTGCTGACAGTGATCGATTTGCCGCTAACGTCGATGGCGCCGGAGACTTCCTCGTGACGCCATGAATCTAATGTTTCCTTATTCATCTCTCTCACTCCTGATCGCCCAGAACTGCAATTCCAGCTCCGGGAATTCACCGGCAATATGGAAACCGAACCCGCTTCCACTGCTCAGGCTTTGCCAGGCGGGGTGATGGCGGTCGAGTTCGAAGTAGCTGAAACCTGCATGGAATGGCAGGTGCCGCGGCGCCACTGGCAGCGGCCGCAGTGGAATGCCCGGCAGTTGCAGGCTGACCAGTTGCTCAAGGCCTTCGGTGGAGCTGATCTTGATCTGTCGAGGCAGTTGCTGACGCAGGGTCTCCGCCGGCAGTTCGGCGCGCACGGCAAGGATGAATTCGGCGTTGTCCAGCAGACGCTTGTCGTTCAATGCGGCGTTGCGCACACCGTACTTCTGATCGACGATCGGCAACGACACCGCGCGCGGTTGCAGCACTGTGCCCAAGGCGCGGCGCAGGGTGTGCTCCAGGACCTGGAAGGATTCGCGCAGGTTGTCGTGCTGGTAGGCCGGGTATTCCTGGGGCAGGTGGCCCTCATCGGTGAAGGTCACCAGCTCGCCGCAGGCTTGCGCCAATGCGATGTACAGCCGCTCCGGGTGAACCTGGCGTTGGCGGGCCAGGTGCTGGAACAGCGGGAACAAGCGGTTGAGGGTTTGCAGCAGGTTGAAGTCGGTGACATCGGCCACCCCCGACTGCCCCGGTGAGCCGATACGCTGGGCCAGGTTCTTGGCGCGCTCGCGCATCAACCCGGCGATTTCGCCCAGGTAGCGATGCAGTGCTGGCACGGCTTGCAAGGATAGGCTGGTGGGGTAGAAATGTTCGTCCATCACCAGGCTGCCGTCGGGGCGCTTGTCTTTGATTCTGCCCAGGGCGATGCCGGTGAAGGCGCTGCGGTCGCTGCGTTCGAGCATCAGTTGCAGGTTGGGCACGGCCAGGTCCATGCCGACCTGATCGCCGTCATCGCTGTGTGTATCGCGGATTTCCTCGCGGCGGGCGATGTAGCGGCTGTTGCCATACTGGTCGGGCCAGCGCACTTCGAGGGCGCCGTTGGACCGCAGTGGCAGCGCCAGGTAAACGATCTGGTTGACCGCGCTGCTGTCGGCGATTTCCAGCGGGGAGGGTGGCGCCAGATCGTGGGGAATATCGAAGACACTGCCGTCGGGCATGATCCCGCGTGCCAGGGTAATGGCGACTTTCCCGAAGCTCAGGTATTCGGTGTTCAGCGTCAGTTCGCTGAAGCCGTAGAGGGCGTCGTTGAGGCTGTGCAGGCGCTGATGCACGGCGGCTTCGGCGGCGCGGGCCTGTTGCTGGAAGTGCTGGGGTTTGACGAACAAACCTTCATGCCAGATGACGGGGTTGCGTGAACTCATCAGTAATTACTCGGTGCAAAGGCGGCTGAAAGGGGCGTCATCGGGTTTCTCCCTTGAGGCTGACCTGGGTGGCGTCCAGCTGCACCAGCACTGCGTACTGGCGGCCTTTGGGCTCGACGCGCAGGCGCTGTTTCCACTGGCCGACATCGCTGCTGTGGTAGTTGGCGATCACCGCGATAAAGCGGGTGTCTTCATCCAGGGCGCGCAGGTCGATGAATTTGAATTGGCCGGGCTGGAGCAGGTAGTCGTCGGCCCGAATATAGGTGCTGCCCAAGGTCTTTTTCAGGTCCTCGGCCAGGGCTTCGGGGCTGGCGTTGACCAGCAGCGAGTCATCGGTGAGTTGCAGCACCTTGAAGGCGATCGGCGTGGCGACATGCTCCAGCGCCGGGCTGCCCCATGGGGTGGTCAGGCTCACGCCCTGGGCGTCGTAAGCGCCGAGCAGCGCATCTTCGATGGGCGACATTTGCTCCGCAGGCGTGGGCTCAACGGTCAGTAACGATTGCGCTGGCACGGCTTCGTAAAGATGGTTGAGCAGGGTTTGCACTTTGTCCGTCAGCGCCTGCGGGCTGGCGGCCTGAACGTTAAGCGTGTAAGGCGAGCGGTTTTCGTCCTCTACCGGTGCGGTGCCGGTGCTGATCAGGCGCGGGTTGACGTTGTCGCTGGCGTGCAGGCTGAGAGAGTAGCGGCTGGGCTGATCGTCGGGGCCGCCGACCGGGATAGAAGGGGTCCAGATCACCTGGCCGATCTTGCCGAGCATGGTGCAGCCGCCAAGGGCCAGGCAGGCCAACAACAAGGTGCATAGGCGCAGGTTGCTGAACAGGCTGAAGCTGCGCTTGTGTGCGCGCGCGCTAATATCCGCCAGCGGTTTGGGCGGCGGCGCTTTATGCATCGCCCGCAGCGGATCGCCTTGCTCGCTTAAATCAACGGGTTGGCAAAGGCGTTCGAATTCCGGGCAAACCACAGGTGCAACTTCGGCCGGCGGAAGGTTCGTTACGTCCTCCAGGTGCCACTCCAGCAGGCCATCCGGGCGACCACTGAACAGCGCTTCGAGCGAGCGTTGTCCTGGCGCATACTCGCCAAACTGCACGGTCACTCGATAGGCGCCCACTTGCAAGAAGTCGCCATCGTTGAGTGCTACCGCACTGTCGCAACCCACCGGCAGATCATGGCCATTGACGTAGGTGCAGCCACTGCGGTCGATCACACAAAAGCGCCCCTCGACCACGCGGATATCGCAGTGGTTAGGCCGCACACTGTTCTGACGATCCACCAGACGCCAATCCGCTGCGGCACTTCCAATGCTGCCGCCCTGCGGACCAAAGCGGTGACTGGGTAGATAGCCGTGCAGCAACTGCGCGGGATTACTGATAACCAGGGTCAGCTTCATGCGCGCCCCCGAATCCGCACTACGGCGCGATGGCGTTGTTGCTGGTGCTCGATAAAGCTGGTCCAGCCCAGGTGAGTGCCACTGGCGCGTTGCAGGTTGAACGGCGGTACATCTTCTTCGCGCAGCCCCAGTTCCAGGTCGTAGGCGGTGGCATCGCGCAGCAGAAAATCCATCAACTGGCGCAAGCGCCCGAACTGATCGCCGCTGGGCAAAAACTGCCGAAAGCGTGCCTGGGTCAGGTTGGGAATCACCAGGGTGAACTTGCTGGCGCGGGTATTGCTGCGATCACCCACCACAAAGTTGCTGCCCAAGGTGCCGTTGGCTTTGCCCAGCGCCAGGCGCTGGCGTTGTGCAAAACTCACCGAGCGGGCCTCGAACTCACGGATATGCACGCCGTGCAGGTCGAAACAATGTTCGACGATACCGGACACCACCGACGGCGAGCGGCTGCGGTTGGCGATCAAGCCGGCAAAGCTCAGCAATCGGCCCCATGGCAGCGGGGTGGCGCCGCGCAGGTCATTGTCATTCAGGCCGACCATCGAGAAGACGTAACGCGAAAAACGATCAGTGGCCTCGGCCTGGAAGCGAACGTAGTAGCGGTACTTGCGCCAGCTGATGTGCAGCAGCGTCAGCAAACGATGATTGAAAAAGTCCATGAACGCGGGTCGAATGCCGCGCTCCTGAGCCTGCTCGTAGGCCAGGCGATCAAGGTAGTAACCGGGCAGTGGCGAATCCGTACCGTGCAGGCCAAAGAAGCTGGTCTGCAAGCGATAGCGCACCTCTTCGTGATCTTCCTCAATGCGTGCGGCCTCCACGACGTCGGATGCCGGAAACCCCAGCCCCGCATGGCTTTGCAGACGTACGCGACGGCGCACCGCATCACTCGGGGGCCGTGCTTCCAGGTCATCGCCATGCAAGGCGTGCAGGTGCTCCAGCAGACGGTGAAACGAATAGTTTCGCGCGTCGGCCAGCAGCAGGTCAGCTAGATCACAGGTTGTCTGCCGGTCAACAGTGGCCATTCGTAGCGCTCGTTGTTAGTGGTATTGATCACTTCCAGGCGATGGAAGGAGTTGATGCTCGCGTACAGGGCGAAGAAGTGCGAAAGCACACTGGCGAACAGGTACAGCTCGCCCTCGCAGAGAAAAGCCTTCTGGTCCAGTTTTAAGCGCGTCTGCACGCCGCGTACCGGCAGGCCTTTCATCAGCCAGTCGATGGGCGTGGTTACCGCATCCTGGATGCCGTTGAGGCGTTTGCGCGTGGCGCGGGCCTGTTGCAGATCGTGCAGTGCGGCAAAGTCATAGGCACGGATGACCGCCTTGAGCGGCTCGGCCGACAGCAATGACAGGTAGTTGAGCGACAGGTTGGAAATCAGCGTCCAGTGCAGGCTGCTGTCCAACACCGGTCGGTAGCTGCGCGTTGGCGCAATCAGATTGGTATATGTGGCAAACGAGGGGGTGGCCTCGGTAGACCGCGACACATCCCCGACACCGAGCCTCTGCGGCAGGTCGCGGTTGGTACAGGTCAATTCGATCGAAGCTGCTTCGTTTTCGCCGATATACAAGCTTTCATCGCCGCGCACAAAGGCGATGCGATGACGCAAGCCTTCACGCCCGCGGGACTCCTCGATATGCGTGCGGAAATACAGCGCCGTGCGGCCCCGGGCATGTTCGATCTCATGCTGGAACGATTCGAACGGAGTGAAGCGCCGCAATGGATCGCCTTTACGCTCCTTGTCAGCGGCGTCCCAACCGGCCACGTGGTCGACACTGAAAATTTCATACGCATCCTGGCGGTTGCCAGTGGTGCTGATACGGCGTTCCTGGCTGCGCCCATCCAGCATGATGGGCTCGGCATCGTGGCGAAATAGATTGACTGCCGGCGCGCAGAACAGGTGCAGGTCGCTGGTGCGCAGGTGTGTATTGACCGGCATCGGCCGCGAGAACTGAAATTCGAAGCGAATCTGCCCGGTGGTGACGGCCGGCCAGACCTTGGCAAGTCGGGTCAGGCTGAAAAAGTGGAAGCGCTGCGGGAACACAAAATATTCCTGCAGGATGCGGTAGCCATCGAACACATTGCGCGGGTAGGGCAGCAGTGCCTCGTTTGGGGTGAAACCGGGAAAGCCCAGATCGTCGGGGTTCAGGCGATAAGGCGTGTTGTTGATGTACAACGTGATGCTTTTAAGGTAATGGGCCAGCCATAGGTACAGGGTCAGCGCGGTGGCATTGTCGCCGCCCAAGTGAAAGTCCAGCTGGTCGCACTCAAGATTGTCGAGCGGTTGTTGGGTCAATACGTTGAGGTCAATACGCAGTGTCGAGGCTTCGCGGCTGTGGGCATCGCTGACGGCGTGTAACGCCAAGGGGTACAGATTGACGTCGGTGCAGGTGCGAAACTCGCAGGAAATGCCGTCCACTGGGTTGGCAAACAGCCGCGTCCCTTTGGGAATCACCTTGCGCTGACTGATTGCATTCGGCAGCGGTGTAAAACGGATGATGGTCGCACTGGGCAGGGGCCGCAGGTAATTGGGCCAGAGCATCTGCAACAGCGGATGGGTCAGCTCCGGCAAGTCGTCGTCGATCTTCAGCCCCAGCTTGGCGGTGAGGAAGGCAAAGCCCTCCAGCAGCCGCTCCACATCCGGGTCACCGGCCTGATCGCCAAGAAACTGCGCCAGTTGCGGGTTGTCCTCGGCAAATTCGCGGCCGAGTTCGCGCAGGTAGCGCAACTCCTCGGCAAAGCGTTGTTTCAAGTCCATCGCATCCTCATCTCACGCGGGTGTAGCCGTCGCGGCCGTGCATGGCCACTTCGATCTGCACCTGTTCTTCCTTGTGGTTGACCTGCACCTGGCAATCCAGCCGAAAGTTCAGCTCCAGCGGCAGGTCCGGGTCGGGCTGATAGCGCACGCCAGTGACCTTGATGCGCGGTTCAAACGTTTCCACCGAACGCCGGATATCAGCGCTGATGGCCAACACCAGATCACTGCTGGCCTGGGTGACGCCGTTGAAGTCGCGCAGGCCCAGTTCAGGGCTGCTTTGTGAGCAGCCCTGGCGTGAGTTGAGCACCTGCTCCAAGTGACGTTTGATCGCCTCGACACGCTGGTGTGCCTGCTCATCCGCGCAGCCTTGGCGGTAGCGCGGTGCATCGGGTTCCAGGCGTTCGAACAGGCTGGCGCCGCGCATTTATTGGGTGTCCAGCCGACCGACCAGGGAGATTTCGAAGTTGGCGCCCATGTACTTGAAGTGCGGCCGTATCGCCAACGACACCTGGTACCAGCCCGGGTTGCCCTCGACGTCCTGCACTTGGATTTTTGCGGCGCGCAAGGGGCGACGGCTGCGTACATCGGTCGACGGATTTTCCTGATCGGCGATGTACTGCTTGAGCCAGGTGTTCAGCTCGCTTTCCAGGTCCTGGCGTTCCTTCCAACTACCGATCTGCTCGCGTTGCAGCACCTTGATGTAGTGGGCCAGACGATTGACGATGAACAGGTACGGCAATTGGGTGCCGAGCTTGTAATTGGTCTGGGCTTCCTGGCCTTCGCGGGTCTTGGGGAAGTTCTTGGGTTTCTGCACCGAGTTGGCCGAAAAGAACGCTGCGTTGTCGCTGTCTTTGCGCATGGTCAGCGGGATAAAACCGGCTTCGGCCAGCTCGAATTCCTTGCGATCGGAAATCAGCACTTCAGTAGGGATCTTGGCCTGCAACTGGCCGAAGGATTCGTACAGGTGCACCGGCAGGTCATCCACCGCACCACCGGACTGCGGGCCGATGATGTTCGGGCACCAGCGGTAGCGGGCAAAGCTGTCAGTGATGCGTGAGGCCATCAGGAACGCGGTGTTGCCCCACAGGTAGTTATCGTGGTTGCCGTCGACGGTTTCGTTGTAGCCGAAGCTGCGGGCCGAATTGTCTTCAGTGCTATAGGGCGTGCGCAGCAAGAAACGCGGCAAGGTCAGGGCCAAATGGCGAGCATCCTCGGACTCGCGCAAGCCGCGCCATTTGGTGTGGCGGGGGCCGTCGAAAATATCGTTGATCTCCTTGAGGTCGGGCAGGCCCTGGAAGCCTTCGAGGTTGAACAGTTCCGGCCCGGCCGCCGACACAAACGGCGCATGGGACATGGCACCGATGGAGGCTACATAGCTGAGCAACTTGATGTCCGGCGAACTGGGACCAAAGGTGTAGTTGCCGACAATGGCACCCACCGGCTCGCCGCCGAACTGGCCGTAGCCGGCGGTGTAGACGTGCTTGTACAAGCCGCTGCGAGTGATATCGCCGGCGTTGTCGAAGTCATCCAGCAACTCCTCCTTGGTGACATGCAGCATTTCCAGCTTGATGTTTTCGCGAAAGTCCGTGCGGTCCACCAGCAGTTTCAGCCCACGCCAGGCCGATTCCAGTTGCTGGAGCTGCGGCTGATGCAGGATCACGTCCATTTGCTTGCTCAACGCGCGGTCGATCTCGGCAATCATCTGGTCGACCCGGTGCTTGTTGACCGGCTGCTCGTGATCACCGCTTTGCAGAATCTCGCTGATGAACGCAGCCACGCCTTGGCGGGCGACGGCATAGCCTTCGTGAGACGGGCGAATGGTGGTGTTGGCCAGCAGTTGATCGAGCAAGGACGGCTGTTCATCGGCGACCAGCACTTGGGCGGCGGCACTTTCCCTAGGCATGAGGGCTACTCCATATGGAAGTAAAAGAAATCAGTTATTTGGCGCGTCAAGCACCAGGTTCAGTTCACTGGCTAGGCGTTGCCGGGCGGTTTCATCGGTCAGCAGATTCTGCAAGTGCTTGCGAAAGGCGGGTACGTTGCCCATTGGTCCCTTGAGTGCGACCAGTGCTTCGCGTAACTCCAGCAACTTGTTCAGTTCGGGGACTTGGCGAGCAATGGCGTCAGGGCCGAAGTCATTGATGGTTTTGAATTGAAGTTGCACATTCAAGTCGGTGTCGTGATCGTTGTTCAGTACCGACGGGACGGCCATGTCCAAGGCAACTTTTGCTTTGGTAAGGACTTCATTGAAGGTGTCTTTATCTATCCGAATGGAGGGTCTATCTTCAAGAGCGCTTAGTTCGCCGTGGCCTTTGAAATCGCCTGTGACCAGTAACTTCAGCGGTAGCTCGACTTCGGCTTGTTGGTCGCCTGTGGCCGGCACGTACTTGATATTGATGCGTTCTTTAGGCGCGACAGAACTTTGAGACTTCGACATGGGAAAAATCCTTTTTTGAAGGTGGCGCTATTTAAAGGCCATGTTTCGTAAAAAGTCATGTCGGACGAAGTCGATTCGTTTCGTGGTCTCGAGATGTAAGAAAAATCCTCGTTTAATGTTTATTTTGTTGCGTGGAAAATTCGTACGATAGTTGGTTTGAATGTCCGAAGGGTGTGTCTGGTATTTGAGTTTTTTTGCAGAAAATTGATGTCTGTAACTTGTCTCTTGGTTATTTATATTAAGTTCATGCCAAGTTGCTGCGTTCGAAGGTGAGCGCTCGCCTTGGTTCAATAGTAAAAGTTGAATTTATTAAATCTGGGGAGGCGTTGATGCGCAAAGGATGGCAACGTTGGTGCTGGGTAGGGGGGCTATGTGCGGTGCTGGCTGCCCCGCACATACATGCGCTGCCGATGGCGCAAGATTGCCCTGCGATCGTCTCGCCCTTGAAGCGCCTGGAGTGCTTTGATCTGGCGGCCGGCACGCCCATTCATCAGCCACCTGCGCCGTCACGTGCCCTGGGCCAAGTGTTGCCGATTGTCGATCTGGTCCAACGTAATGAGGCCAAGCGCCCGCCCGAAGACCAGCGCTTTCTGTTGTCGTCATTCCCGGCGCCGGACAACGACCAGCCACCACGGCTGGTGATCTCGGCGCCGGCCTTGGGAGCACTGCCGCCAAGGCCCTATTTGGCCATCAGCTGCGAGTCGAAAATCTCGCGCCTGCAATTGGTGCTGGATGAACCGGCCAAGCCCAACAAAATACGCATTCAACTGTTCAAGGATGAGCGCCCCGTCTCCGCAGCCTATCAATGGCAAGTGCTGGACGACGCCGGCCTGGTGGTCGATGCCGGGCGCGGGCTGCAGGCGATTTCCCTGTTGCGCAATATGGGCGGTGGCCAGCGCCTGCGGCTGGAGAGCGACTATCCCAGGCTGCACGGTCTGGTATTTGATGCCGAGGGGCTGGGCGAGCTGATCGAACAGGAGCGCCAGGCATGTCGTTGGTGATCGACGTTCCGGTCGACATCGTCGAGCGGCTGCTGGCCCCCATCGACCCCGGGCAACCTGCCGGGGATTTCGATGTAGAGGACGAAACCTACCAGGCCATCGACCAGGAGATGGTCAAGCTGGGCGGCTTGCGCGAGAGCGATATCGACTGGCCCTACATCGATGAAGCCTCCCGCGACTACCTGGCGACCCAGTGCAAGCACTGGCGCATTGTCGGCCATCTGCAAGTGGTCTGGTTACGTACCCGCCAGTGGGTGCGCTGGGCCGATGCCCTCGGGCTGATTGCGGGTATGGTCAAACAGTATTGGGACAACGCCTACCCCAAACCCGGCCCCACCGGTTACTTGAACAAGCGCAAGCAGGTGCAGCGGCTGCTGGAGGACCTGGGCCAGGTGCTGCCGGCCCTGGAGCGCAGCAGTTTTGAACCGGCTTACCAAGCAGCGGCGCAACGGGCGCTGGCCAGCCTGCAACAGTGCGTCGACAGCGCCAAGCTCGACCCCGCAGCGTTGGATGCCTTGCAACGGCAGTTGGATAAATACAGCGAGCCGGCCGCGGTGAACGCGCCTGCCCGTACGCCCACCGCCAGCGGCGCTCTGGACGCAGCCTTTTTCAGCCCGCCTAAACCGCAAGCGCCCAGTAACGAACGTGAACAACGCCGTGCGGTGTTGAACATGGCCGAGCAGATCAACCAGCAAGACCCTTACGACCCTACCGGCTACCAGTTGCGCCGCTTCGGTCTGTGGTCGCATCTGCGCACCGCGCCTTCAATCGTCCGAGACCGCCGCACCGAACTGACCGCCGTGCCCAAAGACATCGTCGACGGTTATCAGGACGCGCTTAACCACAACGCCATTGAGCCGAACCTGTTACTGCGCATCGAAAAAAGCGTCTGCGCCTCGCCGTATTGGCTGCGCGGCAGTTACCTCGCCGCCCATGTCGCCTCGCGTCTGGCGATGGAAGAGGTGGCCGGCGCCATTCGCCAAACCTGCGAACGTTTTGTCTGCCGTTTACCGGCCTTGCTGGAGTTGTGCTTCAGCGACGGTACGCCGTTCGTGGATGCGCAGACCCAGGCTTGGATCACCGGCGCGGACCAGGCACAAACGGCGGGCAGCCCCGTGCAGGAATACGCTGGCCTGCGCGACGAGCTGGCCGCTCAACTCAACACTGAAGGCGTCGAGCGGGTGCTGCTGCGCCTGCAGGAACTGCACGCCGCCCATAACGCCCCGCGCCAGCGCAGCTACGCCACGGTGATTGCCGCCGACCTGCTGGCATCCCGTGGCCTGTCGTGGCTGGCGGACGACCTGTACGCCAACGTTGCACGGTTGATGCGCGAGACCACGGCGCAGGGGTGGGAGCCGGAGTTGTATCAGAAGGTGGCAACCATTATCAGTGAACGTAAGGACTAGTCACGTGCCCCGCCAAAGCGACTTGCGTTTTACCTTCGAGCCCTTGAAAGGCGACACCTTCGACGTGGTCTCTTTCAAGCTCGATGAAAGCCTGTCCAAGCCGTTCAAGCTCACCCTGGAACTGGCCAGCCACAACGCCGCCATCGAGTTCAATAACGTGCTCGACCTGGCGGGGCTGTTCACGATCTGGCGCGGCGAAGCCCCAGTGCGCTACGTGCACGGCCTGGTCAGCCTGTTCACCCAGGGCGACACCGGCTTTCGTCGCACCCGCTACACCGCGGTAGTCGAACCGACCCTGGCGCGTTTCGACCTGCGTTCCAACTGGCGCATCTTCCAGGGCCAAACCGTACCCGAGATCATCACCAACATACTTACCGAGCATCGACTGACCGACATCCGCAGCGACATCTGCTTTGAGCATCAACGACGTGAATACTGCGTACAGGCCGGAGAAACCGACCTCGCCTTCATCAGCCGCCTCGCCGCCGAAGAGGGCCTGCTCTACGCCTTCGAACACCGCGCCGACGGCCACACCCTCGTCCTCACCGACCGTGTTGGTGGCCTGGGCACCATTGGGACCCATACCGATTGCCCAGTGATCTATCAGCCAATGGCGGGCGGTGACGCCACGGAACCGGCGTTAACCCGCTTCCACTACACCGAACAGGTACGCACCGCCGTGCAGGTACAGCGCGATTACACCTTCACCCACCCGCGCTACAACCAGCAACACACCGCCAGCGGCGATCAGGAGTTGCAAAACCAGCACAAGGACTACGAACGCTACGACTATCCCGGCCGCTACAAGCGCGACATCGCCGGCAAGCCCTTCACCAAAACGCGCCTCACCGCCCTGCGCAATGACGCCAAACTGGCGCACCTGGCCGGTGACGATGCACGCCTGCAACCGGGACTGGCGTTCGACCTCAACGAGCATCCCCGCGAAGACTTCAACGACCGTTGGCGCACCATCGCCATCACCCACGAAGGCAAACAGCACACCAGCTTGCAGGAAGAGGCGTTCGGCAGCGACCAAGGCACTTCTTATGAAATGACCGCCAGCGCCATCCGCTGGACCGCCGACTGGAAAGCCCCGCTGCGTGCCAAACCCTGCATCGACGGCCCGCAGATTGCCACGGTGGTTGGGCCGCCAGGGGAAGAGATCTATTGCGACGAATGGGGCCGGGTCAAGGTGCAGTACCCGTGGGATCGTTCGGACGAAAACAACGACCACAGCTCGTGCTGGATCCGCGTCACGCAAGGCTGGGCTGGCGCTACCTGGGGCTCCATGGCCATTCCACGTGTGGGTCAAGAGCTGGTGATCAGCTATCTGGACGGTGATCCTGACCAGCCCATCGCCACGGGCCGTACTTATCGCGAGACCAATTTGCCGCCCTACGAGCTCCCTAAGCTCAACGCCGTAGCGACAACCAAAAGTCGCGAATTCAAGGGGACCCGCGCCAATGAGCTGCGCATTGACGACACCACGGCGCAAATCAGCGCGGCGTTGATGAGTGATCACGAGCACAGCGCGCTGCATCTGGGTTACCTCACTCACCCCCGCCATTACGGTGGCGGTAAACCCAGGGGGGAGGGGTTTGAGTTACGTACGGATGGGCACGGTGCGTTGCGCGCAGCAAAAGGTTTATTGCTGACTGCTGAAGCACAACTGAAGGCCGCTGCGGGCCACCTGGAGCGCCAGCAAGCCATTGAGGTGCTGCAAACCGCCCTGGCGTTGGCCAAGCAGCTAGGCAGTTCGGCGGAGGTTGCCCAAGGCATTGCCCAGGATTGGCAACCGCAACAGGCGCTCACCGAGGCCGTCAACACCCTGGGGCAGGGCGCCAATGACCAGCCCAACGTTACGGGCACTGGCGCGCAGCCCATCATCGCTCTGAGCGGGCCCGCGGGTATTGCTGCCGCCACATCCCGCAGCATTGCCATAGGCGCAGGCGAACACATCGACAGCGTCGCGCAACAGAACCTGCAACTGACCGCCGGTAAAAAAGTGGTGATTAACGCGGGCGACGAGCTAGGCCTGTTCGCCCAGGGCGGTGACATGCGCCATATCGCCCAGAACGGTCAACTGCTGCTGCAGGCCCAGCACAACAGCATCCAGGTGCAAGCAGATCAAAGCGTGGAAATCAGCGCCAGCCAGCAACACGTGCTGGTGGCGGCGGACAAACACATCACCCTGCTGTGCGGCGGGGCCTACATCAAGATGCAGGGCGGCAATATCGAGCTGGGCATGCCCGGCGATTTCATTGTGAAGGCTGCGAACAAACACTTCATTGACCCCAGCCATGCCGCGACGCAACTCAACAGCTGGCCCAGCACCTCGTTCAACGAACGCTTTCAACCCTTTTTCAACGGTCAACCCATGCGCAACCGTGCCTACGCCTTGGTTCGCAAAGACGGCGCACGCTTCGAAGGCCGCACTGATGGCGAAGGCTACGTCACCCTGCAACAGGGCATGACGCTGGAAGGGTTGACATTGGAATGGCTAGAAAACGGAGACCCCACATGACCAATAGCCCGACGACGCCCCGTGTCGCCCCCATGCACTACAACGCGCGGGGCAATCCTGTGCATACCTGGACCCTCACGCCCAGCCATATGACCGACCCGGTGCACTGCATATTGCCGCCGGATGGCGTGCTGCCGGTGATCTTTGTGCCGGGGATTATGGGGTCGAATTTGAAGAGCAAGCCGGAGAAAGGAAAGGGAAATAAGAAGACGGGTCCCATCTGGCGGTTGGATGCGGGGTTCATGGGTAAGAATATGTGGCTCGCGAAAAATTGGATTTTCAAAACAGCAGGTGAACGTCAGAAAATCCTGCACCCACTTCGTGCGGAGGTTGATAGAGACGGGGCAGTGCCTAAGCTCGCCGTAGGCACGGTCATTACCCAGCCAGAATTGGACAGGAAAAAGGCCGCCTTGGCCTTGACCAAACGTTACAGAGAGCGCGGTTGGGGCGAAGTCAGCGAAACCAGCTATCACGCGTTTCTTCTTTGGCTGGAAGAAACCCTGAATAACCAGTTCCTGCCTCACCAATGGCCGCAATTCGACGTTCGGCCTGAGCACCTGCATACCGTCGCTGTCGAGCCTGGGCCGACTCATATCACACGGCTAAAACCCGAAATTCCCATTGCTATGCCGGGATTGGGGGCAAACCTGGCGAGTCAATTGCCGTCGATTATCTCGGATGAGTTGTTAGCGCGCGGTGACTATCGAATGCCGGTGCATGCGTGTGGGTATAACTGGCTGGACTCCAACAAAATCGCTGCACAGCGCCTGGCCGAACGCATAGACGAATTGATGCACCAATACGGTCGAAACTGCCAACAAGTCATTCTGGTCACCCACTCCATGGGCGGATTGGTTGCTCGACGATGTGCGCAGCTGCCCGGCATGAGTGCCAAGATTGCCGGTGTCGTGCATGGGGTCATGCCCGCCACTGGGGCTCCGGTCGCTTATCGCCGTTGTAAGGTCGGTATGAGCGATGAAGATCCGATTGCCGGAGCAGTGATTGGTCCGACCGGCCAGGAAGTGACCGCCGTTTTTGCGCAGGCGCCTGGCGCTTTGCAGTTGTTGCCGACACAAGATTATGCCCCAGGCTGGCTGAGGTTGATTGACAACCACGGTGTTTCGGCGATGCCGCGCCAGCCTGTGAAAGACCCTTACGAAGAGATCTATCTGCGCCGCGACCGTTGGTGGGGATTACTGCGTGAAGAGTGGTTGGCACCTAAGGATGGTGATCCGATTACGTGGGAAACATTTGCGGAAAACATATTGGAAGCGAAAGAGCTTCATCAGAAAATTTCAGGCTCTTATCACCCTCAAACTTACGTCTATTACGGCAGCGAAGCTAAGTACCCCAGCTTCGAATCCATCACTTGGCAAATGGAGCGCGGGTCTCGCCTCAATGGTCCTCATGGCTCATACCCCGATAGCTTCACAGTTTCCAATCTCGAGATGCATCAAGTCAGAGATGATGGCCGCAGCCCTGTGTATGTCGGCGGCCACGAGCAACCCATACCACCCATGCGTGGCGATCCCGATGCGCCCGTCAAAACCGTGAAGACCAGTTATTGGGAACTGCATTGCAAGATGCAGGACGGCTCCGGCGACGGCACTGTGCCGGTCAGTTCGGGCAGCGCACCGATAAAACACGCGCGCAACGGTGGCGTTCGCCAGCAAATCAAGGCGCCTGGGTTCGATCATGAGGCGTCCTATGCCAACCCGTTAACGCAGCAATTCACTCTCTATTCGATTATCAAAATTGCGGCGAAAGCCAAGAGGCCTCTATGCGCCGGTTGATCATTGTTTTTGTCTGCCTGGTGCTGGGCTCCCTTACTGCATGTACTGCGCTCAAACAGCCTAGCGAGAAGGAGAAACGTAACGTGAGCGAGATGACAAGCAACATGCGCACCTGGGCCTTGGGCCGAGGTTTGATTGACTTGCCGGCCAATTGGAGTGGTGGCGGCGACGTGAAGCTCTACTACGGGCTGGGCGCCGATCATGCGTCTGTTGAAGTACGTGTGCTGGGAGAGGGCGTGACGCGGGAACGTTTTGACGCAGCTATACGTGAGCGAGCCAGTAGAATCGCGGCGGTCAAGAATGATGAGATGAACGATATACCGATGTTGGTTTCGGCCAGGGCTGATACACCGCAAAGTGCCATGTTGCAGTACTACATGCGTAAAACCCAGCGCCAGACCTTCGTCCACGAACTCCACCTGCTGGTCGATGACGCTTACGTCATGCTTCGGGCTGACTCCTTTAAAGGAAACACCGCACCGGTTGAAGCGCGCCTGTCAAAGCTGTCCAGGGAGATATTCAAAATTGCACCTGAGAAAGCCGGTGCAGGCTTTGCCCTGGGGCCGATTGTGATCCGAAGTCACCACGATCAGGAGATCGCAAGCTTTGAGTTCAGTCCGCCTGCCTCTGATATTTCGCTGGAAATTTACATCAATGCTTTATCGCCTAGTCAAACGAAGAGCATAAAGACCCGGACCGAGGAAGGCGCACGGGTTTTCCTCGCAGGTGATTATGAAAATCTGCGCACGAAGAAGATCACTCTTGCGGGAATGTCGGCGGAAGAATCCCTGATTGGCTTCAGCGACGATACTCATCGTCAACTCCTCTTCGGGGCCGAAAACTATCGTGAGGATCCATCGCTAAGTCGCCCGAGCATGAACTTTCGCATGTCGGCTGGAGGTATGAAAGCCGAACCGAGCGGCCCCGACGAACCAGAGGATTTGGTTCGCTGGACCCTGCCCGAATTCGCGAACAAAGGCTACGAACTCCCACTCTGGCAACAACCCGCCTCACCAGACCCCGTCAACCCCTCCCTCACTGACTACGAAGCCATGGCCGTGTGGGACGCAATCCTCAAATCCGTACGCATCCGCTACGGCTCGGTCGCGCCCAAGCCGGACCCGTGGGCCAACATTCGCGGGCCCAGTGCCGAAGAAGCTGCCGAAAGCAAGCGCATCCTCGATGAGTTCATTGCCAGCTTGGAAAAACGAAGGTCATTGCCAGGGGATAGCGATCAATGAATAGCGCCCACCGGCTTTCTTTTGGCCGCCTTCATCCTAAAGCCTCCCAGCTTCTTTTCATGTGCTTGACGCTCGCGTTGCTCACGGGCTGCGCCGCCTTCAAACAACCCAGTGAACAAGAGAAACAAACCGTGCACGAATTGACCAGCAACATGCGCACCTGGGCGCTGGGCCGTGGGCTGATAGATTTGCCCGCCAGCTGGACGGGGGGCGGGGATGTGAAGTTGTATTACGGGCTGGGGGCTGATCATGCATCCGTTGAAGTGCGTGTGCTGGGCGAGGGGGTGTCACAGCAACGCTTTTCCGCTGCCTTGCAGGAACGGGCCAGCAGGATCGCCGCGGTCAAAAACTATGAGATGGATGACGTATCAATGCTGGTGTCAGCCAAAGCGCAGACACCGCAAAGTGTCATGTTGCAATACTATCGGCGTCCCACACCGCGTCAGACTTTCGTTCACGAACTCCACCTGCTGGTCGATGACGTTTACGTCATGCTCCGAGCTGACTCCTTCAAGGGTAATACCGCCCCTGTTGAAGATCGTCTGTTAAAACTCTCAAAAGAGATCTTCAAAGTCACCCCTGAAACCGCAGGAGCGGGCTTTGCGCTTGGGCCGGTTGTCATTCGCAGTCATCACGACCATGAGATCGCCAGTTTCTATTTTCGCCCCCCTGCTTCAGACGTATCGCTGAACGTCTACTACAACGCCTTATCACCTGATGATGGCGAACGTTTGCATGTTCGAACCCAAAAAGATGGGAAAATATTCCTCGCAGGCGATTATGAACAACTGCGGATGGGCCAAATCACATTAGCCGGAATGCAAGCCGAAGAATCCTTGATCGGCTTCAGTGATGACACACATCGTCAAATACTGTTCGTCAGCGAGAACTATCGAGATAACCCATCCCTAAGCCGTCCAGCTGTGAGTATTCGCCTATCGGCAGGCGGAAAGAAGCGTACCGCCATAGATCCTGATAAGCCCAGGGATCTAGTGCGCTGGACCCTTCCCCAATTCGCCAACAAAGGCTACGAACTCCCACTCTGGCAACAACCCGCGTCACCAGACCCCGTCAACCCCTCGCTCACCGACTACGAAGCCATGGCCGTGTGGGACGCAATCCTCAAATCCGTACGTATCCGCTACGGCTCGGTCGTGCCCAAGCCGGACCCGTGGGCCAACATTCGCGGGCCCAGTGCCGAAGAAGCTGCCGAAAGCAAGCGCATCCTCGATGAGTTCATTGCCAGCTTGGAAAAACGTAGGTCATTACCAAGGGATAGCGATCAATGAATAGCGCCCATCGGCTTTCTTTTGGCCGCCTTCATCCTAAAGCCTCCCAGCTTCTTTTCATGTGCTTGACGATCGCGTTGCTCACGGGCTGCGCCGCCTTCAAACAACCCAGTGAACAAGAGAAACAAACCGTGCACGAATTGACCAGCAACATGCGCACCTGGGCGCTGGGCCGTGGGCTGATAGATTTGCCCGCCAACTGGACGGGGGGCGGGGATGTGAAGCTGTACTACGGATTGGGAGCTGATCACTCAAGCGTTGAGGTCTTGATCTTGGGGGAGCGCGTGACGCAGGAGCGATTTGATGCAGCCTTGAATGAGCGGTCACGTCGGATTTCGGCAGTCAAGAACTATAAGAATTCAGATGTGCCGATGCTGGTGTCGGCAAAATTTGTCTCACCCAGGGAAACGTTGCTGCAGTACTACAAGCAGGCAACGCGCCGCCAAACATTCGTTCATGAGTCTCATCTGCTGATCGATGATGTCTACGTCATGCTCAGGGCTCAATCATACGAAGGCGATACGGATCCCGTTGAAGCCCAACTCTTAAAGCTGTCGAAGGAAATCTTCAAAGTCACCCCCGAAACCGCGGGCGCGGGCTTTGCGCTTGGGCCGGTTGTCATTCGCAGTCATCACGACCATGAGATCGCCAGTTTCTATTTTCGCCCCCCTGCTTCAGACGTATCGCTGAACGTCTACTACAACGCCTTATCACCTGATGATGGAGAACGTTTGCATGTCCGAACCCAAAAAGACGGGAAAATATTCCTCGCAGGCGATTATGAACAACTGCGGATGGGCCAAATAACATTAGCCGGAATGCAAGCCGAAGAATCCCTGATCGGCTTCAGCGATGACACTCACCGTCAAATACTCTTTGTGAGCGAAAACTACCGGGACAATCCTTCGCGGGCTCGGCCTGGCATGAGCATCCGTTTGTCGGCGGGTGGCATGAAAGGAGAGCCAGTTGATCCCAACGAACCCGAAGACCTAGTGCGCTGGACCCTTCCCCAATTCGCCAACAAAGGCTACGAACTCCCACTCTGGCAACAACCCGCCTCACCAGAACCCGTCAACCCCTCCCTCACTGACTACGAAGCCATGGCCGTGTGGGACGCCATCCTCAAATCCGTACGCATCCGCTACGGCTCGGTCGCGCCCAGACCGGACCCTGAGGCCAACATTCGCGGCCCCGTGTCAAGGAGGCTGCCCAAAGCAAACGCATCCTCCATGAATTCATCGCCAGCGTTGAAAACCCAAGCCATGCCCCTGGGCGTGGTTCAGCGGGAGCAACAGGGATGCGTTCACCGTGTGTAAGCAACGAACTCTAAAAAAGCGTTAGGAGCAATTCATGAAAACAGTCTGGGGTTACCTCAAACGCTGGGGCTTGCCGGTGCTGCGCCAATTCAATCAGGCATGGCCGGTGTTGGTGCTGTTGGGCGTGATGTTCTTGCTGGTCGCCATCTGGTGGCTGGGCGCGCAGTGGACGTGGCGTGAGCGCCAACCGTTGGGCGAGTGGGCGATGCGGGTCTCGGCCAGTGTGGCGGTGATCGTGGTGCCGCTGCTCATCTGGGCGTGGCGCGTGCGCGAGCGTTATCAGCGCTTGCAGGTTGAACGCCAGCATGAGGCCGCCGTGCAAGCCGACCCTTGCTTGCCTTATATCGAGGCTCAAGAGCGGGCGTTGGACCGCAGCCTGGGCAGCCTGCTGAATAATATGGAGCGCCGCCGTTCACTGTATCAACTGCCGTGGTACCTGGTGCTCGGTGAAGAGAATGCCGGCAAGACCAGTCTGATCACCCGCTCCAACCAGAGCTTTTCGTTGTCTCATGTGACCAAGGCTGGGGTCAGGGCTCAGGAAGAGCAACTGGCCTACCCGGTGGATTGGTGGATCGGGGACGAGGCGGTGTTGATTGACCCACCGGGTGAATTTTTCAGCCACCCGGATTCACCGGCTGAAAACGTCGAGCAGCAGGGCAAGCACAAACCGGTGTTGCCTACCGGCACTCATGCGCGCCTTTGGTCGCATCTGCTTGACTGGCTGACGCGCAACCGCAGCCGTCGCGCCTTGAACGGCGTGGTGCTGGTAATTGATATACAGGCCTTGTTGGCGCAGTGTCCCGAGCAACGCAAGGCCCACGCCAACCTGCTGCGCACCCGGCTGTTTGAGCTGACGCGGCAATTGGGCACGCGCTTGCCGGTGTACGTGACGCTGAGCAAGTTCGACCTGCTTGAAGGCTTCGAAGAATTCTTCGCCAGGTTATCGCGCAGTGGTCGCGAAGACCTGCTGGGCTTCACGTTCAGCCTGGCCGCGGTGGATGATTTTGATGCCTGGCTGGCGGAACTGGCGCGCCAATATCAAGCCTTTGTCGATTGCCTCTGCGAACAGGTTTTCAACAGCACCCGGGAGGCGCGCACGTTGGATGAGTGTGATCGCTTGCAGGCGCTGATGCATCAGATGGCGGGTTTGCGCCGCGCGTTGTTTGGCTTCCTGACTGAAATGCTTGGCAGTGATCGGTTCACCACACCCGCGTTGGTGCGCGGGCTGTATTTTTCCTCGGTGTTGCAGCAGGGCACTCTGAGCAACGCTTTCATCAAAGAAGCAGGGCAGGCGTATCAACTGCCGCCACCGCCACCGGAGGTCAAACCGGCCGGTGGTACGGTCATCTATTTTGCCCAGGAACTGTTCCAGCGGGTGATCTACCCCGAAGCGGGCCTTGCAGGCGACAACATCAAGGTGGCTCGCAGCAAACGGCGGCTGTTGATCGCCGGGTTCAGCGTTGCGTGCCTGGGCTGTCTGGTGGCGATGGGTACCTGGCAGTTTTACTTCAGCATCAACCGCGACAAAGCGGCCAACGTGTTGGCCAAGAGTCAGGAGTTCAGTGAGCGAGACATCGACGCCACGGTCGACCCTACGGGGCGCAACCTGTTGCTGCCTCTGGACCAGATTCGCGATGCGGTGTTGGTCTACGGTGATTACCGTGAAGCCTGGCCATTGCTATCGGATATGGGCTTGTACCAGGGCAGGGCGATTGGCCCGACGGTGGATGAAGCCTATTTGAATCTGCTGTCCAAGCGTTTCCTGCCGGCCATTGCCAGCGGGGTGCTGGAGGCTATTAACACCGCGCCCGCCGGCAGCAACCAGCAACTGGCAGCCTTGCGCGTGTACCGCATGCTCGAAGAGCGCCCCAACCGCCGCCCAGCGATTATCGAGGAGTGGGTCGCCAAGCAATGGCAGCGTGCCTATCCGGGCCAGGGCCAACTGCAGGCCGACTTGATGAGCCACCTGGGCTACGCGCTGAAATACGCCGATGCCGACCTGCCGAACTACCGCGAGCGCATCACCCAAGTGCAGCAGCAACTGCGCCAGTTACCCATGGCCGAACGGGTCTATATGAGCCTGAAACAGGATGCCCTGGAGCGTATGCATCGGCCGCTGGACCTGCGCACTGAGGTCGGCCCGGCGTTCGATATCGTCTACCGTCCGCTAAACACCGATCAAGCCGGCAGCGGTCTGCAATTGCCGCCGCTGCTCACCGCCAAGGGTTTCAAGGACTATTTCGAACCCGGCACCAAGGGCATTATCGAGCTGGCGATGATCGACCAGTGGGTCCTTGGCGAACGACAACGCCTGGACTACTCCGACGAAGACCGCAAAGTGCTGACCCAGCGTATCCGAGCCCTGTACAGCGCCGACTACGTCGACAGCTGGCGACGTGCGCTGAACCAGTTCGCGGTCACCGACTTTGACGACCTCAGCCACGGCGTGGCGGTGCTGGAACAAGTCACCGGCCCGGCTGCGCCGCTACGGCGGCTGTTGGAAACCCTGCGTGACAACAGCGTGATCTACCCGGCCGTGCCCCTGGCTGAGGGGCAAACGCCGCTCAAGCTGGACAAGGTGCCCGAGGAGCAACAACAAGCAGCAGGGATTCGGCGCGCATTCTCAAGTCTGTCAGAGCTGATCACCGCACGAGGCGAGCAGCCGTCCTATTACGAAGAAACCCTGCGTTCGGTCAGCGCCGTCTATGACTACGCCAAAGCCGTGCACGACAACCCGGACCCCGGTAAAGCCGCCCTTAAAACCGTGCTCAACCGCTTCTCCCTGGGCGGCGCCGATCCCATCGCCAACCTGCAACGCGTCGCCGTGGGGCTGCCCGAGCCGTTGAATCAGCAGGTCAGAAAACTCGCCGACCAAACCTCGCAAGTGCTGGTGATCGCCGCCCTGCGCGAGCTGGAAAAACGCTGGGACAGTGAAATCTACAGCTTCTACCGCGAGCGTCTGGCGGGCCGCTATCCGTTCAAGGCCAGTGGCGAGGACGCCTCGCTGGAAGACTTCGAAGCCTTCTTCGGTCCGCAGGGGCGTCTACAGCAGTTCCACGACCAATACCTGAACGTGTTCCTCAAGGACAACCTCGACGCCCTGTACTCCGACAGCCTCGGCGGCTACCTGGTACGCAGCGACGTGCTGGAGCAACTGAAAACGGCCGAGCGCATCCGCGAGACCTTCTTCAACCATCGCGGCCATCTGGCCGTGCAGCTCACCATCGAACCCCTGGCCCTGAGTGCCACTCGCCTGAGCAGCATGCTCAGCGTCGACGGCCAACTGATCCCCTACCAGCACGGCGCGCCACAGCGCACCGGTCTGGTGTGGCCCAACAGCCTGGGCAACAGCAATGGCAGTCAACTGACTCTGGTGCATAGCACCGGCAACACCGCCAGCCTGAGCTACCGCGGGCCGTGGTCGTTGTTCCGGCTGCTGAGTCGCGGGCACCTAAATGGCCGTACCGACACCAGTGTGGACCTGACCTTTTCAGTCGCCGATGGGTTGATGCGTTATCGGATTGGAGCGGAGAAGGCTAATAACCCGATTACACAGCGCAGTTTTGAAGGGTTTGTATTGCCCAGGACTCTGTTGGAAGAACGTCAAATAAAGAAAAAACCGAACAAGGTCGAGAGGCTCGCCGCAACAGCTCTCACCTATGAACGCCCATAAGTCAGCGATGACTGGGTGCGAAATAATCACACGCGGAACAGGACTGCTTACATGGCAATCAAGCTGCAAATGTTGACCGAAGACCCTAAAGAAATTGAGTTGATCGAGCGCTACTGGGCTGTCGATGAGTCAGGGCAGTACCTTGAAAAAGTGAGTGCTCTGACGGACGTTATTGAAATGGCCCCAGGCGTTACACTCGCCAGCTTCGTACGGCAACGTTGCAATGCATTCGATGATAATCAGGTCTGCTCCAAGTGTGCGGAATTGATCGAAATCAAAAATCGCTCAGAGGCCAAAAAGGTCCCTCAACGGTCCACGAAGCTTTGTACGCTTTGTCAGAACGACCATGACGCCATTGCGCTTGAGGCTAAAAAGACCAAAGCCGCAGAGCTTGAACGGCAGTTGGCCGAATACGTACGCAAGCAGTTAACCCGTACGGTGGACTACTCAGCGGTCCCGGATAATCAGGTGGTGCTTCTGCTGGCGTTGGACAGGGCTGTTACCCCGAGGTTGACCAATGGCGGCTTCAGACCGGGTGATTGTCGAGGGCTGGCGCCTCGATATGTCGATGACTTCATGCTGCAATTGCGTGAGGCTGGGCTCGTCCTTGATGACCCCAGTAAAGCAAGCCCGGGCACCTACTATTGGGAGGGCGATGAGATTTGGGTGTTGAGGGACCAGGTTGTCTATCGTTTGGCGCCAGATGTCGCATCAAGGCGTGCGGACGAGGTCATTCGTAACCTGTCGGATAGGGTGTATACCGATGCTGACGGGCTGTTCAACCTGTGGCTTGATTACGCAGTCGCCGATGTCATGCGCTATCTGGGCGCTCAGTGCGAACTCTATAACCATGATCTGTCGGAACAAGAGCTGGCAGAAATCAAAAGTACTATGCGCGCAGCTTTGCATACCTACAGTGTTTCACAGCTTTGGTCGGTGGCCTGGAAGGTTGTCAGGGATGCCGCAAGTTTAGCTAACCGCGAGTACTACAATCGCCCCAAAGCGGCGGCGACCATTCCTGGAAAGATTCGGCGGAACTTGGAAAAGGTGCAGCGAGAGTCAATTGAGCTCAAGACTTGGAGCCGCCCGGAACAACATCCTGCAGGCACACTGGGAATGGTGTTAGGCGAGATTTTGGGTGTTGATGAAGATACCCCTGGCCATAGGGTCTCGTCCCTTGTTGCCTGGCTCACAGGGCAGGCGTGTTCTCCCAGCGTCGAAGCAGCGCTTGATGAACCGATACGCGAACTGATGACCTTGGCGCTGTCCCACGATGTCGGCTCTTCAGTGATGCTGCGGTTCGCGGAGTTGATTCGTGCGGGGCATGACGTTGGTTTTGCTATTGAAGAAATTGGTGAGGCGCTGCGCTCGTAAAGGGGGCAGGGTGCTCCATCTGGGGCTGCTCAATGAGGCCGCGTTCTGCCTGCCCCCCCCATGGTGGTGAACAAACCGATCGCCAGCGTTACGCTGATGGCGGGTGAACGTACCTTCATGAGGGAAAGCTCAGGCAAGGCGTGGCCGCAGTTTTTTGGTCATGCGCGCGCACCTTGTAATCTGGTTGAACTGCACGTAATGGGCTTGCGCCGTCCATTCCTCGACCAGGATCAAATACTCGGCCGGCGGATTGATCTGGCGCAGATACCCGCACAGCAGGCGTGTGCGTCGCGCGTTCATCGGCTGCTTTAATGTCAAGATGACG
The DNA here is from genome assembly GCF_016405475.1 of Pseudomonas sp. MF6767. Taxonomy (NCBI): domain Bacteria; kingdom Pseudomonadati; phylum Pseudomonadota; class Gammaproteobacteria; order Pseudomonadales; family Pseudomonadaceae; genus Pseudomonas; species Pseudomonas sp. MF6767. Next base: position 585,074 of record NZ_JAEKCY010000002.1, on the reverse strand, counting down.
TTGTCTGCGGCGCGGCATTCAGTGATCTCCATGACTGAGCCTCTCATCGAGTGCTGGCGGCAAACGTGCAGGCCCAGGATCAGAGGCTGGGATTCTTGCCGCGTGGCGTTCATTCTCAGGTGAGTCGTCGCAGGCGTCTACTGTCATACTTGACAGTCCTTTAGCCGGTGTTGCACTGCCGTGACCCATTACTCGACGTAACGGGCGTTAAATGATTCAGAGGCACAGATCGTCGACTACGTGCGCTCAGCGTCAAGTAACAATGGGCTGCCTCACCTTGCGACTTAACCCCGGTGTCTTGCCCGTAATGCGTTTGAATGCGCGACTGAAAGCGGCCTGGGATGTATAGCCCAAGCGCTGTGCTACCTCTTCAATCGGCAGCCTTTCCAGGGTCAGCCACTGGCTTGCAAGCCGCATTCGTAGTTCGGTGACATAGCGCAGCGGCGTCATGCCAATCGTCACCTGGAAGCGATCCGCGAAGGCTGAGCGTGAGGTATTGCATTGCTCTGCCAACTGGGCAACGGTCCAGTCGCGGCCCGGTTGTTGATGGAGCGCTAGCAGCGCACCGGCCAAGCGTGGATCGCGCAAGGCGGCGACCAGGCCAGAGGCATTACCGCAAGCGCACTCCACCCAGCCGCGAACGACCATGGCGGCCACCACGTCGGCCAACCGCGCGAGGATGCCGGCGAAGCCCACACGTGCGGCGCTGACCTCGCGTTCCATGGTGGTCAGGATAGGCACCAGTCCAGGGTAGCGCTGGCCGCCGGCATCAATCAACATCAGGCCCGGCATCAGTTTGCCAAGGCCATGGATACTGCCCAGTTCAAACTCCATGCAACCACTGAACAAAATAGTGCTCGGCGTTGGGCTAGCATCGGTTGCGGTGTGCACCGCGCTCACGGTGTCACCGAGGGGGACGCGGTCTAGGCGTTCGATGTCCTGAACGGGTACGTCCGCATGGGAAGACAGTTGATGGGCCGCGCCATGGGAGATGAGCACGGCGTTGCCGGCAGACAGCGCGTAGGTGGTGCCGTCCGCCATTCGCAGTACCGCATTGCCGACCGCCATGAAATGGAACCAGGCATGCCCAGTTTTTTCAGCGAAGCCCAAACCGAAAGTCGGACTCGTTTGTATACGCCGGTATTCGACGCCACGCAGGCGCATGCCGCGCAACAGCTCGTTGATGAGATCCGAGGAAAGAGCAAACTGTTCTGCAGACATTGTTCAGGTGTTTTAGTCAAAAAGTAGAGGTTTTTGATCATAGATCATCCAGTTTCCGGCGCCTAGACTGCGGCCTGAAATGAAGACTGGAGATCCCTGCAATGACTGACTGTATATGTAGTGCCGTATCCAACCGCCATCCCGGCGCCTTCTCGGAGGCAGAGCCTGCGGCCCCCGCGTGGATGGCGGTCTTCTCGCTGGCAATGGGGGTGTTCGGATTACTGACCGCTGAGTACCTTCCGGCCAGTTTGTTAACACTGATGGCGACTGATCTGGGAGTGTCCGAAGCACTGGCTGGCCAGGCGGTAACGGTGACAGCAGTGGTAGCGCTGTTCGCCGGTTTGTTGGCGCCAGGCCTGACCCGCGGTATCGACCGACGTTGGGTGTTGCTGGGGTTTTCAACGCTGATGGTTGCCTCCAATCTTCTGGTCGCCGTTTCCTCCAGCTTCGCGGTGCTGTTGTTGATGCGCATCTTGCTGGGGATTGCCCTAGGCGGGTTCTGGAGCATGGCTGCGGCGGTGGCGATGCGCCTGGTGCCGAGTGCTTTGTTGCCTCGGGCGCTGTCGATCATTTTCAGCGGGATTGCTATCGGGACGGTTGTTGCCGTGCCGCTGGGCAGCTATCTGGGTGGGCTATACGGCTGGCGCAGTGCGTTCTTTGCAGCGGCGGCGGTAGGCATGGTGACCCTGGCTTTTCAGTCATTGACTTTGCCGCGCCTCGCGCCGCGCCGGCCGACACGTCTGCGCACCGTTTTCGAAGTGTTGCAGCGCCCGGGCATCGCCATGGGGATGTTCGGTTGTGTGCTGGTGCATAGCGGTCACTTTGCGATGTTCACCTATGTTCGGCCATTCCTGGAAGGCACTACCGGCATCGGCCCGCAAGGGCTGTCGCTGATGTTGCTGGGGTTCGGTGTGGCGAACTTCTTCGGCACGCTGTTGGCTGGCAGGCTGCTGGAGCACCACCCGCTGGCCACTCTGGTGTTAATGCCTGCGCTGGTCGGGGTTGCAGCACTGGCGTTGGTGCTGTTGCCACCCTCGTTGCCGGGGCAGGCGGTACTGCTGGCAATATGGGGCTTGGCCTTCGGCGGTGTGCCGGTGGCGTGGTCGAACTGGGTCGCCAGCGCGGTACCTGATCAGGCGGAAAGCGCCGGGGGCATGGTGGTGGCCTCTGTGCAGTCCGCCATCGCCACGGGCGCCGCCGCTGGCGGAGCAGTGTTCAGCCTCGGTGGCAGCGCTGGCGTATTCATAGCGGCAGCGATGCTGATGCTGCTGGCTGCGTTGCTGATTGCGCTGCGTGTCCGGGTTCCTTCTGTCCATGGCGTTCGCGAGTCCACGCCCGCATTGCACCTTTGATTCGGTTTTCCAAACTGCCTCGTTGCGCTTTGGGTGGATGTCACATTTGGCACCGATAATCCTGAGTCACGGTGGTTTCCAGGCGAAGCATAGGCGCCCCTGCGCGAGCGCATAGCAGAAAATATCCGCAAGGCGGTATCAAGGGCACCGCGGGATTGCCGTGTGGGATACTCCTTTGGGGCCCAACTCGGAGCCAGACTCCACTGAGTGCCTCAAAGCTCCCCGGTTAGAAATTGTGCCCGTCCATAACCAAAGCTCCAGTCCGCATCTGTATTGGTTACTATTGAAACCACCAGTTCGGAGGCGGCAATTCCACATTTCTCCCGCAGGCCTTTCGCTAGCAACTGATAGAACAAGACTTTGGATTCCTCAGTCCTAGGACGACTGATCACAGTGATCACCACTACATTGTCCGTTCGATCGATACCGAGCCCTGTATCTTTGACAATCAATCTACTTGGGCGATGTTCGTTGACGATTTGATACCTATCCCCTTCGGGTACTTGAAATGCCTCCACGACTGCGCAGTGGGCAGCGTCGAGCAAGGTTTTTACTTGGTCATCAGAACGCCCATCTATAAGGTCGATTTTGATCAATGGCATGTCTTGATTCTCACTAGTCAAAGGTGCGTGCATTGCAGGAAGGATTCACACGATAAAGCTTTGGACTGTTCATAAAAAGGCCATATATTAAAATTCATTGTTTTCTTTTTAGAACAATTCACTTTCAAAAACGTTGGAAATTGATCGACTTAAGCCTCATGAATCACCCGCTCATTCTCAGCGGCATCGACGTCTACGACTGGCTTTGAGGCGCTGGCCTTCAACGGGCACAGCGCGCACCCCACCTCACTGGCTACATCCTTGTAGCCAGTGAGGTGGGGTGAGTTGCATCAGACGGGATATCTCGATGCTATCCACTACGGGTTTGTCATCGAATTCAAACCCGTTGTCTTACAGCCTCCGTTTACTTGAGCGTAACGTCGAGCATCGGCGGGATGTAGCCGTAGTCATACTCCGCGACTACGAACGTTTGCTGCCCTTTGATCTTGATACCCACCGTCGGTGCCTCGGTGCCGCCGATACGGATCTGCGTGCCGGTGTCGTCGGTCGGTACGCTGTCGATGAAGGAGGTCACCAGGCCGTTGGGCATGACGCAGTGCGAGTAGGTCTGGAACGGTTGGGAGGACGGGTTGCCCAGTACCAGGCCAGAGCCGTTCAACGGCACATACGGGCCGAACAGCGAATCGGCGACGAAACCGTACACCCCGTCTGGGCCGGTTACACCGTCGGCGTAGGTGAAGGTGTGGCTGATGGTGAACAGGTAGTACTTGCCGTCCTGGAACACGAAGTGCGGGCGTTCGGTCTGGTCGTTGACGCCGACCGCGGTCAGCAGCGGTGGCAGCATTTCCCAGTCGTCGCCGTCTTCGTCGCGGGCCACGGCGATCCCGACGCAGGCGGTCTGGAAGCGCGAGTTGCCGACGTCTTCATAGCCGGGTGGCACGTCGCCGATTTCGGCTTTACCGACCTTGTGCGAACCGCGCTCGCCGGCCACGTTGCCTTCGAACAGCATGTACAGCTTGCCGTCTTTCGGGTCGCGGAATGGCCATGGATCGCGAAAGCCCCAGAAGGCGTTTTGCGCTTCGGTCTGGTACATCTTGCCGTCCGCCTCGAACAGTGGCTTGACCTTCTCGAAGCCCACCAGGCTGACGCCGTGCTCGGTGGTCACCACGCGGCCACGCACCTTGACGATGGTCGCGCCGGGCGTGACGGCGGTGTAGTACAGGTCCACTTCGCCTTGTTCGTTCAGCAGGATCGGTGTGCCAGCCCATTCGCGCACGGTGGGCGAAACCCCTTCAGCCATTACCCGGCCGCCGAGTTTCCAGTCTTTGCCGGTGCGGGAGAACCAGTAGTACATCTTTGCCCGGCCATGGCGATCGTTCCAGTCGCGGATGACGTCGTAGTTGCCATTCTGATCGAGGTATTGCGGGTCGTTCGGATGGCGATCCGCGGTGAGGGTGAAGATCACCGACCAGCCGTCGACGGAGGTGATGTTGCCGTCGATATCACGCAGCGGCATGGTGTCCCAGATAAAAACCTCGTCATTCAATACCGGGAAGTTCGCACTGACCAGCGGCTGGGTGGTGGTGGGGTCGTCCGCATGGACTTTGAGCGCATCGGCGCGGGTCCACAGGCTGGGTTGATGGGGTGTTTTGCCAAATTTCGAAGGGGTGCTTTTCATAGTAAGCCTCGTCCATGAAGGGATTCAAAATACTGTATTCATATACAGTTATTTGAATTTAGAGGACTCGTCGCTATGGGTCAAGGTTAAAAATGCAGTTGTGCATAATTCGTGCTTTTTCCAAAGCTGATACGTTTCAGCGTGTCTTGTTTAAAGAGGTTCGTTCCTGAATGAATCGGCGAAGTTGTCCGCATGATGGCGGCAAACCAAGCGCCAGGCAGAAAGCCCAAAAATAATGAACCCTGCCTGCGCCTGCGCACCCAAAGTTACATAACCTGGAGGTGCATCATGCAAACCACTTACTTCTGGATAGGCCTGGCAGTGATCCTCGTACTGCTCGACGCGTGGATCATCAACAGCATCTGGCGCAGCGATAACGCATCGGCCAGCAAGGCAGGCTGGAGTGCTGTCGTCGTGGTACTGCCGTTCCTGGGCGCCGCGATATGGGCGATTGCCGGCCCAAGGGGTGTCACCAAGGGGCCGTCTTCTCCCGAGCACAGCAAGGGCTGAGTCCGGGCCGCGCTATGAACAACCCAGACCCCGACGACTTACAGAGCCGCAACTACCCGGTACCGGAAGATATGGCCTTGCAGCGCAAGGTCTGGCGCTTTGAAAGGGTGGGTTGGTACGCGCTGCTGGTGCTGATGGGGCTGAGCCTGGCGGGCCTGTTTTCCAGCGGGCCGCTGAGCACCCGCGAAGTGCGCAGTGCCGATGGGCAGTTGCGCGTGGAGTACCAACGCTTTTTACGCAATGGCGCCTCCGATGGGCTGGTGATTCATGTGCAAGGCAAGGCGCAACAACCCCTGGAGGTCGAGCTGAGCGGTGAGCTGCTGCGCGGTTTCAATATCGAGACGCTCCAGCCGCAGCCGCTCAAGGCCAGGGCGGCCGGGGAGGGTGTAAGCGTCTGGATGCTGAGTGACAGCGCCGGCCAGGCCGTGTTGTACCTGACCTTGCGCAGCGACACGGTGGGCAGCGTGGATACCCAGGTGTCGCGACTAACAGGGGCGTCCGTGCGCTTCTCTCAGTTCATCTACCCTTGACCGTCAGCCCAAACCCTAACGGCGTGAGCGGCACAGTTTTTCGATCAAGGAGATCAACGAGTCATGGCCCACGGGTTTGCTGACATGCGCATTAAAGCCCGATTCAGTCGCCTTTTTCTGGTCATTGCCAGCGCCATAGCCCGTTAAGGCGATGGCGGGAGCCTGTCGAAGGTGGCTTACTTTGCGCAGCTTCTGCATCAGCTCATGGCCATTCATTTTAGGCATGCCGATGTCCGAAATAATCACGTCGTACTGGGCATCCCGGGCTGTTTCAAGTGCGCTTAACGGGTCGCTGAAGGCGCTCACTTGGGCGCCTTCCATTTCCAGCAGCATGTTCAGCACCTCAAGGACTTCGGCTGAATCATCGACCAGTAAAACCTTGAGGCCATTGAGGCGCTGATCTTCGTTCTGGGTAGCGCCGCTATCCAGCAGATGATCCTGCTGTTCGCACAGCGGCAACCAGATCGAAAAGGTGCAACCGAAGCCCAACCCTCGCGAATGCACGCTCACCGAACCGCCGTGGGCCTCCACCAGCTGCCGCACCAACGACAAGCCAATCCCCAGGCCTTCGCGCTGGTGAGTCTGGTGCTGGTTTTCCGCTTGCCCGAACAGGTCGAAGATTTCTTCCAGGCTTTCTTGGGCCAGGCCCGCGCCGCTGTCGATGACGTCCAGTTGCGCGCGCCCGTCCGAGCGGCTGACCACCAACTGCACCTGGCCGTCTTCGGGGGTGAATTTCAGGGCGTTGTTGACCAGGTTCCAGATCACTTGCTCGATGCGCGTGGGGTCTACGTCAACGATCAACGGGCCCGGCACCGAAGGTGTCTGAAGGCTGACCTGGCGACGATGACCGTCGGCAAGGACCACGCTGTGAATGTCCTTGAGGGTGCGAATCAGGTCGATCGGTTGCTTTTTCAGCTTCAGTTTGCCCGTGCGAACCCGGGCGACATCCAGCAGGTCGTCAATGATCCGCGCCTGGCTGGACACCGCTTCGCAGATGGTATTGACCGCCTTGATGGCCGGGCCCGCGACCTTGGTGGCTGGCAAGCGCCGCAACAGTTCGGCGTTCAGCTGGATCAGGTTCAACGGATGCTTGAGTTCGTGGGACATCACCGCGAAGAACTCATCCTTGAGATGGCTGTTGGTCTGGGTTTCCTTCAAGCGCTGATTCTGTTCGTCCTGGGTGCGTTTGTGGCCGGTAAGGTCGCGGGCAATCTTGACGTAGCCGCGCAAGCTGTCGCTCTTGAGCTGCGTCACCTCGCCACTGCAATAGAAACGGCTGCCATCCTTGCGCACATGCCAGCGTTCATCTTCGCCACGCCCATGTTCGCGGGCGGTGCGCAGTTCGCTCTCCGGCACGCCAGCGGAGCGGTCTTCCGGGGAGAAAATCAGGTCGTAGTAAGCGCCCAGCACCTCGTCCTTGGTGTAGCCGAAGATCAGTTCGGCACCGGTGTTCCAGTCGGTGATGGCGCCGTGGTCATCGAGGATGATGATGGCAAAGTCGTGGGTGCTCTCGGCAACCAGACGCATGCGCTCCTCGCCCAGGCGCAGTTCCTCTTCGGCCTGACGCCGCTTGGTGATATCAATGAAGGTCAGCACGGTGCCATCAATGTGGTCTTCACTGGAGCGGTAAGGCAGCAACCGCGCAATGTACCAGCGGTCGTCGTTGCTGCTGATTTCCCGCTCGATCAAGCTCAGGGACTCAAACACGGTGGCGGCGTCTTCGGTCATTTGCGGGTAATTGAGGCGGTGGGTGATGTCCAGCAATGAGCGTCCGGTGTCCACCGGCAACATACTGAAAATATCCGTGGCCCGTGGCGTGAACCAACGGATGCGCATGTTGCGGTCGACAAAGACCGTGGCGATGTCGGTGGACGCTATCAGGTTGGTCAGGTAGTCGTTGACCTTGTCCGTCTCTTCCACCTTGGTCTTGAGCTCGAAATTGACGGTCAGCAATTCTTCGTTGATCGACTGCAACTCTTCCTTGCTGGTTTCCAACTCCTCGGTGGCCGAGCGCAGTTCTTCGTTGACGGCCTGCATTTCTTCGTTGGAGGCCTTGAGTTCCTCGCTGGAGACTTCCGCCTGTTCGATGGTGTCCTGCAGGTGCAACTTGGTGCGTTGCAGCTCGCGCTCCAGGTTGCTCATGATCGCGTTTTCGGCCTGGCTGACGGTGTCGATGTCGGGCAGCTGTGGGTCGACGGCGGTTTCCTGGAAGATCACCAGCACGTAGTCGTTTTCGGTCGCTTCATCGCGGTAGGGGCGGGCGCTGATGTCCACCAGGAAGGGGCCTTGCTCGCGTTGGATGCGGATCTTGCGCGAAGACACCGGGCTATTCGATTGCTGGACCTGAAACAAGGTGGTGCGGATATCGAGGCGTAAATCGGGATGCACCAACGTCAGCAGGTTGTGCGTCACCTCGCCGGCCACGTAGCGCAGGAATCGACCTGCGCCTTCGCTCATGTGCAGGATATCGGCCTGCATATTCACGATAACGCTGGGCGGCGCGGCTTTTTCCAGAGCGCGCAGATGGATGTCCGCGAACGAGACCTTGCTGGGCGCCTTGGTTTCAATCGCCAGCGTCGTGGCGCTCGGGCGCAGGTAGCCGCCTCGCGGCATGGTCGGGGCGCGACGCACGGCGGACGAGCCGGCACGCACCCTGAAAATGCGGTTGCGCTTGTCCACCGGTACAAACAGGTCCAGGCAGCCGTCGGCCGACTCCGAGGAGCCGAGAAACAGGTAACCTCCGGGGCGCAACGCGAAGTGGAACATTTGCAGGATGTCGCGTTGCACTTCGCGGTCCAGGTAGATCAACAGGTTGCGGCACACGATCAGGTCGATCTGCGAAAACGGTGGGTCGGCCAACAGGCTGTGCTTGGCGAACAGTACCTTTTCGCGAATTTCCTTGCGCACCCGGTAGTGCTGGTTCTTCTCCTTGGCAAAGTACTGGCGCAACCGTTGAGGCGGTACGTCGGTGATGATCGCTTCGGGGTACACGCCGTTGCGGCCATGGGTAATGGCCCGCTCATCAATATCAGTGGCAAACACCTGCATCTTTGCACCGCTGGCGTCCAGCGCCAGTTGCTCGGCCACCAGCATCGCCAGGCTGTAGGCCTCTTCGCCGGTGGAGCATCCTGCCGACCAGATACGCACTTCCTCACGGTGCGGCACGCTGTCTTCCAGTGACTTCACCAGGTTGGGGATTACGTCTCGCTCAAGCGCTTCGAAGGCCTCGCGGTCGCGAAAGAAGTTGGTCACGCCAATCAGCATGTCGCCCAGCAAAGCCTTGGTTTCGTCCGGGTTGGCCTGGAGGAAGTTGTAATAGGTGGCGAGGTCGGGTTGGGCCGTGACCTGCAAGCGCCGCTCGATACGACGTAACACCGTGGCGCGCTTGTAATGCTTGAAGTCATGCCCGGTACTGGCGCGCAACTGGATTAGAATATCCAGCAACAGCTGCTCGGCCACGGCGGCATCGCGTTCGGTACTGGGTGGGGTGGTCTTGATCTCAGGGTCGTTGGCGGTGGGCAGCACAATCGACTGGGCATTGCGCCACAGTTCCAGCAGCTTCTGCGGCATTTCCACCACAGGCAGCACCAGGTCGACCATCTGGGTTTCGATGGCCGCCAGCGGCATGCCATCGTACTCGGCGTCTTCCGGTGCTTGTACCAGGGTGATGCCGCCTTGCTCTTTGATGCGTGACAGCCCTACCGCGCCATCTGAGCCGGTACCAGACAGGATCAGACAAAACGCGCGTTCTTTATGGGTGTCTGCCAGGTCGCGAAAAAACAGGTCGATGGCAATGTGCGGTCCACCTTCGCGCACGGAAGGTGAGACCGCGAGGTAGCCATCATTCATCTTCAAGAGCTGTGCTGGCGAGATGACGTACACGTGATTCTTTTCGATGGGCGTGGCGTCATTGACCTGCGACACCGGCATGCGGGTCGTTTCCTGAATGATCTTGCCCGCCACACTTTGATGGTCGGGCGAAAGATGCAGGATCACCACAAAGGCCATGCCGCAGTCTCTGGGCATGTGCTCGAAGAACGCTTTCACGGCTTGCAGCCCGCCCGCCGACGCGCCAATACCCACCACCGGGAAATTCAAGTTGCTGGGGGTCAGATCTTTGCGTTGCGGAACGTTGGGGGACCGCGGGGGGGCAGACTTCATAAATACCAACCTTGGATAACGGCGCACAGGAAGACGGGTGTAGAGGTAAGAACTTGAGGAACGAGGGCGAGGGCTGAACCGACAGTGAAATATAGCTGAAAACCTGCCGCCAACAAAAAATGCGTTTAGGCCACCCGGTCATTCGACCGACCACTTACACCCGGTTGAGGCGCGCAGCCTGCGGAAGGTTTAATCAAACTGACGAGTGGCCATCGCGGTAGCACGGCTGTCCGATTTTCTGAAAATCCGTCTGAACTTCGCTTCCTGGCGAACCCTCGCAAAGAGAAACCCACCCAGGAGACGTTCTGATGAACAGCTATCCAAAACCACCCTTCAACGCCCAGCAACAGCCCGTACCCGGTGAGCAGCGCAAGATGGACCCGATGCCCGATTGCGGTGAGCAGTCGTACCAAGGCTCGGGGCGGCTCGCCAATAAAATCGCCTTGGTCACCGGGGCCGACAGCGGCATCGGACGGGCCGTGGCCATTGCCTTCGCACGTGAAGGCGCGGACGTGGCGGTGTCGTATCTGGATGAACATGAAGACGCCAAGGAGACCGCACGCTGGGTCGAGGCGGCGGGTCGTCAATGCCTCTTACTGCCCGGCGACCTGGGCGATGCGGCGCAGTGCACGGCCATCGTCAACGACACCGTGGAGAAGTTCGGCCGCATCGATGTGCTGGTCAACAACGCAGCGTTCCAGATGACCTATCAATCGCTGGAAGACATCCCCGACGAGGACTGGGTGAAAACCTTCAACGTCAACATCACCGCGATGTTCCGCATCTGCAAGGCCGCACTGCCTCACATGGCCGAGGGCAGTTCGATCATCAATACCAGCTCGGTCAACTCCGATATGCCCAACCCCAGCCTGTTGCCCTATGCGGCCACCAAGGGCGCGATTGCCAACTTCACCGCCGGCCTGGCGCAGATGCTCGGCGAGCGGGGGATTCGCGTCAACAGCGTGGCACCCGGGCCTATCTGGACGCCGTTGATTGTCTCGACGATGACGCCGGACATGGTGAAAAACTTTGGCGGCAACACCCCATTGGGACGCCCAGGCCAGCCAGTGGAAGTGGCGCCGATCTATGTGCTGCTGGCGTCGGATGAAGGCAGCTACATCTCCGGCGAACGCTACGGCGTGACGGGTGGCAAGCCGATACTTTGATCAGTGATTGAGGAGGGCGGTATGAGCGAAGCCTCGAAGCACCACGAACCGAATCCTTCTGAGCGCAAGGTGCGCCCGGCGGCGGCTAAGCGAAACGATAAGTCGCAGGCACCGGCAGGCGGGCAACAGGCACAGAGGCAAGGCGGTGTCGCTCCTGGAGGGCCTTCAACAGACCCTGAGTCAGGGGCGTGAACGCGAGGGGATATACACTCGGCCTGACATCCTGATGGGTTGTCAGGCCGCTATCGCAGGCAAGCCAGCTCCCACAGGCTGACGTTAGTTGCGCTTGGAACGATGAATTCGCATCCACTCCCGATAGGCCACTGTGCGCTGCGCATCCGCACGTTTCTTCGCCTCGGTAAACCGCGCCCACGTATGCGCATCGCCGCTGTAGGACTCAATGATCTCGTACGCCAACGCATCCAATCGATCAGCTTCGAAAAACATCTCGGCATTTCGCACGACTTCGTCGTCCCGCCTGTTTGTAGTTGTATAACCAAGAGTCTGACTGTTCATCCTCTGAGGCCCTCCGCCCATTGAATCTGTGCCGCGCCACTCCAGCGCACCTGGGTAATGCCGTATTTCTCCGCCATCGGTTTGGACACACGCTTGAACGTGTGTTGCCCAAATTTGGGGATGACCGCCACACCAGCGTCACAACTGGCCCAATGCCAAGCCTCGGCATTGTCCATGCGCGGTGCGCGCACGATGAAGGACTTGGGCTCGCCGTGCAGCTGGTACTCGATAGTGAAAAGGTCGTTGTGTTTCATGAGGCCTCCTTGATACTCATGAACTACAGATATTTGACGTCAAAAAAAATTCAAATAAGTTGTCCGACAATTCGATGATTGGGCGCAGGGCGTGGACGAGACCTAATCGTCTACCGTAAAGGTGACCCATCCAGGCCCATCGGCCGGGCGTTGCAGCTCGGCGATGACCCCGCTGACAGAGGAGCCGTCGGGCAAATTGACGGTGATAAAGTTGGGATTGCCGGGCCAATCCATTGGCGTGTCAAAGTCCAAGCGCGCGATGGTCGGTTTACCGCTACTGGTCATTTGGATGTTTTTTGATTCGTTAAGGTGTTCATCTGAGGGTGTTCCAAGATGGCGCGAGGCAGTGATGACACTGGCAATACCTTGGTAGTCGTAAGACATGCTGGGTTACCTCATGTAAAGGGAACAACGAAGATCAAATGTGGGAGCGGGCTTGCTCGCGAAGACGTCCGTCGATTAAACATTGACGTGACTGATCCACCGCCTTCGCGAGCAAGCCCGCTCCCACAGAGGAGTTGTGCTTGACTGGCTGGTATTCGGGATTTGCCCCGTTTTCATTTGTGACGAGCCGAATATTTGCGCGCAACGACAACGCCGCCCACTAGCAGCGCTGCGCCTATTGCAACCATCCCATAGGGCGTACGGCGGGTTTGCCGCCAGCCGCCTTCGACACGACGTTCACCGCTTGCCGGGGTGTACAGATTGCCCGCCGACGTGGCGGCGCGCTGGCTGCGCTCCAGGCCGAGGCGGGTGAGCCAACCGGATAACCGGGCAAAGCCGGGCAGCAAAAAATGCGCGACGCGGGCCACGGTGGCAGCGCTGCCTACCGTGGTGCTGTCCCTCGGTTGCAGCGCACAGGCCACCATCGCTTGCGCGACTTTATGTGGGTCGTAGACCGGTGGCGGTGGCGTCAAGGTGTGGCCGGTAAAATTGCCGCCATCGCGAAAGCCCGGTGTGTCCATTACGGCGGGATAGATGTCGCACACATGAATATCGGGGTAATCAGTCAGCTCCCCACGCAGTGCTTCAGTCAGGCCGCGCAGGCCGTATTTACTGGCTGAGTAGGCGACGGCATAGGGCTGGGCTACCCAACTGCCCAGCGACAAGGTGTTGATCAGAATGCCGCGGTGCTGGGCTTTGAAATAGGGCCACACCACGTGGGTGCCGCGCAGGTACCCGAGCAGGTCGGTTTGCAGCACCTGTTCGTGGGCTTCCAGGGGCGTGTCCTCGAAACTGCCGACGGCGCCTACTCCGGCGTTGTTGATCCAGATATCGATGCGGCCATTGCCGAAGGCCGCCGCCTGTTCGGCAAGGGCGCGCATCTGGTCGCCCTGGGTTACATCGGTTTTAACGGCGATGGCCTCGGCGCCACGCGCAGCGCATTCCTCGACCACCTCTTCCAAGGCTTTTTCATCTCGGGCCGCCAATACCAAGCGGGTACTTTGCTCGGCAAAGGCGTGAGCAGCCGCGCGACCAATGCCACTGGAGGCGCCGGTGATCACCACGGTCTTGCCGTGCAGTTTCCCCTTGGCCTGCATGACGCCAGGCGAATCCTCGGGCACGTGGACGGGCACCGGGTGCAGTTGCAGGCGGGTACCGTCAGTCAGTATCAGGGTCAGGTTTTCGACGGTGCCAGCGACGCGGTCGGGAAACACCGGTTCGCCTGTGGCGTCGAGCTCATCATAGATAAAAGTCTGGCCTTCAAGCCATCCGACGGCCGTCATCAATTCAGGGCCTAGGTAGTACTTTCCGTCCAGGAAAAACCCGCTGAAGTTCGGTGTGCGCTCCAGGTTTTCCACGGCGTATCGCTCGCCAGGCCTCATTCCGGTTGCGGTATCAATCATCATGACATCCTCCTTTGGCTGGTCTTGGGTAGAGAAAGGCCCGCAAATGATCGTTCAATCCAAATGACTGAATGGCGGTGTCAATGTTGATGGGCCTTCAGGGTCGGGTCGGCGATCTGGATAACCGTGCCCTGGCGCCACGCGTCCGCCCCAGGGGCGATGGGCGGCGCGGGGATATCGGCGCGCGTCTTTTTCTTGTCGGCACTGTCGATGCCCAGGCGTTTATCGCGTTCGGCGACCATACGCGGGTCAGCCTGGCCGTCTGCGGTAAACCCCATCATCAACTGAGGCACGCCTAACGGCAGGCGTTTATCCAGATCGGTATGCCAGGTGTGCCAGGTCTTGCCGTAGGTGTGCACCAGCTTCTCCATCAGCGCATGTTCCGCCGCCTCAGGAATGCCCGGCGCGACCAGTTGCCCTGACTTCACTTCATGCACATGGCTATGCCACAACGCCTTTTCAGGCGCGGGCAGCGTGTTGAACTGCGCCTCGCTGATGATGTACTCCACGCCCATCAACTTGGCATCCTTGCGGTTGCCGTCGTAGATCACACACTGGATGACCTCCTCGTTGAGGATTGCGCAGTAGTGATGGGCTTCCATTTGCACATCGGGATGGCCGTTGTAGAAGTGAAAACCGTCCAGGTAGGCGTTCAGGGCATCAATCGGTGGGCGTGATTGCAGCAGGGCGGCGCCGGCTTCCAGCGTTCGGGTCGAAGGTGTTGTCGGCTTCCCAGGTGCCTCGACATTCGAACGTGAGTTGTTGCCAGCGCAGGCGCTGAGCAGGGCCAGCGTCACTGCTGCGGCCAGGGATTGGGTCACTTGATGGATGGGGTTGTCAGTCATGGTCGGCTGCCTCCTGTTGCCGGTGTGTTCATGCGCGATGATCAAAGCCAGGTTTGATCCTGTTCTCGTTGGAAAGACGCGCGTACGGGGCGTTCAAAATGCTTTGAGTTGAACACTCACTCATTCATCAGGTCGTTTTTTATAGAGGCGCTGACAGCGCAATTGCTTACCTGCCAGTGAGGTGTTCATCCCATGCACAAGACTGAAAATCCAGCGTCGACGCTGCTTACCCAATTGCTCCGGGCACGCGGGCCGGGCGGTCAGGAAGACGAGGTGCGCGCCATTTGCCTGGAAAGCCTGACGCCGTTGTGCGATGAGGCCTGGGTCGATCAGGCGGGTAATGTGGTGGGTTTGATCAAGGGCAAGCACAGCGATGCCGAGCCTGCCGGTGCGGTTAAAGTCATGGCACATATGGATGAAATCGCCATGGTGGTTAAACGCGTCGAGGCGGATGGCACGTTGCGGGTGACGGCGCTGGGTGGGGCCAACCCGGTCAACTTTGGCGTGTGCCCGGTGGATATCCTGGGGGACACACGCATCCTTCCTGGCGTGCTGTCCTTTGGCTCGATGCACGCCACCAGTAATACGGCACAAGGGGCTGATGTGCTCTCGGGCGATGTGCACTGGAACGACGTTCATGTGATCACGCGATGCACTGCCCAGGCATTAGGCGAGCACGGCATTCGGCCAGGAAGCCGTGTGGTGCTGAGCCGTCATTGGCGTGAGCCCTTCCAAGTGGGCGATGCCATTGCCGCGCATTTTCTGGATGACCGCGCCCCGATTGCTGCCGTTCTGCATACAGCCCAGCTGCTGGCTTCGCGCCGGGAGGCGTTGGCCAGGGATGTCTATCTGGTATTCACCACGCTCGAAGAGGAGTGCAATGCCGGGGCAATGTATGCCGCGTCGACGCTACCCGGCGACACCACCATCGCGGTGGAGGTGGGGCCGGTCATGCAGGAATACGGCACGCGCCTGGCCGTCGACCCGATCATCAATACGGGGGACCAGAAAGGCTATTACACCCGGGCGGTGGTCAACGACCTGGCGGCTGCCGCAGAGCGCTGCGGCTACAGCCCCCAATATGCGCTGTTGGTGGATTTCGCTTCGGATGCCAGTGCGGTCATGAGTAACGGGACCTGTGCCCGCGCCGGCTGCCTGGCCATTCCAACGGAAAATACCCATGGTTATGAATTGATTCTGGATGGGGCGGTGCAGGCCTGTGCCGCGACATTGGCCGAGTACCTTGCAGCCTGATAGACGGTGCAAGGTACGCTGACCGGCGTGGGGCTCAGATTGGGCCGCTTGGAGAATCTGTCTCCTGCCTGATTTCATCGGCCGCATTGGGTTGCCCCAGCTTGCTGTATTGCTCGCGCAATTTTTGCAACTCACGCGACCCAAGCTTATCCAGGCTCAACGCCGCATTGTGAGCTTCTTTGGTGGCACGAATCAGCTCGTCCAGTTTCAGATGAAGAATATCGTTGTCGCGGTTCTGGGTATTCTGGATCAGGAACACCATCAGGAAGGTGATGATGGTAGTGGAGGTGTTGATGATTAACTGCCAGGTGTCGTTGTAATGAAAGTAAGGCCCGGTGAGCGCCCAAACAGCAATCAAGCTGACGGCTGTCAGAAAGGTTTTTGAGCTGCCCGCCTGGTTGGAGAGTTTTTGGCAGAATTTCGCGAACTTCATGGTGCTGTCTCCTGGGGGATGTTCCTCTGTAGACCCCAGCAGAATTTCGAAATTCTTTTTTACAAATCGTTTTTTTTGACAAAAATCAATGAGCAAATCCCTCTTGCACAGGAGCACTCAGCATGTCGGTCGCTGCTTCTATCGTTGAATACCTCAAGCATCATCAGTTGGTCATCACGACGGCGGAGTCGTGTACCGCAGGCAAGATCATCACCTTGCTTTCGCAGGTCGACGGCAGCGGTTCGTGGATCGAAAGCGGGTACGTGGTGTATTCGCCAGAAGCGAAACAGCGGCTGTTGAACGTGCGTCGCTATACCATCGATACCTTCAATCTCACCAGCTGTGAGGTCGCCCAGGAAATGGCCCAAGGCGCGCTGCGCGACAGCCCCGCTGATGTGGCGGTCGCCACCACTGGCCTGCTGGGGCCGGATGGAATTGATGGCATTCCCCCAGGCACTGTCTGTTTTGCCTGGGCCTATCGAAACGGCGGGGCACTGAGTGTGTTCAGTCGCAAGGAACGCTTTATGGGTTCTCGTGAGCAGGTGCAGTTGGCCGCGTCTCTTCATGCATTGAAATGGCTGCCGCATTTTCACCAACGGGCGATGGTCGGTGAACGCGCCTAATGCTGCCAAGTGTGCGCGTTTACGGCTGCGGTTCGATGTCCATCAGCAAGTCGCCGTTGGTCAAGGATTCAGCCTCCTGCACCACGCCACGATAGGCCTGACCATTCCATTCAAAGCTAATCCAGTGGGCCTTCGGCAATAGCTTTGGCCATGGCGGTGCAAGCCGCAACTGCACGCCGGGCGCAGTGCGCACAAGTTGCCCCATGCATTCGCTGGCGAGCGTGTTCACACCGAACAGCGTGTCATGCAGGTATTGAATGTTGACCGGTTGCAGCGTTGCGTCAGTAGCGTCTGGCATATCTGTTACCCCACCGATGACAGCCAGAAAGACTGTCTGGCGATGACCATTTCTTCACGTATTTCCCGCACAAGCCGGTTGATCCCCGAAACACCGTGGTAGTGGGCGCGGTTGATGTTCGCGATGGTGAATTGGTCCATACCGTGCGCCGTTACAGTGACTGAAAGGCTGCCGTCTGCGTTGAGCGCGCACTTGACCGCGCACTTGGGAAGGCGAGCGGAAAGGGCCGTTTCGATTTCGGCTTTCGTTAGCGTATCCATGAGTTCACCGCATAAAGGACTCAGCGCGTTAAGGCTAGCTCAGAATCAGTTGGCGTAAATACTGGCAAGGTAATGGCTGCTGGGGCAGATGTTCTACCTTACATATTTCTGGCCCTTTCTAGGAGCGTTCCTAAATACGCCGGCTGAAGGTCTGCCGATAATTCGCACATCCCCACTTATGTGTGCTCTGCCATGTCCTTCCTACCTATTCGTGTTCTGGTCATCGAAGAACACCCGTTCAAGCGGCTTGTTGCCACCCAGGTGTTCCGGGAGGTCGGGTGTGAAGAGGTGGCCGCCGTTGCCGATGTCGTGGCGGCCGTTGAGTTGCTCGAGCGTACCGGGCCTGTCGATATCGCCTTGTGCAACTTGAAGGACGAGGGCGCACACGGCTTGAGGGCCATCGAAGTGCTCGGCCGTGGCCACTTGGCTAAAGCGCTCATTATGTTCAGCGCCCATGGCACGGACCTGCACGATGCAATTGATCGCATGGCAGGCCTGTTGGGCATCAGTGTATTGGGTTATGTGGACTTCCCGGTGCCAGCAAGCGCCATTGCGCCTATGCTCAGCCGCTACTTGGAGAGGATTGGCGCGCCGACAAAGCAGGCGCGCCGAAGCAGCCGGTCTGGGTTCTTGAGCAAGGCCTGCGTGGCTGGGGGTTTTTCAAGGCATGAGTTCAAGGCGTTCTTCCAGCCCAAGTTCAATTTGAGCACGGGGCACGTGCGCGGTTTTGAAGTGCTGGCGCGTTGGCAACATCCACAGTACGGCCTGTTGTATCCGGCAGATTTTTTGCCGCTGCTCGCTCAAGTTGGCGCATTGGATGAACTGTTCTTCGCGCTGTTGCAACAAGGCCTTGAGTTCTTGCAGCAGTCGGCAGAGCAGCAGCAGGTCTTATCGCTGGCATTCAACCTGGAGTCCGACCAGCTCGGTCGTGGCTCATTATTGCCGCGTCTTTGCGATTCACTCCAATCCCACGCCATTGCTGCGTGTCGTCTGACGTTTGAAATCACTGAATGCGGCCTGCTGGAAGTTTCTCCCGCCGTGCTCGACACCCTGATACGACTGCGCATGATGGGTGCCGGCCTGTCGATTGATGACTTCGGCACCGGCTATTCCTCGCTGGAGCGCCTGTGCCAGTTGCCGTTTACCGAAATCAAACTGGACGCCGCATTTACCCGCGATCTTCAAAGCAGTGCGCGCAACCGTGCCGTGGTCAGTAGCACATTGGCACTGGGCGAGGCACTGGGCATGCGAGTGGTGGTGGAGGGCGTCGAGAACGAAAACCAGCGCCAGGGATTACTGAAGCTGGGATGCAACGAGGCCCAGGGCTATCTCTGTGCTCGTCCCATGAACGCTGCGCGCGCGTTGGCCTGGCTGGCGACCCAGTTGAACTCGCGCAGCAATATTTGATGTCAATCAGGAGGGCTTTTATGTCCAATCCACGTTTGCGGATCGCGTTGGTAGATAGCGATGCCACCCGGCGAATGAGTATTGAAAAAGACCTTGGCCATTTGGGATACCACCGCGTTGTGCCTGTCGATTCCCTCAAGGTGTTGATTACGTTATTGGATAACGCAAGGGATGTATTTGATCTGTTGGTGATCAATGAAGAAACCGTGCACGCGGCGGGCGCACAGTTTAAGCAAATGCTTGAGGAGTACGCGTGTGTCAGACACTCATTGATTTATCAGGGCGTGACCCTGCAAGCGTTTCCCGATAATCCAGTCACGGCGCAACGCTGCGGCTTTATTGCCTCCGGTGTTCCGGACCGATCGATTCTGGCGCGCGTCATGGATCGGGTGGATGTGCAAATAAAACAGCGCTCGGGCAGACCGTTGCTGGAATCCAATTAATCCTGATGTGAGCTATTGCACGCTTTTCGCGGGACCCGCCACCGCCTCAGTTTTATGCTTTTAGTCCCATTCCTATTTGCTTCTTTTTAGGCACTGATAAGCTTTTTCGCTGAAACAATCTCGGGGAATTCTTTGTCATGATCTTAAATGCCGCCGTGCCTAACGAGTTCAGCGCCCTGCGCGTGATCACGTTGGCAACCGACCCTGCGTGTGTCTTGCGCCTCGCCTCTGCGTTGGGTGGCATGGGGGTCACGCCGCTGGCCACGGTCGCCTCGCTGGAGGCGCTGCAGGCGTGGTTAAGCGCGCACCGCGTGGACATCATCGTGTGCGAAATCCGCTCCGAGTGTGGCGATGGCTTGATGTTGCCAAGTGTGCTCAAAGCACTGCATGACGCGGGTACGTTAATGCAGTTTCCGAGTATTTTCTGGACCGGCGAAACCACCCTGAATGTGCAGGAAAATTTGATCGAAGCAACAGTTACACCGGCGTGCGAAGCGCCCGCTAAGCAGTTGTGGGTCAAGCACATGGGCGGCGTAGCCATCAGCGCACTGGAATCCCATTCGCGCCTGGCGCAGTCGGCGGGAATCAGCGTGCAGATCTTGCGTGACGGTGGCCCGCTGGAGCTGGGCGATGCCTTGCGCACGGTGCTGCTGACCCTCGCTCAACCGGACCCCAAGCTGCAGGCCATGACGTTTGAGTCGCTGGCTGAGGATGAAGTCATCAACGCCCTGACCACCGGCGAGGGATTGCGCTTTGTCTTTCAGCCACAGTTCGAGTTGCTGAGCCGGCGCATCGTCGGCGCTGAGGCGTTGGTGCGCTGGAAGCACCCGCGCTTTGGTGAAATTCCGCCTGCGGTGTTGATGCCGCTGGTCAACCGTCTCGGCCTGGACCTGTTGCTGTTCAGCCTGGTGGAGATGTGGACTCTGCGCGTGATGCTAGCGTTAAAGCGCGAAAACATTACGATCCCTATCGCGGTGAATGCGTCGGCCAAGACCCTGTGCACCCCCAATTTTGCCGAGCGCCTGGCCTTGCGCATGCGCCAGGCAGATCTGCCGAGCCGCTTGCTGAAAGTCGAACTGACCGAAGATGTGCAGGAGCCGGATGAGCTGCATCTTTCGGCGTCATTGACGACTATTCGCGCCAAGGGTTTTCAGGTTTCGCTGGATGACTTCGGCAGCGGCGCAGCCACTTTCAAGCTGTTGGCGAACCTGTCGTTTGATGAAATGAAAATCGACGGCTCGTTTGTGCGCGGTGTCGAGCAGCACGCCTCGTCACGCAAGGTGATCGCAGGCATTGTGAACTGGGCAGGTCTGCTTAACCTGAGCCTGGTGGCGGAGGGGATCGAGGACGAGTCCACGATCCCCCTGCTGCACCGCCTGGGTTGCCGGGTAGGGCAGGGCTATGCGCTGGCGCGCCCGATGGAAATAGACGCCTTCTTGAACTTTGTGATTGAGCGGGAAAAGAACGGCTGAGGCTGTAAAGTTTGGCGGGCAGGTAAGTATTGGAACTTGATGTGTGTAGGTCAGCTCTTGGTTTTTAGGAGTTTTCTTATATTAAGTTTTTCGCAGATCTATTAAGTTTTATACCGTTGTTATTGTGAAGAATTGGCGCATTTTTTAACTGCGATGGTGAGCCTGTGCGCGTTAAGTTATAGGGAGTGAGCGTGTGGCGTGTGATGTTCAGTTGCACGGATGTAATTGATGAAATGGATGAGTCTGAGAGGACCTTAACTTATTCAGAGTGAGGCAGCGCTGTTGTCCATTTTTTTGCACGCTATACAGAGTGTTCCGTCATTTATGAAACGCCTACAAATTGCTTTGCTGGATGATCATGCAATCGTGCGGCATGGTTTGGTCAATCGGTTGGTACAGGAACCTGATTTTGAAGTGGTGGGGGTCTACGCTCGCAGTCGTGAGTTGATGGCCGGCCTGCTGACACACCCGGCCGAGGTGTTGTTGCTCGATTTTGTGCTCGGCCCTCATGAGCTGGATGGCATCCTGCTGATCCGTGCTCTGCGGGTAAAGTACCCGGGCTGCCGAATCCTGGTGTTTTCCACTCACCATGACGCGGCCACGGTGATTCTTGCCCTGCGCGTCGGTGCCCGTGGGTTTATCGGCAAGGGTGAAGACATGAGCCAATTGATCAGCGCAGTGCGGCTGGTGGCCTCGGGCGCTGTCTACCTGAGTGCTGACATGGCCTATCGGGTGGCCGAAGCCACGGCGGTCAACTATGACGGTGAGGAGCAATCACGCGATGACGCGATGCGTTTTGTCAGCTTGTCTGCGCGGGAGCAAGAGGTGATCCGCTGTTACCTGTCGGGCATGACCATCACCGAAATTGCTGAAAAATTCAGCCGCAGTATCAAGACCATCAGTTCGCAAAAGGCCTCGGCTTTTCGCAAGTTGGGCGTGATGTCCAACAACGAGCTGTTTCGGATCAAGCACATCATCGAGAGTGTTTAACGCTAAACGCAGGCCACGCCGACGCGCGCAAAAACAGCGGTAGGCGGGCGTGCCCTTTGGCGGTTGTTGCATATACTCCTTGAAGTGCCGTAATAGCTGTCCCTGTTGTTTGACCGCGCCACCTAAGCGGGGCCAAGTGGGTTCGAATACGATGAAACCTGTACGCATTGCTCTATTGGACGACCACGCTGTTGTTCGGCATGGGCTCGCCAACACCTTGGCGGCCGAGGCCAACTTTGACGTGGTTGGCATTTATGAAAAAAGCCGCGACTTGCTCGCCGGCCTGGTCAGCGCTCCGGCTGACCTGCTGCTGCTGGATTTCTCCCTGAGCCCCGACGAGATGGATGGCGTATCGCTGATCCGCGCCTTGCGGGTCAAGTTTCCCAGTTGCCAGATCCTGGTGTTGTCCGCCCATCATGACCCGGCTACCGTGGCCCTGGCCATGCGGGTCGGTGCCCGTGGCTTTGTTGGCAAGGGCGAGGACATGACGCAAGTGGTCAAGGCCATTCGCAAGGTGGTCTCCGGCGCGGTGTACCTGAGCACCGACATGACGTATCGCCTGGCGGAAACCGTCACCAGCGAGACGCGCAAAGACCCCAGCGAAGCCTCGGATGCCCTGGTCCAGGCCGAGCTGACCAGCCGTGAGCAGGAGGTGATCCGCTGCTATCTGGCGGGCATGACCGTGAGTGAAATCGCAGAAAAATTCAATCGCAGCATCAAGACCATCAGCACCCAGAAAACCTCAGCGTTTCGCAAATTGGGGGTCACCTCGAACAATGAACTGTTCAAGCTCAATAAAATCATCGGCTCACCATGAGGCGATGGCGACCGGGTGCCCTCTTATTCATGTTGCTGATGCTGGATGCCGCGCTTGCCTGTGCGGCGCCGGTTGAGCTGACGGAGCAGGAGCGGCTGTGGATAGCGCAGCATCCGGTCCTTCGAGTGGGGGTGATGGAAAACCTGGTCCCCTTCGAGTACATGAGTAATGGCGTGCTGCAAGGGCGGCCGGTGCAGTACCTGCAATATGTGCGCGATGCCACGGGGCTTGAATTCACCTATGTGCCGGTCAAGACCCGGGCTGCACGTGAGCGCATGCTGTTGGATGGCCAGGTAGACCTGCTGTCTTCGCACTTTCGCTTTCGTGACGAGCCGCCTATCGAGGATCTTACCGCGCTGGTCTACGACACTACCGTGCCGATCATCGTGACCCGTGTCGACGACGCCGATATTTTTGACCTTGACCAGCTACAAGATAAAACGGTCGTGATCCCCGATGTGGAGTATTACGAGCAGTTGCTCAGAAAAAGGGCACCCCGAGCCACTCTGATCAAAAGCCCCCAGGCCTTGGCCATGCTGAACACCCTCCGGGACGGTGGTGCCGATGCAGTCGTGGCCTCCGAAGCCTTCTTGATGCCCTATTTGTATCGACAGTTTCAGGGCGTGCTGGAAATTTCTGGCGTGGTGGGCAGCAGCATGTTGGATGTGAACATGGCGGTGCGCACCGATAACGCCATGCTGGCCTCGATCATTGGCAAAGCCCTAGGCTCGATCAGCCCCTCACAACAGAATGCGATGTACGAGCATTGGTACCGGGACCTGGAGGTAGATGCGCCGACCCTGTGGGACATCGCCAGCCATTACTTGCATCTTTTGATCCTGGGCATGTTGGCGTTGATTGGCTTGTGTGTGCTGGTCTATCGCGGTTACCGCCAGCAGCGGCAGGCCGAGCGGAACGAGCAGGAAAAAACCATGTTCCTGGCGGTGATGGGTCACGAAATACGCTCGCCAATGAACGCCGTGCTGGCGGCCATGGAGCTGCTGTGGCACACCCGACTCAATGACCAGCAGCGCCACTTCGCGCACTTGGCCAACAGCGGCGCCAATATGCTGGTGCGCTTGCTCGATGATGTGCTGCACCGGCCGGATTCAGGGGCCAAGGCGTTACGTCTGACACTTGAGGCGACGGATGTCATCGCGCTGGTGCATGGCGTAGTGGGCTTGCATCGCCTGCGTGCGGGGGAAAAACACTTGAGTCTGAATGTGAGCGTGCAGACACCCCTGCCGTCGTTGTGGCTTGACCGTTCGCGGCTGACGCAGGTGTTTCATAACCTGTTGTCTAACGCCATCAAGTTCACCGATACCGGCGCTGTTGACATCACCCTGCGCCTGGAAGACTTGCTGGACGGTAAGCATCAGTTGCAGGTTGAAGTCCGCGACACCGGCATCGGTATGGGCGAAGCGGTGCAGGCCTCTTTGTTCCGGCCTTATGCCCAGGCGAGTCAGTCCTACAAGCGTGCGGGAGGCAGCGGCCTGGGGCTGATGATATGTCGGCAATTGGTCGATTTGATGCAAGGCTCGCTGACCCTGCGCAGCGAGCCGGGAGTGGGGACGTGTATCAACCTGTACTTGCCCGCAACCCTTGCCCCTGAGGCCGCTGAACCGACGCGAGCCCCAGCCCCAATGCCTTTGCATGTCACCGATGGTTTGCAGCTGCTGGTGGTGGAAGACACCCTGGCCAACCAGGAAGTGCTGCGGGCGCAAATCAGCGGGTTTGGTTGTGTGCCAGTGATTGCCGCCGATGCGGCCCAGGCCCGCGTGCGGTTCGCTGAGCGCGCTTACGCGTTGGTATTGATGGACTGCGACCTGCCGGATCAGGACGGCTACAGCCTGGTCTGCGAACTGCGGGCGCTCGAACAGCAATGGGGGCGAGCGCGCTGCCCGATCATTGCCATTTCCGCCTTGACCGGCGAGCAGCACCTTCAACGCTGCCTGGCGGCGGGCATGGATGGGGCGTTGAGCAAGCCCATACGTCTGGGGCAGTTGAGTGACGTGATCGAGCAGTGGTGCGGCGTCACGTTGGCGGCACCGCGTGCCAGCTTGATGGCCCCGACACTTGATCAGGCCGCTATCAACCGTGAGATGGCGGCCGACCTGGGGAGCCTGCTCAGGGCGATGGCGCTCTGTGATCGCCCTTCGGCCATCCATGTTGCCCATCGGTTACACGGCGCGGCACTGATCATCGAATGGCCGGCCCTGGCCCAGGCGGCCGCGCACATGGAGAACCTGTTGCGGGCAGAGGAGGGCTGGGGCAACCCGGTTTACGTGCACACGCTTCAGGCGTTGGTTCAGCACTGGCGTGCCGTGAGCGAGGAGACCCCGCTGGACATGCTGGCCATGGTCGCGCCGCCGCCGATGACGCAACAATGAAGGTTGTACGGTTGCGCCTGCTGCTGGGGTGGTTGCTGCTGGCAAGCGCGGGCCTGGCCGATGCGCAGGCCGACCCGCCGTCGATGACCTTGACCCAGCAAGAGCGTGACTGGATCGCCGCCAACCCCGTGCTGCGTGTCGGTGTGTTCGACAACCTGCTGCCCTTCGAGTACATCAGCGACGGCCAGTTGCGTGGGCTATCGGCCAAGTACCTGGGTTTGATTGCGGCGCGTACGGGCCTGCATTTTCAGTCGGTGGTCACCGGCAATCGTAGCGCCCGCAAGGACATGCTGATCAGCGGCGAGGTGGATATCTTGCCAACCCGGCGCCGCGACGACGATCCGGTCAAGGACCTGGGCATGCGCTATACGACGCCCTACAACACCAGTTCCACCATCCTCGTCAGCCGCTTTGGCCAACAGCCATTCGTGGACCTGGAACAACTTGCCGGCAAACGCCTGGTGATGTTGGGGCGCGAGGGGTATCAGGCGTTTTTGCAGCAGAAAGTCCCCGGCATAACGGTGATCTCCGGCCAGAACGCTGTCGACATCATGGCGATGGTCAAGGACGGTCGGGCGGATGCCGCCATCGCCTCTGAATGGTTACTGATCCCCTATCTTTCCCGGCAGTATCAGGGGGTGTTGCAAGTATCCGGGGTGGTGCCGCAATTGCACACCGGCGTGAGCATGGCGGTGCGTGACAGCGACGCGATCCTGTTGTCGATCCTGGAAAAAGTGCTGGGGTCCATCAGCAACGATGAGCGCAAAGCGATCTATGACGCCTGGTTCGATGACATGAACCTGGACATTCCGACGATCAAGGACATCGCCGAGCATTTCCAGGGTGAGTTGTGGCTGTTGCTGTCGGTGGTGCTGCTGTTGATCGCGTTCGCCTGGCAAAGCCGTCGTCAGCGCCGCCAGGCCGTGCAGAGCGAGCGGGAAAAGGCGATGTTTTTGGCGGTGGTCAGCCATGAAGTGCGTTCGCCGATGAACGCGGTGCTGGCGGCTATCGAGTTGTTGGAGCACACACCGCTGGACGAACAGCAGCGCCACTTCACTCAATTGGCCAACAGCGGCGCCAATACCTTGCTGCGGCTGGTGGATGACGTGCTGGACATTTCCAGGATGGAGGCCGGGGAACTGACCCTGACCCTGGAGCCTGTGGACCTCTGGGCCTTAGTCCAGCAGGTGGTGGAGGAGTATCGCGCCGGCGCCGAAGAAAAAGGCCTGTTGCTGACATTGAGTGGTGAACGCCCCAGCGGCCCCTTGATGCTGGAGGGCATGCGCTTGAGTCAGGTGCTGCGCAACCTGATCTCCAATGCGGTCAAGTTCACTGAGGTAGGCGGGGTGGAGGTGCAGCTCAAGGTGGTTGAATGGCCAGAGGTTCCTGTGCCGCACGTGCTGATCCGCATCATCGACAGCGGCATTGGCTTGTCACAGCAGGCGCAGGCCAGCCTGTTTCGGCCCTATGCACGGGCCAAGCACTCTTACAAACGTACCGGTGGTAGCGGGCTTGGCCTGGTGATTTGCCGTCGCCTCGTGAGGCTGATGTCGGGTGAGCTGACCCTCAACAGCACCCAAGGCGTGGGTACTGAGGTTGAAGTCAAACTGTCTGTCGAGTGGGCCAAGACCCTGGATATACCCCAGGCTGAAGCGGCGCAGGCCCAAGTGGAGGGTAACGGTGTACACGTGTTGGTGGTGCAGGCGCCTGTGACCGGCCAACAGACACTGCCTGCACACCTGCAAGCGCTAGGTTGTAGGGTGTTGCTGGCGGTTGATGGCGCCCAAGGGTTGACGCTATTCAATGTGCGACGGGTCGATATGGTATTGATCGATTGCGACTTGCCAAACAGTGAAATCGAGCCGCTGGCGGGCGCCTTTCGTGAGTTGGAGCAGGTGTTGCAGCGTGCCCATTGTCCGCTTGTAGCTGTCGCGGGCTTCAGCGATAACGAGCACCTTGAGCGTTGTTTTGATGCGGGGCTCGACGGGGTGCTGGTCAAGCCGGTTACACCGGCCAAGTTGCAGCAGATGATCGAGCTTTGGTGTGACATGCCGCAAGGTCCGCTGCCGGCAATGCCCAAGGAAGAGCCAGAGGAGGAGTCGCATATCCTGCGCACGGCCTTCAACGACTTGATCGAGGCACTGGCCTTGCGCGAGCGAAGCCAAGCGTTGCAGGCAGTTCAGCGTCTGCACGAGGCGGCGCTGGGGCTGGAGCGGGACGACCTGGTGGGCACTGTCGAAAGCCTGGGACGGCTATTGCGCGATGAGCGTGACTGGCCAGCGCAGCAGATTGCCGAGCGTCTCAGCGTGCTGCTTGGTCAAAGGCCTGCGCCAGCATAGCCTCGTTGCTGTACCCGCTCGTTCTCACAGGTGGGGCTTGCCTTAATGCCGTTCAGTTAAGCGTATATCGCCCTCTGTAGGAGCGAGCTTGCTCGCGAAAAACGTCAACGATAATGTGTGCTTCCTGAATGAGCGCGGCGCCTGTGAGTTTTTCGCGAGCAAGCTCGCTCCTACAAAATGCCTTAACTGAACGGCATTAGAGCTTGCCTGCGATAGCCATGGGTATCTATACAACTCTGTAGCGCTCAATGGTAACCACGATGCGAAGCGAGCCGCTCAGGCGGCCCCCAAATCACTGGCGGATTACGGGCACACCGCGCCTGGGCGAGGTGCCGAGTGGTGGGGCAAGAGCGTTTTGCTTGCTTTTGCGCTGTTCAAAAGGGAGCCGCCGTCAGGGCGGAACCCTAGGTGGCCGTTACCGCAGGAACGGATATGTACCCAATCCAACTGTGTTGACTGTCAGGTCGCCTTCGCGAGCAAGCCCGCTCCCACAGTTGGATCGCGGGGCGCCAGGTAAATAAGCGTCGGCTGTCAGGCCGCCACGGGTCCAGCCTAACCTCGAAGTTGTGTAGATGCTTAGGCTGCGATAACGGTGGGTCAATCAACATCTGATGATCAGAATAACGATGACCCATTATATAAGCTGGATTTAAATATACCGTTCAGGCGCGCTTTTAGGACCACTCCTATAGACGCTTTGTCTGTTGGCTTATTAAAGCCAGCCCACTATGGTGGGGGGGCTTTGTTTGTTGCTTTTAATCGCCTGTTTATAAGGTAATTTGCCCGGGTTATTTGTTTTTCAGAGCACTCCTATTTTGAAAATTAAATGCGCTGCTTACACTTCACTTCGCAACAACGCAGAAGTATTTCCCGTCCAGGGAACTTCAAAACTTAATCAAGTCTATCGTGCTCTCGGAGTTACTCATGAATTACAAAGCTCGCGCCCTCGCTGTACTGGTCGCTGCCACCGTCTCTTCTGCTGCCATGGCTTCGGACGGCAAAATTGATTTCAACGGTGAGCTGAAAGCCGAAACCTGCCAAGTGGCCGTCAATGGTGCAGCAGCTTCCGGCGCGACCACCGTCACCTTGCCAACCATCTCCACCGCTTCCTTGGCTTCCGCCGGGCAAGTAGCTGGCCAGACCGGTTTCAACATCGAACTGAGCAAGTGCTCTGCTGCGATCAAAACCGCGGCGGCGTTCTTTGAGTCGGGCGGTGGTGTTGATCCGGCCAGCGGTAATGTGAAGAACATCAGCGGTTCAGCCACCAAGGTTCAACTGCAGTTGGTGGATGCCACCAATGGCAACGCGATCAAGGCCGGCAACACGTCTCAGGTTACCTCCACCAGCCGCGTAACTGTTGACCCAACTGCCCTGACCGCTGTGCTGCCGTACGCCGTTCAGTACTACGCCCAGTCGGCTACCACGCCGGGCACCGTTGTGGGCTCCGTGACTTACTCCATCAATTATCAGTAAGTCGCAGGCTTTGGACACACGCCCTGCTCGGTATTGAAGGGCGTGCATCCAGACGGTAAAGGGATTGCTCTATGTCGTGCACACGTGCATTCAAACCACTGCTGCTGATCGGCCTGGCCACACTGATGTGTTCCCATGCATTCGCTGCAGTGGTGATTACCGGTACGCGCCTGGTCTATCCGGCGGACCAGAAAGAAATCACCGTAAAACTGAACAATAACGGCACGTTGCCCGCACTGGTCCAATCATGGATCGACACCGGCAGCGTCGAATCGACACCCACCAGCTCCAAGGCGCCGTTCCTATTGTCGCCCCCGGTGGCGCGCATTGACCCGACCAAGGGCCAAAGCTTGCGAGTGCTCTTTACCGGCGCGCCTTTGGCGCAGGACAAAGAGTCGGTGTTCTGGCTCAACGTTCTCGAAATCCCGCCCAAACCCGAGGCGGGTGCAGACCTTAATACGCTGCAAATGGCTTTCCGTTCGCGCATCAAGCTGTTCTATCGCCCGGTCGGCTTGCCTGGAAATCCCAATGAGGCGGTTGAGCAGGTGCAGTGGCAATTGGTTACGGCACGCGATGGCCAAGGCCTGGCGCTGAAGGCGTACAACCCGTCGGCGTTCCACGTCTCGCTGATCGAGTTGGACCTGGTGGCGGGTAACCAACGCTATCGCAGTGAGGACGGCATGGTCGGCCCTGGAGAAACCCGGCAGTTCGCGCTGCCCACGCTCAAGGCCAGGCCGTCGAGCCAGGCCCAGGTGGAATTCAGCGCCATCAACGATTACGGCGCGTTGGTCCCGACCCACAACACGCTGCAGCCCTGATCCATTCCTGACGTTTTTAACCGCGAGTCATCTATGTCGACCTTTTCTTGCTCCAGGCTTTTTCTGCGGGCGCGGCCTCGCTTCGCCTTGAATCCCACTGCCCTGATCCTCAAGGCATTGGCCATTGCTCCAGGCGTGTGGGGCATGCAAGGCGCACTGGCGCAAGAAGTGCAGTTTAATGACGCCTTCCTGCCCGAAGACTCGCGCAATCTTGACCTGAGTGCCTACCAGGCCGGCAACCCGGTGATGCCAGGCCAATACCGAGCCGACATCATCCTCAACGGGCAACTGAACAACCGGCAGGATATTCGCATTGACGCCCAGGCCGACGGCAGCAAGCCGGTGGTGTGTATGAACCGTGGCTTGCTTGAGCGCCAGGGTGTGCAAATGGCCAGCCTTACGCCCGAGGCCAGCACGATGCTCGACAGTCAGGCGTGCCCGGCAGTGGGGCAGGTAATCCCTGGCGCTACCGCGAACTTCTCCCCAGAGAACCAGGCGCTGGACTTGAGCATTCCCCAGGTGGCGCTCAAGCGTAATGCGCGGGGTTACGTCAGCCCGCAGTTGTGGGACCGTGGCGTGACGGCCGCCATGCTCAGCTACAACTTCAACGCCAATCGTAACCGCACCCGCAGTGGCAACTCCGATTCGGCGTTCATGGGCCTCAACGCGGGCCTGAACCTGGGGGACTGGCGCCTGCGCCACAACGCGTCCATGAGCTGGCAGTCACGTTTGGGCAGCCGGTACCAGGCTCTGGACACATACGCCCAGCGTGATATCACCGCGTTGAAAAGCCAACTGACGGTGGGTGAGTCCAACACCACCGGCGAGATCTTCGACACCTTGTCCTACCGCGGTGTGCAACTGTCCACTGACGACCGCATGCTGCCCGATTCGATGCGCGGGTATGCGCCGGTCATCCGGGGTATTGCCCGCACCAATGCGCGGGTAACCATTCGCCAGGCCGGCAATATCTTGCTGGAAACCACCGTGGCGCCCGGCGCGTTCGTGATCGATGACCTGTACTCCACCGGCTATGGTGGCGACCTCAGCGTGAGCGTGGCCGAAGCCGACGGCACTGAGCAGAACTTTATCGTGCCCTACGCCTCGGTCAGCCAGTTGCTGCGCCCCGGCACCTCGCGGTTCAGCCTCACTGCGGGTGAAACCCGCAACAACTTCGTCGACGATCAGGCGCGCCTGCTGCAAGGGACTGTGCAGTACGGCTTGAACAATACCTTCACCGGTTTTGCCGGTCTGCAATCGAGCGATGACTACACGGCGGTGCTCACCGGCCTGGCGTTCGGCACACCCATCGGTGCGATGGCCGTGGACATCACGCACGCCCAGACCGACCTGGCCGGCGGCGCTGCCAAGGGCCAGAGCATGCGGGTGTCGTACAGCAAGAATGTGCTCAGTACCGGCAGTAACTTCTCGCTGGCAGCCTATCGGTTTTCCACTCAGGACTACCTGGATTTCAGCAACGCCATCCAACTGCTGGATGCCGAGAAAAATGGCTGGGATTCGAGCATGTTCGGTCGCCCGCGCAGCCGTTTTTCGGTGACCGCCGACCAGAACCTTGGGGCTTGGGGGCAAGTCTCCATCAGCGGTTACGCGCAAAAATACTGGAATCAGCCGGGCAGTGATGTGCAGTACCAGTTCAGCTACAGCAAGCAGTTCAACCGCGTCAGCTTCAGTGTGAATGCCAACCGCAGCCGCATGGGGCTGGGCGACATGGAGAACAGCTTTTTGCTGACCATGAGCATGCCCCTGGATTTCGGCGCGTCGGGTAACACTCCGCAAATAACCGCGCAGGTGGGCCGCGATACCCAAGGCAATTACAGTGAGCAGGCCGGTATCAGCGGCACCGCCGGCCAAGACCGTCAATATGGCTATAGCGCCAATTTCGGCCATGACGGCGCCAACCACAGCAAGAGCGCCGCGCTTAACGGTCAGTACACGGGTGGGCGAGCCATGCTCAGTGCGGCACTGGGGCGTGGCGATGGCTATACCAGCGCCTCGATGGGCGCCAGCGGCACCGTGGTGGCCCATGCAGAGGGCGTGACCATGACGCCGTACCGCGGCGAAACCATGGCGGTGGTCAGTGCGCCGGGTGCCGCGGGCGCCAAGGTTTCGGGGTACCCCGGCCTGACGCTCGACAGTCGCGGCAATGCCGTGGTGCCGTACCTGCGGCCTTATGAGCTGAACGAGGTGGCCATCGACCCGATTGGCAGTTCGCTGGATGTCGAACTCAACGAGACCAGCCAACAAGTCGCCCCACGCGCTGGCGCCGTGGTGCATCTTAAATACACCACTAATCAGGGCCGTGCGGTGCTGCTCAATGTGCGCCTGGACGATGGCAGCAGCTTGCCATTTGGCGCAGGCGTGACCGACGGCGAAGGCGCCTCGGTGGGGATGGTCGGGCAGGGCGGTCTGCTCTATGCCCGGATCAAGCCAGAAACCCGCCAGTTGTTGATCAACTGGGGCAGCAAGACCCATCAACAGTGTGCCCTGATGATTCCTCCCGGCCCCGGCGAGGGCCAGCAATTGCAGCAGGTGGACGCTATTTGCGCCGCCGGCAAACAGGTCGCGGGCAGCACGCCGCCCAACAACATGCAAAAGGTACCGTTATGAACATGGGCGCTTTGATCAAACCCAGCCTAGCGCTGGCGGCACTTTGGGCGATGGCCGATACGGCCATGGCAGTGACCTGTACATATAACAACGGTATCCAGGCCGCAGTGGGCAACATGCCATTGCAGGTCTCGGCGATTACCGTTGGACGTGATGTGCCGGTGGGCGCCGAAGTCTATCGACAGCGCTTCAGCATGGCCTTGGGCCAGGCACCCGAGCTGGACTGCCGGTTTGCTCCGTTTCAACAGTGGACCGAGTTGACGGTCGAGGCGACTTCTGGCTTAGCCAATTGGTCCAGCGGCCCCTATGCCAACAAGGTCTACAGAACCCGAATTCCAGGGCTGGGGGTGGTTATCAATAGTCTCGGCGGCGTGCTGCCCAGGCAAACCAACAAATCCTGGACTGCCTGCACATCGGGCTCTCGCTGCCTGATTCCGTTTGATGGACCTTCGAACTTCGAATTGATACTGATCAAACTAGGGGAAGTAACGCCAGGTGTATTGGCGGGCAGCTCATTGCCGGTCGTGAGCCTGTTTGGCAACTTCGGCGATGCCAGGATGCAGGGTTTCAGGATGGGCATCTCCGGCAGTATCCAGATTGTCTCGCGCACCTGCAGTACGCCGGATGTTTCAGTGCCGATGGGGACGCACTTGACCAATAAGTTCACCGGGCTTAACAGCGCCACAGGGTGGACAGATTTTTCCATCAACTTGAATGATTGCCCGGCGTTCCATGGCACCTATTCCACCACCGGACCTGGCTGGCTTTCGCAAAGTGGTAATTCACCCACCGGCGTTGGCTCCGGCGGAACCCTAGCGGGTAACACCCTGCAATTTCGCATCGACTCCTCGCGCCCGGCGATCAATGCCAGTACGGGCGTGCTGAGCATTGATCCCACAGGCACAGGTAATTCGCCTGCCGCAAGCGGAGTCGGCATCCAAGTAGCGACACTAGACAGTACCCCGGTACCCCTGGGGATGAATCGGGCCAGCGGTATTAACCCACTGTCCTTCGAGTCCAGCTACAACATCCGCTTGCGTGCCCGTTATCTGCAAACCGCCAACCGAGTCACGCCAGGCCCGGCCAATGCGTCGGCGACGTTTACGATTATTTATCAGTGATGAATATGTCACTTATGTTCTGTGCGTTTGGTTTGAAGGGGCAGCCAGGCTGCCCCTCCCACCGTTACTCAAGAACCCGACTTCCGACCGCCGCCATGGCTATGCTGCCCACCTTTACGGCCGGCTTCCGAGGCTTTTTCACGGTCGTTGGCGAAGTTCCCGCCCGACGCTTGGCCGCCTTTTTTACCGGCTTCGGAGGCTTTTTCGCGATCATTGGCAAAGTTGCCCGGGTTTTTATTACCTGTAGTCATGATAGTTCTCCAGTCGCTAAGTTTGCGTTTCGTTAGTTGGCCGTTTCGCAACGGACACTTATTCCGATATTGGCTTTTTGAAAAATGTTTTACCGATTTTTCTAACCGGCGACGAACGGTAATTTCGCTGAAAAAGTTATACAGAAACTTGGTTGATGCGCCGCTTCGTATAACTTTTATTGCCGGCCAGCGCTTTGATATTAATCAGATCGAAACTGCTGGTTTAGTTAACGGTCCTGCCATTCGTCTTTTTCGTCGCACTCCAAAAAAGGGTGTGGTTCCAACGAGGTTCCTAACCTGTGAACGGGAGCTTTTCAGCCATGAAACACAACCCATCCAACCCACAGTACCGGCCGCTCGAGCATCCAGACGCACCCAATGAAGACGGTTGCGTCATCGGCACTGCCGGGCGCGACGAAGACCCCAACGCGACCACCGATTGGGACCATCCCGACAGCGCCGCAACGCCCGCTGACGCCAGCATCAAGCCCGCCAACGGTACGCCCGGCATCGACGCCGTGCCCGAGTCGGAAAACCACGGCGCCGATTGAGAGAACTGCGCTACAAGTGCCGTTTCGCTTGGCCTGCAGCGCATTACCGCTGGTCGTGAGGCGTCGGTTTATTTTGAAATTTTCCACGCGCAGGCCACTTCCCATGCAAGGTAGGCGCGCATTCCAGCAGGGCGCCTTTTTCCGTAAGCCTGAGGAGATTTGTTCATGTTTCTACATAACAAGCGACTTCAATACACCGTCCGCGTCGCCGAGCCCAATCCGGGCCTGGCCAACCTTTTGCTCGAGCAGTTTGGCGGCGCCCAAGGTGAGTTGGCCGCCGCGTCCCGTTACTTCACCCAAGCCTTGGCGGAAGACGATCCGGGGCGCAAAGATTTGCTGATGGACATCGCCACCGAAGAACTCAGCCATCTGGAGATCGTCGGCTCCATCATCGTCATGCTCAACAAGGGCGCCAAGGGGCGAATGGCCGAAGGCGTGGAAGAGGAGGGCGAGTTGTATCGTGCTCTCAATGGCGCCGGCAATGACTCGCATATCACCAGCCTGCTGTACGGGGCGGGTTCGCCTTTGACCAACTCTGCCGGCGTGCCGTGGACCGCCGCCTACATCGACACTATTGGTGAACCCACCGCAGACATGCGCTCGAATATCGCCGCCGAAGCCCGGGCCAAAATTGTCTATGAGCGGTTGATGAACGTCACCGATGACCCGGGTGTAAAAGATGCGCTGGGTTTTTTGATGACGCGGGAAATCGCTCACCAGATATCCTTCGAAAAAGCGCTGCATGCGATCCAGCCGAATTTTCCCCAGGGCAAGTTGCCGGGCAAACCGGAGTTCACCCAGGTGTACTTCAACATGTCCCAAGGCGCGGAGAACCTGCGCGGGCCCTGGAACCAGGGTGACGGTTGGGAGTTTGTGGAAAACCCACAACCGGCGGTCGATGGCGGTGACGGCACCGCCAGCGTGCAGTTGGACGCCGACGATGAAGCGGTGCTGAGCGCGATGAAAATCCGCACGCTCTCGGACCCCACCAGCGACCCCACCACCGGCGCTGACCTGGGGGCGGGCCTCAAGCCCAAGCCCGACCTTTGATTGAGAATAGCCGCACGCTGAAGGGCGTGCGGTGCTTTCGACTTTCTTGACGAGGACAACGACATGGCAACCCCACAGGAAAACCTGCTCGACTGGCTACGTGATGCCCATGCGATGGAGCAACAGGCCGAGAAAATGCTCAAGGCACAGTCCGAGCGCCTGGAGAATTACCCCCAACTCAAGGCGCGAATCGACGAGCACATTGAGGAAACCCTTGGGCAGCAGCAACTGATTGACGAATGCCTGACGCGTTTGGGAGGCAGTGCCTCGACCCTTAAAGACGTGGGCGGCAAGCTGATGGCTTTCGGTCAGGCGGTCGGTGGCTCGCTGATGAGTGACGAGGTGATCAAGGGCGCGATGGCCGGCTACGTGTTTGAAAATATGGAAGTGGCCAGCTACACGGTGCTCATCGCGGCCGCGAAGGCAGCGGGCGACGCCGAGACACAAGCGGCGTGCGAAAAGATTCTACCCCAGGAAGTCGCCATGGCTCAGTGGTTGCTCGAGCACTTGCCAGAGCTTACGCAAGCGTTTTTGCAACGCTCTGAGGCGCCTGACACACAAGCCAAGCGTTAATGACACGTGCGGTGCCCTTGGGGGGCGCCGCGTCCGCTCGGCACAAGATGGCACTGCGCAGCGTTTTCACGGTCCATGGAACACGTACCACGTATCTGGAGGTGAACCTTGGCGACAAAGAAGAAGCCTGTGGTCGACGGTATGGAATTGGCAATGCTGTCTGCCAGCCGCAAAGACCTGTTCTTTGCGGCCATGCAAGCCAGCCACAGTGCAATGATCGTGACCGACCCCGCGGGGCCTGATAATCCGATCATCTTTGCCAACCAGGCGTTCCTGACCCTGACAGGCTTTGAACTGGACGAAGTGATCGGACGTAATTGCAGG
Organism: Pseudomonas sp. MF6767; assembly: GCF_016405475.1. Taxonomy (NCBI): domain Bacteria; kingdom Pseudomonadati; phylum Pseudomonadota; class Gammaproteobacteria; order Pseudomonadales; family Pseudomonadaceae; genus Pseudomonas; species Pseudomonas sp. MF6767. The sequence continues at coordinate 548,916 of NZ_JAEKCY010000002.1, read as the reverse complement.
TTCTTGCAGGGGCCTCAAACCGACAAAAACGCGCTGCACCAGGTGCAGCGCGCGGTTGAGCAGCACCATGAGGCCTGTGTCGAGGTGCTCAACTACCGCAAGGATGGCTCGACCTTCTGGAACGAGCTGTTCATTTCGCCGTTGTTCAACGAACGTGGGCAACTGGTGTATTTTTTCGCATCGCAGCTGGACGTGAGCCGGCGTCACGATGCCGAACAGCGCGTGCGTCGCGCACAAGACCTGGAAGCGCTGGGGCAACTGACCGGTGGCATTGCCCATGACTTCAATAACCTGCTGCAAGTGATGATGGGTTATCTCGACTTGATCCAGCAGAGCGCCAAGCGCCCCGGTAGCGATCCGCAGCGCATCGTCAACAGTGCCAGCCGTGCCAGAGCAGCGGCGGAAAAAGCTCAGACCCTGACCCAGCAGTTGCTGGCGTTTTCGCGCAAGCAACGGCTCGACAGTCGGGTGATCAACTTGAACAGCTTGCTCAGCCGCCCCGAATTCATGGCACGTGCGCTGCAGGGCGTCGAGTTGCATGTAGAACTTGCCGAAGATCTGTGGAACTGCCGCATCGACCCTGTCCAGGCGGAGCTGGCAGTGCAGCACCTGTTATCCAATGCCCAGGATGCTTTGCGCGGGCGTGCTGACCCAGCGGTAACCGTCCAGACCTGCAACGTCCAGGTACCGGGCGATGTCGGTGCCGAGCGGGATGGGTTGACCGAGGGCTGTTACGTGAGTATTTCGGTCTCGGATAACGGCAACGGCATCGACGCAGGTATTCAGGACAAAGTCATGCAGCCGTTCTTCACCACCAAGGAAGAAGGCCAGGGCTCGGGCCTGGGGTTGTCGATGGTGTACGGCTTTGTCAAGCAATCAGGCGGCACGGCGCGGATTCATTCAGACCCGGGCATCGGTACGACGATTCGCTTGTACTTTCCTGCAGATGACAGCCAGCTGTGGGTCGAGAAGACCCCCACAGCCATCTCACCGCAAGGTAACGAACGCATCCTGATCGTGGAGGACCGGCCCGAGGTGGCCGAGTTGGCGCAGGTCATTCTGTCTGACTACGGTTACCACACGGACATCGCCCTCAATGCCGCCGAGGCGTTGGGCATGCTCAAGCAGGCGACGTATGACCTGGTGTTCAGTGACTTGATCATGCCCGGCGCGATGAATGGCGCGGCGTTGGCGCGGGAGGTGTCGCGCTTGTATCCGCACATCAGGATCTTGCTGACTACCGGCTATGCGAAAGACGCATTGGCCCGCGCGGAGATAGAGGTGCATGAGTTCGAGTTGATTCCCAAGCCGTATCAGCCTGCTGATTTGCCGCGCAAAATCCGGGCGGTGCTCGATGCCTGATCGAGCAGGCCACTGTGCCCCAAATGTGGGAGCGGGCTTGCCCCAATGCCAGTCAGTTAAGCGCAATCCCCTGTGGGAGCTGGCTTGCCTGCGATAGCGGCGGGTCAGTCAACATCAATGTTGGGTGGGCCGACGTCTTCGCGGGCAAGCCAGCTCCCACAGTTGATCTTCGTTGCTTTGAGCATTGCATCCCTCGAGGGCGCCGCCCACAAAGCTACCTCAGCACCGCCAGCGCCAGGTCAAGCGCCAGCACCAACACAATCGAAAACCCGAATATCCTGCGTGCCCAGCCGGTCGGGTCAGCGAGGCGTGTACCGCTGGCCGCGAGGGTTAGCCAATAACTCCCCAGCCCGAGCATCACCACAAAATACAACGCCGCCATCTGCGCCACCGCGCCTAGCATCAGGGCGCTGGCGAGGAAGGCCAGCATGTACGCCTGGATCTGCCGATGGGCTTGGGCCAGGCTCAACAGCGGCAGGCCTGCGGCGCGGAAATCCTCGCGGCGCATCACGGTGATGGCGTGTGAATGCGGCATCTGCCAACAACAGAACACCGCGATCAGTAGCATGGCCGTGAGGTCAAACCGCCCGGTGACCGCGCAATAGCCGATCACCGGCGGCATCGCCCCAGAGAGGCTGCCAATCAAGGTGGCCCAGTGGGAGCGTCGCTTGAGCCAGTAGGTGTAGACCCCCGCATAGATCACCAGCCCGACCATTGCCAGCCCACACGCCAGCGCATTGCTGCCGGCCCACAGCAAGCCAAAACCGCAGGTGCCCAGGACGATCCCATAGCCTGCGGCAGTGGACACGCTGATGGTGCGCAGTGCCAATGGCCGATGACAGGTGCGCACCATGCGCCGGTCGATGTCGCGGTCAATGCAGTTGTTGACGACACAGCCGCAACCGATCACCAGGGCCGTGCCGAGCAGTGTGGCAAGCCCGTGCGTCACCGAGGCCACATGCCCGCTGGCGGCGAGCAGGTAACCGCCCAGCACCGACGCCAGGTTACCGATAATAATGCCCGGCTTGGTCAGCTCGATAGCGGTATTGAACAGCCCCCGCCAGTGTTTCAGTGCGCCAGCATATTGTGATGAATACTGTCCATGATCCATAGCGAAAGCCCCACCAACAGAAGAATGATGATCGCCGAGAAAATCAGCGCAATCAGGTTCCAGCGTTGTTCTTCGGCCGTGTCCAGGTGCAGGAAGAACTTGAGGTGGACCACGATTTGTATCGCGCCCAACGCCACTACCAACCAGGCGGTGACGGTGCGCGGCAGTGACGGGAACATCACCAGGGCGAACGGAATCAGGGTGAGCAGTACTGACACCAGGAACCCGACCAGATAGGAGCGACTGCTGCCATGGCTGGTACCGGCACTGCTGTGAAGCGAGCTTTGCTTGTACATGTCACACCACCCCCAACAGATAGACCACGGTAAAGACGCAGATCCACACCACGTCCAAAAAGTGCCAGAACAGGCTCAGGCAACTGAGCCGGGTGGCGTTGGTGCTGGTCAGGCCGCGTTGCTTGACCTGGACCATCAGCACCGCCATCCAGATCAGGCCGGTGAACACGTGCGCGCCGTGGGTGCCGACGAGGGTGAAGAAGGCCGTCAGGAAGCCGCTGCGGTCCGGCCCGTAGCCTTCTTCGATCAGGTGGTGGAATTCGTTGATCTCCATGGCGATAAAGCCCGCGCCCAACACGAACGTGAGCCCCAGCCAGCGCAGCACATCGCGTTGCTTGCCGTGGTTCATGGCGAGCATGGCGTAGCCGTAGGTGATACTGCTCAACAGCAGCAGCATGGTTTCGGCCAGCACATAGGGCAGTTCGAAAATATCCATGCTCGACGGCCCGCCCGCCACGCTGTCGCGCAATACGGCGTAGCCGGCGAACAAGGTCGCGAACAGGATGCAGTCGGTCATCAGGTAGATCCAGAACCCGAACAGGCTCAGGGAACCGGCGTCTTCATGCCCTTGTTCGTGGGTATGGGCAATGTCTTTTTCCATAACGATATTGGACATGGGTCAAGCCTCCGCCAGGTCTTTGAGACGGGCCGTTTCGATGCGCGCGACTTCCTGGGCGGGCACGAAGTAATCGGTGTCTTCGTCGTAGCTGCGCACCACGAACGCGACCACCGAGGCCACCAGGCCGAACGCCGCCAACCACCAGATGTGCCACACCAACGCAAAGCTGCAGACCAGCGCAAACAGGCTGATGACCAAGCCCGACGCGGTATTGCGCGGCATATGGATGCTGCGATAGTCGGTGTGGCTCAGGGTGCTGACGCCGCGCTCCTTCATGCCCCAGTACGCGTCCAGGTCATTGACCTTGGGCTGCTCGGCGAAGTTGTACAGCGGCGGGGGAGACGCGGTGGCCCATTCCAGGGTGCGCCCGTCCCACGGATCGCCGGTGCGGTCGCGGTATTGATGACGGTTGCGGATGCTGACAAACAATTGCAAGGCTTGCGCCGCCACGCCGCAGAGGATGATTGCCACCCCCACCAGCTCCAGCAGCAGCCAGGGCCGCCACTCGGGGTTGTCGAAATGATTGAGACGGCGCGTCATGCCCATGAAACCCAGCACGTAGGAGGGCATGAACGCGAAATAAAAGCCCACCAGCCAGCACCAGAAGGCGATGCGGCCCAGCTTGTCGTTCAAGCGGAAACCGAACGCCTTGGGGAACCAATACGTCAGGCCGGCCATATAGCCGAACACCGCGCCACCGATGATCACGTTGTGAAAGTGCGCGATCAGGAACAGGCTGTTGTGCAGCAGGAAATCGGCCCCGGGCACCGCCAGCAGCACCCCGGTCATGCCGCCGATGCTGAAGGTCACGATAAAGCCCAGGGTCCACAGCATGGGCGTTTCGAAGCGCACGCGGCCGCGGTACATGGTGAACAACCAGGTGAAGATTTTCACCCCGGTCGGCACCGCGATGATCATCGTCATGATGCCGAAGAACGCGTTGACGTTGCCCCCCGCGCCCATGGTGAAAAAGTGATGCAGCCACACGATGAACGACAACACGGTGATCGCGATGGTCGCCCATACCAGCGACACGTAGCCGAACAGCCGCTTGCTGCTGAAGGTGGCGGCAATCTCGGAAAACACCCCGAACGCGGGCAGGATCAGGATGTACACCTCCGGATGCCCCCAGGCCCAGATGAGGTTCACGTACATCATCGGGTTGCCGCCGGCCTCGTTGGTGAAAAAATGCATGCCCAGATAGCGGTCCAGGGTCAGCATCAGCAGGGTGGCGGTGAGGATCGGGAATGCCGCCAGAATCAGCACCGACGTGCACAGCGCATTCCAGGTGAACACCGGCATCTTGAACAGCGTCATGCCTTCGGTGCGCATCTTCAGGATGGTGACGAAGAAATTCACCCCCGTGAGCAGCGTGCCGATACCGGATATCTGCAATGACCAGATGTAGTAATCCACGCCGACGCCGGGGCTGTAGCCCAGCTCGGATAACGGCGGATACGCGACCCAGCCGGTGCGCGCGAACTCACCAACCCCCAGCGAAATATTCACCAGCGCCGCACCCACCACGAACAGCCAGAAACTCAGGGCGTTGAGAAACGGATAAGCCACATCGCGAGCGCCGATCTGCAACGGCACGACGATATTCATCAAGCCGACCACGAAGGGCATGGCCATGAAGAAGATCATGATCACACCGTGGGCGGTGAAGATCTGGTCGTAATGTTCCGGCGGCAGGTAACCCGGCCCGCCGCTGGCGGCCATGGCTTGCTGGGTGCGCATCATGATCGCATCAGAAAACCCGCGCAGCAGCATCACCAGGGCGACGATGATGTACATGCAACCGATCTTCTTGTGGTCCACCGAGGTGAACCACTCGCGCCACAAATAACCCCACTTGCGTTTCCAGGTGATCGAGCCCACCAGCGCCACCCCGATCAGGCCGACGACGGCCAGGGTGTACATCACAATGGGTTCAGTGGTTGGGATCGCGTCCCACGACAGTTTTCCGAACATGGTTACCGCTCCTCAGCCAGCAGACTTGGGTGTTGATCGGTGCGTTGTGCAGCGTCGCTCAATGGCGAGCGCCGGGGTTTATTGGCCTTGTTCATGCCCTCGTATTTATCGACGATGTCCAGGAACAAGCGCTCCTGTACCGCCGAGTAATAGGTCACTGGGTGCTTGAGGGTCGGCTTGGCCAATTGCGCGTAAGTGCTGTGATCCAGAGAGGTGGCCGCGCCCTTGACCTTTGTCACCCAGGTTTGAAAGTCGGCAGTGCTCAGGGACAGCGTGGTGAAATGCATGTCGGAAAAACCGGGGCCGTTGTAGTTGGCGGCAATCCCTCTGAACTCACCGGTTTCGTTGGCGATCAGGTGCAACTTGGTCTGCATGCCGGCCATGGCGTAGATCTGCCCGCCGAGTGCGGGAATAAAGAACGAGGTCATGGCCGCGTCGGAGGTGACGGTGAAACTCACCGGCGTGTGCACCGGCAGGGCCAGTTCGTTGACGCTGGCGATGCCCAGGTCAGGGTAGATAAACAGCCATTTCCAGTCGGTGGCCACCACCTGCACATTGATCGGCGGGGTGTCTGACTCCAGCGGGCGATAGGGGTCGAGTGCGTGGGTGGTCTCCCAGGTCACCCACCCCAGGACGATGATGATCAGCAGGGGAACGCCCCATACCACCGCTTCGATTTTGTGTGAACTGGCCCAGCGGGGGGAGTAACGCGCTTTTTTATTGGTGGCGCGGTAGCGGTAGGCGAAGACAAACATCATCACAATCACCGGAACGACCACCAGCAGCATCAGGCCCGTAGCGAGAATAATCAGGTCGCGCTCATCGGTTGCTACTTGCCCCTTGGGGTTGAATACCACCAGGTTGCAACTGGTGAGTAAGAAGAGGCTGGTGATAGTGACCAGGCAATAACCCATCGCTCGTTTCATGCCTTGCTCCTGTATTGGAAACTTGCGTTTTGCTGTGCCGAATCTGTGCTCGCGCGTTAACTAAGCGAAGCGCTTGTTAACATCAGGAACCATCAGGTGATAAACATTCGGCAATAAGCTGCCGTCAGTAGATAAAATGCGTCTACTGTCCGGTTCTATTGGCTTTTTCTGCCGCTCTGCAGGGCGCATTTCGCCGCGCTCCCGAACATTTTGAATAGAGCCCGATGGGTTGGTTTAACAATTTGTTTCCTCGCCTGACGAACGGTTTAACAGGCGAAACGGTAAAGGGTTTTTATCGGTGCATGATGGAGGTGGCCTTGCAGAAAGTCTGAATTCTGATTAGGGATTTCAGTCGTTAGTTGATGGCCAACCCCACTAACGGTTTTGGAGAAGCGCTATGTTTATACGTGGCAACACCTATAAAGCCTGGGTCTCAAAAGCACTGGAAGAAAAATGCTTCACCCGGGAAGTCGAAAACGGCTGCCATATCGAAGTCAGGGCCCGAGAGCGGGACGATGCTGATATTGAAGTGCTGCTCTGTGTTTATACCGCGACGGGACAATGTGTGGTTGAACGCATCAAGCAGTTGCCGGGTGCCGAATGGACGGTGAATGACGCGCTCAAACGCGGTATTGATCAGGCGGAACGGATTGCCGGAGGTGAGTCCGGCCGACTGCCCTGTGCTGACGCTCACGTGCACGACGACGATTGAGTGGCTCCGCGATCTTGAATGTGGGAGCTGGCTTGCCTGCGATGACGGCCTGACAGCCGACGAGGATTTTGGTCCGACAGGCAAGCTTGGACCTCGGTTCGTCAGTTAGACAAGCGTCGGCTGCCAGGCCGTCACGGGAGCAAGCTCCCTCGCCACAGGGTGTAGCGTCGCGGCAAAATAAAAAAGCCCGCACAGAGTGCGGGCAAGACAGGAGTTTTTACCAAGAGCCTGGAGTGAACAGACTCAGTATTAAGAAACAAAAGAAGCATGAGCAGTTTTATTTTTTTAATGCGAGGCCGACGAACGGTAGTGCAACAGCAAGTGCGTGATCGTCGTCATTAAAACATTAAAATTTCTGAACCTTCGTTCTGAGCAAATAACAAAAAATCAGAAGGAGAGGTTATGAAAAATTCTTTATATGTCATCGAGTACGAATACCACTACGAGCCTAAGTCTTTCATTATAAGAGCGGAGGTGATGAATAACGCAGAGGCGTGGCATTGGGCCTGTTGCGATGCAGGCATTGGTATTATTCCCAGGTCGCGTAATGAAAAGATCAAACGCATCAGTAAACCGCTGGCCGAGCGCTACGGTCTTGAGAATGTAAGATGGCGCCCGTCTGGGAGTATCCCGTTTATTGCAAAGCCTTATGTGCCGCCGCCACCCGGATGAATGTATTTTTAATGGACGGTGTCCATGCGGGTGGCGGTAGGGGCGAGGCGCGTGTTTACTGTTTTTTGCGTCGCTCCTGCAACATGCACAACTTTTGCACGCTGCGTTGAAGTGCCTCTTTCATCAGGTCGGCTGCATAGTGTTGCTTGCAGGCCGGGCAGAGCATGTCAGAGGCCGACGACACCAGAAAGTCGGGGTCATCCAGCGTCGATTCGTAGGGTTGTTTGCATTGCAGGCAACTTCGGTTCGCTTGTAGATGGATCACATCGATTCCTCCCTGAATGAACGGCCACTCTCGATTAAGAAATGGGCGTTTTCAACTGCTAAAAAGGAAGAATTCAAACAAGCGATTAGTTGATGTTTTAATGCCAGTATCGAGAGGCGGCGGGGCGGGGATGACGCTTGGACGGCTGCCGATGTTTTAGTACCCTGGCGGGTTTATCGACAGGCGCGTCCTCACTCTCGGCTCTGTGGGTTCAGCTGTTGGGTTTTCTGCTGCGGGTTTTTTGCCCGGCGGAGGTCGCCTGGCGCTTTGATCGGTGCGGGTTGGGCGGGGTGACGCTACTTGCTATCGAGCCTGCCAGGCCGTCAGTCGGCGGGGTTGTCAGCTCCTCCCTGGCTTGTAACCAGTGCACGAAATCCTGACCGTCAGGCTTCCCTTGCTGTTCCCAAATGCGGTACGCGGTGAGTCGGATCGTTTCTTCGTCCATTGTGAGGCTCCCCTATTGAATAAAAGGTGCTAGGAGTGAATGAAGCTGCTCACGAAGTCCGCCTTGACCACGGGAAGTTCGATCCCATGGATCAAGCCGGCGGTCAGCGCTTGTTGCGGGTCGAGAATGCGTGGCGCGGCGATCAGGTACTTTTCGGTCTCCAGTTTTTCGACAGCATCGGCGGTGCGCTCGGCCACGATGCGTGCGTATAACTGCAAGTCGTAATCGAGGCTCATCGCATATTCGGACATGCGCGAGTGGTCAACCGCGCCTTGCACATGCCAGTGGAAGGGGTGGAACAGGAATTTGCTGTGCTTGCAGGCGGTTCTGCGCTCACCGGCCAGGAAGATGATATTGCCCATGGATTCCACGGTGCCGAGGTTATGGGTATGCACCGGAATCGGCAGGGACAATAAAAAGTTGTACATCGTAAAGCCGTAGCTGCATTCACCACCCATAGTAGCGATATTCAGTACCAGGCCCTGGGCATCTTGTTGTACGGCCATCGAGGCTTTTTCAATCAGTTGGCTGCACGTAGAAGCGGTGACCGGTGCGGTGAAGTTGATAATGTGTAAAGGCATGGTGTCCCTCATCAATGAAAGCAGGGGAGCACGGCTCCCCTGCATCAAGCACATCAGCTTTTGCGTCCGCCGCCGTGGCTGTGTTCGCCACCTTTACGCCCGGCTTCGGAAGCTTTTTCACGGTCGTTGGCAAAATTGCCGCCACTGTTCTGGCCGCCTTTGCTGCCCGCCTCGGCGGCGCGTTCGGGGTCATTCTTGAAATTGCCCCCGCTGTTCTGGCCGCCTTTGCTGCCGACTTCAGCGGCGCGCTCGGGATCATTCTTGAAGTTCCCGCCACTGTTTTGGCCACCTTTGCTGCCGATCTCCTGGTAGAACTCTTTGTCATGGGACGCAGAAGTGGCTTCGCCGCCTTTTTTACCGGCTTCGCTGACGCTCATCTGGCCTTGCTTGTCTTGAGTAGTCATGTTCAGTTACCTCGTCGTTATGTCGGTAATGTAACGTTCACTTCGATTGTGCTGGAAACGTGCACTTAGTGGCGTGCGTCAAGCTGCACGGTTATAAGTGCCTTTCACACAAGGGTGGCGTTTTAGATGCACTTATCGTGGCTTCGGCTTGTTCAGCAAGTTGCTGATGTTCGTAACACGCAGACGTATTAGAACGCAGGCCAGTCCTTGCTTTAGTTTGCACTTCTATAATCGGCCTGCGAGCTGGCTCGCCGCGCTGATTATCAATGGACGCACGCATGATGAATGCCCTTTGTTAACGAACGGAACAGCGGTACTGCCCGTGTGGTCAGGACTTACGTCCACCACCATGACTGTTCTGGCCGCCTTTACGCCCGGCTTCCGAGGCTTTCTCGCGGTCGTTGGCGAAGTTGCCGCCAGAGGCCTGTCCACCTTTCTTTCCCGCCTGTGATGCTTTTTCGCGATCATTGGCAAAGTTTCCAGGGTTTTTATTGCTCGTCGTCATAACAATACTCCCAGTTTTGAAATGTCGTTTCGCTAGTTGCCCGTTTATGCAACGGACATCTTTTCTGATAGGGGCAAGTGCGCAGATGTTTTGAAATTTTTTAAAAAGGGCGATGAACGGTAGAGTGGTAGATGAAACTTGTACAGCTAGGCTCAAGAAGTGCCGCTTCGTATAAGTTTTGTCGCGTCGATTGATATTGAATTAATGGCGACCTTAACGATTGGTTTAGCATTCAATACCCTGTTTGATAGTGGTCATTAAAGGCGCTGGCTCCTCTGGCCGGCGCTCAGCCGCACACTCTGTTGCTGCAGCCCGCACAGACTGCTTGTATGCTGGCACTCTGGAACCGGTTGCCCCTGTGAGTACCGACGTTCGAATGATGGCTGGAACGGAAACCGGACTTCCTTAAGGTGCTGACGTGAAGCGTGATACCCGTCTTGTGATGCTGTTGCTGTTGGTGATCGGCTGTTCCCTGACTTCGCTGACGATTTGGAAAGTCCTGTCTTCCCGCGACCGTGCGCTGGCGGAAGTGGATGTGCATGGCTTGAACCTGACCCAGGCCCTTAACACCTATACCGAAGGCATCGTGCGGCAAAGCTCGTTGCTGTTGCTGGGGCTGGTTGAGCGCCTGGAAACCGAAGGCAGTGGGCCGGTGCAAATCCAGCGAATCAGCACGCTGATCAACCTACAGCAGCCGCTGATGCCGCAGCTCAGCGGCATCACCATTTATGATCATCAGGGCCGGTGGCTGCTGTCTTCCAATCGTGCGATTCCGGAGGGCGCCAATAGCAGTGATCGGGCCTATTTCATCCACCATCGCGACGATCCGAGCGCTGAACCTTTTATTGGCCCGCCGATTCAAAGCCGCGCCAACCATGAATGGGTGGTGACCATCAGCCGCCGTTTCAACGACGCGGCCGGCAACTTCGCTGGCGTGGTCGCCGTGACCCTTGGGGTGGAAAACTTTCTGCGGGTATTCGGCAAACTCGATGTGGGCCAGGAGGGCGCCATCGGCCTGTCCTACGCCGACGGCACGTTACTGGTGCGTTACCCCTTCCGCGAGCAGGACATGGGCCGCAACTTTTCCACCTCGCCTATTTATTCCAAGTACCTCGTCGACCAGCCTGTGGGCACTGCGGCCTATACCTCCAGCCTCGACGGGGTTGAGCGGCTCTATGCCTTTCGCAAGAGCGAAACCCTGCCGCTGATCACCACGGTCGCGTTGGGCAAGCACGAAGCCCTTGCGGCGTGGCGCATCGAGGCGGCACTGTCAGCGGTCGTGGTGGCGGGGCTGTTGGGGCTGACGGGGCTGATCGGCTGGTTTCTGATCCTGGATATCCGCAGGCGTACGGCGGCGGAAGAGGCGTTGCGTGTCGCCCAGCAACAGTTGCTCGACTCCAATCGGCAATTGGCGCTATTAGCGAAAAAGGATGCGCTGACCGGCCTCGCCAACCGCCGCTGTTTTGACGAAACGCTGGCGGTGGAAGCGCGCCGGGCGCAGCGCGAGGGTACGTCACTGGCATTGCTGATGCTCGATATCGACCACTTCAAACGCTTCAACGATGCCTTTGGTCACGTCGCGGGAGATGCTTGCTTGCAGGCGGTCAGCACGTTATTGGAAACGTGCGTGCGGCGCCCGTCGGACCTGGTGGCGCGCTATGGCGGAGAAGAAATGGCGGTCATCATGCCCGCGACTGACAGTGCAGGCGCTGCGGTGGTCGCGCAACGCATTCTTTCGCGTCTACAGCAGGAGAACATCACACACCCAGGCAGCCCCTTCGGGCGCGTGAGTGTGAGTATCGGCGTTGCGACGGGCATGGGCTCACGGCTGGAGCCGGTGTTGGGTTTGGTCGAGGCGGCCGATGCAGCGCTTTACGGTGCGAAGGCGGCTGGGCGCAATGGGTTCAACGTGCATCCTGCGCACGTGGCTTCGGGCGGCTGAAACGGCTTTTACCTGGGTATGCGCGGCTCACATCCCAAGCGTCGGGATCATGAGTTCGCCGCACTCCATCAGTTGGCCAGCGGTGACTTGCAGCTGCGGGGTGGGTTTGGCCGCATAGCCTGCGATGAAGCCGGCACTTAGCAGTGCCAGGCAGAGGACGGCTTTTTTCACAAGCATGTGCGGGGTCTCGATCGGTTCAAAAGGGTGAACCACAGATTGTGCGTTCGAGAAAAGGTTCCCGCGTAGCGCAGATGGCGTTCTGCTTTCTGTAGGAGCGAGCTTGCTCGCGAAAAACCTCAACGATAACGCGTGCTCCCTGAATAAGCGCGGCGCCTGTGAGTGTTTCGCGAGCAAGCTCGCTCCTACAAAAGGTATCGTCAGCGAATGAACCTGACGTACACACGTTCAGGGTCGTTATCGTCCAGATTCTCGATCTGCCCGCTGGGAATAAAGCCGGCTTTCGTCAGCAGGGCCTGGGACGCGCCGTTGGAGGCATTGGTCGACGCGAACAGCTTGGGCGTCTTGCAGGCCGCTTCGGCCGCTGCCAGCAGACGAAGGGCGACGCCTTTGCGTTGATACAGCGGTGAAACCACCACCAGCGCTATAAACCCATGGTTGAAAAAATCGTGGGTGAGCACCAGGTAGCCGGCGCACACGTTAGCGTTGGCGGCTACCAGGCATTGCTGGCGAACCACGGCATCATAGATAAACACACGACGGCTGGCATGCTCGGTTGCGTAGGCATCCAGTGCGACCAAGGCATGCACATCGTCGGGGATGGCTTGGCGGATCAGCCAGTGTGGAGCAGCGGGAGGCAGAAGGTATTCAGCCATGGTCGTGGAGCATCCTCTGTTTAAACATTTGCCCCCACGTGCTTGATGACAGTCCCTTGTGCATTGATGACGCTATGCTATCGCCCGCTAGAGGGCGGCGTTATGGATAGCACAGTTATGGGGCGCGAAGGGGTTACGTTTGTTGGCCTGATTGCAGTCGTTGTTTAGAAATGTTTATGTGTTCCAATGGTTATCTCGACTTGCGCAGGAAGCGCATCGGCCGAGGCCATTCAGTCTTTTAACAGATTCATCCCAAGGAGTAACACCATGCAAGGAAGCACATCGCTCAAGTACCTGGCGTTTTCGTTGATCCCGTTGATGGCCGCCTGTACCACGCCCACACGCCAGTCCGCCGTCCTCCCTGCGCCACCCTTGCAGTTCGATAACTGCGCGGTTGGCTGCCCCACCGGCGGCAGCCCAGTGACGTTGAGCCGCCAGGCCTACACGTTGAACAACAACGGTTCGACCAAGTTTGCCAATTGGGTGTCCTACAAGATCACTAAAGCCACCGCGGCCAGCGGGCGTTCCCGTGACTGGCGCACCGACCCGGATATTCCAGCCGGGGAGACCCTGGACCCGGTGGATTACAACGGTGCCAACGTCGCGCTCAAAATCGACCGTGGGCATCAGGCCAACCTGGCGTCAATGGCCGGGGTGGCCGACTGGCAAACGCTCAACTACCTGTCGAACATTACCCCGCAAAAAGCCGAACTCAACCAGGGGCCGTGGGCGCGCCTGGAAGACCAGGAGCGCACTCTCAGCAAGGAGCCAGGCGTCGATCAGGTGTATGTGGCCACCGGGCCGCTGTATGAGCATTTTGTGGGCTCGTTGCCGGGTACGAACAAAGTACACACCATCCCCAGTGGCTATTGGAAAATCATCGTGGTCGGCAGTTCGCCGGAAACGGGTGTGTACGCCTCATTCGTGATGAACCAGGAAACCCCCAAAGGCGCAGACTTCTGCGATTATCAGGTCACCGTGGATCACATCGAAGAGCGCTCGGGGCTGACGTTCTGGAGCACCTTGCCGCAAGCGATGCAAGCCACGCTGAAGGCCAGGCAGGGTCAGTTGCCGAGTCGGATCGGCTGTAGCCGAACCAAAGCCTGACGCCTAGTCGGCACACACCAACGAGGGCCTGCGGCTGTTGTTCTTGCCCAGGCGCTCATGCGTGGCGACGTCTGTGGCCTGTTCACGCAGTGCGTCTTCGAGCGCTTGCAAATGCTTGGAAAGGATTTTCACCGACCCACTCGGGTTGGCGGGGTCGAAGGGGATCCGACCGTTGGCAATCAGCACCATGGCCAGTTCCCACGCGCGTTGTGAGTCGTTCATGACAGGGATTCCTTCTTCAGCGTGATCGATATAGAGCTGTGACCCGCTGCCAGCGCCCGGGTATCAACTGGGTTGCTGCCGAAATTTCGATCATTTCACCGATTCAGCGGCGCTGGAACCATCATCTTTTTAGATGGTGGCCGGGACGCGTCGAAAGAATGAACCTGAGCGGCACGGTGCTCACCTAATCCGTATGAATCGGTCGTTTCCCATTCACTGTTCCGAGGGGCAACCATGGACTCTGTACTGCGGGCTGTGGCGATTTACCTGGTGCTGCTGGTGCTGTTCAAAGTTGCCGGCAGGCGCACGCTGGCCGAGCTCACCACCTTTGACCTGGTTTTGTTGATGGTCATCGGCGAAGCCACCCAGCAGGCGTTGCTGGGCGAAGATTTCTCAATGACCAACGCCGTGCTGGTCATCGCTACCCTGATTGCCATCGACATTGGCTTCTCGCTGGCCAAGCAGCGTTCAGCCTGGTTCGCGCGGGTGCTCGATGGCGGGCCGACGGTGCTGGTCGAGCAGGGCCAGGTGCTGCATAAACGGCTCAAGCATGCGCGGCTGGACGAGGGTGACATTCTTGAGGCGGCCCGGTCCACCCAAGGGCTTGTCGAGCTCAAGCAGATCCGCTTCGCGATTCTTGAGCGCAACGGCAAGATCTCGGTGATCCCGTTTGATTGATACGCGGCCCCCATTCGTCAGCCAAGGGTCTGTTTTTTGAACGCACGCGCCTCTGTACCAGACAGATAGATCATGGGCGGACGAATGTTGCTGTCGTCACGCGGATATCACTCACTCGCCAGCAGGTGAACCTTCATGAAGAAGCTTTATATGTGCCTGGGCCTGTGCAGCGCATTCATGCTGCACGGCTGTTTTGACAACGCCGACAACGCCACTAAAGACAACAACAGTGGCACCCAGTCGTCGGTGCAGATGCAGGAAGGTAAGGCGGACGAAAATAAATAGCGCGGCCTTGTAGCCGACGCTTATCTACCTGAATGCTCATCGCCCAAATGTGCGAGCTGGCTTGCCTGCGATGTAAACACCTCGGTTCATCAGGAAAACCGAGTCGATGCATTCGCAGGCAAGCCAGCTCCCACAGTTGATCGCGACCGATCAGCGCATATGCAGGATGATCGGGCTACTGCTCGCCGGGTCGGTATGCCCACGCAACTTGCCCACGGCCTTCGCATCGACCGCACCGCCGTGGTTGCCCCAGGTACCGCGCACGTAGCTCAGCACGTCGGCGATTTCCGAGTCGGACAATTGCTCCCGGAACGCTGGCATGCGGTAGGCATCCGGCAGGCCGGCGGTGATCACGCGCTGTGAGCCATTGAGCGTGATGTTGATCGCGGACGCATCTTCCTTGGCCAGGGCCGAGGTAGCGCCGGCCAGAGGCGGCATCCAGTCGGGTTGGCCTTTGCCGTCGAGCCCATGGCAGGAGGCGCAGCGGGTGGCGTACGTGTGAGCACCGGGGACATCCGAGCGCGCCGTTACCGGCTGATATTGCCAGGGGCTGCCGTCACGCTGGGGGTCGCCGGGCAGTGACTTGAGGTAGCGAGCGATCGCGGCCAGGTCATCGTCCTGCATGAACTGCGTGGAGTTGTTGAAGGCTTCGGTCATCGAGCCATAGACCACGGCATGCTGGTTGCGACCGGTCTTGAGGAACTGCACGATCTGTTCCTCACTCCAGCGCCCCAGGCCGGTGTTGTGGTCCTGGCGCAGGCTGGGGGCGTACCAGCCGTCGAGCAGGGCACCGGCCAGGAACGGCGCGCCGGATTCGTCCAGGGCCTTTTCGTTGAACGCCAGCCCCCGTGGCGTGTGGCAACTGCCGCAGTGGCCGGGGCCTTGGACGATATAGGCGCCCCGGTTCCACAGTGCGTCCTGGCCGGGCTTGGCGGCATAGGTCGCGGTCGGTGCAAACACACCGTTCCACAGGGCGATGGGCCAACGCAGGTTGAGCGGCCAGGGAATGTCGCTGGGGATATTAGGCTGGTTGGCCGGTTGCACGCCTTTCATGAAAAACGCGTACAGCGCCTGGATGTCATCGTCGCTGAGCTTCACATAAGACGGGTAGGGCATGGCCGGATAGAGTCGTCGCCCACCCGGTGCTACGCCGTGGCGTACGGCGCGGTCGAAGTCGGCCAGGCTATAGGTGCCGATACCATGCTCGCGGTCGGGGGTGATGTTGGTGGCGTGGATCGCCCCCAGCGGTGTGGCCATTTCCAGGCCACCAGCGAATGGCTGCTTGCCGGCCAGGCTATGGCAGGCCACGCAGTCACTCACTCGCGCGACGTATTCGCCGCGACTGACCAAGGCGGGGTCGAAACTCGTGGCCTGTTGCTGTTCAAAAGGCGAGGCAGGCTCGCGGGTGACGTACCAGGCCAGCAGGCCGGCGGCGACCACGCAGGGCAGCACCAGCCACCCTGCGGTTCTTGCGAATCGGCGGTTATTCATGGGCATTCCCTGTCGGTTAGCTGAAGGTGTAACGGCTCAAAGGCAGACTGCGGATGCGTTGGCCGGTCAGCTGCGCCACGGCATTCGCCACGGCCGGGGCCACAGCCGGCAACGGCGGTTCGCCGATACCGCCCATTTTTTCTCCGCTTTCGACGATCTTCACGTGTACCTGCGCCATACGCGAAGGCGGCAGCACCGGATAAAGGTCGTAGTTGCGCGCCCTTGGCTTGCCATCCACGTATACCGCTTCCTCCAACAAGGTTTGCGACAGTCCCAAGGCCACGGCACCGTTGACTTGCGCTTGCACAATCGCCGGGTTGACGATGCTGCCCGGGTCAATCGCTTCCCAGATGTGATGAACCTTGACCTGGCCGTTCTCGATCGACACCTCGGCCACCACCGCTGCATGGGAGCCAAACGGCGAGGCCATGGCTACGCCGCGTGCACGGCGGGTGCCGTCTTCGGCGGTGTAGGGCCCACGCTTCCAACCGCCAGACAGCTCGGCGGCCGCTTGCAGCAGGGTGGTCAGGCGCGGGTTGTCGCGCAGCAGGTGCAGGCGCAGTTCATAGGGATCATGGCCGCCTTTGTCGGCCAGTTCGTCCAGGAAGGCTTCGTAGAAAAAGTCATTGAGCGAGTTACCCACCGAGCGCCAATAACCGAGCATGGCCGGGCCTTTGACGTAAATCTGCGCGATGCGTTTGTTGGGTATCGCGTAGCTCTTGCCCGACAACCCTTCCAGGGCAGTAGGGTCGATGGCGTCGCCCTGTTTGCCGGCGATGGCTTCGGTGGGGCCTTCGGTGGCGCTCACCGCTTCGATGGCTACGGGCAGGCCTTTGTCATCCAGCGCGGCGCGGAACTTGACCACGGCGACCGGGCGCAATACATCGCGCACGAATTCTTCTTCACGGCTCCAGATCAGCTTGATCGGCCGGCCCACCGCCTTTGCCAACGCGATGGCTTGCGGGTAAGGATTTGCCGAGTCATACAGGAAATGCCGGCCGAAAAAGCCGCCCAGCAGCGGCGAGTGCAGGGTGACTTGCTCAATGCTCAGACCGGTGCGCTTGGCAATGTCGGCACGGAACATATCCGGCGCCTGATTAGGCAGCCACACCTCCAGTGTGCCGTCGGGGTTAAAGCGTGCCAGGGCTGAAGGCGGTTCCAACTGGGCATGGTTGAGGTACTGGTTGTGGTAGGTGGCTTCGACGCGGGTCTTGGCGCTGGCCAGTGCACCGGCCACATCGCCTTCGTTTTCGTCATCGCGGGCCGGGCCCTGCTGGGCGGCGAGGAAGTCGCGGTACTTGTCGCTGGAGAAATCCGCTGGCATGGCCCGCACGGTGGAGTCGGCGGCGGCTTCAAGCCACTCCACCTGGATGGCTTCGACGGCCCGCTTGGCATGCCACCAACGTTCAGCTACCACAGCTACGGCGCCGGGCAGGGTGTGAACCGAATGCACGCCTTTCATGGCTTGCACCTGCGCCTGGTTGCGCAGGCTGCCCACGGTCATGCCCAGGCGTGGCGCATGCTGGACGGCGGCATGGAGCATGCCGTCGATTTTCAGGTCGATGGTGTACTGCGCCTTGCCGGTGGATTTGTCATAGGCATCCAGGCGCTTGACCGGCTTGCCGATCCAGCGGAACTGGCTCGGGTCGCGCAGGGTGATGCTGGCCGGGTCGGGCACCGGCATATCCAGGGCGGCACCTGCCAATTCGCCGTAGCCCAGGGAGCGACCGGAAGCGGCGTGCACCACGCGACCGGGCTGGGTGGTCAGCTCGCTGAGGGGTACGCGCAGTTGCTCGGCGCCGGCCTGCATCAGCATCGCGCGGGCGAGGGCGCCGAGGCGCCGCATGGTCGGGTAGCTCATGCGCACCGACATGCTGCCGCCGGTGATGCGCATGCCATTTTCCATCACCACGTAGGCTTCGCCGGGCGGGGCCGCTTCGACGATGAACGTGGCCGGGTCGGCATCCAATTCTTCACCGACGATCTGCGCCATGGCGGTGTGGGTACCTTGGCCGCCTTCCATGAAGGGGCTGAGCAGGCGCACGCTGCCGTCTGGGCGAATCTCCAGGAAGGCGGGTACCTGGGTTCCACGCTCAGCGGCCGCGCCGGTCGCGGCTTGCACGCGGGAGGTGCCCAGCGGCAAGCCGAAGCCGATCACCAGCGCGCCCACCGCGGTGCTGGCCAGGAAGCGGCGACGGGACAGGTTGATCGGTTCGCCCAGGGTAACGCCGGGAATGATCTCGGTGGTGTTCATCAGGCGGTCTCCTTCCCGGCGGCCAAGGCATCCATGGCGGCATGGATCGCGTTGTAGGTGCCGCAACGGCAGAGGTTCACCATCGCCGCGTCGATCTGCGCCTTGGTCGGCGCGGGGGTATGTTTGAGCAGCGCGGTGGCCGCCATCACCTGCCCGGACTGGCAGTAACCGCATTGCGCTACTTGATGTTCGACCCAGGCCGCCACCACACGCTTGCCCACGTCATCGGCCTCCACGGCCTCGATGGTGGTGATCTCGCGACCGACCACGCCCGCCACAGGCGTCACGCAGGCGCGCACCACATTGCCGTCCACCAGCACCGAACAGGCGCCGCACTGGGCCAGGCCGCAGCCGTATTTGGTGCCGGTCATGCCCAGGTTATCGCGGATCACCCACAACAACGGGGTGTCGGCTTCGGCATCGACCTGATAGGCCTTTTGGTTGATACGTAATTCCATGCGGGCTCACCTGCTGATCATCGGTTGGTGGTGCTTTTTCTTATCAGGGGCGTGCGCGGTGGCATGCCCTGGTGTCGCTCATGGGCGACGGGTTATGGCGGCGGGGTTGAGAACCGGTTTCATCTTGGCCACGCGCGCATGGTTGGACTCTAGACCACGGCGCAAGGGGTATCTATCCCGGTAGGCGATAAGTCGGAGGATCAGGCAAGTATTCGCGAGGATTGAGCGATAGAAGCAGTGGCTGATCCGAGATTTTGACTGATGTGCCGTGATCTTCTGTGGGAGCTGGCTTGCCTGCGATGACGCCCTGACAGCCGACGCCTATCTACCTGACACCCCAACGATCCAACTGTGGGAGCGGGCTTGCTCGCGAAGGCGGCCTGACAGGCGACACAGTTGGATTGTGTACATATCCATTGCTGTGGTAACGGCCACTTAGGGTTCCGCCTGACGGCGGGTCACTTTGGAAAAGAGCCCCAAAGTAACCAAAGGGCTCTTGCCCCACCACTCGGCACCTCGCCCAGGCTCGGTGTGCCCGAACGCAGGCTTGAATCCGTGGGCCGCCGCCACGCGCCATCCATGGCGCGGGGCGGCTAACCCGGCGTCCTGCCGGGTTACCCACGAATTCAAGCCTGCGTTCGGCCAGCGTGGTTTAACGGGGCGCCTAAGATCAAAAGCCAGATCAAGATCACAAGCAGATCAAGATCAAGAGCGGCTCGCTTCGCATCGTGGATACCCATGCTTTCGCATGGTCTATTCACACAATCCCATCAATCAGAATATGCGGCTGCCCGCGGCTGCAGCGCTCGATGGGTGCCTGTACCTGGTCGGCAAAGCGCAGTGCCTGGTTCAGATCATGCAGTGCGATAAACACAATCACCTCGCGTTTGCGCGCCAGGGTGCGCATGAAATCCAGTACTTGTACTTGGCGATGTCTATCGAGGGCGCTGGTGGGTTCGTCCATCAGCAGTACGTCTGGGTCGCGTACCTTGCAGCTGTCGGCGACGGTGGATTTTTAATCCTTGAGCCTAGCGGAACCCTCCCGAGAGCTTGTCTTTCAGGTAGCTGACCAACGCACTCACCGACTTGGGCACATGGGGCGAGTAGGGCCGTATCAGATAGATCTCATCGGCAAACGCGCCTTTGAGTGTCCAGTCCTTCAATACCTGCACCACTTTGCCAGCCGCCAGCGCCGCCTGGGCGCTGAAGTCCGGGAGCAGGGCGATGCCCAGGTGGTTGAGTGCGGCGTCGCGCAAGGCTTCGCTGTTATTGGTGGCGAAGCTGCCGGCGATGGGCACGGTGAGGCGCTCGAGGGGTTGGCTGCCGCGTTCGAAGGTCCAGGCGGGCTGGTCGGTGCCGCGTGGGTAAAACAGGCAGTTGTGGGCCGACAGGTCGCCCGGCTCGCGGGGTTCACCGTGGTGTTGCAGGTAATCATGGGTGGCGACCAGTACCGAGTTGGTGTCGCACAGTTTCCACGCCACGTGGGTTTCGGGCACCTGGAAGCCGTGGCGCACCGCCAGGTCGTAACCCTCGGCGGCCAGTGAGCTCAAGGCATCGGAGACGTCCAGTTGAATACGCACCTGGGGGTACTGCTGCAAAAAGCCGGACAGGTGCGGCACCAGTTGTTGCCGGGCGAAGGCCACGGGGGCGGTCAGGCGCACCAGCCCGCGTATTTCCCCGACCGAGTCGCGCACCGAGGAAAAACTGCGGGCGATCTGCGCATAGGCGCTGCGCACTTCGCGGGCCAATGACAGCCCTGCATCGGTCAGCCGCACGCTGCGGGTGGTGCGCGTCACCAGCCGCGTGCCGGTGGCCTTTTCCAGGTCGGAAATGCGCTGGCTCACCGCTGACTTGCTCACCCCCAGGCGCGCGGCGGCGGCGGTGTAGGTGCCTTGTTCCTCCAGCACTGACAGCCAGTGAATGTGGGTCCACAGCCCTTCGATCTCAGCCTTTTCCATGGGTGTATTGTTCGCATATAAGGACAATAAGTTCTGGATTCTGCTCTGGTTCGGAACAAAGTGAAAGCATATCGTGTGGACCAACGCTACCCACCTGGATCGACTGCCATGACTGCAACCATCGAGCACTACATCAACGACCAGCGCGTCAGCCGCGATGACCGTTATCAGGACGTCTACAACCCGGCCACCGGTGAAGTCACCGCCCGTGTGGCCCTGGCCAGCCGCCAGACCGTGGCCGAAGCCGTCGCCGCCGCCCAGGCCGCGTTTGCCGGCTGGGCCGACACCCCGCCGATCCGTCGCGCCCGCGTGTTGTTCGAGTACCTGCATCTGCTGCGCGAACGCAAGGACGACCTGGCGCGCATCATCGTCGCCGAGCACGGCAAGGTGTTCACCGATGCCCAGGGCGAAGTCGACCGTGGCATCGACATTCTCGAATTTGCCTGCGGCATTCCCAACCTGCTCAAGGGCGAACACTCCGACCAGGTCTCCCGTGGCATGGACAACTGGACGATGCGCCAGCCGTTGGGCGTGGTCGCCGGCGTGACGCCGTTCAACTTCCCGGTGATGGTACCGATGTGGATGTACCCCATCGCCATTGCGGCGGGTAACACCTTTATCCTCAAGCCCAGCCCGACTGACCCAAGCGCGTCGCTGTTCATGGCCGAGCTGCTGCATGAAGCCGGCCTGCCCAAAGGTGTGTTCAACGTGGTGCAGGGGGATAAAGAGTCGGTGGACGCGCTGATCGAACACCCGGACGTCAAGGCCGTGAGCTTCGTCGGCTCCACGCCGATTGCCCAGTACATCTACGAGAGCGGCGCCCGCAACGGCAAGCGCGTGCAAGGCCTGGGCGGGGCGAAAAACCATATGGTGGTGATGCCCGACGCCGATATCGAACGCACCGTGGACGCGCTGATGGGCGCCGCCTACGGCAGTGCCGGCGAGCGCTGCATGGCGATCTCGGTGGCGGTGCTGGTAGGCGACGTGGGTGACAAAGTCATTGCCGCCTTGACCGAACGCGCCAAATTGCTGCGCATCACCGATGGCCGCGATCTCAAAGCCGAGATGGGCCCGATCGTGTCGCGGGCCGCGCTGGAACGCATTAGTGGCTACATTGAGCAGGGTGTACAAGCGGGCGCGCAGTTGCTGCTCGATGGCCGTGACTACGTCCCCACCGAACCCGGCCTGGAAAATGGCTTCTGGCTCGGCGCGACCTTGTTCGACCACGTAACCCAGGACATGAGCATCTACCGCGAAGAAATCTTCGGCCCGGTGCTGGCCTGTGTACGGGTCAACGATTTTGCCGAGGCAGTGAAGCTGGTCAACGACCACGAGTTCGGCAACGGCGTCAGCTGCTTCACCCGCGATGGCAACATTGCTCGTGAGTTTGCGCGGCGCATCGAAGTGGGCATGGTCGGTGTCAATGTGCCGATCCCGGTGCCTATGGCCTGGCACGGGTTTGGTGGCTGGAAGAAGAGCCTGTTCGGCGACATGCATGCCTACGGCACCGAGGGTGTACGTTTTTACACCAAGCAGAAGTCGATCATGCAGCGCTGGTCGGAGAGCATCGAGCAGGGCGCGGAGTTTGCGATGCCGGTGTCGAGATAATCGGTACAGCCAAATTACTGAAATTTACCTTGGCGCCCGTTTCCGGGCGCTCCTTGCACAAGCAGGCAAGATGTTACAGCCTAGCCTTACCATTGGTCATAGGCTGTAACGTCGCCCTCCTGATTGCTGGCGTGCGGTACGCTCGATCAAGTACCACGAACTTTGTCTGTCAAGAATATCTAAGTAAAGCATGTCACGAATCTGTCCCGCAGAAAGGTACCCGTTTCTGATTTCATCAGGGGTAGGCGCAACTGCCTCGAGGACAGCTCGAGGATTGATGCCCTGCCGACGAAGACTTGATGGTAAAACACCGGGCTCGTTCCCGGCCCAGATTCGCCTCACCGCACTGATATAGTTGGGAGCACGTTCTGGTGCTACCGGTAAGGCGTGTAGTGCAGGGCGAGAGTGAGTGACCACTGCCTGATTCATTTGGCGTGAAGTAGCAGACAAGTTGGCCAAGGCTCTGCCGGGCAATTGATTGAAAATATTTTCCAGCACATGTTCCGGCATGCCGCTCAAGGTAGCATTCGGTCCGCCCCTCAGCGCTCCTCCTTGCACTTCCAACCTGGGTACCCCTCCTGCTGACTGCAGGTTTTGCTGCCAACGACCCACAAATTGACCCAGTTTCGCTGCGGCTTTCCAGGCGAGAGGCGCCAATGCGGTGACGCCTGAGGCTATTCCTGTGGCAAAGGACAGTGCACCCAGTATGGACGCGGCTTCGGAATTACCCGAAGCCTCCAGTAGAAACGAAGCGACACCGGTGGTGGTCGCTACCACTCCCAGTGCCATTGACGTTACCGCCAATGCGCCACTTGTCGTGAGTGCCGCCAGCCCACCCGCCATTACTCCGGCAACGACGGGCGCCGCTGTTCCGAATGAGGCGGCCGTCGCTAGTACGCCTATCAACAACCCTGCGCCAGCCAAGAACCATTTCCAGAAGCTATGCCCATCCGGGTCGACTCGGTTGAGCGGGTCACCGGCGCAATAGGCGTAACGGTTGAGTCCACCCCTACCGAATGGACTTTCATTGTCGGGTGCCAAGAACATCATAAGGTGAGGGTCGTAGGGTCGATAGCTGCCCAGCAAATAGCCACCTTCTACCAGTCCACGGGGCTCTCCGGCGTAGCCTAGGCGGCTTTTTCCGCTGCCCATGTCCGCCCCATGGGCGGTGTAGCGCACGCGGCGGATCTGCTGATCGTTTTCAACCTGCACCGTGCCTTGACCATCGCAGCCTGTCAGCAAGACCTCGCGTACAGCCTGGGCCATCGTATTCTGGGCAAACACGAAGGTGTCGTCGCGTAGTAACGATAATGCGTCGTCCGACCGGGAGCCGCGTGTACTGATCAGCCGATCACCCTGATAGAACCAGAGCGTCTTAACCCCATTCTGTGTAGTTTGCGTGGCTCTGCCCAGCGGGTCGTATTGATAATCGTATTGACCGTTGCCGCTGATCACTGCGCTGAGTCGCCCCTCTGCGTCCCATTTCAGCTCGCGGCCAAGACCGTCGCGTACCAGACGCCCATCGGCGTCGTACTCCAACGTCAGTGTCTGGGGGGCAGGGTAGGTATGTGTGATGGTAATGGGGCGGTCGGGGGCGGCGCAGTCGTAGGTGAACACCATGACATCGCAATTGCCGTCCGTATAGGTCGTGGTGACTTGTTCGTAGCCGTCCAGGGCGTTAAACGTGAACGTTTGCTGGCTTATAGGCTGGCCGGTGCGCGGATCTTCGGGGCCCTCAGGGCCAGTCACCGATACTTCTACCAGCCTTGCACGCGCGTCATATTGAAATACCTCTTCGCTCAGCAGGTGGTTTTCTTCCTGCCAACGGCGGCTCGCCAGTTGGTCGCGCCCTGTCCACGTCAAAGTCTGGGTCAGTTGACGATGGTTATCGCCGACCCAGGTACGTGAAACTTCCCGTTCAAACTCATCATAGTGGAGGATCTGTTTGAGAGACTGGGTAGGACCTTGTGTGATGTATTGGCTGACGCGGCCGAATGTGTCGTAGGTAATTTGCAGTTCAACAGCTCCCAGCACCTGGCGCTCCGGACGGCCGTAAACGTCATAGAACGTTTGGTGTTCTGCGCCGTTGGAATCCGTAAACGACACGTGCCGTCCCTCCAATGAGTGCGTCCAATCCGTGCTATGCACTTGACCGTCCAGGCACAACTGTTCGGACAATAAGCGCCCGTTATTGGAGTACTGCCAAGTCAATGTGCCGAAGGGGCTCTGTGCTTGTGTTATCTGGCCGGACTTGAAGTCGTATTGAAAAGTGCTGTCCTGACTATCGCCGGGCGACAGTCGGGTCAATTGATTTTCAAGCATCGGTTCATAGGCATATGCCATGGAACGACCACTGCTGCTGGTTCGAGAGGCGGGTAGCTTCTGACCCTCGTTATAGTTGAGACATTCCTTGCGGCTACCGATGGTGCGGCTGACTGGACGACCGATGCCATCATAGGTCTGCTTGCCTAGTGGCAAGGGTGTGAGGCCGATGGGTTTCAACGTAATGCTAACCGGATGATCCGCATCGCTATGCGGGGCGAATGCCCACTCAACCTCGCTGCCGTCTTGCAACCGACGGCGGGTAATACGTCCATATACATCGTAGTGCGTCTGCGTCTGCACACTGGTCTCGCCCGGCACGTTGACCGTATGGGACAAGGGACGATGAAGCCCGTCGTGGGTCCAGGTTTCACTGCGCAGTATTTCATCGTTGCGAGCAAGCGACGTCATGCTGAGCACCTCGCCGGCACTGCCGCGTACTATCCGGGTTTTCGCAGTCACCAGGCCGTCCCGGCTTTCTCGCCAAATGTCGCTTGTCAGTGTGATGGGGTTGGCTTGAGTGTGCTCGAGCGTGCCGTCCGGGTATCTGATCGTGCTCACTTGGCCCCAGTCATCGAACTCATAACTGGTGGTGAGACTCAACGACTGTTCCCTTCCGGCAAACCAGTCCTGAGTGGTCTCTTGTAACAACTGTCCTTCGACGTTATAAACGCCTCGCCAGGTTTCCCGAAAGACCTGGCCGGTGATCAGGTCGTCACGCCGCTCCTCGCGCACTCGGCGCCCGGCGCCATCGAGATAGATACGTCTTTGCTGGCCTGCCAGATCGGTTTCTTCTGCCATGACGGCGTGTTGGCGATAGCGGCCCGCGAGCACATAGCGACACGTGGCGCTGGCTTCGAACTCAGTTCCGGGTGCTACCGTGCTGCGAATGACACGACCCAGGGCGTCATATTCATAAAGGGTTTCCAAACCCTCTTCGCGATTGCTTAGCGTCAACCCCAAAAGACTGTCCCGGGTGACGTGTTCGGTTGATGTATAGCTACCGTCATGGCCGGTAACCCTAATGTGGGTCGTCAGTGCGGTGGCGGTCAGAGTCCGATGGTAATCGGTGGTGGTGATGAGTCCTTGAATCTGCGTCTGTGATTGAGTCACCTGGGCGAAGAAAGGACTGTCGACGACGGTGTCATAACGCTGGGTGGTGTGACCGATCAGAACCAGGCCATCTGCGGTGACGCTAAACGCCTCTTCCGACACGACGACCCACTGCAAGTGATCATCCGATTGGCGTCGCGGCAGCTGTTCATATCGGTAGTGCGTTTGCGTTATCGGCGCGCCGCCCGTTCCGCCAGAGTTTACGGATGCGGGCGTCACGATATGGTGTTGTATCCAGCGGACAAACATTTCCGTGTCGGCAACATCCTGCGTGCCACCCAACGGGTAATAAACCCACTGCTCCACTCGGCCATCGGCATGGCGCTGTTCAAGGGTATTACCGTAATTGTCGTAGGTTGTTTGAGAGGTCTCTTCGCGCGCATCTTGCGCGTCTTCGTAGCGCTTGGTGACTTGAGTGGGTAGCTGACACCAGGCTGGCTGAGCCTCCCAGCCCAGCGTCGGATCCTCACCATAGTCGGTGGTTGTCGTCACTGTCTTGCCGTTGCGCTGCACACGCTCTCGTGTCAGCAGATGGAATCGGTTCCAGGTCCGCTCGGTTTCTGACAGCACTAGCCCGGTGTCGCTGTGCAACGTCTCCAGGCATGTATAGCTATACGACTCGGTGCGATAGAGATTGTCTTCTCCATCACGCCAGCCTCCTGGCAGGTCGGCGCCGTTACCGAGGAAGTTGGTGCTGCCCACCCATGTATAGGTTCGCGAGTTCGCAGGTTGACCCGCCCCAGGATCATGCCGATGCGCTGTCACGCGGGGCAGCGAGGATAAAGGCGCGCCGGGTGGAAGTTGGTGGCCCTCGGTACCGGTGGCATACCACACCTCATCCTCGCTGCCCAAGGGGCCAGTCAGTCTGACGGGAAACAGCAATCCGTCGTGCTCGTCATAACTGAAGGTCCAGCGGCTGTCGTTGTCCGGCAGGATCAGTGTGCTGAGTTGGTCGCCGCTCAGGTGTAGCCTGTAGACACTTTTGGCGGCATCGTCTGGAAAAAGTTGAATCTGGAACTCGTCGATGGTGTCCCGAACAACTCGCAGCACCGCGCGCTGTTCATCGCGAATTTCAGCGAGGACATAACGCCCACTGCCATGGGGCAACCAGTCCAGAAATACCTGGCGCCCTTCAGCAGAGCGTATTTCCTGGGGCAGGGCCAAGCCGCTGTCGCCCTGAACGACCAGCCACTGGGTTTCGCCATCTTTGTACTCGACGCGAAAGCGGCGGCCGTCCGGTCCTTCCTGAATCACGCGGAAATTCAATAGCTTCTGGTCGATGAATACCAATTGACCTTGGTCGACGAATGTCGTCGCTTGACGATCGAGGCTGAAGCTTTCTCCCGTCGTCAACTGCAAGCGCCCGGCGGGCAAGTCCAGTTCAGACATTGCCAGCATCCAGCCACGCCCGAATCCAAAATCTGTGTGGGACGACAGTGGGCTGAACAGCAACCTGAACGACACGGAAGGGCCGGACTGATGATTGGCCTGGAGTTCCGGCAGGGCGATGTGGAGAGTGAGCTGGCCGGTGCGAGCATCGACGCCGTTGCTGACGTGACTCAGGAAATTACCGGCCTGTGTGTAAAGACCGCCTGTTTTCAAGTGGATTGAAGAAGCGCTGTCCATGCCCGAAACTCCTGATGATGAGAGGAGACCTGTGAGGGAAAATCACAACAACACCAACTCCAAGCGGCCAGTCGGCGTTCGGTCTTTGAATGCAATATTCAATAGGTGCTCATTGCCGTACGTGTCGATGGCGCGCAGCTGACAAGGGCCGCCTTGATTGATCGCACTTTCACTGTGGTAGGGAATATTGTTGCCGCCCTGCAGCACCACAGTCACATGCCCTCTTCTTGGACGCGCAACCGTAGTGGCAGGGGAAAACTCCGAGCCGAGTTTAATCGCTGTGTTGTAATTGACGTTGGGCTCGCCCGGTGCGGCGTATCCGACATGGGAGGCCCGCGTGACCGTGTTGTCGCGGTCAACCCATTGAATCATTCCCATGGGGCTCATACTTGTTACCGAGAGTAATTCGACCACGGGCATCTGCACATTCTTTCCAGCGAGTTGGTACTCCCAGGTGAATAAATCGCTGTTGGGGTTGCCCGCGACCAAGTCTCGATTGAACGTGTAGTTGTCAGGGATACTAAAGTGCGGAATTTCTGCCGTTCTAAGGTCGACATACGATTTGAACGTAGCATCTATTGCGGTGTTGTAAGTAACAGGCCCTTGCGCGGTGTGCTGGGTGATTTGTGCATACAATCGGACCGATGCCCCCGTGGGAGCACGGCTCAGGATATAAAAATCTTTTTGAAAGAAATTGACATTCTCAGGCTCTTTTTGAGTAGGCGGTGGGCTGACAGCGCTCGCTGGATAAGGCAGGTACTGATTTTTCGTTTGGGAATAGAACCATTCACTGCCGTCGTCACCTCCGGGTAATATTGGGAAGAGTTCGTTTTTACGGGTGGTAATACACAAGCTCTCTAATTCATCGTCAGAAATGGTCTGGCCTGTTCTGGGAGCAATGATCAATGTCACCAATACTTGTTGACGGGCGTTGGGATAGAGCAGCGCCGACAAACTGGTCAAACTTATTTCGAATCGGCTCAGCCAATTATTGGAGGCGCGGAGGGTTTGTTCAGTCATGCTATTCACCGTGAGTGTATGGGCTACTGAAATGACGTGGTATTCACGTTTCGAAGGAGTCCTGAAAGATGTTGACCGGCGCTTCCTCTATGCGAAGACTGTATCTCGTGCTGTCATTTTCTGGATCTAATAACGCCACACTTGTTTTAAATCGTTGCGAGTTACCAAAAGCGTCAAAAGTGGTAAATTCTTTAGAAGAATTTCTAACAAGGCTGTTACTTGTTGGCACCACGCCTGAAACCACGAATACCAACCTATCGGTGCTTGGCTTGAAGTAACCATTTTCTCTCAGCCATTGACCAGCTTGGTTATTCCAGTTCGAAGGGTAGGCATACCAGAGAAAGTTCGGCTTGTCGGGTTCGCGGACGCCGACCAGGAGGGAGAAGTAGGCCTTTCCAGAACCATGACGGAGATCGTATATGTTCCAAGTAAACCATTCATCGTCATGTTCAACGTGTTTAATCGCAATGGCCCTTGCGGTGCCGGGCAAGTTAAATCCGATGTAATGGTTGTAGGTATACCAATACTGGCTGTGATAACGCACTTGTTCGATTGCTTCTACCAAGCCGCCATTTCCCGCAGTGTAATAGTTCTGCGTTACTGACCTAAGATAGACGGAACTGTAGAAACGACCATTCTGCCCGGCGCCGCCATAAGACACATCCTCGTTATGGCTGGTGTAATCAACGCTCGTACCGGGTAAACGGACACGTACGGCGAATCGGTCTACTATGCCCCCGGGGTTTGCGTCATTGGTCAAGTATCGTTTAAATACTTTTCGTTGGGTTTGTGTACCGTCCGGAGAGTAAAGAGTGAGCGGTTCCGGTTTTGGCGCAGGCAAGAACTGACTCGGCGCCACGCTTTCCGGCCTGTAGGATTGCGGAGGGGGTGATGAGTCAATTTCTTGAACAGTGAAACTTTCATCAAACGGTAAATAGCCTTTTTCATGCGGGCCGGTTTTTGCAGGCCAGCGACCTCGCAGGGCGATGAACGGAATGATTTCGACCGTTGTTCCATCGGGTACGACGGTCACTTGTCCATGTTCATCTCGCGCCTCCAGCGTAATCAAAAATTCGGAAACCTGGCGCCGGTTGTTATAAAGCCGGGCGGTAGCATTTTCTCTTCCTTGAAACTGCTGCTGTTCAAGCAGCAAGTAGCTGATGGTCCTTGCGGAACCTGCGTTCATTGGGTATCCGCCGCCAGGCATGTCGATTTCAGTTAACGGAGTATCGCTCATGATTTAATCATCCAATTCCAACTGACTTAAGGTTCATCACCAAGCCCAATCAGATCGGAGAGGGGGTGCAGCGTCTACCTGTCAATATTGACAGTCGCGACGAGTGGTATATGCGCATGGCTTGCGAGAGTCGGCTGCTCTGCGTGTCAAACGTCCTGTTGATTTAAAGTACGATAAAGTCCAGTATAGATTTTGTAGTATGTATGATCTTCCGTTTTGACATTCTTGCCAAACCAACAACAACTTGCGAGAACCCCTCCATGAAGAAACGCCATCTCCTTCCCGCCCTGGCCCTGAGCCTGTTTGCCGCCAGCCACCTGCCGGCCGCCGAGAAAACCCTGCGTATTGGCATTGAGGCCGCTTACCCACCGTTCGCCTCCAAAACCGGTGACGGCAAGATCGTGGGGTTCGACTACGACATCGGCAACGCCCTGTGTGCGCAAATGAAGGTCAAGTGCGTGTGGATCGAAGGGGAGTTCGACGGGCTGATTCCGTCCCTCAAGGTCAAGAAGATCGACATGGCGTTGTCGTCCATGACCATCAACGAAGACCGCAAGAAGTCGGTGGATTTCACCCACAAGTACTACTTCACCTCGTCGCGTCTGGTGATGAAGGACGGCGCCGTGGTGGATGACCAGTACGCCAGCCTCAAGGGCAAGAACGTCGGTGTACAGCGCGCCACCACCACCGACCGGTATGCCACCGAGGTGTTCGAGCCCAAGGGCATCAACGTCAAGCGCTACAGCAATAACGAAGAAATCTACATGGACCTGGCAGCGGGGCGCCTGGATGCGATCTTTGCCGACACCATTCCCCTGAGCGACTTCCTGTCGATGCCGCGCGGGCAGGGTTATGCCTTTGTCGGCCCGGAGCTCAAAGACCCGAAATACGTGGGTGAGGGGGCTGGCATCGCAGTACGCAAGGGCAATGGCGAGTTGGTCAGCGAATTGAATGCGGCCATCGACGGCATTCGCGCCAGCGGCGAATACCAGAAGATTTCACAGCAGTACTTCAAGGCCGATATCTACGGCGACTGATGCAAAGACGCGGTCAATGTGGGAGCTGTCGAGCTTTAGCGAGGCTGCGAAAGCGATGGGTCAGGTGATGCAAATGTTGACCTTGCCGGCCCCTTCGCAGCCTCGCCGGGGCTCGACAGCTCCCACAGGGAATCGGCGCCGTGGTCAGAAAGGGCTCAACCCTTGAGTTCCTTCAAGTGCTTGTAGACCGTCGCTCGCCCCATGCCCAGCACATTGGCCACATAGTTGGAGGCGCTCTTGCCCTTGAATGCGCCTTCGGCATGCAGCGCCAGCACCAGTTCGCGTTTGTGGTCGCGGGTCAACAGGTTCAGGCTCAACTGACGCTCGCGCAGCCAGGCATGCAGGAAGGTGTTGATACGCTCCTGCCAGTCATCACGGAACAGCGCGTCCGGCTGTGCGATCAGCTTGCTTGGCGACAGGAATAAATCCAGCGCCGCCTTGGCTGTTTCGAACATTGAAATATTCAGGTTGATGCACAACACAGCCAGCCTGCGCCCTTTGTGGTCGTGCAGCACGGTGCTCAGGCTGCGGATTTTCTGGCCATCCCAGTTGAGCTTTTCGTAAGGGCCGATATTCACCTCCCTGACGTCACCGTCGAGCATGTCCTCCAGGGACGAGTCGTCACCCAGGCTGCGTTTGGACAGGTTATTGGCGATGTAATCCACGGTTTGCGTGCGCAGGTCATGCAGCACCACTTCTGCATGGGGAAAGAACAACGTGGCGATTGCATCGGCGATCGCGCGAAAGTTCTGCATGACCTTGTCTTGTTCAGCGGTGTTCATCAATGGGGCTCCAGGCGGACCGGGGAGAGCATACCAGCGTCCAGGCCGAACCGGGTCAGTGCCTCCGGCAGCGGTTCGCCGCGCACCAGAGCGGCGCTTGCCTGGCCCATGGCGGGTGAGGTCTGGATACCATAGCCGCCTTGCGCTGCCACCCAGAACAGCCCCGGTACTTGCGGGTCAAAGCCCGACAGCAAATCACCGTCCTGCACAAAACTGCGCAGCCCGGCCCAGGTGCGCGTGGGGCGGCGGATGGTCAGGGTGGTGGCTTCCTCAATCTGGTAAATGCCCATGGCAATATCCAGCTCTTCGGGTTGCACATCCTGGGGTTCTACCGGGTCGGCGTTGGCCGGTGAGCCGAGGAACATGCCGGCATCCGGTTTCATGTAGAACGCTTCGTCGAGGGCTACCAGCATCGGCCAGTCGTGGCTGTCCATGCCCTCGGGGCCGGCAAAGACAAAGGCCGAGCGGCGCTTGGGCTGCAAGCCGATGGACGCTGCGCCCGCCAGCCCGCCGATATGGTCGGCCCAGGCACCGGCGGCGTTGATGATGACCGGCGCGGTGAAGGTCGCATCCTGGGTGCGCACCTGCCACAGGCCGTCGGCGTCGCGGCTCAAGCCCAGCACATGGCTGTCGGTGCGCACTTCGCCCTGGTTGCGGCGGATACCGCGCAGGTAGCCTTGATGCAGGGCGTCGGTGTCGATGTCACAGGCGGTAGGGTCGTAGATTGCCCCGTGGACTTTTTCACGGCGCAGGATCGGCAAGCGTGCACAGGCTTCATCGACCGTCAGGCGCTGCACCTGCTCTACGGTCGCCTTGGCGCTCAGGTACTGGCTGTCGAGTTCGGCCGGGTCACCGTTGAAATCAACGGTCATTTCGCCCCGGGGCGTCAGCAGGGGATGTTCGCAGAAGCCTGCGGGTGGCTGGTCGAAGAAGGTCCGGCTGGCCAAGGTCAGCGCGCGTACTTGCGGTGTGCCGTACGCGGCGGTGTAGAGCGCTGCCGAACGCCCGGTGGAGTGATAGGCCGGGTGGTTTTCACGCTCCAGCACCAGGACCTTGCCGTGCTGCGACAACCAGAACCCGGTGGACGCGCCGGCAATGCCGCCGCCGATAATGATGAAGTCTGCCTGGCTCATGGAGATCTCCTGAAATAAGCATTGTAGGCGCGTGCGTGCTCGCGAAAAACGTTGACGATAACGCGCCGATTCTGTGTGACCGCAGTGCCTGTGAGGTCTTGGCGAGCAAGCTCGCTCCTACAGTCGATACAGGGCATTGGCCAGGGCGATGTCTTCCAGGCCCAGGCCGATGGAGCGAAAAAAGACGTGACGATCGTAGTCGGGGCGCTGGGCCATGTCGCTGAACAACTCGGGCAGGTCGCCGGCAATCGTGCGTTTGTCCCAGCCGTGCTGTTCGCTGGCGATCAGCATCTCACCGGCCGAATCCGGAGTGGTCTGGCGGTAGTCGCAGAACACGTGCATCTGGTTGAGGCAATGTGGCGGTACTTCATGGGCACGTGGCGCATTGGTGCTGATGGAGGTAATCAGCGCGGGTTTGCTCAGGCGCGAGGGGTCGATGACCGGCCCGGCGGACGAGGTGCACAGCAGGATCACATCCGCGTCTTCCAGGGCGGCCTCACAACTTGAGACGAGGCTCAGGCGCGGGTCCAGGCTTGTCAACTGCGCACGCGTCTCGGCGCTGGCGCTGCCCAGGCTTGGCGAGTACAGGCGGATCTGCTGCCAGTCGCGCAGGTTCTGCACATAACGCAGGTGCGCCTGGGCGACCTTGCCGCTGCCGATGATCGCCAGGCGTTGCGCCGCCGCCGGTGCCAGCGCATCCACTGCCAAAGCCGTGGCGGCGGCGGTGCGTGCAGTGGTCAATTCAGCGGCATCGCACAACAGCAATGGCTGGCCGCTGTGCATCGACATCAATAAGGTCCAGGCCGTCACCAAAGGGCCCTGATCACGCACGATATAGGGGGAGGTCTTGACCCCGTACACGCCGTCTCCGGCCAGTACGCCCAGGTAGTTGATGAAATCCCCGGCGCCTTGAGGAAATTCCACCAGCTGTTGCGCCGGCTGTACCGCTTGCCCGGCGGCGAGGTCGCGGAACAGTTTGCGCAGGATCGCGGGTACATCGACTTGAGCCAATAAAGTACGGGCCTGGGCCTGGTCGATGACGAGGGGCGTCGTGGACATGGGGTTCTCCGGATAAACTAATTTGTCCATTATGGACTTTTAGTTTTTATCCGCAATGACCTGAGGGAAAAATGAGATCAATGTGGGGGAGCCATGAGGATCAGATGTGGGAGCTGGCTTGCCTGCGATAGCGGTGTGTCAGTCGGTCCATCAGGTGACTGACCCGCCGCCATCGCAGGCAAGCCAGCTCCCACAGGTGATCGGTGGTGTGCTGGCGGACGAGTTATCGCCTGCCCGAGCGCGTACTCACATCCACCCACACCGCCAGCACCAGAATGCTGCCCTTCACAATCATCTGCCAGTAGCTGTCCACATCGAGCATCGACATGCCGTTGTCCAAACTTGTAATCACCAACGCGCCAAGCAACGCGCCATAGACGGTGCCCGAGCCGCCGCGCATCGACGTGCCGCCGATAAAACAGGCCGCGATGGCATCGAGTTCGCCCATGTTGCCCGCCGAGGGTGAACCCGCAGCAAGGCGCGCGGTGTTGACCAGGCCGGCCAGCGCGCACATCACCCCCATGATGCCGAAGATCCACAGTTTCACTGCTTGCACGTTGATGCCGGATAGCCGTGTGGCTTCCATATTGCTGCCTACCGCATACACGCGGCGGCCGAATACGGTCTGGCTGGTGACGTAGCTGAATACGCCGAGCAGCACCAGCAACAGCAGAACCGGCACGGGGATACCGTCGTAGCTGTTGAGGGTGGTGACGAACCCGGCGAGCACCGCGCCGATCAATACCACACGTAACACGTCGCGCACCAAAGCGTGCGCGGCCAAGCCATGCAGTGCGCGGTTGCGCCGCTGCTTCCAGGTCAGGAACAGCGTCAGTGCGAACAGCAGTACGCCAAGCCCAGCGCCCACACTGTGGGGCAAATACCCCTGGCCCACATACACCAGCGACGGCGACACCGGCGCAATAGTGGTGCCGCCGGTAATCCCCAGCAGAATCCCGCGAAACGCCAACATTCCGCCCAGGCCGACGATGAACGAGGGAATGCGCAGGTAAGCGGTCATGTAGCCGTTGGCCAGGCCGATCATCAAGCCGCACAGCGCCACCAGGCTCAGGTTGGCCAATAGCGGCACGTGATAGACCACATCCAGAATCGCCGCCAGCCCGCCCAACAGTCCGAGCAACGAGCCCACCGACAAGTCGATCTCGCCGCTGATAATCACCAGCACCATGCCGCAGGCCAATATCCCGCTGATCGACATCTGCCGCAGCAGGTTGGAGAGGTTGCGCGGGGTGAGAAAACCGCCCTCGGTCTGCCAACTGAAAAACAACCAGATGAACGCCACGGCGATCACCAGCGCGAGCATCTTGTAGCGGGTAAAAAGGTGTTTGACCTGATTCATCTACGCGGTCTTCCGATCATTAGGGTTATGGCTGAGCGCGGCGGCGAGCACCTGTTCCTGGGTGAGCCCTTCATTGATGAAATCCCCCCGCAACTGGCCGTCGCCAATCACCAGCACGCGGTTGGACACGCCGAGCACTTCGGCCAGTTCTGAGGAGACCATGATGATCGACACGCCTTCGGCGGCCAGCGCACCCATCAATTTGTAGATCTCGTACTTGGCGCCCACGTCCACCCCGCGTGTGGGTTCGTCGAGGATCAGCACCTTGGGCTGGGTCATCAGCATTTTCGCCAGCACGGCCTTTTGCTGGTTGCCGCCTGAGAGGTTGGTGATCGGCAGCGACGGGCTGGCGGTCTTGAGGTGCATGCGGCTGATCTGCTGGTCGATGCTGCCCAGTTCGGCCTCAGCGTCGATGCGGGTCATGTGCGCGTAGGTGTCGAGCACCGCCAGGGTAATGTTCTGGCCTACCCCCAGGTCGGGAATGATGCCTTGGCGCTTGCGGTCTTCGGGCACCATGCACAGCCCGGCGCGGATCGACTTGAGCGGCGTGCGCGTGTCGATCACCTGGCCGTCCAGCCATACTTCGGCGCTGTAGCGGCCGGGGTAAGCGCCGAACAGCGCCGACACCAACTCCGTGCGCCCGGCGCCCACCAAGCCGGCGATGCCAAGGATTTCACCGCGCCTGAGCACGAAGGAGATGTCGTCGACGCGCTTGCGCTTGGGGTTATCGACGTCGTAGCAGGTGACGTTACGCGCTTCGAAGATCACCTCGCCCACTTCATGGTGCTCGATGGGGAAGAGGTTGCTCATTTCGCGGCCGACCATCTGCGTGATGATCCGGGGGATGTCCATGTCTGCCATGGCGGTGGTTGCGATGTGCCTGCCGTCGCGAATTACTGCAATGGTGTCGCACACCGCCGCCACTTCATCGAGCTTGTGGGAGATGTACACGCAGGCCACGCCCTTGGCCTTCAGGCCCTTGATAATGTCCAGCAACACCTCGATTTCGCCACGGGTCAAGGCCGAGGAGGGCTCGTCAAGAATCAACAGGCGCGCCTGTTTGTTCAAGGCCTTGGCGATCTCCACCAGTTGCTGGTAGCCGCCGCCGTACTGCGACACCGGCAGCGCCA
The DNA here is from genome assembly GCF_016405475.1 of Pseudomonas sp. MF6767. Classification (NCBI taxonomy): domain Bacteria; kingdom Pseudomonadati; phylum Pseudomonadota; class Gammaproteobacteria; order Pseudomonadales; family Pseudomonadaceae; genus Pseudomonas; species Pseudomonas sp. MF6767. The sequence goes on along the minus strand of NZ_JAEKCY010000002.1, from coordinate 512,389 downwards.
CATTCATGTCCGGCACCTTGAGTTCACGCATCAACGCCTCGGCGCGGTGCAACATCGCCGGGTAGTTCATGCGCCCACCGGGCAGGGTCAGTTCGTGGCCCATGAAAATGTTCTCGGCCACCGACAGGTCGGGCACCAGGGTCAGTTCCTGATGAATGATGACAATGCCGGCCGCCTCGGTTTCGCGGATGGACTGGGCCTTGAGCGGCTGCCCATCCCAGAGGATTTCCCCCTCCCAGGTGCCGTGCGGGTACACCGCCGACAGCACCTTCATCAAGGTGGATTTACCCGCACCGTTTTCACCGCACAGGCCCACGCATTCCCCAGGCTTGACCTTGATGTCTATGCCGTTGAGAGCGTTGACACCGCCAAAGCTTTTGACGATGCCGTTCATTTGCAGCAGGTAATGCGACATGGCAATGGCTCACACAAAAGGCCGACGAAACACCGTCACTGTAGGAGCGAGCTTGCTCGCGAAAAACCCCCAGGCGACACGGGCTGCCTGCCAGGACCTACAGGCCGATCTGCTCTTTGGTATAGAAGCCGTCTTTCTCCAACACATCGATGTTGGCCTTGGTCAACGGCGTCGGCGTGAGCAAGATGGTGTCGACCTTTTTGCTGCCATTGTCATATTGCGAGCTGTAGGTCGGCTGTTCGCTGCGTGCCAGTTGCACCGAAAGCTTGGCCGCTTCGGTAGCGATCAGCTTGAGCGGTTTGTACACGGTCATGGTCTGGGTGCCGTTGATCACGCGCTTGATCGCTGCGAGGTCAGCGTCCTGGCCGGAGATTGGCACCTTGCCCGCCAGTTTCTGCGCGGCCAGGGCCTGGATCGCACCGCCGGCGGTGGCGTCGTTGGAGGCGACAATAGCGTCGATCTTGTTGTCGTTACGGGTCAGGGCGTTTTCGACAATGCTCAATGCCTCGGTGGGGTTCCATTCCTTGACCCATTGCTGGCCGACGATCTTGATATCGCCTTTGTCGATGGCCGGTTGCAGCACCTTCATCTGACCTTCGCGCAGCACCTTGGCGTTGTTGTCCGTCGGCGCGCCGCCGAGCAGGAAGTAATTGCCCTTGGGCGCCGCTTGCAACACGCCGCTGGCCTGCATCTCGCCGACTTTTTCGTTATCGAAGGAAATATAGGCGTCGATGTCGGCATTGAGGATCAGGCGATCATAGGACACCACCTTGATCCCGGCTTTCTTGGCTTCGGCCACCGCATTGGTCAGCACCGTGGCGTTGAACGGCACGATCACGATCACATCGACGCCCCGGGAGATCAGGTTTTCGATCTGGGCAATCTGCTTCTGCTCGTTGGCATCGGCAGACTGCACGAACACCTTGGCGTCGAGCTTTTCCGCAGCGGCGACAAAGTAATCACGGTCGCGGGACCAGCGCTCCAGGCGCAGGTCGTCGATGGAAAAACCGATTTTGGGGTGCGCAGGATCCGCCATCACCGGCAGGGCGAGCAGTGCCAGGGCTGCGGCGAGCAGGGCAGGTTTGAATGACTTCATGGTGGTGCGTCCTTTTATTGTTGTTGGAAAGACACTAGGTGAAGATCCTCTTTGTGGCGAGGGAGCTTGCTCCCGCTGGAGTGCGTAGCACTCCCATTTTTTGGGGCCGCTTCGCGCCCCAGCGGGAGCAATCTCTGGCCACAGTCAGGTGTAGATAAACCGATTCACAACGCCTTCAAGCATCTCCTGGCGCCCACTCACCGCCTGCGGGTTCAGCTCGTTGGCAAAGGCATGTTCAGCCAATGATTCCAGGCTGAACTCACCGGCCAACACCGCCTGGCCCAATGGCTGCTGCCAGCCGGCATAGCGTTGGTCCTTGAACTGCTGCAAGCGGTCGTCCTGCACCATCGCCGCCGCACGCTCCAGGGCCAGAGCCAGCACATCCATGGCGGCGACATGCCCGTGGAACAGGTCCACCTCGTCCAGGCTCTGGCGGCGCACCTTGGAATCGAAGTTATAGCCGCCGTTCTTGAACCCGCCAGCCTTGAGGATTTCGTAGGTGGCCAGGGTCATCTCCTCGACGCTATTGGGGAACTGGTCGGTGTCCCAACCGTTCTGCGGGTCGCCGCGGTTGGCGTCGATACTGCCGAAGATCCCCAACGACACGGCGGTGGCGATCTCATGATGAAAGCTGTGCCCGGCCAGCGTCGCGTGATTGGCCTCGATGTTAACTTTGATCTCGTGTTCCAGGCCGTACTCATGCAGGAAGCCGAACACGGTGGCGCTGTCGTAATCGTATTGGTGTTTGGTCGGCTCTTGGGGCTTGGGCTCGATCAACAGGTCACCCGTAAAGCCGATCTTGTGCTTGTGTTCAACCACCATGCGCATAAAACGCCCGAGCTGTTCGCGCTCGCGCTTGAGGTCGGTGTTGAGCAAAGTTTCATACCCTTCACGGCCACCCCACAGCACATAGTTGGCGCCCTTAAGGCGCAGCGTGGCATTCATTGCACTGAACACCTGGGCGGCGGCGAAGGCGAACACCTCTGGATCTGGGTTGCTCGCCGCCCCGGCGGCAAAACGCGGGTTGCTGAAGCAATTGGCGGTGCCCCACAGCAGCTTGATGCCAGTCTGTTCCTGATGGCGCTCCAGGTGGTCGACCATCTGCGCAAAGTGATTGCGGTACTCCTTGAGCGTGCTGCCTTCGGGCGCCACATCGGTGTCGTGAAAGCTGTAGTAGTCGATGCCCAGCTTGGAAAAAAACTCAAACGCCGCCTCGGCCTTGCCGATGGCCACCTCCATCGGATCGCCACTGCGCTGCCACGGGCGCTTGAACGTCCCCATCCCAAACATATCCGCCCCCGGCCACACAAAGGTATGCCAGTAACAGGCGGCCATGCGCAGGTGCTCCCGCATGGGCTTGCCGAGGATCAGCTTGTTGGCGTCGTAGTGACGAAACGCGAGGGCAGAGGTGCTGGCAGGGCCTTCGAAGCGCACCTTTTCGACACCGGGGAAGTACGGCATGGGTTTTTCCTTATTGTTCTGAGCGGTGTCTGGATACTAGCAATGGCACTTGGGCGGCTGATTATGAAAATCACCAAAGGGGAGTGCGATTTTGAGTGAGGGGCTGAGAACGGCTGAGGGAGTACAGGATTTAGAGAAACGTCTGACTTTACGGTGGGGATATGCCTCTTCAAGGTTTGGTGTGCCACTTGCTCGTTTACCTCGGAAGGCGTTACGCGTCAGTTTTCTTATCGGGACGAGCAGGGAAGTACGGCCAAAAAACATGGATAAGAGGCAAAAAAATGAGCGTAGGTTATTTCATTGGACTGGGTGACAAGACCACCTGCGGCGGGGAAGTGCTGGACGGTGATAAGAGAGTCAACATACATGGCCTTTTTCATGCGTGCGAAGGTGACCGAGTCACCTGCGGCAAGGATGGGCAAACTTATAAGATCGTCGGTGGCGTTTCCCACATAAACAGCCATGGTCGGCTTATGTCCGGCACTTTGGATAGTTACAGCGACTGTCCCTGTAAAGCCGAGCTGATTCCTTCGGTGTACTCGGCCACCTATGAAAACCAACATGCAGAACCGCCCATTAACCTGCGAGTAGCTCAACCAAACGCATCATCTGTAAATCGAAACACTGTAGCGCCACGTCATTCTGGTTTCGTGCCGTCCGGTCATGTTGGATCAATGGCATCCAATGGTGTGCAAGGTCAGGAGCCAGGTTTTTATATCGTGCCCAAAAGCATGACCCGCGAGGCGCTGGAAGCCACACTTTTTCCGACGCTCGACACGGCTGTAATGCGCAAGTTTCAATCGCTGAATCCCAACACAGGCTACGTCAAAGCTGGTTCGATGATCGTGCTCAGCGATCCGAAAAACACCTCCTGCTCGTATGAAGAAGCTCAACTGATGCAGGCTGCACAACACGTCAGCGCATCACTGGATGAGCTGACGCCGGACGAGGCTGACTTTCTGCATCGCCACGGTGCAGAGATCGCCGGTTTCATCGGCCAAACCTCAACCTGGCTCGGCGTCAGCGCAGTGGTGATGGAAAAACACCTGAGCAATCTGCGCGAAACGCTGCAGGCCATGGAGCGCCTGCATCAGGACAGCTATCGGCAGCACGGACACCTTAGGTCACCGCAGTTCTTCGCTGATCGTCAGCGACTTATGAATCAGTTGGATGCTCATCTGCTCAACTCCACCCGCCTGCGCGGGCAGACCACCTTGGGCGATCACCCCAAGTTGAAAACGGCCCTGGGTATATCCAGTCGCAGCTTGGTGCATCACTGGGACAAGGCGGGTGGGCCGGGGCAGATTCCGGGGTATGCCGCTCATGTGGAAGCGGTCAGCCGTGCCACGAAGTACATGAAGGCAGGGGGTTATATCGGTATTGGACTTGGGGGAGTGTCTTCGTTGCTGGCTATTGAGCAGGTATGTAACGGGGATTCTGGAGCTGCATGTGAGAGGGTTAAGTTCACTGAAGGGGGGAAATTCGCTGGAGCCACATTGGGGGGTATTTGGGGTGGAGTGACGGGTCAAATTGCGGGTGGTTCAATCTGTTTGGGGATTGGAGTGGCAACCGGCGGGCTTGGAGGGGTCGTCTGTGTCGCGGCCTTAGTCGGGGCCGGCGCCTGGGCAGGTACGACTTTCGGTGAGATGGGTGGCGATTATATTGGGGAAAAAATTTACGAGGCTTTTCAACCATGACCCGTATTGACTCTTGGTCACCCTGGGCTGCGATCATTTTTACCGGCGGGCCTTTTCTGCTCGAACTCGTGAGTATTGCGTACAGCTTGTTCCTGAGTCATCGACATTTGGATGCGATAAAAGAGGCATTGAAAAACAGTCGCTATATTTATCTTTGGGGGCCGAGCCTGGGGAGGCGCGGCTATATTTGGTCGTTGTTGGAGATGGCGAAAATCACCGGGATGATAGCGATGCCAAGGACATATATCCGCATTGGTGACTTGAGCCCTATCGATTATGAAAACTTTCCTCCGTACCTAAAACGCCTGCTGAACCTACATTTAGCAATGGTAGTTGGCACTGGCGTTTGGCTAGGAACTGTATTCATAGTTTTAAAATTTAGGTAGATAGAACGGGCCTCCCTGAGGCCCGATATGCTCAGACTGCTTCCAGGACGTGACATCGATTTGAATGTAGCTAGGCGTGCGTAGTACACAGGCCTAATCTGCACCGACCGGCCCCAGGACAAAAACAATGAAAACCCTACCGCCCGTTCACCGTATCGCCTTGCTCTTCAACGGCAGCAAAATCTACGACCGCGGCATCATCGCCGGTATCGGCAACTACCTGAGCAGCACCCGCGCATCCTGGGACCTGTTCCTGGAAGAAGATTTCCTCTGCCGCCTGCGCGGTATCGAGCGTTGGCAGGGCGATGGGATCATTGCTGACTTCGATGACCCGCTGATTGGCGAGGCGTTGGCCGGCAGTCGGGTTCCAGTGGTGGCGGTGGGTGGGTCTTATGAGGATGTGGGCAAGTACCCGAAGGGCATTCCCTATGTGGCCACCGATAACCATGCCCTGATGAAGCTGGCCTACGAGCATCTGGTGGAGGCGGGGTTGACGCGGTTTGCCTGTTTCAGCCTGCCCGAAGCCCAGGCCAATCGCTGGGCCCAGGAGCGTGAGAAAGCTTTTCGCCGCTTGATGCAGCGTGATGGCTTGCAGGTAGAGGTGTATCGCGGCCTGGGCACCAGTGCGCCGTTGTGGGACAGCGCGGTGGAGCAGCAGATTGCCTGGCTGCACAGCCTGCCCAAGCCTATCGGCATTATCGCGGTGACCGATGCCCGCGCTCGGCAATTGCTGCAAGCCTGCCTGACCGCAGGTATTGCGGTGCCGGAGGAGGTGGCGTTGATCGGCATCGACAACGACCCGCTGACCCGCACCCTCACGCGGGTGCCGCTCAGTTCGGTGATCCAGGGCACGGAGACCATGGGCCGTACCGCTGCGGCGCTGTTGCATCAGATGCTGCATGGCAAACCCTGCACGGGCACGCAGGTGCTGGTGCCGCCAGACGCCATTAACGTGCAAGCCTCCAGCCTGCATCAACCCCTGGGCAACCCTTACGTGATGCAGGCCTTGTTGTTTATCCGCCAGTACGCCTGCCAGGGTATCAAGACCGATCAGGTCGCCGCTTATGTCGGTGTTTCCCGCTCGTCCCTGGAAGCGCATTTTCGCAAGGCGCGTGGCTGCAGCGTGCATGATGAGATTTTGCGCTTCAAACTCGCCGCTGCCGCCAAGGGCCTGGAAAACCAAAGCCTTGCTATAGCCGACATTGCCGCACGCTGCGGCTTCACCTCTGCGCAGTACCTGCATACGGTGTTTCGCCGCGAATTTGGCTGTACGCCACGTCAGTATCAGCAGGGCGCGAGCTAGAACACCGCTTTGACTTGCAAACCCAGCACCAGCGCATTGTCGATGCTCTCACCGGAAAACGCCCCCGGCTCGATGATGTATTGCACATCCGGGCGCAAGGTCAGCCAAGGCGTGGCCTGGTAGCCATAACTGAGTTCGATCAATTGTTCGGCGCTGTCGATTGAGGGGTAGGACTCCCCGGCATTGAACGCGGCCAACTCTTGCACATCACGGCTGCGCGGGTTCGGCACCGCGCGGCCATAGCCCAGGGCGACGGTATCGCGCGGGCGACCTTCGAACGGCTTGTACAGCACCACGCCTGCGCCATACCACTTGGTGAACGGCGAGGCCGCTTGGCTGGCGGCAGAGTACTGGCCGAAGGCGTGCAGGCTACGGCCTTGGGATGATTGTGAGGCCCACACAGCCTGGTCGATCAAGAGGTAGTGACCGCCACGCCCGCTGACGTCCTTGTTGCTGCCAATGCGTTTTACATCGGAACTGTCGTAGTAATAACCGAGCTTGTATTCACCGGGCAGTGCGCCCGCATGCTTGTAGATAAGCTCGATGGGCACCACGGTGCCGGTGGTGTGCTTGGGCCCCAGGTGCCAGGCACGGCTTGAGTTGCCATTGCTGGACGGGTCGACATTGAACGCCGCCACGCGCAGTTGCCAGTTGGGCGAAAAGTCGTATTTCACCCGGGCACCGAGGTGCGCATTCGGGTAGTTGGCCCAGCCACTGCCGCCGGACATGTTCAGCGGATGCCCGCAGAAGCCGGCGTTCATGAAGTTGCACAGGATGCCGCTGTCCAGGCCGCCGAGATCATTGCCCATGGCCATATAGCCCAGCTTGAGGTTCAGCGCCGGGGTGAACAGCGTGCGCTCGTAGCTCAGCTCGGTGAGGCGCGTGTAGAGGCCGCCGTAGTTTTCCTGGATCGGCAGGCGGTTGCCCACCAAGTCCTCGGAGGCGCTGTTGCCGCGTCGGTCGTTGATGGTCAGCTGGATGCGGTCGCCGTTGTTGAAACCGTAGAGCTTGCCCAGGTCGAACTGCACGCCGAGCTTGATATTTTGCGAATAGCGCGCCGAACGGTGCTGGCCGCCGTGGGCGTTGTAGGCGGTCTCGCCGCTGTAGTCACCGGTAAAGCGCACACCTTGCGCGTCGAGTTCGCGGCGCAGGCCGCCCCAGTCGCCGGTCAGGGTGGTGTCGTCGGCTTGAACGGGCAGGGCGGCCGCAAAGGCCAGGCCCAGCGCCAGGCGCCAGGCGGTATGAGGAGTAGGGGTCATGGGGGATCTTTCCAAACACAAAGCGCGGTGCCGGAGCACCGCGCGAACAGAGGGCGGTTACGGCAGGGCGTAGGCGATCACGTAGTCGCCACGGTCGGTGGACTGGCGTGCGCCGCCGGCGGTGACGACGATGTATTGCTTGCCGGTTTTCGGCGACACGTAGGTCATCGGCCCACCCTGGCTGCCGACGGGCAGGCGGGCTTTCCAGATTTCATCGCCATTGCCGCTGTTGAAGGCGCGCAGGTAGAAGTCCTGGGTGCCGGCGATAAAGATCAGGCCGCCTTGGGTGGACAGCGTACCGCCCAGGGTCGGCAGGCCTACCTTGATCGGCAGGTGCATGCGGATACCCAGGGGGCCGGTGTCTTCAACGGTGCCCACCGGTACTTGCCAGGCGACCTTTTGCGTCTTCATGTCGATGGCGGTCAAGGTGCCGAATGGCGGCGCCTGGCACGGAATGCCGGCCACCGACAGGAAGCGGTTTTTGTTCACCGCGTACGGCGTGCCCTTGAGCGGCACGGCGCCCATGCCGGTGTTCAGCGCTTCCCCACCGGAAGAGGTCTGGGCCTTGTTCTGCGACGGTACCATCTGGATCCACAGGCCCAGGCGCATGTCGTTGACGAAGATAAAACCGTGCACCGGGTCGGTGGAGATGCTGCCCCAGTTCATGCCGCCCAGGGAACCGGGGAAGCTCAGGGATTTATCGGTGCCCGGCGCGGTGTACAGGCCGTCGTAGCGCATGCCCTTGAAGTCGATGCGGCACAGCAACTGGTCATACGGCGTCGCGCCCCACATGTCCGACTCGGTGAGGGTTTGCGCGCCGATCTGCGGCATGCCGACGGATTTAGGCTGGGTCAGGGAATACGGCTCGTTGGGAATGTTCGCGGCTTTTACCGGCACTTCCTGCACGTCCGTCAGCGGCTTGCCGGTGGCGCGGTCGAGCACGTAAATCTGCCCGGCCTTGGTGCCGATGACCACGGCCGGCACAGCCTTGTCGCTGCCTGGCGGGGTGAAGTCGATCAGGCTTGGCTGCATCGGCAGGTCGAAGTCCCAGAGGTCGTTGTGAACCGTCTGGTAGACCCACTTCTCGGCACCGGTGGAGGCGTCGAGTGCCAGCACCGAAGCGCCGTATTTGTGGTTGAGCTGGGTGCGCTCCACGCCGTAGATATCGGTGGAGGAGCTGCCCATCGGCAGGAAGACCGTGTTCATCAGTGGGTCGTAAGACATCGGCGCCCAGCTGTTCGGGGTGCTGCGCACGTAGGTGGCGTCGCCCGTCGGGGCCTGCTTGTCTTCAGGGTTGCCTGGGTCGAAGGCCCAGCGCATCTGACCAGTGATCACGTCAAAGCCACGGATCACGCCACCGGGCATATCGGTCTGCACGTTGTCTGCCACGCGACCGCCGACTACGACGGTGGTACCGGCCATCAGCGGCGCTGAGGACAGTTGGTAGTAGCTGTCTGGAACATTGCCCAGGCCGGCCTTGAGGTCCACCTGACCGTGGGTGCCGAAGTCTTCGCAGAACTTGCCGGTGTCGGCGTCTACGGCGATCAGGCGTGCATCAATGGTGTTGGTCAGCAGGCGACGCTGGCACTGCGCACCGGCAGGCACGCTGGCGGCCAGGACCGGCGAGCTGTCGGGCTGGGTCGGCTGGGCAATCGGCGCGCTGGCGTCGAAATACGCCATTCCCCGGCAACGCTGCCACACTGCCGATTTGGCGTTGACTTCGTTTTTCCACAGTTCTTTGCCGGTGTCGGCATCCAGCGCGATCAGGTTGTTGTGCGGGGTGCAGATAAACACTTTGTTGCCGATCTGCAGGGGCGTCAGTTGGTCTTCGGCACCGTTACCGTCGCTGATGGCCACGTCGCCGGTGTGATAGGTCCAGGCGACCTTGAGCTTGTCGATGTTGTCGCGGTTGATCTGGTCCAGCGCGGCGAAACGGCTGCCACCTTCGGTATTACCGTAGTGGGCCCAATCTTTCTGCGCATCGGCCGCAGCCACCGGGGTGACGCCCGGGCCTGCACCGGTGGGCGCAACGCTGGGGTGCGCGACAAACATATTGCCCGCTGCCACCGCCACGCCCAGCGCCAATACGGCGGCGACGCCATAGGCACCCCGCGCCGGTTTGCCGGCCAGCAACGGATACACCAGTGCGACCACCACGCCAATCACCGCAAACATGAACAGTCGCGAGAACAGCGGCCAGTATTCCAGGCCCACGTCGGCCACCGCCCACACGGCGGTAGCCACTAGAAACGCGGCGAACAACCAGGCGCCGGCAGGCTTGCAGCGGGCAATCAACAGCCCGGAGATGGCCATGACCACGCCGCCCAGCAGGAAGTACCAGGAACCTCCCAGGCTGACCAGTTTGGCGCCGCCGACGGCAAGCGCAAGGCCGAGCAGGGCGATGACGACGCCCAGGCCCAGGAGTAAGAATCTAGAGACGCCAGCGGCGCGCGATGCTCGTTTCATGTCGAATGGACTCGAGTGAGAGAGGGCAAAGACGCGATTTTAGCAAGATAAGTAACCGGTTAGTACATTTGAGTCCTGCAATAGACTGTTGCAGGTACTGCGATGATGGGCAGGGCCGCCTCTGAGTCGGCCTAGATGGACCCTGCGACGCGTACCCTGTGGCGAGGGAGCTTGCTCCCGCTGGGGCGCGAAGCGGCCCCTCTCTTAATTTAAAAGACTGGGACTGCTACGCAGTCCAGCGGGAGCAAGCTCCCTCGCCACGGTACAGCGCTGCCTTTATTGGGCGGGCATCAGAACTTGAAGCGCCCCACCAGCCCATTGAGCTGGCCGGAAATATCAGTCAGCCGCCCTGAACCGGTCTGCGCCGAATGCGCAAAGCCTTCCACCAACTGCGCGTCGGCGTGGATCTGCGCGATATGCCGGTTGATCTCTTCGGCCACCTGGTGCTGCTCTTCGGCGGCGGTGGCGATCTGAGTGTTCTGGTCGCGAATCGAGTCCACCGAGCCGCGGATCTTGTCAAAGCTGTCACGGGCCTGCTGGATGCGCTCCACGCTGGTGTTGGACACCAGCAAGCTGCCTTGCATCTGCTGGGTGACTTCCTGGGTGCGGCGGGCAAGGTTGCCCAGTAGGCTGTCGATTTCGCCGGTGGAGTCGGCGGTGCGACGCGCCAGTGCACGCACTTCATCGGCGACCACCGCAAAGCCGCGGCCCTGGTCGCCAGCGCGGGCGGCTTCGATCGCGGCGTTGAGCGCCAGCAGGTTGGTCTGTTCGGCAATCGAGCGGATGGTGTCGAGGATGGTGTTGATGTTCTGGCTGTCTTGCTCGAGCAACTGCATGGTCTGTGTGGATTTTTGCAGGTCTTCGCTGAGCTTGAGCACGCTGCCGGTGGCTTCGCCGATGTGCTGCTGGCCGGTGTGCACGTCGCGATAGCCCTCATCGGCACTCGTGGCGGCGGCGCTGCATGAGCGCGCGACTTCGTTGGCGGTGGCGACCATCTCGTTGAACGCGGTGCTCACCAGTTCCACGGCTTCGCGCTGGCGGCCGGCGGCCTGGTTCATATTGTTGGCCACGGCGCTGGTGTCGGCGGCGGCGGTTTGCAGGTCTGAGGAGGCGTTGCCGATGCGCTGCACCAGTTGCGCGATCATGCTCAGGAACTGGTTGAACCAGCCGGCCAGGCTGGCGGTTTCGTCCTTGCCTTGCACTTTGAGCTGGCGCGTGAGGTCGCCTTCACCTTCGGCGATTTCCTGCAGGCCGTCGGCCACACCGCGAATCGGACGTACGATCACACGGGCGAAACTGGCACCGACGATTGCGAACACCACGGCCAGTACGGCGGCGATCGCAGCGATCAACCACGTCAGGCGGGTGGCGCCGGCCATCACTTCGTCACGCTTGATCAGGCCGATAAAGCGCCAGCCCAAGTCTTTGGAACTGACCACGTTAGCCATGTAGGCCACGCCATCGATGCTCACCTCGGTCACGCCATCGCCGTGCTTGGCCAGTTCGGCGTAGTTCGCGCCCAGGCCCGCCAGGGGCTTGAAGTTGTGCGTGGCATCGCTGGGGTCCACCAGCACGTTGCCGTCGGCTTCCACCAGCATCAGGTAGCCGCTGTCGCCCAGCTTGATGGTGCGCACCAGCTCGGTGAGTTGCTTGAGCGACACGTCAAGGCCAACCACCCCAAGGACGTTACCCGTGGCATCCGCGACGGTGCGCACGGTGCCGATCAGCACCACATCGTCCGGGGCCCAGTAGTAGGCGCCTGTGCGCACGGTCTTGCCTGGCGCTGCAATGGCGGCCTGGTACCAGGGGCGGGTGCGCGGGTCGTATTGCGTCAGCTTGGCGTCGTCCGGCCAACTGGCGTAGCCGCCATCGCTCAGTCCCAGGGACAGGTAGGCGGTACTGGGGTGGCTTTTGGCGAACTGATCAAAAATCGCCAGCAGTTCGGTGTTGGTCGGCGTCAGCGGAATTTGCGCTGCATCGGCGCCGGCGTAGTTCTTCAGGTTCTTGGCCGCGATCACACGCGGGTCTTTGGCGACGAAGTCGACATTCTGGCTGATGCCGTCGAAAAACTGCTGCATGCCATTGTCGATCTGGCGGATCTCGCGGCCGCTGCTGTCGAGGAAGTTGGCCAGCGCACCCTCGCGCAGGTTCAGCACCACGATAATGGCGACCAGGATGACCGGCACGCACGCGATGGCCGCAAACGCCCATGTCAGCTTCTGCTTGATATTCATGACTTCACCCGCGGGTATTTATAGTTTTGGCAAGGGGAGAAAAATGGGTACTGCGTGTCGCAGGCGTTTTTGTGAGAGGCGAGGCCATGCGTACCCTCGGTATATCGGCCGAGGGAGTTGGCACTTGAGGAGGGGGAATCAGGCGATCGGGTCACCGACCAGGGCATCGCGGCGCATCGACTGCAGGTTCTTCTCGATGGTTTCGCAGATGCTTTCCATCTGGATCTGGTGTTCGCTGGAATTGAACGGGCTTTGCAGGTCGGTGCCGATGCGTTCGATGGCCAGCAGCATGAAGCCCACGACCGTGGAGGCCAACGGCGTGAACCAACCGAGCGATTCCACCAGGCCCACCGGCACGATCAGGCAGAATAACGAAATGAATAGCCGCGGGAAGTACACGTAAGGGTAGGGCAGTGGCGTGTTGGCAATCCGCTCCATGCCGCCCTGGGCGTTGGAGAGGTCCACCAGGGTCGACTCCAACCGCGCCAGGCGGATGCTGTCCAGGCGCCCGGCCTGGTATTCGCGCGCCAGCAACGAGGCCGAGCCGGTGAGGATGTCATTGGCGAAGTTATTGGTGGCGCCGTTGCGCGCAAATTCTTCGGCGGGGATAAAGGCTCGCACTTCCTCCGGGCACGGCTGGCCCTTGAGGTGCGCAGCCAGGCAATTAACGTAAGCCACGTGACGGCGCAACAGCGTCGACTTCACCGGGTTCACCTCACCAGGGGCGTCATCGAGCAGGGTCAACACTTGCCGAGCAAAACTGCGCGAGTTGTTGACCATCGCACCCCACAGCGTGCGTGCTTCCCACCAGCGGTTGTAGGCGCTGCTGTTGCGAAAACTGATCAGCACCACCAGTGCCGAGCCGAGCAAGGTCAGGGGCATCAGCGGCAAATTGATCTTGGCGGTGAGAAACAGCATGAAATCCACCGTCACCGCCACATCCCACAACAACAGCCAGAACAACGCCCAGCCCACATAGCCCATGGTCTTGATGATCAGGTGGTATTTCTTCAGAAGGGCAGCTTTCAAACGAGAACCTCGCGGCGGGCGGTTGGCAACAATCCCCTGTTACGACGCCGCCGAGGAAGGAAGGTTCGCAGTGTGCTGAATCGATTAGTCCTCTAACCGCCAGGCGGAGAGAATGTAACCAAAGGTTGCGCGTAAGTGTGTGCCACGGGGCATTTGACGGTGGAACAACTTTGGTACTGATGACGTCTTGTCCGGCAATCGCTGTACATTGCGTTCGAGGCAAAAAGCCATTAATGGCAGGAATTTTGAAGTGATTTGTTTTGGGGCCGGGCTGCAGGGATTTCGTAGCTGAGATCAGTGGCATCAAGTTGGATGATCAGGGCTCTTTCATGCGTGTCAGTTCGTTGAAGTTGGCTATGTGTAATACCGCGCAAGCGCTCGAACGTCATAAGGATTTTGAATCGTGCATGAGAGCGCATTACCACGTGCTGCTCGTGCCCTATTCGAAACGACCGTTTTTCTACAAGAGTGCCCTTAAATACAGCCGCTTGATGGTGTCGTTTGCATTATTGAGCGAATACTTTTCCACACCGCTGCCGTTGTTGGCAGAAGTTAAAGCCTTGTGCGTAACGCGCAAATATTGTTCGAAAAACAGCCTGGAATCGATTTTTTTGCTATTCCGGGCTCTGGGTTTCATGGAGGTTGCGCCGCACCCCGAAGACAGTCGCTTCAGGGTGTATGCACCCTCGGATGAAGCCTGCCGCGAAGCGCGGTTGATGCTCACCGCCCTCACGGAGTCTTTGGCGCTGCTCTATCCCGAAAGGGAAGTGTTCCGGCAGATGCGCGACTTGGATGACCGCGAGTTCCTTGCGCTCTATTTCAAGGGTTTTGCCATGATTCTCGCGGCCGAGTTGACGGTGGATGTCTTGCTGCCCGAATGTTACTGGCTGGTGAAGCGCGACGCCGGCCATCTGTTGATGCTGGCGATCTACAACGACGCCTTTGCCCCTGAGAACGACCGCGCCACCTTCCGGTCGTCTTCCTACCTAGCCTTGGCCAAGCAACTTTCCGTGTCCAAGACCCACATTATCCGTATGGTGCAGGAGGGGGTTGAAAAGGGTTATTTCAAAGCCCACTCCAAAACCCGGCTGGAAGTTCTGCCACCCTTTGCCAGCCTGGTAAAGCGGTTCATGGCCTTTTCATTTGCGATGGGCCTGCATGCTATTGAGATGGGAGCGTAAGGATGCCTGCTAACTTGAAGTTGCGGCCCAGAATGCGCAGTTTGTTGTCACCTGCGGTGACCCAAGCCGAAGGGGTAGGGATTATTGCCTGGGTCGGCATGCTCCTGATTCCTGCGGCCCTGAAGTTGAATTTTTATATGTTGGGCGTCACGGTGGGCCTGCTGATTGTTTGCCGGGTACATGCCACCACCACGAACTTTCTGCTCTGGCGAGTGCTGGGGGTCACCTATATGGTGTTGTTGTCCGTCGGCTTCGCTTATCTGATTCATATGAACAAAGAGTTGCGTATCTATGGCCTGCCGTTGGCCGTGACCCTGGTGGTGGGCAGCGCGATCTTGTTTATCAGTGTCCAGGATTACCTGGTCGATGCGCTATTGATCTGGCTGATCCTGTGGCCACCCATGCAGGCGGATATATACGTTGGCACCGAGGTATATTTGCTGCTGTTCTGCGCCGCGTCGGTGTCCATCGGGTTTATCTTGAGTTATTCCTACTTGAAGAACCTGCGTTCGGTATTGCTGGTGGAAAGCGAGTTTCGCGCTTTGGCCGAGACCGACTACCTGACGTCCATTCTCAACCGGCGCGCTTTTATGCAGAGCTTCGAGAAGTTGCTCGGTGGGGAGCAGGGCGGCTACTTCATCATGTTGGATATCGACAGTTTCAAAGAAAAAAACGACCTGTATGGCCACGACGTGGGGGACAAGATTCTGCGCGCCATGGCCCTGTGCCTGAAAAACGCCAAAGGCAGCCACAGCTTTGGACGGATCGGCGGGGAAGAGTTCGGCGTGTTACTGCAGGGCGACGATGTGGAGGTGGCCTGTGATTATGCCCTGGACTTGTTGCAGGCGATCCGCAGCAGCGTGCCTGCGCCCCACCATTACACCTGCAGTGCGGGGATGGCGCGTTTTTCGCCGGGCGACGAGTTGTCGGCCGTACTCAAGATGGCGGACAAGAACCTGTACGGCGCCAAGCGCAATGGCAAGGATTGTGTGCACCTGGACGGCGCGCTGCTGAAGGCGATCTTGTCCTGAGGCTTGGCGTCTAGTGCAAAGGTATCTGCACAACTTTCCAAGTTGCAGCAGCCAACGCTAACCACGATGCGAAGCGAGCCGCTCTTGATCTTGATCTGCTTTTGATCTTAAGCGCCCCGTTAAACCACGCTGGCGGATTACGGGCACACCGAGCCTGGGCGAGGTGCCGAGTGGTGGGGCAAGAGAACCCTAAGTAGCTGTTACCGCAGGAATGGATATGTACTCGGTATGACTGTGCCGGCTGTCAGGCCGCCTTCGCGAGCAAGCCCGCTCCCACAGTTGGATTGAGGGGTGTCAGGTAGATATGGGGCGGCTGTCGGGCCGCCATCGCAGGCAAGCCAGCTCCCACATTTGGATTGTGGGGTGTCAGGTAGGCAAGCGCCGGGTGGCAGGCCGTCACGGGAGCAAGCTCCCTCGGCACAGGCCCGGCGTCGCGCCGAAGTTATACGTCTAGTGTTGTGACAACACGCTGGCCAGCAACCCAGGGAAGCGGCTTTCCAGCTCGTCACGGCGCAACGAGTTCATATGGGTGGTGCCCACATTGCGGGTGTGCACCAGGCCGGCATCGCGCAATACCCGGAAGTGATGGGACATGCTGGACTTGGGCCGCCCCCCGTCGAGTTCGCCACAGGTGGCCTCTGGCACGTTGGCCAGGTAGCGCACGATGTCCAGGCGCACGGGGTCGCTCAAGGCGTACAGCACACGCTCAAGCGTCAATTCTTGCGGGGTAGGGTGTTTGAAGGCTCGCATGGGGCGGATCATAACAGGGGGGTAGCGTTCAATACCATAGTTCGATTACCATCGAACTATCGAATCACTCATCCCTTCCTGGAGTTCTAAATGTCGGCTTTGTTCGAACCGTTCAAACTCAAAGATGTGACCTTGCGCAATCGCATTGCTATCCCCCCGATGTGCCAATACATGGCCGACGACGGCATGGTCAACGACTGGCACCACGTCCACCTGGCTGGCATGGCCCGTGGCGGTGCCGGCCTGCTGGTGGTCGAGGCCACCGCGGTCGCCCCTGAAGGGCGCATCACCCCAGGCTGCGCCGGGATCTGGAGCGACGCCCACGCCCAGGCATTCGTGCCCATGGTCAAGGCCATCAAGGCCGCAGGTTCGGTGCCGGGCATTCAGATCGCCCACGCCGGTCGCAAAGCCAGTGCCAATCGCCCCTGGGAAGGTGATGACCACATCCCGGCTTCTGATGCCCGTAGCTGGGAAACCATCGCCCCCTCTGCCATCGCGTTTGGTGCCAATTTGCCCAACGTACCGCGTGCCATGACCCTGGAAGACATTGCCCGCGTGCAGCAGGACTTCGTCGACGCGGCCCGCCGCGCTCGCGATGCCGGCTTTGAATGGATCGAACTGCACTTTGCCCACGGCTACCTGGGCCAGAGCTTTTTCTCTGAGCATTCCAACCAGCGTACCGATGCCTACGGTGGCAGCTTCGACAACCGCAGCCGCTTCCTCCTCGAAACCCTGGCTGCGGTGCGTGAAGTCTGGCCGGAAAACCTGCCGCTCACCGCCCGGTTCGGTGTGATCGAATACGACGGCCGTGATGAGCAGACCCTCACCGAGTCCATCGAACTGGCCCGCCGTTTCAAGGACGGTGGCCTGGACCTGCTGAGCGTCAGCGTCGGCTTTACCATTCCTGACACCAACATCCCATGGGGCCCGGCCTTCATGGGCCCGATTGCTGAGCGTGTACGCCGTGAAGCCGGTATTCCGGTGACCTCGGCCTGGGGCTTCGGCACGCCGCAACTGGCGCAAGGCGCGCTGCAGGCCGGGCACCTGGACCTGGTTTCGGTGGGGCGCGCACATTTGGCTGACCCGCACTGGGCCTACTTTGCCGCGAAGGAACTGGGCGTGGACAAGTCCTCCTGGACCTTGCCGGCGCCTTACGCGCATTGGCTGGAACGCTATCGCTGAGGTATGCCTGCGCGTTGCATGAGCCACTCGATTGAGTGGCTTTTTTTCGCCTGTGGTTTTTGCGTTACCCACTGGAGACACAGCAGGTACGTGAAAAATAACAAATGAGAACCGATATCAAACGAGAATGCCTTGATATATGATGCGCGGCGAATTCTTGGCAGGTTTGCCGTCCCATCTGGCTCATTCACTAGGTTTTACACCCATGCGTCGTACCCTGATTTCCATCTGTGTGCTCCAGGCGTTTTCCCCCTTCGCGTGGGCAGAGCAGGTGCCTGCCGAGAACACCAGTATCGAGCTGCAAGCGACCAATGTCACCGCCACCGCGGACCTTGAGTCGGCCCAAGGCCCCGTGCAGGGCTACCACGCCACACGCTCAGCCAGTGCGACGCGCACCGACACCGCCATTCATGAAACCCCGCAGTCCATCAGCGTAGTGTCCAAGGACGTGGTCGAAGACCTCGGTGCAACGCGCTTGCAGGATGCCCTCGATTACGCCGGCGGCGTCGGCCGTGCCAACAATTTTGGCGGCCAGGGCCTGACCACCTTTACCGTGCGCGGCTTCACCACCGGTGAGTTCTACCGCAACGGTTTCCCGATCAACCGCGGTTACCCGAACATGCCGGACGCCAACACCATCGAGCGTCTGGAAGTACTGCGCGGCCCCGCGACTATGCTCTACGGCCGTGGCGACCCAGGCGGCACCTTCAATGTGGTGTCCAAGCAACCGCTGGCCGAACGCACCGTCACCCTGGGCAGCCAGCTCAATGACCAGGGCATGAAGCGCGGCACCCTGGATGCCTCCGGCCCGCTGGACGAGGAAGGCCGCCTGGCCTATCGCCTGAACGTAGTGGGCGAGGGCGGCGACACCTTCCGCGATCACGTCGAGACGGAACGCTACGGCGTGACGCCGGTAATCACCTGGCAGGCCACCGATGACACCAAGGTGACCTTCGAAGGCGATTTCATGCGCAACAACCACCCGCTGGACCGTGGCCTGACGCGCTTCCCCAACCAGCGCGGCACGCCCTCGCGTGATACGTTCTGGGGCGACAAGGACGCCGGCAAGCTGCACAACGACAACAACATGGCGCAGTTGCGTTTCGAGCATGCACTGAGCGACAACTGGACCCTGGGCGGCGGTTTCCAGTGGTTGGACGGCAGTTTGAAAGGCAATGCCATCGAAGCCAACGGGCCGGGCAGCCTGGGCGCTGATGGCCGCACCCTGCAACGCAACTTCAACTACCGCAAGCTGGAATGGACCGACAAGGACTATCAGCTCAACCTGACCGGGCACTTCTCCACTGGGGGCTTCGATCACACCTTGCTTACCGGTATCGAGTACGAGGACTACGACTACAAGTCGATTATCCAGCGTTCCAGCGCCGCGGCGGGTACCTATCCCATTGACATCTTTGACCCGGTGTACGGTCAACCCCGTCCGGCACTGACCCGTACGCCGACCCACGACAAAGAAAACCTCAAGACCTACGCCGCTTTTGTACAGGACCAGGTTGCTCTCACTGAACGTCTGAAAGTACTGGCCGGTGCCCGATTCGAGCGTTTCGAGCATGACTACCAGAACTATGTTGGTAAAAGCTGGCAGGCCGCCGACAACGCCGTCACCCCACGCGTGGGTGTAATCTACGACCTCACCGACACCGTCGCGGTCTATGCCGACGCCGCCCGTTCGTTCAAGCCCAACACCGGCGCCAGCCGCGAAGGCGGTGGTTTTGCGCCGGAGAAAGGCAAGTCCTACGAGATGGGTATCAAGTGGGAGGCGCTGGATCGGCAGTTGAGCGTGGATGCGGCGATCTATCAGATCGAGAAGAAGAACGTGCTGACCACCGATCCCGTGGACAATACCTTCAGTGTCGCGGCCGGCCAGGTGCGCAGTCGGGGCTTCGACCTCAATGTGGCAGGCAACCTCACGCCCGAATGGCGCGTGATCGGCGGCTACGCTTACGTAGATGCCGAAGTCACCCGTGATAACACTCTGCGCTCCGGCACTCGCTTGATGAACATCCCGCGCAACAGTTTCAGCCTGCTCAACGTCTACGAGTTCCAGGACGGCGCGCTCAAAGGCCTGGGCCTGGGCGCCGGCGGCAAGTACGTCGACCAACGCGCCGGCCAGACCGCCAATACGGCATTCTCCATGGACGCCTATACCGTGGTCGACCTGCTCGGTTACTACAAGGTCAATGAGCGTGTGCGCTTGAACCTCGATGTGAAGAACCTGTTCAACCGCGAATATGAAGAAGGCGCGTTCGGCAATATCTACGCCTACCCCGGCGCACCGCGTACCGTGCAGGTGGGCATCGCCTACACCCTGTGATGAACAGCTGCGGTACCACGCAGGGCCGGCGGCGAGAGAGATTGCTCCCGCAACGGCCCCTATCTACCTGACTCCCCAGGATCCAACTGTGGGAGCTGGCTTGCCTGCGATGACGGCCTGCCAGCCGACGCATTTCTACCTGATACCCTCGCGATCCAACTGTGGGAGCTGGCTTGCCTGCGATGACGGCCTGACAGCCGACACTTCTCTACCTGACACCCCACATTGGGAATGCGGCGCGTCAGGTGGATATGCGTCGGCTGGCAGGCCGTCGCGGGAGCAAGCTCCCTCGCCACAGGGGCCTGCATCAGCTTCCCTGTCAGGTTTGACAGTAGACACTGGCGGGCGATCGAGGGATGTTTGCTCGTAACGTGCCAGCGCAGCGGTCGGCGCTCATTGCTTTTCGAAGCCACGCTTAATAGGGATATTAAAAATGGAACGGGAACTGATCGAGAAAGCTGAAGACCTGATCAAAAAGACCAACGATGCCGAGCGTCTGTTCACCCGATACGCCACCAAGTGCTACACGTCAGCCTTGCAAAAATATGCCAAGGAGATCAGCGAAACCTCCTATACCTATCTGCTGGCCGAGCTGGCCGAAAGTTCGCTGAGTTCGGAAATTCTAGGCCGTCCAGGCGCCAATATCAGCCTGGTCAGGATCGAGATAGAGGAGGTCATGCTCGAAGCCGATGTGATCAAGAAATTGAAGCGGGCCGAAACCCATTACCTGGAAACCCTGGAATCGGTGCGCAAGTTCGAAGACCTTAAACGCTTCGAGAAAATGCAGGACACGTCCGATATCGTCCGCTCGATAAAACTCGGCGTGTCACGTTTCAATATCCTGTTTGTCATCTTGCTGATCGGTGGGTTGACCTGGGCGGCGATCAATCTGCCTAAAGAAGCCTTGGCGTTGATTTCCGCTGCGATCGGCGGCGCCATCACTCACTTGCTATCCGAGCGCCAGGCCGTGCTGGCGCTGAAAAAAGAGGGCGATAACACCTGCCCCAGGGCCAACAATAACAGTCAGGAATGACGCGGGCTCACAACGGCGTCAACACGTTCATCACCGTATCCAGCGCCACCCGCGTGTCATCCAGTTGCACCAGCGACGCATGCCGCGCACCCAGGGCATCGCGGTTCTGGATCGCCGTGAGGATCGCTTTGTGCCGAGGCAGACTCAGGCCCTGGATATCCGGGCGGCGGTTGGTGATGTTGATCGACTCGCGCAACGGCAGCGAGAGCATGTTGCACATATAGGCGAGCAGGTCGTTGCGGGTGGCGTCGGCAATCGCGCGGTGGAAGTCCAGGTCGGCCTGTAACAGGTCCTCGTGGGTCTTGGCGGTTTCCATGCCTTGGTAGGCTTGTTCGATGGTGGCGATGTCTTCGTCTGTGGCGGTGGTCGCGGCCATGGCGGCGATTTCCGGTTCGAGAATGCGGCGCACCCCGGCCAGGGTGTTGAAAAACTCGCTGTGGGGCGTGGACTGCATCAACCAGGACAGCACGTCCGGGTCGAGCAGGTGCCATTTCAAGCGTGGCCGTACCACCGCGCCCACCCGTGGCTTGGAGTACACCAGGCCCTTGGCGCTGAGCACCCGCGTGGCTTCGCGCAATACCGAGCGGCTGACCTGGTATTCCTCGCACAGCGTGGCTTCCATGGGCAAGCGTTCTTCAGGCTTGAAGCGACCGGAAACGATGTGCATGCCCAAGTCCTGAACGATCTGGGCATGCTGGCTCTTGCGCGGCTTGGGCGGCTGATGATCCATAACGACGGGGAGGCTCTGGCTTAGATTCGCCGCATCATAGCATCCCAATTAGTGGGAATGCCGTGGGACTTCTGCCCCGCGACAGCCCACCAGGAAGTCAAAGTCACAGCCTTGGTCGGCCTGCAGCACATGGTCGATATACAGCTGGCGATAGCCGCCGACGATTAGGTTCTGCGCGGGCGGCAGGTCGGCCATGCGCGCTGCCAGCTCGGCGTCTGGAATGTCCAGGTGCAGGCAGCCATTGGCGCAATCGAGTTCGATCCAGTCACCTTCCTTCACTGTCGCCAACGGCCCGCCAGCAGCGGCTTCCGGTGCCACGTGCAACACCACGGTGCCGTAGGCGGTGCCGCTCATGCGCGCATCGGAAATGCGCACCATGTCCGTCACGCCCTGGGCCAGCAGCTTGGCGGGCAGGCCCATGTTGCCGACTTCGGCCATGCCGGGGTAACCCTTGGGGCCGCAGTTCTTCATGACCAGGATCGAGTTGGCATCCACGTCCAGCTCCGGGTCGTTGATGCGTGCCTTGTACATGTCGAAGTTCTCGAACACCACGGCGCGGCCACGGTGCTGCATCAGTTCGGGGCTCGCTGCCGAAGGCTTGAGCACCGCGCCCAGGGGCGCGAGGTTGCCACGCAGCACGCAGATGCCGCCGTCGGCGCGGATCGGGTTGTCCAGCGTGCGGATCACTTCGTCCTGGCCGTAGATCGGCGAATCCTGGGTGTTCTCGCCCAGGGACTTGCCGTTGACCGTCAAGGCGTTGGGGTGGGGGATCAGATTGGCCTCACCCAGGCGACGCAGCACCGCGGGCAGGCCGCCGGCGTAGTAGAACTCTTCCATCAGAAAGCGTCCGGAGGGCTGCAGGTCGACGATGGTCGGCATACCGCGGCCGATGCGGGTCCAGTCATCCAGGTCGAGTTCGACGCCGATGCGCCCGGCGATGGCTTTCAAGTGGATCACGGCGTTGGTCGAGCCGCCGATGGCCGCGTTCACGCGGATAGCGTTTTCAAACGCCTCCTTGGTGAGGATCTTCGACAGCTTCAAGTCTTCACGCACCATCTCCACGGCGCGCATGCCCGACATGTGCGCCAATACATAGCGGCGTGCATCCACGGCCGGAATCGCCGCGTTGTGGGGCAGGGAAGTGCCCAGCGCCTCGGCCATGCAGGCCATGGTGGAGGCCGTGCCCATGGTGTTGCAGGTGCCCGCCGAACGCGACATGCCGCCCTCGGCCGCGAGGAAATCATCCAGGGTGATGGTGCCGGCCTTCACCTGTTCGCTGAGCTGCCACACTACCGTCCCCGAGCCGATGTCCTGGCCCTTGTGCTTGCCGTTGAGCATCGGCCCGCCAGTGACGACGATGGCCGGCACATCACAACTGGCCGCGCCCATCAGCAGCGCCGGGGTGGTCTTGTCGCAGCCGGTCAGCAGCACCACACCGTCAATCGGATTGCCGCGAATCGCTTCTTCCACATCCATGCTCGCCAGGTTGCGCGTGAGCATGGCGGTAGGGCGCAGGTTGGATTCGCCATTGGAAAACACCGGGAACTCCACCGGGAAGCCACCGGCCTCGATCACGCCACGCTTGACGTGCTCGGCGATCTGGCGGAAATGCGCGTTGCACGGGGTCAGCTCCGACCAGGTATTACAGATGCCGATGATCGGCTTGCCATGGAACTGATGGTCGGCAATGCCCTGGTTCTTCATCCAACTGCGGTACATGAAGCCGTTTTTGTCGGCGGTACCAAACCACTGGGCAGAGCGTAGGCCGGGCTTTTTGTCAGGCATGATCGATTCTCTTATTGTATGACTATATGTTCTATTCGTGCTTAAACATAAGCGCAAAATCGCCGCTTTGGAAGTGTTGTTTTGCAAATAGTCATACTATATAGTCGGTCTCAACTGAGGTATGGCCCTGGCGGATTTCGTCAGAGGCGTCCCCCGAGCTTCTATAAAAACAACAATCGGAGATCGACCCCATGAGCCAGGAACTGCGGCTTATTCGGCGCATCACGCTGAAACTGATTCCCTTCCTGATCCTGCTGTACCTGATCGCCTACGTGGACCGTTCCGCCGTGGGCTTCGCCAAGCTGCACATGGGCGCTGACGTGGGCATCGGTGACGCCGCGTATGGCCTCGGTGCCGGGTTGTTCTTCATTGGCTATTTCCTGTTTGAAATTCCCAGCAACCTGATGCTCGACCGCTTCGGCGCGCGGCGCTGGTTTGCGCGCATCATGATCACCTGGGGCGCCATCACCATCGGCATGGCCTTCGTGCAGGGGCCGCACAGCTTCTATGTGATGCGCTTTCTGCTGGGCGCGGCGGAGGCGGGCTTCTTTCCCGGCGTGCTGTACTACATCACCCAGTGGTTCCCGGTGCGCCATCGCGGCAAGATCCTCGGGCTGTTCATCCTCTCCCAACCTATTGCAATGATGATCACCGGCCCGGTGTCCGGCGGTTTGCTCGGCATGGACGGCATCCTTGGCCTGCATGGCTGGCAGTGGCTGTTCATCGTGATCGGCACCCCGGCGATCCTGCTGACCTGGCCGGTGCTGCGTTACCTGCCGGACGGCCCCCAGAAGGTCAACTGGATGAGCGAGGAAGAAAAAGCCTGGCTCACCGGCGAGCTGCACAAAGACCTGCAAGCCTACGGCCAGACGCGCCATGGCAACCCCTTGCATGCGCTCAAGGACAAGCGCGTGTTGCTGCTGGCGCTGTTCTACCTGCCGGTGACCCTGAGTATCTACGGCCTCGGCTTGTGGCTGCCGACCCTGATCAAGCAGTTTGGCGGCAGCGACCTCACAACCGGTTTCATCTCCGCCGTGCCCTATATCTTCGGCATCATCGGCCTGTTGATCATCCCGCGCAGTTCCGACCGCTTGAACGACCGTTACGGCCATCTCGCCGTGCTCTATGTACTGGGCGCCATCGGCCTGTTCTGCAGCGCCTGGCTCACGGTGCCAGTGCTGCAAATGGCCGCGCTGTGCCTGGCGGCGTTTGCCATGTTTTCCTGCACCGCCGTGTTCTGGACGCTGCCGGGGCGCTTCTTTGCCGGCGCCAGTGCGGCGGCCGGTATTGCCTTGATCAACTCGGTGGGCAACCTCGGCGGCTATATCGGCCCGTTCGTGATCGGTGCGCTCAAGGAGTACACCGGCAACCTGGCCTCAGGCTTGTATTTCTTATCCGGTGTGATGGTGTTCGGCTTGCTGCTGACCCTCGTGGTCTACCGCTTGCTGGAACGCAAGCACGTGCTGCCCGTCGACCAATTCGCCGCCAGCGCCCGTGGCGCCACACGTACTTAAATCCAGGAGAACCTGCATGCGTTTAGTTCAGTTCGAGTTGAGCAACGGTGAGCGCCGCGTCGGCGTGGTAGAAGGCAACCATGTACGCGAAGTGCGCGGCGCCCACAGCGTGCGTGAACTCGCGCTGGCCGCCATCAATGCCGGCGGCAAGTTGCAGCAACAGGTAGAAGCCCTCGGCCTGGGCGCCAACCATGATTACGCCGCCTTGTTGGCTGAACACAAAATCCTGCCGCCGCTGGACCACCCGGACCCGGCCCATATGCTGATCAGCGGCACTGGCCTCACCCACCTGGGCAGTGCCTCGGCCCGCGACAAGATGCACCAGCAGGCCGGCGACGACAGCGCGATGACCGACACCATGCGCATCTTCAAATGGGGCGTGGAGGGCGGCAAACCAGGCGCTGGCCAGGCCGGTGTGCAACCGGAGTGGTTCTACAAAGGCGATGGCAGCATCGTCGTGCGCCCGGGCCAGGCCTTCCCGGTGCCGCCGTTCGCCGAAGACGCCGGCGAAGAGCCGGAAATCGGCGGCCTCTATGTGATCGGCCATGACCGTAAACCCTATCGCCTAGGCTTTGCGGTGGGCAACGAGTTCTCCGACCATGTGATGGAGCGCAAGAACTACCTGTACCTGGCCCATTCCAAGCTGCGCAGTTGCAGCTATGGCCCGGAGCTGCGCGTGGGCGAGCTGCCCCAGCACTTGGCGGGCACCAGCCGCATCCTGCGCAACGGCGAAGTCATCTGGCAGAACGAATTCCTCAGCGGCGAGGCCAATATGTGCCACAGCCTGGAAAACCTCGAATACCACCACTTCAAATACAGCCAGTTCCTCAAGCCGGGTGACGTGCACATTCACTTCTTCGGCACCGCCACCTTGTCATTCGCCGACGGTATACGTACCCAGCCGGGCGATGTGTTCGAGATCAGCCAGGCTGAATTCGGCGCGCCGTTGATCAACGGTATCGGCAGCAGCGATGCGGCATTTGAACCCGGCCAAGTCACCCCCCTTTAAGGAGATCAACATGACCCAGTTCCTCGGCCACAACTACATCGGCGGCCAGCGCAGCGCCAACGGCAGCATCAAGCTGCAAAGCATCGATGCCGTCACCGGCGAAGCCTTGCCCCAGGATTTCTACCAGGCCACCGCCCAGGAAGTGGATGCCGCCGCCCAGGCCGCGGCCCAGGCTTACCCGGCCTATCGTGCCTTGAGCGCCGCGCGGCGTGCGCAGTTCCTGGATGCGGTGGCCGATGAGCTGGACGCCTTGGGCGATGATTTCGTCGAACTGGTCTGCCGCGAAACCGCCTTGCCGGCCGCACGCATCAAAGGCGAACGCGGGCGCACCAGCGGCCAGATGCGTTTGTTCGCCACCGTGCTGCGCCGTGGTGACTTCTACGGCGCGCGTATCGACAAGGCCCTGCCAGAGCGCCAGCCGCTGCCGCGCCCGGACCTGCGCCAATACCGTATCGGCCTCGGCCCGGTGGCGGTGTTCGGCGCCAGCAACTTCCCCCTGGCATTTTCCACGGCTGGCGGCGACACCGCTGCCGCGCTGGCCGCCGGCTGCCCGGTGGTGTTCAAGGCCCACAGTGGGCACATGGCGACCGCCGAGCGCGTGGCCGATGCGATCATTCGTGCTGCCGAGGCCACCGAGATGCCGGCTGGCGTGTTCAATATGATCTTTGGCGGCGGCGTCGGTGAGGCGCTGGTCAAGCATCCGGCGATCCAGGCGGTAGGCTTTACCGGCTCGCTCAAAGGCGGCCGCGCCCTCTGCGACATGGCCGCGGCGCGCCCGCAACCGATCCCGGTATTTGCCGAGATGTCGAGCATCAACCCCGTGATCGTGCTGCCCCAGGCGCTGCAAGCCCGCGCTGAAAGCATTGCCCGTGACCTGACCGCGTCGGTGGTACAAGGCTGCGGCCAGTTCTGCACCAACCCAGGCCTGGTGATCGGTATCGCCTCGCCTGCGTTCACCGCGTTCACTCAGCAGGTCGCGCAATTGATCGGCGAGCAACCGGCGCAAACCATGTTGAATGCCGGCACCCTGGGCAGCTACGGCAAGGGCCTGGAAAAACTCCGGTCTCACCCGGGCATCCAGCATCTGGCGGGCAGCGCGCAGTCGGGCAACCAGGCGCAACCGCAACTGTTCAAGGCGGATGTACGTCTGTTGATTGACGGCGATGAAGTGCTCCAGGAAGAAGTCTTCGGCCCCACCACGGTGTTCGTCGAAGTGGCCGATCAGGCCCAACTCAGCGCCGCCCTGCAGGGGCTGCACGGGCAATTGACCGCCACGCTAATCGGCGAACCGACCGACCTGCACCAGTTCGCCGAACTCACGCCCCTGCTGGAACAGAAAGTCGGGCGCATCCTGCTCAACGGTTACCCCACTGGCGTGGAGGTGTGCGATTCCATGGTTCACGGCGGGCCGTATCCGGCGACTTCCGACGCCCGTGGCACCTCGGTCGGCACTTTGGCTATCGACCGTTTCCTGCGCCCGGTGTGCTTCCAGAACTACCCTGATAGCCTGCTGCCCGACGCGTTGAAAAACGCCAACCCTTTGCGTATTCAGCGCCTGGTAAATGGCACGCCATCGCGCGAATCGCTGTAACTGATCAGGAGGCTTCATGTCGTTGAGCGCAGTCACCCCGCACCGTGCCCGGTTGGGCGAAGGGCCGTTCTGGGATGTACCGACCCAGGCCCTGTATTGGGTGGATATCGCCGCCCGCCAGGCGCTGCGTCTGATGGGGGGGCAGTTGCAGGTGTGGCAATTGCCTGAGCACGTCTCGGCGTTCATCCCCTGTCAAAGCGGTGATGCGCTGGTGACCTTGAGCAGCGGTGTGTATCGCCTGGACCTGGCCACCGAAGCCTTGACCCTGCTGTGCGTAGCCGACCCGCAAACGGGCAACCGCGGCAATGAAGCACGCTGCGATGCCCAGGGCCGGCTGTGGTTGGGCACCATGCAGAACAACATAGGCGAGCAGGGCGAAGACCTGCCGATTACCCGGCGCTCCGGTGGCTTGTTTCGCATCGATGCCGATGCGCGGGTCACGCCGTTGTTGGCGGGCCTGGGCATTCCCAACACCTTGCTTTGGAACGAGGCGGGCAGCCAGGTGCATTTCGGCGACAGCATGGACGGTACGCTCTATCAGCATTCGATCCAGGCTGACGGCCAACTCGGCGCCGCCCAGGCCTGGTTCGGGCCGCACACACGCGGCGGGCCGGATGGCTCGGCCATGGACGCCGAAGGCTACATCTGGAACGCGCGCTGGGATGGCAGTTGCCTGCTGCGGCTAACGCCTTCAGGTGAGGTGGATCGCATCATCGAACTACCGGTCAGCCGTCCCACCAGTTGCGTGTTCGGTGGGCCCGAGCTCACCACGCTGTACATCACCAGCGCGGCGAGTCCCTTGGATCACCCCCTTGATGGTGCGGTATTGGCCATTGAGGTCGACGTGCCAGGCAAGCCCTGTCACCGCTTCGCCGGATAAACCAAACGCGCTGTTGTGGCGAGGGAGCTTGCTCCCGTTCGACAGCGCAGCTGGAGCCGGCTTTTTTTGGGGGGCGCTGCGCACCCCAGCGGGAGCAAGCTCCCTCGCCACAACAGTACCCGTACACAAAACGAACATTGAAAAAAAACAACAACAAGGAGTCACCCCTATGAATCGTCGTCGTGGTTTGCGTTCCCTGTGCTGCGCCGCTGTGGCGGTCTCGGCCATGAGCTTGAGCGGCCTGTTGCTGGCCGCTGAAGAAGTGAAAATCGGTTTCTTGGTCAAGCAGGCCGAAGAGCCCTGGTTCCAGACGGAGTGGGCGTTTGCGGAAAAAGCCGCCCAGGACAAAGGCTTCAAACTCATCAAGATCGCGGTGCCGGACGGCGAGAAAACCCTCTCGGCCATCGACAGCCTGGCCGCCAACGGCGCCAAAGGCTTCGTGATCTGCCCGCCGGACGTGTCCCTGGGCCCGGCTATCGTTGCCAAGGCCAAGGTCAACGGTATGAAAGTGATGGCCGTGGATGATCGCTTTGTCGATGCCAAGGGCAACTTCATGGAAGACGTGCCGTACCTGGGCATGGCCGCGTTTGAGGTAGGCCAGAAGCAGGGCGCCGCCATGGCCGCCGAAGCGAAAAAACGTGGTTGGGACTGGAAGGACACCTACGCGGTGATCAACACCTTCAACGAGCTCGACACCGGCAAGAAGCGCACCGACGGCTCGATCAAGTCGCTGGAAGAGGCTGGCATTCCTAAAGATCACATCCTCACCGCCCCGCTGAAAACCCTCGACGTGCCAGGCAGCATGGACGCCACCAACTCGGCACTGGTCAAGCTGCCGGGTAGCGCGAAGAACCTGATCATCGGCGGCATGAACGACAACACCGTGCTCGGCGGCGTGCGCGCCACCGAAAGTGCCGGTTTCGCCGCAGCCAATGTGATTGGTATCGGCATCAATGGCACCGACGCCATCGGCGAATTGAAGAAAGCCAACAGCGGCTTCTTCGGCTCGATGCTGCCCAGCCCGCACATTGAAGGCTACAAAACCGCTGAGATGATGTACGAGTGGGTTACCCAGGGCACCGAGCCGCCGAAATACACGGCCATGGACGAAGTGACGCTGATTACCCGTGAAAACTTCCAGGCGGAACTGACCAAGATCGGGCTGTGGAAATGACCGCTGCGGCCCTGCGGTTTGAAGGCATCGGCAAGACCTTTCCCGGGGTCAAGGCGCTGGATGGCATTTGCTTCACCGCCCACCCGGGGCAGGTGCACGCGCTGATGGGTGAGAACGGCGCAGGCAAGTCGACCCTGCTGAAAATCCTCGGCGGCGCCTACATTCCGTCCAGCGGTACGGTGCAGATCGGCGCGCAGACCATGGCTTTCAAGTGCGCTGCCGACAGCATCGCCAGCGGTGTGGCGGTGATTCACCAGGAGCTACATCTGGTGCCGGAAATGAGCGTGGCCGAGAACCTGTTCCTCGGGCATTTGCCCACGCGCTTTGGCGTGGTCAACCGGAGCCTGCTGCGCAAGCAGGCCCTGGCCTGCCTCAAGGGCCTGGCCGATGAAATCGACCCCGACGAGAAACTCGGGCGCCTGTCCCTGGGCCAGCGCCAATTGGTGGAAATCGCCAAGGCGCTGTCCCGTGGCGCCCATGTGATCGCCTTTGACGAGCCGACCAGTAGCCTCTCGGCGCGGGAAATCGACCGCTTGATGGCCATCATCACGCGCCTGCGCGAGGAGGGCAAAGTAGTGCTCTACGTGTCGCACCGTATGGAAGAAGTGTTCCGTATCTGCGACGCAGTGACGGTCTTCAAGGACGGTCGCTACGTGCGTACGTTCGAGGACATGAACACGCTGACCCACGATCAACTGGTGACCTGCATGGTCGGTCGCGATATCCAGGATATCTACGATTACCGACCGCGTGAGCAGGGCGAAGTGGCGCTCAAGGTAGACGGCTTGCTCGGTCCTGGCCTGCGTGAACCGATCAGCTTTGAGGTGCGCAAGGGCGAGATCCTGGGCCTGTTCGGGCTGGTGGGCGCGGGGCGTACCGAGCTGTTTCGCCTGCTCAGTGGGTTGGAGCGCGCCAGTGCCGGCAGCCTGGAACTGTGCGGGCAAGCGCTGCAACTGCGCTCACCCCGGGACGCCATTGCCGCCGGGGTATTGCTGTGTCCGGAGGATCGCAAGAAAGAGGGCATCATCCCGCTGGGCAGCGTCGCTGAGAACATCAACATCAGCGCCCGTGGCGCCCATTCCACCTTTGGCTGGCTGTTGCGCGAAGGCTGGGAGAAAGGTAACGCCGACCGACAGATCCAGGCGATGCGGGTCAAAACGCCGAACGCGGCGCAGAAGATCCTGTACCTGTCCGGTGGCAACCAACAGAAAGCCATCCTTGGCCGCTGGTTGTCGATGCCGATGAAGGTCCTGCTGCTGGACGAGCCTACCCGGGGTATCGACATCGGCGCCAAGTCGGAGATCTACCAGATCATCCATAACCTGGCGGCCAGCGGTATAGCGGTGATCGTGGTGTCCAGCGACCTGATGGAAGTGATGGGCATCTCCGACCGCATCTTGGTGCTGTGCGAAGGCGCCCTGCGCGGCGAACAACTGCGCGAGCACGCGACTGAATCCAACCTGCTGCAACTGGCCTTGCCACGCGGCCTGGCGAACTGAGAGACGACCATGACTATCCAGAACAACGCGCTGCCCTCGGCACGCAAACCCCTCGATATGCGCGCATTGCTCGATAACTGGGCGATGCTCTTGGCGGCGGTGGGCATCTTCGTACTGTGCGCGCTGCTGATCGATAACTTCCTCTCTCCGCTCAACATGCGCGGCTTGGGCCTGGCGATTTCGACTGTCGGTATTGCCGCGTGCACCATGCTGTTCTGCCTGGCCTCGGGGCACTTCGACCTGTCGGTAGGCTCGGTGATCGCCTGCGCCGGGGTAGTTGCGGCGATTGTAATGCGCGATACCGACAGCGTGATGCTGGGCATTGGCGCAGCGCTGCTGATGGGCCTGATGGTGGGGTTGATCAATGGCATCGTGATCGCCAAGCTGCGGGTCAACGCCTTGATCACTACGCTGGCGACCATGCAGATCGTGCGCGGCCTGGCTTACATCTTTGCCGACGGCAAGGCGGTAGGCGTGTCCCAGGAGCAATTCTTCGTGTTCGGCAACGGCCAATTGTTGGGTGTGCCGGTGCCGATCCTGATCACCATTGTCTGCTTCCTGTTCTTCGGCTGGCTGCTCAACTACACCACCTATGGGCGCAACACCATGGCCATCGGCGGTAACCCGGAGGCGGCGCTGCTGGCGGGCGTGAACGTTGACCGCACCAAGATCCTGATATTTGCCGTGCACGGCCTGATTGGCGCGCTGGCGGGAGTGATCCTGGCTTCACGCATGACCTCCGGCCAGCCGATGATCGGCCAGGGCTTCGAGCTGACGGTGATCTCGGCCTGCGTGCTGGGTGGGGTGTCGCTGAGCGGCGGCATCGGCATGATCCGCCATGTGATTGCCGGGGTGTTGATTCTGGCGATCATCGAGAATGCGATGAACCTGAAGAACATCGATACCTTCTACCAGTATGTGATCCGTGGTTCGATCCTGCTATTGGCCGTGGTCATCGACCGCATGAAACAACGCTGAGCCCAGGCGCTGTGAAAAACCAATGTGGGAGCTGGCTTGCCTGCGATAGCGTTGGTTCAGGCAATAATTGTGTAGCCTGTGCCACCGCTATCGCAGGCAAGCCAGCTCCCACAATTTAATCAGCGGTGAACTTGAAAATAGTGTGTTGGGTGTAAGTCTGCCCAGGATTCAAGCGGGTCGAGGCAAAACTCGGTTGGTTAGGCGCATCCGGAAAATGCTGAGTCTCCAAAGTAAACCCACTCCAATGCTGATAGGTCTTGCCGCCTTTGCCCTTCACCGAACCGTCGAGGAAGTTGCTGGTATAAAACTGTACGCCGGGCTCTGTGGTGTAGAGCTGCAAACGCCGTCCTGATTCAGGATCATGCACCTCGGCGGCCAACTGCTTGACGTCCCCTTTGGTATCCAGCGCCCAGTTGAAGTCGAAGCCACCTTGCTTGGGCTCGGCGAATTTAAGCTGCGGATGGTCTGCCTTGATGTGCTGGCCGATGGGTGTGGGCTTCAGGAAGTCCATTGGCGTGCCCTTGACCGGCGCCAGTTCGCCGGTGGGAATCAAGGTGGCATTCACCGGTGTGTAGTGGCTGGCGTGCAAGGTGGCGACCTGCTTGAGAATGTCGCCATTGCCCGCGCCGGCCAGGTTGAAGTAGCTGTGGTTGGTGAGGTTGAGCACCGTGGGCTTGTCGGTGGTGGCGGTGTAGTCGATGTGCAGTTCGTTGTTGTCGTTGAGGCGGTAGGTGACCTCGGTCTTCAAGTTGCCCGGAAAGCCCATTTCCCCGTCCTTGGACAGGTAGGTGAGGGTGACCCCCACCGAGTCTTTGTCCTTGACCGATTTGGCTTGCCACACCTGCTTGTCGAAGCCCTGGGCGCCGCCATGCAATGAGTTGGGGCCGTCGTTGAGCGGCACCTGGTAGCGTTTGCCGTCGAGTTCGAAGGCGCCGCCGGCCAGGCGATTGCCGAAGCGGCCGATGGTGGCGCCAAAAAACGCGGTACCGCCTTGATAGCCTTGCACGTCGTCGAAGCCCAGCACCACGTCGTCGAGCTTGCCGTGTTTGTCCGGCACCTTGAGCGACTGCAGCACACCGCCGTAAGTGATCACCGTGGCTTGCATGCCGTGGCTGTTGCGCAACACGTATTGTTCGACGGCGGTGCCATCGTTGGTTTTACCGAAGGGTTTGTGTTCGCTGCTAAGGCCGGCTGCGTGCGCGCCGCCGCTGGCGATCAGCATAGACAGCGCGAGGCCGGACAGCAGGTATCGAGGGTGCTTCATGGTCGAACTTCCTTTTGTTGTTTTGCTGGAATAGTTCTACTAATTTGAGATATTTTGTCGATATGACAGCAGATTTATAGCCTTTAACGCCGTTCTTGCAAAATAAAATAAGACTAATTAAGCGGAGCACTGATTGTTATGACTACCCAGCAAGCGATTTATCCCGACCTCAAGGACAAAACCGTGCTGGTTTCCGGCGGGGCTTCGGGGATTGGCGAGTTCATGGTGCGGGCCTTCGCCGCGCAGGGTGCCAAGGTGGCGTTTGTGGACCGTGCACAGAGCCAGGGTGAACGCCTGGCGGCGCTGCTGAACTCCAAAGGGCACAGTGTCGAGTTCGAGTGCTGCGATATCACCGACGAGATCGGCTACCGTGCGGCGATCGGGCGTTTCGAGCACTCCCTGGGGCCGATCACGGTACTGGTCAACAATGCGGCGAACGATGTGCGCCACAGCCTGGAAGAAATCGACTCGCACATGTTCGACCAACTGATTGCGGTCAACCTCAAGCACGCCTTCTTTGCCGCCAAGGCGGTGGTGCCCATGATGAAGGAGGCCGGTAGCGGCTCGATCATCAACCTGGGCTCGGTGGGCTGGATGATGGCCTCGGCCGGCTACCCCGTATACGCCGCCAGCAAGGCTGCCGCTCACGGCATGACCCGAGCCCTGGCGC
Source organism: Pseudomonas sp. MF6767 (assembly GCF_016405475.1). Classification (NCBI taxonomy): domain Bacteria; kingdom Pseudomonadati; phylum Pseudomonadota; class Gammaproteobacteria; order Pseudomonadales; family Pseudomonadaceae; genus Pseudomonas; species Pseudomonas sp. MF6767. Next base: position 478,437 of record NZ_JAEKCY010000002.1, on the reverse strand, counting down.
GTGAACTGGGGCCCAACCATATCCGCGTCAACACCTTGGTGCCGGGTTGGGTGATGACCGAAAAACAACTGACCATGTGGGTCGACGACGCCGCCAAGGAGCTCATCGCCCGCAGTCAGTGCCTGCCCGGCAGCGTGATGCCGGAACACATCGCCAACATGGCGCTGTTTTTGGCCTCGGATGCCTCGGCGATGTGCTCGGCGCAGAACTTTATCGTCGACGGCGGGTGGGTGTAGCGACGCGAACAGGGCTCTTGGTAAGGGTAACGCTTGAACGCCGGGTGCTGCCCCAGGCGTTCAGCATGGCGCTTGAGGTTGGGGCGCTTGTACAACGGCCTCGCGTAGCCGCCGATACGCCTCCACCAGTTGCTCAAGGCTGAACGCCAGGTTGCGCCCGCTGGGGTTGGGCAGCACCCATACCGAAGCGTCGCCCAGTAGCTGCGCTTGCAAACCCCAGGCGACCTCGCGCTGGCCGGTCAGTGCGCTATAGCCGGGCTTGCCGAGGAACGCGACGAAACGCGGGGCATGGCGGCGAACTTTATGTTCGAGCGCCGCAGCCGCGTCCTGGAACTCATGCCGCGCCAACTCGCCTGCACTGGCCGTTGGCCGTGCCACCAAAGTGGTCAATCCGCAACCGTAGTGCAGCAAGGTGGCGCCGTCTTGCGGGCGAATTTCATTGGGCGTGAAACCGGCCAGGTGCACGGTGCGCCAGAAACGATTGCTGCGATTGGCAAAATGCAGGCCGAGGGCTGCCGAGCCCTTGCCAGGGTTGATGCCGCAGAACAGTACGTGCAAGTGGTCGGCGAGGAGGTCGTCGAGTCGATCATTCATGCCGGATCTTCCATGCTGATAGGTGTGACGAATCATCGACCTTTGGTTTAGTCTGGAGCGCTTAGTTGATCGCAAGCGCCTCTGGAGCATTGATTATGACCGAGTACGTACCTGCCAAAGTCTGGACCTGGGACACCGAAAGCGGCGGCACCTTCGCCAGCATCAACCGGCCCATCGCCGGCGCCACTCACGAAAAGCCGCTGCCGGTGGGCAAGCACCCGCTGCAGTTATACTCCCTGGCCACGCCCAATGGGCAGAAGGTCACGATCCTGCTGGAAGAGCTGCTGGCCCTGGGGCACAGCGGCGCCGAATACGACGCCTGGCTGATCAAGATCGGCGACGGCGACCAGTTCGGCAGTGGCTTTGTGGCGGTGAACCCGAACTCGAAGATTCCTGCGCTGATGGACCACAGCGGCGCCATACCGATTCGCGTGTTCGAATCAGGCGCGATTTTGCAGTACCTGGCCGAGAAGTTTGGTGCGTTACTGCCCACGGAGCCCGTCGCACGGGCTGAATGCCTGTCGTGGCTGTTCTGGCAGATGGGCAGCGCGCCTTACCTGGGGGGCGGCTTTGGGCATTTCTATGCCTATGCGCCGAGCAAGATGGAATACCCGATCAACCGCTTCGCCATGGAGACCAAGCGCCAACTGGATGTGCTGGATAAGCGCCTGGCGGTCAGCCAATACATCGCCGGGGATGAATACACCATTGCCGATATCGCCATATGGCCTTGGTATGGTGGGTTGGTCAAAGGCCGTTTGTATGGTGCGGCAGAGTTTTTGTCGGTGCATGAATACAAGCATGTGATGCGCTGGGCGGATGCGATTGATGCGCGGCCGGCGGTGCAGCGTGGGCGGCGGGTGAACCGGGTGTCGGGGGATGATCAGTTGCCCGAGCGCCATGATGCAAGTGACCTGGATTGATACGATAACCACGTGGCGAGGGAGCTTGCTCCCGCTGGGGCGCGAAGCGGCCCCGCTCTTTGTTTAAAAAGGCTGGGACTGCTACGCAGTCCAGCGGGAGCAAGCTCCCTCGCCACAGTTGCCGCTTCTGCCTTCGATAGTATCCAGCTGATTGTTCGAGTTATTTGTAGCGCTGCTCAAACACCCCCACCTGCTCAGGCGTGATCAGCTCGAAAGGCACCCACACCTGCGCGTCAACTTGCTCGCCCTTGATCATCCGCACCGCCGCTTGTACGGCCTGGGCAGCCTGGGCCTTGGGGTCCTGGAACACTGAGCCCGCCAGCAGCCCGCGCTTGATCGCTGCCAGGCCATCGGGCAAGCCGTCGATGCCGACAATCGCAATCTCGCCCTTGGCCTTGCCCGCTTGCTGCAAGGCCATGGCCGCGCCAATCGCCATTTCATCGTTGTTGGCGACAATGGCATTGAACGGGGTGCCGGCCAGCAACCAGTTGCTGGTCAGGTCCATCCCCTTGCTGCGCTGCCATTCGGCGCTTTGTTGCTCGACGATCTTGATCCCAGGAAAGTCCTTGAGCACCTGTTTGACCCCCTCGGTGCGGGCATGGGTGGCGTTCTGCGCAAGGTCGCCCATGACGATCGCCACGTTGCCTTTGCCACCCAGTTTTTGGGCGAGGTAACGCATCTGCAATTGCCCCGCTTCGATGTCGTTGGAGGCCACGGTGACCACGCCCTCAGGCAGCGCACGCTCATCCGGGTGGCGGTTGACGTACACCAGCGGCGTCTTCGCCGTCACGGCTGCGCGGGTGATGTTGGCGGTGGCGGCGGTGTCGACCGGCAGCACGATCACCGCATCGACTTTCTGGTTGAGAAAGCCTTCGACCTGATTGAGCTGGCGCACTACATCGCCCTGGGCGTCTTCGAATTGGATCTGCACGTCCTGGTGTTTCGCTGCCGCCTCCAGGCCGGTGCGCACATAGGTCATGAAGTTATCGTCCACCCGGGCAATGCTCACGCCGATGCGATAGGCAGCGAAGGTCCACTGGCTGAACACCAACAACAGCGCGGCCACTAGTAATGAATAACGGTGCATGAGGCTGTTCCTTTTATTGTTATAGGGTGAATGCCTGACGGAAACGCTCCAGGGCCGACTCGCTGTCGCCGCTGGCCCAGCCCTCCAGGCCGACCACACCGGTGTAACCCATGGCGTGCAAGGCCCGGGCAATGGCCGGGTAGTGGATTTCGCCCGTGCCGGGCTCCTTGCGTCCAGGCACATCAGCGACCTGGATTTCGCCGATGGCGCTGCCAGCGCGCTGGATCAATTCGATCAGGTTACCTTCGCCAATCTGCGCGTGGTACAGGTCCAGGTTCATCTTCAAATGCGGGCTGCCGACGGCTTCGATCAGGGCCAGGGTGTCGTCGGCACGTGCGAACGGTGTACCTGGGTGATCGACGGCGGTGTTGAGGTTTTCCAGCAGGAATACGCGGCCGGCGTCTTCTCCCAGGCGCGCGATTTTTTCCAGGCTCTTGCAAGCGCTCAGCCACATGCGCCCGGTGGTGTGGCTGACGGGCTGCACGGGCAGGCCGCCTTCACCCAGGCCCGTGCCATGCAGATTGAGGCTGGGACAATTGAGGCGCTCGGCAATGCCCAGGGACTCACGGGCGCTGTCGAGCAATTGGCGGATGCCGTCGGGGTCGGTGAGGGTGCCGGTGAGGTAGCCGGTCATCGAGGTGAAGTCCGCGCCGGTCGCCGCCAAGGCATTGATGTCCTTGTCGGCCCAACTCCAGATTTCGGCGCTGAAGCCCAAGGCATGAATACGTTTGACCCGTTCGATGAAGGGCAGTTCGAGAAACACCATTTCGGCACTGACGGCCAATTTGAACGGCATCATTAGCGGGCTCCTTGAACGGCCACGGCCTTGCCGGTTTGGTACGACTCAATGCAGGCACGGGCAATTGCCAGGGCTGCACGCGCATCTTCACCGCTGGCCAGGGGCTTGGCGCCGCTGCGCAGGCAGTCGACAAAGTGGTTGAGCTCGGCAATGTAGGCGTCGCGCAGCAGGTCGGTGTCCATCCGCTGGGTGTCTGCCTGGATGCCCTCGGCCAGGTAGCGCACCAGGTCGCAGTCGTTAAGGCTGCCCATGCTCAGCATGCCCTTGCTGCCGAACACTTCGCCGCGCACGTCGTAGCCATACACGGCCTGGAAGCTGGCTTCGGCGGTGGCAATGGCGCCGTTGTCAAAGCGCAGGGTGACCACGGCGGTGTCGAGCAAACCTTGGCTTTTGAATTGCGGGGCAATCAGCGCGTCGGCCATCACCTGCACCTGTACCACTTCGGCCCCAGGGTTGAGGTAGCGCAAGGTGTCGAAGTCGTGGATCAGGGTTTCGAGGAAGATCACCCATTGCGGTGAGTTGGCCGGGTTGTTCAGCGCCGGGTCGCGGGTCAGCGAGCGTAGCAGCTGCGGCGTGCCAATACGTCCGGCGACGACGTCGAGGTGCGCAGTGCGAAAGCTCTTGGCGAAGCGCCGATTGAAGCCGACCTGCAAGGGCACCCGTGCATCGGCAGCGGCGGCGATGGCGCGGTCGGCTTCGTCCAGGGTAATCGCCATGGGCTTTTCGCAGAAGATACCCTTGCCGGCGCGTGCGGCGTTGATCACCAGCTCCGCGTGGCTACGGGCAGGGGCGGCGATGAGCACGCCGTCGATGTCCGGGTCGTCCAGCAGCTGTTGCGGGTCGGTGTAGGCCTTGTCCACCCCCAGTTCTGCTGCCAGGCGAGCGGCCTGGCCTGGGACGGGATCGGCGATGGCGGCGAGGCAGGCACCGGGGATGTGGCGTGCGGCGGTAAGGCCATGGAAGCTGCCCATGCGGCCGGCACCGATCAAGCCCAGGCGGATGTTCTGTGTACTCATGAAACGACCCCTCTTGTTGTTGTGGGCCCCCAGGACCGTCCTGGGTGACATTGGGGCAGGAGCAAGGCCTGTGCCAATTTATAACTGGCTGATTTATATGGGGTTATTATTTTAATTAAACAAAAAGTGTTCATGTTTGTGACATGTCTATACTGACATGTCGAAAATATGAACATGGATAACCGCAATGACCCAGGCGTTCAGTGTGCAAGACCTCGAATACCTCACGAACCTGGGGCCTGCCGCGCTGAACGACGGGCCCATTGCCGCGTTGGAACAGGCGTGGCGCCAATGCCTGGCTGGCCAAGTCGTGCGTCCCGACGGCGTACGCCAAGTCATCTGGGATTCCTGGCGACGCAGTGTCGAGGCGGGTATCGAGCCCGGTAACAGCGACTACCGCTTTGTTGCGCCTCATGCGCTGGCGGCGACCCTGGCCCACCATCGCGCCCTGATCGCCGCCGCCGCGCAGGTCATGCATGGATTGCTGGCTTACAACCCGCGTGGGCATATCAACCTCACGGATGCCGAGGGCACGACTCTGTATTTTTGCGGGCTGGACATCACCCCGGTGGGCAGTCGCTTGCTCGAATCGGTGCAAGGCACCAACTGCACCGGCCTGGCCCTGGCCGAAGATCGCCTGGTGTATGTGCTGGCTGAAGAAAATTTCGCCAGCGGCCTGCGCCAGCGCCACATGCACTGCGCCGCCGCGCCGATCAAAGATGCCCAAGGCCAGACCCTGGCCATGCTCACCCTGACCGCCGAGCCCGGCTGGTTTCATTTCCATACCCTGGGCACCGTTCAAGCGGCGGCCGAGGCGGTGTCGCGGCAGATGGCGCTGCAGGTGTTGCTGGAAGAGCAACAGGCCGTACTCGAAGTGCTCAACGAAGGCTTGGTGGTGCTCGATGAGCGTGGCTGCATCAAGGCGCTCAACCGTTATGCGCGGCAATTGTTCGGGGTAGGGCGTGAGTTGATCGGCAGTCCTTTCCAGCGCCTGGGCCGCAGTGAACTGAGCGACGCGCTGGGTGAGCCTGTGCGCGACCGCGATTGCACCTTCCACTTGCACGACGGCAGCCAACTCGCCTGCCTGGTTTCGGTATGCCCACTGGAGCAGGGTGGGGTGATTGTGTCGGTGCGCGAAAACCGCCGTATCCGCGAGATTACCCGGCGCATTATCGGCACCCAGGCCCGCTATACCTTCGAGACCATCCTGGGCACCTCGCGGGCGATACAAGACGCACTGCACTTGGGGCGTATCGCCAGTCGCAGCGAGTCCACCACCTTGATCCTCGGCGAAAGCGGCACCGGCAAGGAACTGTTTGCCCAGGCCATTCATAACGGCAGCGAGCGTTGCAACGGCCCGTTTGTGGCGGTCAACTGCGGCGCGATCCCACGGGACCTGGTGCAGAGCGAACTGTTCGGCCACGTCGAAGGCGCGTTCACCGGCTCGGCGCGGGGTGGGGCGGCAGGCAAGTTCGAACTGGCGGATGGCGGCACCATCTTCCTGGATGAAATCGGCGACATGTCCTTCGATGCCCAGGTCAGTCTGCTACGGGTTTTGCAGGAGGGTGAAATCACCCGCGTCGGGGCCAAGCAATCGCGGCAAGTCGACGTGCGCATCATCGCCGCCACCCATCGCAACCTGAGCCAGGCGGTGGCCGAGGGTGCGTTTCGTGAAGACCTTTACTACCGACTCAACGTGCTGAACCTGAGCGTGCCGCCACTGCGCATGCGCCGTGACGATATCCCATTGCTGGCGCGGCATTTCCTGCAGCGTTGTGCCCGCTCGCTACGTAAAGCGGTGCAAGGTTTCGCGCCGGATGCGTTGGCGTTGCTGTCAGCCCATGGCTGGCCGGGCAACGTGCGGGAACTGGAGAACGTCATTGAGCGGGCGACCAACCTGGCGATGGGCGAGCTGATTCAATCGACCGACTTGCCGCTGGAAACCCCGCAACGCACCACGTTGCGCGCCTACCAGCCCCAGCCCGCGCAGGATTTGAGCAGCCATGAAATGCACGCCATCGTTGCCGCGCTCACCAGCACCCGCGGCAACATTCGTCTGGCCGCACAGCAACTGGATGTGTCGCGGGGCGGTCTGTACAAAAAGATGAGTCGGTTTGGCTTGAGCGCCGCCGATTTCCGTGAGCGCTGAAACCTCAAGCCAAACCGATCAGCTGCACAGGTTTTCCGGGGTCACTATCTGCGGCGGTATATGCACGCGGTGCCTCAATGGGTCAAACCCCTCATCACTCTGCAAGCGCACCAGCAACTCCACCAGCGCCACGGCCGTCTGCCGTGGCTGCGAGTCCATCACCACATCAATCAAGCCGTTGCTCAATGCCTGACGCGACAAGGGCGTGGACTCTTGCAGGATGCAGCACAGCGTCGGGCGCTTGGGCAGTTGCGCCAGGGCATTGATCACACCGTCGCCACCACCGCCCACCACGCATAACCCACGCAAATCGGTATGGCGACTGAGCAGGTCGAGCGTGGCTTCTTCGGTGATGTCGCAGTTGTCCAGGTTGATCAGCGGCTCCAACGGCTTGAGCCCCGGCGCGTGTTCGGCCAGGTAGCTGTGCAAGCCTTCGACCCGTGCCTGATGGCCGAGGAAACGATGGCCGCCCAACAGGATGCCCACGCTGCCTTTGCGTGCGCCGCAGGTGCGCGCCAGCAGCCAGCCCATGGTGCGCCCGACCACGTGGTTGTCCTGGCCTACATAGGGTTCGGCAGCGTGTTCATGGATGTCCGAGAGCAGGGCAACCACCGGCACGCCCGCTGTGCGGATCTGCGCCAGGCAGGCGTTGATCAACGGATGGGCGAAGCTGACTACCGCGAGGGCGTCGCACTGCACGGCCAGTTGTTCGATTTGCGCGACGATGGCGGAGGGCGTGCGGTCGTTGATGTAGTCGAACTGGCAGCTCAGGTTGGCGGTGGCGTGATGCTGCGCTGCCTCGCTGATGGCGTGGGCCAACTGCGCATAAAAGGCTTGGGCTGTGCCCAGCAACAGCACGCCGAAACGGTAGGTGGGCCGACGTTCGCGAATGCGCTGGCCGATCAACCGTGCGGCGAAATAGCCCACCGCTTCGGCGGCCTGGAACACCTGTTCGGCCGTGCCGGGGTTGACCGGCGCGCGGGCGTTCAGCACGCGGTCGACGGTGGCTACGCTGAGCCCCGCATGGGCGGCAACGGTGGCGATGGTTGGGCGTTTGTTGTTGTGCATGGCAGGCCCCTTGAGCGTCTTGATAGAAAACTATCAAGCCCCGCTGGGCCTGGATGATAGCTTGATAGGGAATGGATTCAAGGCCTTGAGGGTGATTTAACCGCGCTCTATCGTTGGTTTCGCAAAGCCCCTGAAACCCACGCTTGCGGAGAACAATAACAATGCCTGGACACACCGCTCACCGCGCTCGGCGCGACTACAGCCTCACCGGCCCCGAAGCGGCCCGCGCCGCCGACAAGGGCCTGGTCTCGGCCCGTTGGTACCAGTCGCCCATCCCGCGCAATCGCATGAAAGCCCTGATGCAACGCCGTGACGGCCCGGCCTTGCGCGACACCGCCCTGTGGTTCTCGACGTTGTTGGCCACCGGTGTCGGCGGCTACTGGTTCTGGGGCACTTGGGCCTGCGTGCCATTCTTTATCGCCTACGGTGTGCTCTACGGTACGGCCTCCAACCCGCGCTGGCACGAAACCGGCCACGGCACCGCCTTCAAGACCCGCTGGATGAACGATGCGCTGTATCAGGTGGCGAGCTTCATGTGCCTCTTCGAACCCCACGTGTGGCGCTGGAGCCATGCTCGTCATCACACCGACACCATCGTCGTCGGCCGTGACCCGGAGATCGTCGAACCGCGCCCGCCAAGCTTATGGATGATGGCCCTCAGCCTGTTCAACCTGCCTCTGGCCTGGAAGACTTTCAGCGGCGTGGCCCGCCATGCGCTCGGGCGAATGAGCGCCCAGGAGCAGGACTTCATCCCCGAATCAGAGTGGCCCAAGGTGTACCGAGATGCACGTATCTGGGTCGGCCTCTACGCCCTGATCATCGGCACCGCGCTGTACCTGCACAGCTGGTTGCCGCTGATGCTGGTGGGCCTGCCCAGCCTCTATGGCGCCTGGCTCGGTTACCTGTTTGGAATCAGCCAACACGTGGGCCTGGCCGAAGATGTGCTCGACCACCGCAGTAACTGCCGCACCATCTACATGAACCGCGTGCTGCGCTTTATCTACATGAACATGAACTACCACCTCGAACATCACATGTACCCGATGGTGCCTTACCACGCGCTCAGTCAACTGCACGAAGAGATCCGCAGCGACTGCCCGCCGCCGTACGCCAACTTGTGGCAGGCCTACCAGGAAATCATTCCGACGATCTGGCGCCAGCGCAGCGACCCCGGCTATTTCGTCCAACGCCCCACCCGTGGCGAGGGAGCTTGCTCCCGCTGGGCTGCGCAGCAGCCCCAATAACCCTTCAGACCTACACCGTACAGACGAATCCAGGGCCGCTTCGCAGCCCAGCGCGAGCAAGCTCGCTCGCCACAGAGTAAGAGCCAGTCATTGGAGATAAATGTATGAACGATCAATGGATCGACGTCTGCGCCGTGGGCGAAATAGAAGCAGAAGACGTGCTGCGCTTCGACCACGGCGCGCAGACCTACGCGGTGTTCCGTTCAGCCGATAACGAATTCTTCGCCACCGCCGGCCTGTGCACCCACGAGAAAATCCACCTGGCCGACGGCCTGGTGATGGACCATGTGATCGAGTGCCCCAAGCACAACGGGCGCTTTGATTACCGCTCCGGCAAGGCCTTGGGCGCGCCGGTGTGCGTCAACCTCAAGACCTACCCCGTGCGGGTGGATGCGGGGCGGGTGCTGCTCGCCGTCACGGCCGAAGGATGAACGCCCCCCTGATCATCGTCGGCGCCGGCCATGCCGGTGGCCGTGCGGCACTGACCCTGCGTGAAGAAGGCTACAGCGGGCGCCTGATCCTGATCGGCGATGAAGCGCATCTGCCCTACGAACGGCCACCGTTGTCCAAGGGCTTGCTGCAAGGTTCGAGCGACCTGGCGCAATGCAGCCTGTGCGACAGCCAGCAGTTGGCGGCGCTCGGGGTCGAGCATATCGCCGCCAACCCGGTCAGCCGCCTGGAGCCCCAGCACCACCGGTTGCAACTGGCCAACGGCCAATGGTTGACCTATGCCGGCCTGCTGCTGGCCACCGGAGGCCGGGCGCGACGCTTGCCCCAAGAGCAGGCCAACGTGTTTTACCTGCGCACCCATGATGACGCGTTGGTCTTGCGCAATGAATTAAAGCCTGGCGCCAGGCTGGTGGTGGTCGGCGGTGGTTTTATCGGCTTGGAGGTGGCGGCGACAGCGCGGGGCCTGGGCTGCGAGGTTACGTTGTTGGAAGCCGGGCCACGGTTGGCAGGGCGGGTTTTGCCGCCGGTGATCAGTGACGCGTTGCTGGCCTTGCACCGTGAGCAGGGTGTGGATGTGCGTTTGAACGTCGCGCTGGAGTGCATCCACGTCGACGCCGTGCAACTGGTCGACGGGCAACGGCTGCCCTGCGACCTGGTGGTGGTCGGCATTGGCATGCAGCCTAACATCGAGTTGGCCGCGGCGGCGGGCTTGGAAGTCGGGCAGGGCATTCGTGTCGACGCGCAGTTGCGCACCAGTGCGGCGGATATCTACGCGGCGGGGGATGTGTGCGCGTTTCGCCTGGCGGGCCTTTATCAGCGCCAGGAAACCTGGCGCAACGCCGAAGCCCAGGGCCGTCTCGCGGCGTTGAACCTGCTAGGGCAGGAGTTGGCGTTCGAGACGATCCCGGGTTTCTGGTCCGATCAATACGCGTGGGGCTTGCACACCGTCGGGGTGATGACGGCGCTGATGGTTCGCCGGGAATTGCCAGACGGCGGCCAGCTGCTGTTCTACCTGGACGACCATCACCGTTTGCAGGGCGCCTGCAGTTGGGCCTTGGGTAACCGCGCAGCCAAGGACATCAAGCTGTGCGAGCACTTGATTACTGCCCGAATCCCGCTCAACCCGGCCAGCCTGGCCGACCCTGAGGTATCCCTGAAGCTGTTATTGCGAGGCTGACCATGCACCAGTTGTTAGTATTCCAATCGATGTGGGCCATGCAAACCGAGCCCGGCAGCCTCGAAGCGCAACTGGACCGCATCGCCGCCGCCGGTTATGACGGCATCACCGACCATTACTGGGCACCTGCATCGGTGCAGCGCCTGCACGCGGCGGCCACGGCCAGGGGCTTGCAGATTGAAGGGCAACTGTTCCCGCAATCGGTGGAAGATCTAGCCAGGGCATTGGAGGTGATCAGCCGTCACGGCTGTCACCACCTCACCTTGCAAGCCGACGTGCGCCCGCGTACCCAGGCCGAGGCGGCCAGGCTGATCGACGGCTGGCAACGCCTGGCCGAACAGGTGGACTTCCCGATCCTGCTGGAAACCCACCGTTACCGGCTCACCAACGACCTATTGTTCACCCTCGACCTGCTGGCACAGATGCCCGATCTGAAACTGCTCGCAGACCTTTCCCACTACGTGGTTGGCCGCGAGTTGCCCGAGCCCGGCAGTGTGGAAGACGACGAACAGATACGCACCATCCTGCGTCACAGCTGGGGCTTTCATGGCCGCATTGCTAGCAGCGAACAGGTGCAGGTTTGTCTGGATTTTCCCCAGCACCAACAGTGGGTCGAGCGGTTTACCGGCTGGTGGCGCTACGGGATCGAACACTGGCTGGGCCGCGCTGACAGTCCGCAGAGCTTGTCCTTCACTTGCGAGTTGGGCCCGCCACCCTATGCGATTACCGACGCACAGGGCCGCGAACTCACCGATCGCTGGGCCGAGGCGCTCAAGCTCAAAGCCCTGATTCGCCTGGTGTGGGCCAGTTGCCATCGATGATCTGCTAATCTGCGCGGGTTCACCGCCCTCAGCCTGTGGAATGCCCATGAAAACCTGCCCCGTCCGTCCCCCGCTCGAACCACAATCGGTGTGCCACCCGATCACCAGCAGCGCGATCTTCATGGTCGCCACCCTGGCGCCCGATGCGGTTGAAAACGTGCGGGCCTGGTGCGCCGACATCGCAGGCCTGGTGCGCTCGGTAGGCAAGCGCGTGCCCTCGGGCAACCTGACTTGCGTTTGCGGGTTTGGCTCGGATGCCTGGGACCGCCTGTTCGGCGCGCCGCGCCCGGCGGCCTTGCATCCGTTTCGCGAGTTCGGTGTGCAAGGGCGCAAGGCAGTGTCGACCCCCGGCGACATCCTGCTGCACATCCGTGCCGAGCAGATGGACCTGTGTTTCGAGCTGGCGACCCAGCTGATGGCGGCCCTGGGTGATAGCGTGAAGGTGGTCGATGAGGTCCAGGGCTTTCGCTACTTCGATATGCGCAGCATCATCGGTTTCGTCGACGGCACCGAGAACCCGGTGGGGCGCAAGGCCGAGGCGTTTACCCTGGTGGGCGATGAAGACCCTGAGTTCGAAGGCGGCAGCTATGTGCTGGTGCAGAAATACCTGCACAACATGACCGCGTGGAATGGGTTGACGGTGGAGGCTCAAGAGAAGGTGATCGGGCGCACCAAATTATCGGACATCGAACTGGACGAAGACGCCAAGCCGAGCAACTCCCACAGCGCCCTGACCGTCATCACCGACGAGAGCGGTGAGGAAGTGAAGATCCTGCGCGACAACATGCCCTTCGGCCGCCCAGGCGCGGGCGAATTCGGCACTTATTTCATCGGCTACGCACGTTCGCCTCAGCCTCTGGAACAGATGCTGGAAAACATGTTCGTCGGCCGCCCGGCCGGCAATTACGACCGCTTGCTCGACTTCAGCACGGCCGTGACCGGCGGCCTGTTCTTCGTGCCCTCGGCCGACTTGCTCGAAGCGCTGGCCGACCGCCAATAACCTGTAGGAGCGAGCTTGCTCGCGAAAAAACCAAGGCCACCGCGAACATACAGAGTGCCCGCGTTATCGTTGACGTTTTTCGCGAGCAAGCTCGCTCCTACAAGGGTCAGGTAAGCAGGCCGGTGCTGACGGCCACGATCAAAAACACCCCCAGCAGCGCACGGTAGATCACGAACGGCCAGGTGGAGAAACGCTCCAGAAATTTCATCAGGCCCCAGATGGCAAAAAACGCCGAGACGCTGGCCACAACCAGGCCGAAGATCAAGTGCGGCCAGGCGTGGACGGGCAGGTCGGCGCGCAGCAGCACCCACAACTCTTTCAAGCCGGCCAGGGCGATGGCCGGCAAGCCCAACAGGAAGGAAAACCGCGCTGCCTCTTCGCGTTTGAAGTTCAGGAACAGCGCTGCGGTCAACGTGGAGCCCGAACGCGATACGCCCGGTATCAACGCGCCAATCTGCGCAACTCCCACAATCAAGGCATCGCGCAGGCGCATTTGGCTCACGTCGCGTGTATGCCGGGCACGCAGTTCGGCCACTGCCAGCAGCACCGCCATCACCACGCAGGAAATGCCGATCACCATCAGCCCGCGCAAGGGTGAGTTGCACGCATTCAAGGTCGACGACAACGCCAGGCCGGCGATGCCAATCGGTACGGTTGCCAGCACAATCGCAACGGCGAGCTTGAACCAGCGGTCGTTGTAGTCGCCCCGGCGCACCGCACTGATGCTGCCGGTGGTGACCTGACGCACATCGCGCCAGAAATAGCTGACTACCGCCGCCAGCGCCGCCAATTGCATGGCCGCGGAAAACGCCGAGCCGGGGTCTTGCCAGCCGAGCAGGGCGGGCACAACGCGCATATGGGCGGTGGACGACACCGGCAGCAATTCAGTAATGCCCTGGATCACCCCAAGGATGAAGATCTGCAGGTAATCCAGGGAGGCAAAGCCCACATCCAGGCCGGCGGTACAGACGTTGGTCAAAATACGTGTCCTTGAGCAATAGGGGGAAACCGGCGAAGTTTATTCTAAATGTTTCAGGATTTCGGCCAGGGCAACCGCTATTTGCAATCGGTTCAGCTAATAGAAAGGATTCGCCAGGCCATTGGCGTGGGTAGCACTTTTGTGAACAATGGCGCCCTGCGTTTTTCCACCGAGAGCCCCATGCCTGAAACCACCGTCGAATTGATCCAGACCGGCCCTGAAGAAGCTGAACTGATCCGCAATCTTTACCAGTACTACGCCTATGAGTCTTCGGACTGGGAACAGGAAGATGTCGAGGCCGATGGGCGTTACTACATCCATGACGAACACCTGGCCCGCTACTGGAGCGACCCGCAATGGAGCGCCAACCTGTTGCTGGTAGACGGCTATATCGCCGGTTTCCTGTTGATCGAAAGCAGCGAACTGCCGGGCATCGACGCCCTGGAACTGGCTGACCTGTTCATCCTCAAGCGCTACCGCCGCAAAGGCATCGGCCGTGCCATTGCCAGCCAGGTGCTGTGCAGCGGCGCGGCCAATTGGTTGGTGCGTTTCTATGATCAGGACGAGGTGTCCCAGGCGTTCTGGCGCACCGTGCTGGATAACTTGCCGCGTCCGGTGCAGATGATTGAACTGGAGGATGATCCGCAGTTGGTGAGCTACCTGATTACCCGAGCTTCGTTGCATTGACGGGCTGGGGCTTTCTCTCGATGAGCATCGATATCCTGCGGTAACCACGATGCGAAGCGAGCCGCTCTTGATCTTGCTCTTGATCTGCTTTTGATCTTGATCTTAGGCGCCCCGTCAAACCACGCTGGCCGAACGCAGGCTTGAATTCGTGGGTAACCCGGCAGGACGCCGGGTTAGCCGCCCCGCGCCATGGATGGCGCGTGGCGGCGGCCCACGGATTCAAGCCTGTGTTCGGGCACACCGAGCCTAGGCGAGGTGCCGAGTGGTGGGGCCAGAGCCCTTTTGGTTACTTTTGGGGCTCTTTTCCAAAAGTGACCCGCTGTAAAAGCGGAACCATAAGCAGCCGTTACCCAAATAACGGATATGTACACGGTCTGATCCAAGATTCTGGTCGGCTGCCAGGCCGCCTTCGCGAGCAAGCCCGCTCCCACAGTTTTATCGCGGGGTGTCAGGTAGGTAAGTGTCGGCTGGTAGGCCGCCATCGCAGGCAAGCCAGCTCCCACATTTGGATCATGGCACTTCAGGTAGATAGGAGTCGGCTGTCAGGCCGTCACGGGCCTAGCCCGGGTTGAACAGCACCTGCTGCATCGCCTGGGGCGGCTGCCCGAAGGCCCTGAGGAACGCCTGGCGCATGCGTTCGCGATCACCAAACCCGGTTTCGCGTGCCACTACTTCCACCGGGTGGCGGCTGGTTTCCATCATTGCCCGCGCAGCTTCCACCCGCAGGGCCTCAATGGCCTTGGCCGGGGTCTGCCCGGTTTCTTCGCGAAACACCCGGCTGAACTGGCGTGGGCTGAGCCGGGCGACGTCGGCCAGTGCGTCCACCGACAAATCATGGGTGAGGTTTTCACGGGCATAGGCCAGGGCCAGCTGCACGCGGTCGGACTTGGGGTCCAGCTCCAACAAGGCCGACAGTTGCGACTGCTCGCTGCCACGGCGCTGGGCAATCACCAGTTTGCGTGCGATGCGACGGGCCAGGTCGCTGCCCAGGTCGTCCTCCACCATCGCCAGCGCCAGGTCGACCCCGGCACTCATGCCCGCACCGGTCCACACCTGGCCGTCGACAATGAACAACTTATCTTCTTCCAGGCGAATATCCGGGTAACGCTTGCGAAACGCGGGTGCGTGGATCCAGTGGGTGGTGGTGCGCTTGCCAGCCAGCAGGCCAGCCTCGGCCAGCACAAATATACCCATGCATAACGACGCCACCCGGCGCGACTGCGCGGACGCGGCCTTGACCAGTTCCAGCAGGTTGGCTTCCGGCAGGCGAAACTCCAGGTAGCCGCTGACAATCAAGGTGTCATAGCCCTCTGGGCGCAGCGCGCTGGTGTTCACCGAAAAGCCCTGGGAGGTCATCACGGCGCCGCCGCTTTCCGACACCAGGTGAAACTCATAGGCCGGCTCGCCGCGCAGCAGGTTGGCACACTCGAACACCGAGCCCAGGCTGAGGCTCAACGACTGGAAATTCGGGTAAACCATCAGCGCAACGCTGTGCATTGCATCTCTCCAAGGGGCAGGGGAGAGGCGATTGTCGGCGTGTGCCGGGCAAACGGCAACCGACTTTCGTGCGTGTCCGGAATCCTTGCGGATATGACATTGTGAGCCAATGCCGCGCTGCCTAACATGAGCCCAACGCACTAGACGACTGGTCTAATCGCAGAGGGGCAAGCATGAGCAACGCAAGCAGCAGTGCGCGGCAAGCGATTCTTGAACGGGCGCAATCCATTGTCGGGGCCAAGGGGTTTTCGGCGGTGGGCTTGAACGAGATCCTTCAAGCGGCGCAAGTGCCCAAGGGCTCGTTTTATCACTACTTCAACTCCAAAGATGCCTTTGGCGTGGTGTTACTCGATACCTATTTCGACCACTACGTCGAGGGCATGCAGCAGCTGTTCGATCAGCCGGGATTGACCCACCACGCCAAGCTGATGCGTTATTGGCAAGGCTGGATCGACAACCACACCGGCTGCACCGACGCCGGCAAATGCCTGGCCGTGAAGCTTGGGGCGGAGGTCTCCGATCTGTCAGAACCCATGCGGCTGGCGCTGCAACGCGGTACTTCGCGCACCATCGACTTGCTTGCCGTGGCCCTTCAACGCGGCGTCGAAGACGGCTCGCTCAGGTTCGAGCAGGCCCCCGAAAGCCTGGCCAGGCGTTTGTATGCGCTATGGTTGGGAACCAGCGTCATGGGCAAGATCACCCGTACCACCGCGCCGTTCACCGAGGCGCTGCTGCTGACCCAACAGTTGTTGGGCAGCCCTGAAAACCCTGTTATTCACATCGATCGAGGCACTGGAAAATGAAAGTATTAATGGTACTGACCTCTCACGACCAGCTTGGCGATACCGGGCGCAAGACCGGCTTCTGGCTCGAAGAATTCGCCGCACCTTATTACGCGTTCAAGGACGCTGGCGCCGAAGTGGTGCTGGCTTCTCCGGCCGGCGGCCAGCCGCCGTTGGACCCCAAGAGCGATGAACCGGATGCGCAAACCGAGCAGACCGAGCGCTTCGGCAAAGACCCGGCTGCGCAGCAAGCCCTGGCGACCACCGTGAAGCTGGACTCGGTCAATGCCGCCGACTTCGACACCGTGTTCTACCCAGGCGGCCACGGTCCGCTGTGGGACCTGGCGGAGTCGCCGGTGTCCATCGCGCTGATCGAAGCTTTCGAGCGGGCCGGCAAGCCCGTTGGCTTTGTGTGCCATGCACCGGGTGCCTTGCGTCACGTCAAGGCAGTTAACGGTGAGCCGTTGATCAAGGGCCGCCGCGTCACCGGGTTCTCCAATTCGGAAGAGGCCGCTGTGCAGTTGACCGAGGTCGTGCCGTTCCTGATTGAAGATGAATTCCGTAAATTGGGCGGCCTGTATGAGAAAGGCGCCGACTGGCAATCCTTCGTCATTGTCGACGGTTTGCTGGTGACTGGGCAAAACCCAGGCAGCTCCAGCGAAGTGGCCAAGGCCCTGCTGACACTCTGCGCTTAAATTAATCAACCGATCTACGCGGTGGCGACTCCCAGGAGTCGCCACGGTTTTCGTTCGTCCTGAATTTGGAATATCGCCGTGCCTGACTGCATCTTGAACACCCCGATCAAGCTGGGGCATCACCGCTTGAACAACCGTGTGGTACTGCCACCGCTGACCCGCCAGCGCAGCGCCCAGCCGGGTAATATCGCCACCGGCCTGATGGCCGAGTATTACCGTCAGCGGGCCAGTGCCGGGTTCATGGTCAGCGAGGGTACGCAGATCGAACCTCGGGGCCAGGGCTACGCCTGGACGCCCGGCATTCATACACCGGCGCAAATCGAGGGTTGGCGCAAAGTCACTGCAGCGGTGCATGCCGAGGGTGGTGTAATCTTCGCCCAGCTATGGCACGTGGGGCGGGTGTCCCATAACGCGCTGCAACCTGACGGTGGAGCCCCGGTGGGCCCGTCTGCGCTGCCGGCGTTGCAAGCCAAAGCCTTCATTGAAACCGGGCCGGGTAGGGGGGAACTGGTGCAGCCACCCGTCCCGCGTGCCTTGACCACGCTGGAAATCGAAGAGCTGGTCGGGCACTACGCCCAGGCTGCGCGCAATGCCCTGGACGCCGGGTTCGACGGCGTGGAAATTCACGCGGCCAACGGCTACCTGGTCAACCAGTTCATCTCGGCCCATTCCAACCTCCGTGAGGATGAGTACGGCGGCTCGCTGGACAATCGCCTGCGCTTGCTGCGCGAGATTGTCGAAGCGGTGTGCAAAGTGGTGGGGCCGGAACGCCTGGGCGTGCGCTTTTCGCCGCTGTTCAGTGGCACCGATCAGGACCGGGTCTACATCGGCCTGGTGGAAGAAGACCCGCACCTTACCTATATCGAAGCGATCAAAGTGCTGGAAGCGTCGGGCCTCGCCTATGTGTCCATTGCCGAGGCCGACTGGGACAACGCCCCCGACCTGCCCGACACATTTCGCCAGGCCGTGCGCGCCACCTTCAGCGGCAGGATCATCTACGCCGGGCGCTACACCGCCGAGCGCGGCGCACGGCTGGTAGAGGCCGGGTTGGCGGACTTGATCGCCTTTGGACGGCCCTTCATTGCCAACCCGGACTTGCCCCAGCGGCTGTTCAATGGCTGGCCGTTGAATGCGTTGAAGGCCGAAGGCTTGTATGGCGGGACACAGGCGGGGTATGTGGATTATCCGGTGTATGCCCAACACTAGTGTGGGACCGGGCTTGCTCGCGAAGGCGTCGGCTCAGCAAACACTTATGTTGACTGACCCACCGCTTTCGCGAGCAAGCCCGCTCCCACAGGGATCTGTAACCCCTCTGCACATCAAAAATGCCTCACTCCACTCGCAACACAATCTTGCCGATATGGTCCCCACCTTCCATCCGCGCATGGGCCTGGGCGGCGTCGGTGTAGGCGTAGACCTGGTCGATAATCGGCAGGCAGCGCCCGGCACTGAGTACCGGCCACACGTGTTCGCGCAGTTGCTGGGCAATCTCGGCCTTTTCTTCCCGCGTGCGGGCCCGCAGCAGCGAGCCGGTGATCACCGCGCGTTTGCCGAGGATGGTCAGCAGGTCGACGTCGTTGGCCTTGGCGCCACCGAGGAAGCCGAGGATCACCAGGTGGCCGTCCATGCCCAGGGCCTTGAGGTTATTGTTGAGGTACGAGGCGCCCATGATGTCGAGGATCACGTTGACGCCTTTGCCATCGGTCTGTTTGGCGATGACCTCGGCAAATGCCTGTTCGCGGTAGTTGATCGGCTCGGCACCGAGCTTGGCAATCGCCGCGCATTTGTCGGCGCTGCCCGCCGTGGCGAATGCCTGGATGCCGAATTCCTGGCAGAGCATCAACGCGGTGGTGCCGATGCCGCTGGTGCCGCCGTGGATCAAGGCGCGCTGGCCTTTGCGGGCACCGCCGAGCCCGAACAGGTTGGCCCAGACCGTAAAGAACGTTTCCGGCACGGCAGCGGCCTGAATCCAGTCCATGCCTGCGGGGATCGGCAGCGCCTGGCTGGCCGGCACCGCGCAATACTGCGCATAGCCGCCGCCATTGGTCAGGGCGCAAACCTTGTCGCCCACGCTGTATTCGTTCACGCCAGTGCCCAGCGCCACCACTTCACCGGCCACTTCCAACCCCGGAATCGGGCTCATGCCGGGCTTCATCGGGTATTTACCCGCGCGCTGCAAGGCGTCTGGGCGGTTGACCCCGGCGGCGTGCACGCGAATCAGAATCTCGCCCGGCCCGGCCACTGGCACGTCGGCGCTGCGCGGCTGCAAGACCTCGGGCCCGCCAGGGGTGGTGATTTCGATCAGGGTCATTTCTTGTGGAAGCGTCATGGAAAAGTTCCTGTAGCGATGAGCGTATGGGTTGGGACCGTAGCGCGGGGTCGGCAGTTCAGCAAGATCATGCCGGGTTCTTCGGGCAATGCAAACGCAGGCTTTCAGCACAAGCCTGCAAGTGCGTCGGCGTGGCTTCGGACACACTGGCTGCCGCTCATTTTTGACGGACACAGGTGGCGTATGAACGAAGCGAGAAATCAGGATATCGGGTTGTTGTTCCTGCGGGTCAGCGGGGCGTTGTTCCTGCTGTGGGTGCATGGGTTGCCCAAGTTGCTCCACTACAGCGAGCAATTGAAGCTGATCGAGGACCCGTTTCACTTGGGCGCCCATGTCACGTTGCTGCTGGCGATCTTTGCCGAGGTGCTGTGCCCGCTGCTGATCGTCGCGGGCGTGCTGGTGCGCCTGGCGTGCCTGCCGATCCTGGCGGTGCTGGTCATCGCGTTGCTGGTGGTGCACCCGGAGTGGACGCTGTTCGAAGGGCAGTTCGGCTGGCTGCTGTTGATCATCTTTACCAGCGTGCTGATCGCAGGGCCGGGGCGGCTGGTGCTGAGCCAGCGCTTTGCCTGAACAAAAAAGGCCGGGCTCGCCCGGCCTTCTGCCTTCTGTAGGAGCGAGCTTGCTCGCGAAAAACGCATAGGCGCCGCGTTCATTCAGCAAGCACGCGTTATCGTTGACGTTCTTCGCGAGCAAGCTCGCTCCTACAGGGGCATCAAGATGTCAACGGTTCAGGAATCCCAACAGGTCTTCATTGAGCTGTTGAGCGTGGGTCACGGCAAACCCGTGAGGCGCATCCTTGTACACCTTCAGTTGCGCGCCCTTGATCATTTCAGCAGCCACCTTGCCGGTGGTTTCGAACGGCACGATCTGGTCGCCGTCGCCATGGATCACCAGGGTCGGCACGTCGATTTTGGCCATGTCCGGGCGGAAGTCGGTTTGCGAGAACGCGGTGACGCAATCCACGGTGGATTTGAGCGACGCGAGCATGGCGATCTGCAGGGTTTGGCTGAGCACACCCTCCGAAACGTGCTGGCCTTTATTGAGACCGAAGAATGGCGTGTTGAAGTCGCTGATGAACTGCGCACGATCCTTCAACAGGCCGGCCTTGATGCCATCGAACACCTCGCCTGGCACGCCTTGGGGGTAGTCGGCTTGCTGACCGAAGATCGGCGTGACCGCGCCCAACAACACCAGGCCGGCGACACGGGCACTGCCGTGGCGGGCGATGTAGCGCGCCACGTCACCGCCACCCATGGAGAAGCCCACCAGGGTCACGTCCTGCAGGTCAAGGTGTTCGATCAACTGGGCGATATCGTCAGCGAAGGTGTCGTAGTCGTTACCGGTCCATGGCTGGTCCGAGCGGCCAAAACCACGACGGTCAAAGGCAATGGTGCGAAAGCCACGGCTGCTCAGGTATTCCATCTGGTATTCCCACATGTCCGCATCCAGCGGCCAGCCGTGGCTGAACAGCACGGGCTTACCGCTGCCCCAGTCTTTGAAGTAAATCTGGGTACCGTCTTTTGCAACGAATGTGCTCATCTGAAACTCCTTGCAGGGCTGAAAAAGGGCGGTGTGAAAACCGTCTCACTATTGCCGTAAACCTGAGCCCAGGCTTGTATGGGTGTGCTTGTCTCACCAACTGAACTTGAGCTCCATGCCCAGGTAATTGCTGTCGTGCCCACCGGCATCACGCAGGGTCTGGCCGACCGCGTAGTGCACCGCCTCGACCGCACCGCTGAGGTTGGGCGTAAAGGCGTAGTCGGTGCGCAGTTGGCCGTAGGCGCCGGTCCAGCGCTCGCCTTGGCCCGCCGTGCCAGCCACGGCCAGGTTGGGCTGGGTGTAGACGGCGTCTGCGGTGGTCTGCCGCCACAGCAGGCCGACGGCGGTTTGCACGCTGAGCTTGGCGAGGGGCTTGACGGTAATCGACGGCTTGACGTGGATCAGGTTGCTGTAGCCCGTATAGCCCGCGAGGGAAAAGTAATAGCCATTGGGGAACAGCGGGTTGAAGGTGCCGACCCGGCCGTCACCGGCCTGGCGGTCACCGGAAGCGATATCCAGTTGCAGGCCGATACGCGGCTTCCAGGCCAGCGTGTCAAAGGTGTAGCCGGTGCGGCTGCCACCGGCCCAGGCGCGAATCGTCTTGCTGCCCACCGAGCCGCGTTGCAGCATGGCTTCGACGTCCCAGTCGAACCCCTGGGCTGCGCCACCCAGGCGGGCGTCCAGCAACTGGCGCGTCTCTTCGCCGTCGGCGTCCAGGTAATGGGCGGCGCTGCGCTCGTACACGCCGTAATAGGCCGACAGCTCATTGGTGCCGCCCACCAGCCGCTCGACCCGTAGCATGTGGAAGCGCGCGTCGCTGTTGGACTTGTCGTCGAAATGCCGGCCATCCTGGTACTGCACCGGTTGGCTGGCGATCCCGATGAAGCGCCATTGCGGCGTTTCCCAGTCCGCCCACAACGCATCGAAGGACTGCCGCACATTCGGGCCGTCCCGTGACGAGATGAAACGCTGCAAGTCGAAGGCGAAATCCTGGCGGCCAGCCCGTGCCTTGAAGGTGCCAGCGCTGAAGGTCTTCACGTATTCGGCAAAGGCCAGGCGCAGGTCGACGCGGTTCTGGTCGGCACCGCCAATGGTGGTCTTGTCATAGGCCCGCACATCTTCCAACTGGGTGAACAGCCGCCAGTGTTCGTTCAGGTGCAAGTCGGCGTGCACCTGAAAGCGCTGGATCAGGTAGCGGTCACGCGGTACATCCCGCACGCCGAACCCGCTGGCGTCGTTCATCTCGAAGCGTTCACGCAAGGTGGCGCCCAACGATAAGTAGGTGAACGGGTTGGCGGCGGACAGTGGGATGTACTTGAGGTTGTCCAGCGGTTGCGTGCGCAATGCCGGGTCCTTGAGCACAGACCAGTCTTCCTGCCAGCGGTTGGCCTTGATCGCCGGGCGTACCAGCTGGTCGTCGGCCTGCACGCTGCCAGCAAGCAACGGCCACAGCACAGCCAGGCTCCAGCCTGCGTGACGAATCATTTTGCCGCGCTGAGTTGGTGGATTTCTGCGACATAACCGCCCGGGAACTCCACCAACGCACTGCGCCGACCTTTGCTGTCGAACGCCGGCACCAGCACTGTGGCGCCAGAGCCAGTGGCCTTGCCCAGGGTGGCGGCGAGGTCGTTGACCTGATAACCGGTGGTGTCATGGCCGAACGGGTAGGGCAGTTGGCCGTTGGTGACCAGCACCGCCATGCGCCCGAACGGCGATTCGATATCAACGCGGCGGTAGTGGCCGCCGGCCTGGCCGACATCAACCCCAGGGGCGTGCTTGTCGTCGCTCACTACCTTGCCGTGGGAGAAACCCAGGAACGCCTTGATAAACCGCTCGGCGCTGTCGTTGGACACATACACACGGTTTTCCGGCACGGTGTCGAAGGCGGCGTAATCCGGGGTCTTGGTGTGCCAGTAGAGCTGCATGTTCACACCGCCCGGCCATTGCACCACGGCATCACGGCCGATGGGGTCGGGGAAATCGCTGACGATTACGTCGGCGCCATTTTCCCGCGCGGCCTTGAGGGCCACGTCCATGTCCTTGACCAGATAGCCGTTGCGTTCCTGGCCGAACGGGTGAGGCACGGGGGTGGTAAAGCCGAACAACGACACGGTGCCCGCCGGGGTCTGGAGCAATTGCGAGGTGGTGCTGCTCGGCACCGGCAGCACGTTGACCACGACCTGGGGCGTGCTTTTGCCGCCGAAGGTGGCGAGGAAACTCTGGGCAAAACGGTCCACATCGGCCGGTGCCACATACACATGGCTGGTGTCGTACTGCGGCGCCACGGCCACGTTCGGGGTGGCGGCAAACGCGTTGCTCATCATCGCACTTGCCAGCAGCGTCAATGCCAGCGATACCTTGGTTGCTGTGTTACCCATGCCCGTTCTCCAGCGCTTCTGAGGGTTCGAAAGCCGTGAGGTTAGGGGGGCAGGGCGGTGGGGAATTGTATGGACGTGCTCGGTTGAACGTTTCAGCTACGCGGCCCAGACAGCCGACACCTGTCTACCTGACGCCCCTCAATCCAAATATGGAAGCTGGCTTGCCTGAGATGACGGCCAGCCAGCCGACGCTTCTCTAGCTGACACCCCACGATCAAACTGTGGGAGCTGGCTTGCCTGCGAAGGCGGCCTGACAGTCACTGCATCTATCACTGCACGACCGCTTTCGCAGGCAAGCCAGCTCCCACATTTGATCTTCGTTGCGTTGGGCATTGCGTTCGCTTAACTGTGCGGCATTGGAGCTGCCCACACATTTGGATGGCGGGGCATCGGTTAAACAGCCGTTATCGGTCAGGCCACCATAATGATCTTCGACACCAACTCCACCACCGTCTTGGCCTGCAGTTTCTTCATCAACCGCGCCCGGTGCACCTCAACGGTGCGGTGGGAGATCGCCAGGCGCAGGGCAATTTCTTTGGATTTGAACCCGTTGACGATGTGCATGGCGATTTCCCGCTCCCGGGGCGTGAGGTCGCCGGTGCCCTGGTGCATGCGGTCCAGGCGTTCGAAGTGCCAGATCATCAGCTTGAACGGGTCTTTGGGGGTGAGGGTGTAGCCGTGGGACTTGGCCCAGAACACTTCGCCATTGTGGTGCTGCATGAAGCGTTCATCGGAATAAAAGCCGTTGTCGCTGTCGAGCAGCCAATCATGGCTGCGCTTGCCGATGGCGTGGTAGTCGGCCTGGGACGGGTAGATCAGCAAGGTCAGCTGGTTGACCAGTGCGTCGCGCGTATAGCCGAACAGCTTCAGGAAAGCGTCGTTGCAGTCGAGAATCACGCGGTCGCTGGTGACGATCTGCGGGGCAGGGGACAGCTTGAACGCCAGGCGTTCGAGGTCGGGAAATTGCTGGGCTAGCGCGGTCATGGGGCATCCTGCCTCGTTGTTCAATGCCCTGGGGCGCTACTTACCCGTGTAAGTAGTTACACGAATTGGCGCACGATCAGGGGTGGGTCATTGTAAGTAAAGTCCGAATCAAGAACAGAAGAAATTGATTATGCCTGCTGATTGCGTCTCCATTGTTGCCGCTGGTCACTCCCGCTTTGGTCGCCTGGAAGGCACGACGCTGGAAGACCTGATCGTCCAGGTGACCCGCGAAGCCCTGAGCGACGCCGAGATTGACGCGTCGCAAATCGATGCGTTGTTCCTCGGCCATTTCAACTCGGGGCTGGTGCCCGACGGGTTTGCCGCCTCATTGCTATTGCAAGCCGACCCCGGGCTGCGCTTCAAACCGGCTACTCGCTGTGAAAACGCCTGTGCATCCGGCTCGGCGGCGATTCAGGCGGGGGTCAATGCGATCCTCTCCGGCAGCGCTGAGCTGGTGCTGGTGGTGGGCGCCGAGAAGATGACCCACACCAGCACTGCCGCGGTCACCCAAGCCTTGGCCGGGGCCGGCTACCAGAACGACCCGGCCGAAGCCGGCCTGAGTTTCCCCCAGTTGTTCGGCCGCGCCGCCCGCCAATACGCCGAGCGTTACCACTGCCCGCTGGGCTCGATGGCGGCCATCGCTACCAAAAACCACTCCAATGCCATGGCCAACCCGCTGGCGCAGATGCATCGGGAGATGAATTTCGAACACTGCAACAACGTGTCCCAAAGCAACCCGTTCGTGGCTGACTCCCTGCGCCTGACCGATTGCTCACTGATCAGCGATGGCGCAGCCGCGATCATCCTCGCCTCGCCCAAACGTGCGCGGGCGTTCCGTCGCGAGGTGCAAATCCGGGCGATGACCCAGGTCAACGACACCTTGCCCATCGCCCAGCGTGACATCCTCGCCTTTGAGGGCCCGCAACGCGCGATCCATGCAGCGCTGCGCGGGGCGAATGTGACCCTGGCTGACCTGAGCTTCGCCGAAGTGCACGACTGCTTCACCATTGCCGAGTTGCTGATCTATGAAGCCATGGGCCTGGCGCCCAAGGGCGAAGGCCATCGCGTGCTCGACAGCGGGGTGGTGCGCGCCGGCGGGCGCTTGCCGGTGAACCTTTCCGGCGGGCTCAAGGCCAAGGGGCACCCCGTCGGCGCCACGGGGGTGTCCATGCATGCCTTGGCGTTCCGGCAATTGACCGGCGAGCCGATTGGCCTGGCGGTGCCCAACCCGGAGTTCGGCCTGGTGTTCAACATGGGCGGCATGGCGGTGGCCAACTACGCCTCGGTCCTGCAGGCACGCCGGAGCTGAGTCATGAACATTGCCAACTGGCTGCACGACACCCAGCGTCGGGCCCCGCAACGCCCGGCATTGTTCGACGGCAGCGTGCAAGTGGCCGACTACGCCACCTTCGCCGCCCACGTGCGCCAACGCGCCGCGCACCTGGTGGAGCAGCATGGCCTGGTGCCGGGAGACGCGGTGGCGCTGCTGATGAAAAACAGCTGCGACTACCTGGAACTGCTCTACGCCATCTGGTGGATGGGCGGGGTGGCGGTGCCGATCAACGCCAAGCTGCACCCCAGCGAAGCGGCGTGGATTGCCGATAATGCCGAGGCGCGGTTGATCTTTACCGACGGCGGCCAGGTGTTTTCATCGCGGGATTTGCCCACGCATTGCACGGAATTGGACGGCCACCCGCTGCCGCCCAGCCATGGTTGGCCCAGCCTGGAACAGCCGGTGCCCCGCCAGGATCACGACCTCGCCTGGCTGTTCTATACCTCTGGCACCACCGGGCGCTCCAAGGGCGTGATGCTGTCCCACGGCAACCTGATCGCCATGTCGCTGTGCTACGCCACGGATGTCGATCAAGTGAGCGCCGACGATGCGGCGCTGTATGCCGCGCCCATGTCCCACGGCGCCGGCCTGTACAACTTCATCCATGTGCGCTGCGGCGCCCGCCATGTGGTGCCGGCCTCCCATGGCTTCGATGCCGCCGAGCTGTTCGGGTTGGCCGAGCACATGGGCCAGGTGTCGCTGTTTGCTGCGCCGACCATGGTCAAGCGCATGGTCGAACAGGCCCGGCGCCAGGATTATCACGGCGCCGGCATCAAGACCATCGTCTACGGCGGCGGCCCTATGTACCTCGCCGACCTGCGCGAAGCAGTCGACACCTTCGGCCCGCGGCTGGTGCAGATCTACGGCCAGGGCGAGAGCCCGATGACCATCAGCGTCTTGCCCCGCGCCTTGATCGCCGAGCGCCAGCGCCCCGACTGGGCCACCCTGGCCGCCTCGGTGGGCCACGCGCAAGCCTGTGTCGAGATCCGCATTCTCGATGCCGAGCACCAGCCACTGCCCACCGGCGAGCGCGGTGAAATCGCGGTGCGTGGCGCCACGGTGATGCAGGGCTACTGGCGCAACCCGCAGGCCACGCGCCAGACGCTGGTGGACGGTTGGCTGCTGACCGGCGACATCGGCTACCTCGACCCGGCCGGCTACCTGACCCTGACGGATCGCTCCAAGGACGTGATCATCAGTGGCGGCAGCAACGTGTACCCCCGTGAAGTCGAGGAAGTGCTGGCCCAGCATCCCGAGGTGTTCGAAGTGTGCGTGGTGGGCGAGCCCGACGCGCAATGGGGTGAGTCGGTGGTGGCCTTCGTGGTGACCCGCAGCGGCCAGCCGCTGGACGAAGGCGAGCTGACGACGTGGTTCCTGGCGCGCATGGCCTCGTTCAAAAAGCCGAAAAAATATGTGTGGCGCAGCGATTTGCCGAAGAACAGCTACGGCAAGATTCTCAAGACCGACTTGCGGCATTGGCTGCAAACCGCGAGTATCGCCGCGCTTTAACATGGATCGATAATCAGACAAGGAGTCCCCACGATGGGCAATCCCGCACAAGACACCGTCCGCAAGCGCCGCCGTGCGTTTCTGGGCGCCACCTCCGGCCACTTGATCGAGTGGTACGACTACGGCGTCTATGGCTTTCTCGCGGTCTATATCGGCCAGGCGTTCTTCGTCTCCGATGACCCCACCACCAGCCTGTTGGCCAGCTTTGCTGCGTTTGCGCTGAGCTTTTTTATCCGCCCTTTGGGTGGGCTGTTCTTCGGCCCGCTGGCAGACAAGATCGGCCGGCGCAAAACCCTGATCATGGCGCTGGTGATGATGACCGGCTCCACGGTGATGCTGGGCCTGTTGCCGACCTACGCCAGCCTGGGCATCGCCGCACCGATCCTGTTGATCCTGGTGCGCTGCGTGCAGGGCTTCTCGGCGGGCGGCGAAATCGGTACCGTCACCAGCTTCATCTCTGAATACGCCGGCCCCGGTCGCCGTGGCTTTGCCACCTGTTGGCTGATGGTTACCGCCGTGCTCGGCCTGCTGCTCGGTGGCGCCGTGGCCAACGGCATGACCTGGGTGCTGGGCGCCGAGGTCATGCAGGAATGGGCCTGGCGCGTACCGTTCCTGATCGCCGCGCCCCTGGGCTTTATTTCCATGTACATTCGCCTCAAGCTCGAAGACAGCCCCGAGTTCCTCGCCCTGCAACGCGCCGGGCAAACTTCGCGGGCGCCGCTGCGTGAGGTCTGGCAGTGGAAGCGGGCGATTGCCCTGGTGTTCTTTATCATCACCTTGCACAGCTCGATCTTTTACCTGGTGCTGACCTTCGCCTCGACCTACATGGCCAAGATCCTCAAGTTCGACAGCGGCACCACCTTGCTCTATGTGTTCGTCGCCAGCTTCTCGGCGGCTTTCGTGATGCCGTTTGGCGGGGCCTTTACCGATAAATACGGGCGCAAGCCGTTCCTGATGGTGATCGGCACGCTGGCGACCCTGGCGATGTTCTGGCTGTTCAAATCCGCCCCGACCGCCACCCCGGCGACCTTCTTCGCGCCGTTGATGGCGGTGGCGATTCTGTTCGGGCTGTACGCGTCGTCAACCTATGCGTTGATGAGTGAGCTGTTGCCGACGCGGATTCGCTCCACTGGGATTGCCGTGGCGTATAACGTGCCCGTCGCGGTGTTTGGCGGCAGTGCGCCGTTGATTTCCACTTGGTTGATCAAGGTGACAGGCGACATTACTTCGCCGTGGTATTTCTATGTAGCGACCGGGGTGGTGTCGTTGGTAGCGCTGGTGCTGTTGCGCAAGGAGGACTTCGTGGTCGGTGCCACGCCTAGGGTGGCGTCTGCGAAAACGGCGCTGGCCTGACGCCGTGTTTGCATCTTGGTAATCAAACGGCAGGGTTGCGTTGGCAAACCTGCCGCAACAGGCTATCGGGCTGAATTGGCTGGCAACACGTGGGCCGCGGCCAGGGCAGGGTAGGAGTAATGTGGCCGGTAATCGACAAGTTCTTGAACCATCTCAGGCTCTTTCTGGGTGCCAATATTGAATCGCAGCAGCGTTCCTGATGTCTTTTCCACCGTATTAAGGTGGTTGTTCTTGGCAAAATCCAACTTCACTTTCGAGTCAGCGAGCAACTTTATGTCGCGTGGAGAAAGCGTGGGGTATTTCGCTTTGAATTCCCGATAGTACGTTTTGAACAGGCCCGTTGGGTCTTTGCCCAAAAAATAATCCATGTGCACAGGACCTGCGAATGACTTGGTGGGTATGTTGGTCAGGTTGGAGATTTCATCACCCAGCGAGTTCGGGCCGTTTGCGCCGGAATAGCAGACGCGAAGCACAATGTTTTTATATTTGCTGAAGTCAATTTTTTCCGCACGAAGTTTATTGACGATGTCTTGCGCCGAATAGAACTTGCCGTTTGCGCCTACGACTTTCGCGGGCTCTCCGGTGGCCGGTTCAGTCCCATGTCCGAATATATTGAGTCGTGGGGCGCCTTTGTAAATATCCTCGAAGGTTTGTATGTCGCCATCGATGGCCTTGAAACCCCTCCATGGACCGCCCAACCGAATCACTTCACGTAATGCTGACTCAGGCGAAGGCGCCGCCGGTAAATCACCTACGCGTGTTTCCTGCGGTACCGTATGAATGGCCGCGACTCCAGTACGTGAGGAGGTTTGAGTGGGGTGTGCTCTTGCGAGGTGAAGCATTAACATCGCTATGTTGATGAATAAATCTGTTGCGGCTGCTTCTTTGTTTCCTTCCCTGCTCCCGGCAAGCGTCTTGATATCACTTATGATGCTGTCTGCCTGAAACGGCATACCGATTAAAAAGGCACTCTCTGGCATGAACAGAAATGCCGTATTGAGTAATAGGCCTGCCCCTTCTTTAATCCCTTCCCAGCGACTTTCCCCGTTGGATACGGCTTGGTGTTCGGCCAGCGATGTCAGCGCCCTTGAATTTGCTTCATACAAGTAGTTCATCAGTTGCCCGGTTTGCAGCTCGGACGACAGGTCGTGAGTCGCCAGTGTGGGCGGCGCAGGCGTGAACACGGGCGTATATGTCGGCATATGCGGTTCGCGAAAGCCATCGTGCCTGTAGACGGCGCGGGTTGTCTCATCAGGCAGCCAGGCAAGAATGTCTTTTTGTAGCTCCTTCTGTGTCTGGACAGACTCCATTAGCGCCTGGCGCGAAGGAAACTGCAGCAGGGGTGCGCTGGAATTCAACGGGCGATAAAGAATGTGCGGGCCGACTGTGGTGTCTTTGGGTTCGATCAGGAACATGTTTTCGACCACATCGGGCACCGCGCCGGGCAGGCGCATGAGCGCCAACGGGCGCACGGTGATTTCGTTGCCATTGACGAACTTCTTCCCTGGCGTTGGATCCAGTATTGCCTGGAGGTAACGAAAACCCATGGCGTTATCGAAGCCAGCCTCGCCTTTGGCCGTCAGTTCCAGGGCCCTCATTTTCAGTTCAATCGGGACTTGCTCGGCGAACAGCGCTTGGCGGCTGGTTTTTTTTTCAGGATCGTCGAGCAGCTCGCGCCTGACTAATTCGGGGTAGTTCTTGCCGGCATCGATTTGCTGAATCAGCTTACCCAGTTCGCCCTCTTTTCCGAGCTTGGCTAGATGAATGCCCGTCGGTTTGTGACGCACCTCCACCCGACCTTTTGGTAATCCTGAAAGGTTGCGTACAAAGGTTTCGGTGAAGGACAGGGTGGTGGTTTGGGTTGATCCGAATCCGCTGGCCGGGGCGCCATAGGGAGTGTGAAAGATGACTTCCAGATCCTTGATGTCATAGTGAAAGAGTGGAGGGTTGAGGGCTTTGATCTGTTCCTGGATATAAGTGCTAATGTCCGGAATATCACTGCCAAAGCTCTTGCCCTTGTGCCGGCGCTCGAAGCCCGCCATCTCCAGAAGCAGGTCATGGTAAATAAAGCGATTGGCATCCGAGGCGGTTTTCGACCATTCGGGACGCTTGAGCCCGGACTCTTGGGATGGTCGCGCCACGATCAGCGCGGGATCAGTGTCGGCGTTGGCGTCCCCGTTGTTAATCATGACGTTCGCTTGCAGGTAGAACGCATCAGCGTCGAAGGCTTTCAGGCTGGGCTTGTTGGTGCGGGTCGGTGGTTGCGCCTCGGGGTTTTGCTGTTCCCAGGCCTGCTGGGCAGCATCCAGGGAAGCATAAGGGGTAACCTTTCCGCTGGGTTCGCACATCAGCACTGCGAGGGTGCGATCCCCAGCCTTGCGTTCGATGAACAGGTTAGGGGTTTGAACGTTCGGGCTGTCTGGGTTGGCCGGGTCAGTGCGGACCATGAAGTGAATGGTTGTCTTGGAGTTGTCTGTGGGGTTGAGGTACCCGTGGGGAAACCTTGCTACCGTATCCAGTGTTTCGCGCTGTATGTCATTGAGACCTGGAGATTTTAAACTGGCCAGGCGCAGGTTGCTGTGCAGCAGTTGGCCGAGCATTGACCGCCGACTACCCGCGTAAATCGGGGTGACACTGAGCGCTGTGTCGGCACTCAGCCCAGGGGCCGGCTCATTGAACGGCGGCTCATTCCAATACGTGATCTTTGCCGCTCGAAGCGTTTCGTTCAGCTTGCCGGGCAACTCGCTCATAGCCTTCTGTAGCGCTGACCTATCGATAGGAAGTGCAGTACCCGCAGGTTTGCCGGTACGGGCGATCACGTCCTCGCGCGTATCGACGAATTTGCCAGCGCTGTCGAAAACCGGCGCGGCGCCTCCAGCGACATGGCTGATGATCATTTCCATCAGCGGTGTTTCAATGTGCTCACCTGGATTGTCCGGATCGGGAACGGCGAACGCCAACTGCTCCACGTCGAGGTTCAATGACGCATCGATGGCGTCCTTGAGTAATCCCGATACGACCGATTGCAACCCGGGCTCTGCGTTAAACAGACGGTGGGCGATGTCGCTCACGGGGCTGGCGACGGGCGGCTTGGCGGTGGTTACCGGCGCAGGCGCTTGAACGACAGTAGGTGTTGGAGGGGTTGTGATGCCTGCAAGTGTTTGTAGGGCTGCCTGCTGCAGTTCGCGAATCCCACGCGAGGTGTCAGCAGAAGGGTTGTTTTTTTTCAAGGAGGGGAAGCCATCGCGGATGAGCCCTGCGACTTGTTCGAGCCACTTCTGCTCTGAGCCGGTTTCCCGAGTCACGCCGTAAAAGTCCAGCATCATAGAGAGATCCAGCGCTTGCTGGGTACGAACGGGCCCCTCGTAGACCGAGCCGCTTCTCCCATATTTGCGGGCCGCGCTTGAAATGTCGGGTTCGAGGGCCGCCCATTGGGGGCAAGTCGACGTGCGCAAAACAATCGATTTACGGCTGCCGTCAGGGTTTCGTACGTAGCCTTCCAACTGGCCTGTCGGCAAGTGGATAAACAAGGATGACACCTCGAGATTATGTTCTTTCGCAAACGCCAGGAAAGCGGGGCTGGAGAAGCATTTGCCGAACGCCTCGCGTGTGTGTGCGTAGGTTGAGTCGTCAGGCACATTCAAGAAGGGGAGAAAGGTTAGCGACTGATCATCGATGCGCCTTTGATAGCCGATCCTCGTGAGGATTCTGGCACACTCCCGTGCCACTTCCCGATCAGCCGTCTCGACGCGTTCGGCGGGCGTCGGTGTGCGACTGGAGTCGGCAAGTGTGCCGCTGCGTTCAAAGGTGGCTTGGGTGATCGTCTCCTTCACGCTGCGTTGTGCTTGCCTGGCACGCAAGGTCTGTTGCGAGATGTCCAATGGCAGGGGGCCGTTGGGGATGACCAGAGAGGGGAATGTATCGGCTTGCTGGAGTGCCGCGATCACGGCCCGCGGATTGCGCGTAAGCTCGGTTCTAGCGATAGCGTAGAAGTCTCCGACCAGGTAACTGGGAGGCGTGTGTTCGCCGGTGTAGCGGAACCAGGTCGTCGACGGGGCGCCCAGCTCTCTGGCCGCTGCGGCGACGTCCGCCGATGCCTGTGACCAGCCAGGGGTGAACTCCGTGAAGCTGTTGGGGGAGCCATTGATCATGCACGTCATGGTTCCCTCTTGAGGGTTCCAGCTGAAATTGGACAGGTCGATGTGATGGGCTTTGGCAAAGGTTGCAAACGGCTCTGCCCTGAGCGCCTGGTTAAAACGTGCCCACGCTTGGCCGAAGCTGGAAAAAG
Organism: Pseudomonas sp. MF6767; assembly: GCF_016405475.1. Classification (NCBI taxonomy): domain Bacteria; kingdom Pseudomonadati; phylum Pseudomonadota; class Gammaproteobacteria; order Pseudomonadales; family Pseudomonadaceae; genus Pseudomonas; species Pseudomonas sp. MF6767. The sequence goes on along the minus strand of NZ_JAEKCY010000002.1, from coordinate 445,520 downwards.
GCGGAACCTGGGTGAGGGTCGGGGCGGTGAGTGACTGTCTGTTGGTTGTGAGCTCCTCAGCGACCTGGCCCATCAATGCCGCGCTGAGCTGCTGTGCCAGCTCGGCATCACTCTTTTCCACCAACGTGCTGACGTGTCCTTGAGTGAGCAGAAATTGAGGCGAACTTGGTGCGCGTCTTGAAACGGGCTCGGATCGACCAGGATTTTCCGGCTGCTGAGCGATGTCATACTTCAGCCTTTCATCCGGGTTGACCGGCCACGCAAAGGTGCCTGTTGGCGTTTGTTGCGAAGATGAGGGTGGAACATGGTTCGTGGCTGCCGGGATCGTCATGGAAGTCTCCGTCTATCGTTATGAAAAGCGCGCCTTCTGTGGCGAATTTTCGTGGCTTTTCTGTACGAAGGTGTTCCGTATCCACTTAATACGAAGGGTTACAGCCGCTGATGCGGGGAGCCGTCATGTGTCACAGTCCTTTGCCTGTTCGTTGTGACAGGTTGAAATACGCCGCCGTTTTCTCCCCGCCGCGTCCCTGAGCAGAGTGAGGTGCCTATGCAAGCAACCCGATTGACTCTCGTATGTCATGCCGTGACCCCCATGCAAAAGCAGGGGCGGTTTCCCGATGACGAGTCGTTACTGATGGATTGGCAGAATGCGCGGCTGTCACTGACGGATCGGTTCCGCAAAAGTGTGCGCCTGATATGCGGGCCCGAAGCGCGGACTCGCCAGACGGCAACGCTGTTCGGTGACCACGCCGTGGTTGAGCCCGCGTTACGCGATGGCGATTTTGGCCATTGGAAGGGGCAGGACACTGCCCAGCTTGATCGCGATGAATTGATGACTTGGCTCACCGACAGCGCCAGCGCCCCCCATGGCGGCGAGTCGGTGGAGCACATTTGCGCGCGCGTGGGCGAATGGATGAGGTCACTGGAGTGCCAACCCGGCCATGTGGTGGCCGTTACACATCCCTTGGTCATCCGCGCTGCAATGCTGTACGTCATGCAATTTCCAGTATCGATGTTCTACCTGATCGATGTCGAACCGCTGTCGCGCACCGAGCTGCGTTTCAACGCGGTCTGGCGCCTGCGCCTGGAAACTCACGCCTGATGCGTTGATCATGGCAAAATCCACGCCCCGCACTGAGAGCAACCCATGAAACGCATCCTGATCATCGGCATTGGCGCCGGCAACCCCGACTACATCACGATGCAGGCCGTGAAGGCGCTGAACCGTACCGACGTGTTCTTCCTGATGGACAAGGGCCAGAGCAAGGACAAGCTGATCGACCTGCGCCGGGAAATCTGCGACACCTATATCACCGAGCCCGGCTACCGTTTTGTCGAGGCCGACTGCCCGGAGCGTGTGCGCGGTGAAATCGACTACACCACCGCTGTGCAGGACCTCAACCGCGATAAGCAGCAGACCTTCGAACGCATGATCAACGAAGAAATGGCTGACGGTGAGGTGGGGGCGTTCCTGGCCTGGGGCGACCCGGCGCTGTACGACAGCACCATCCGCATCTTGCAGGCGACTCTTGCCAGTGGTCGCTGTGTCTTCGAGTTTGAAGTGATCCCCGGCATCACCAGCGTGCAAGCCCTGGCGGCGCAGCACAAGGTGGCGCTCAACCGTATTGGCAAGTCCATCGAAATCACCACTGGGCGCCGGTTGGCGGCGGGGCAGGCGAGTGATGCCGATACCCTGGTGGTCATGCTCGACGCCGAAGATTCCTACCGCAGTGTGGCGGATCAGGACCTGGATATTTACTGGGGCGCCTACCTGGGCACCCCGGACGAGATCCTGATCAGCGGTAAAGTGGCGCATGTGGCAGAAGAGATCGAACGGGTACGCAAGGCGGCGCGCCTGGAAAACGGCTGGATCATGGACACCTATTTGTTGCGCAAACCCTGAGGTAAACCCGATGCTCAAACAACTTGCCCTCGCCTTGGCCCTGGTGGCCGGCGCCGCTCATGCCGACTCCGGCTTGCACACCGACTTGCCTTTGTCCTACCTGGAACAGACCCAGGGTGATGCGCGCAACCAGCCGCTGGTGATCTTCCTGCATGGGTTTGGCAGCAACGAGGAAGATCTGTTTGGTATCAAGGACGCGTTGCCGTCCACCTGGACCTACCTGTCGGTGCGCGCGCCGCTGCCCGTGCAGCCGCAAGGTTATCGTTGGTTCACCAAGACCGATGAGCCTGAGTACAACGGCGAGACTGATGAACTGTTCAGCAGCGCCCGGCTGATCAAGGACTTTGTGCTCAAGGCTACCGCCAAGTACCACACCCAAAGTGATCGGGTGTTCCTGGTGGGGTTCAGCCAGGGCGCAATCATGTCTTACGAGGTGGCCTTGCGTGAACCCGAGTTGGTACGCGGTATCGCTGCGCTCAGTGGCAGCGTGCTACCGGTGCTCAGGTCTGCGCTCAAACCTGATGCGTCCATGGGCAAGCTGGCGATCTTTATCGGCCATGGCACCTTGGACCAGGCGCTGCCCTTTAGCTCGGCCACGCAGGCGAACAAGGTGCTGACGGGGTTGGGGCTCAAGCCGGAGTTTCATGAGTACCCGGGAATGAATCACACCATCAGCGAAGCGGAAGTGCAGGACTTGAAAGCCTGGCTAGAGAAAAGCCTGAAGTGAAAATGCGGTTAAAAATGTGGGAGCTGGCTTGCCTGCGATAGCCATAGGTATCTACACAACTTCGGCACGACGCTAAATCTGTGGCGAGGGAGCTTGCTCCCGTGACGGCCTGGCAGCCGACACAGATATAACTGATGCCCCGCGATCCAATGTGGGAGCTGGCTTGCCTGCGAAGACGGCCTGGCAGTCAACACAGTTGGACCGTGTACATATCCATTCCTGCGGTAACGGCCACTTAGGGTTCCGCCCTTACGGCGGCTCACTTTGCAAAAGCGGCAAAGTAAGCAAAACGCTCTTGCCCCACCACTCGGCACCTCGCCTAGGCTCGGTGTGCCCGTAATCCGCCAGTGATCTGGGGGGGCCGCCGCCACGCGCCATCCATGGCGCGGGGCGGCTAAACCGGCATCCCTGCCGGTTTACCCCCCAAATCCCTGTCGAATTCCGGCCAGCGTGGTTTAACGGGGCGCCTAAGATCAAAAGCAGATCAAGAGCGGCTCGCTTCGCATCGTGGTTACCGCTGAGCTTACAGAGTTATGTAGATACCTATGCTGCGATAGCGGTGGCTCAGTAAAAGATTCAGTGACTGACACACCGCCATCGTAGGCAAGCCCGCTCCCACATGGGTTTTGTGTTGGCTGGAAGAGGGGGCTACTTGCCGCCCGTAATCTGCTTCACCAACGCCGCATGCCCCTTCACATCATCAGCCCGGGAAATCGCCTGGATCACCAGCAAATGGTTGCCCGAACCACCCAGGAACGTGGAGTTCAAGGTCTTGCCTCCGCCTTGGGTAGCGCTGCTGTCCACCTGGCGCAGGCCCAGGCCCTTGCAGGTGAGTTTCTTCTCCCCCAGTTTCTTGAAGTCGGGCATGGCGGCGCTCTGGTCTTTGACGAAATCAGCCACGGCGCCGTCGAGGAACTTCGGGTCGTTATCCTGGATAGTTGCTCCATCGTTGCGCACGGTTTCGGCGACGATCACCACACTTTTCGTCGTTGAGTTAGCGTACAGGGTGCCTTGGGTGTCAGCGGTGCCGTCTTGCGCCGTGCCGGAGGGCAGGGTGTCGGCGCTGTAGGCTTTGGGCAGTTTGAAGGTGAACTTGCCACCCAAGGTGGAGATTGTCTGTGTGGCGGGCTTGGTGGCAGCGAACACGCTGCCGGCGGTAAGCGCTAGGGCGAGCAGCATTGCGGTTTTGGTGAACGTGGCCATGAAGCACTCCGGGGTTGAACGAAATTGCGGCGTATTCTGTCAGAAAATTCGCAATTTCGTTCATCCAGCCCATCACAGCTTGTCGGAGGATTCCTCGTCAAGCCTGTCCATTTCAAACAAGCGCGCCAGTTCCGCACGGGCTTCCTGGGCAGTTTGCATGACCTTGGCCGCGTCGTCGTATACCGCGTGTTGGGCGGCAAGTACCTGCTGGTCGTGGGTTTTGAAACGGTTGATGCGCGCATCGGCCTGGGCCTGGCTCAAACCGAGGCCGACCAGGGTACGGCGGCTCATTTCCAGGCTGGAGTAGAAGGTTTCGCGCACCGGTGAAGCGTCCAGGTCCACCAGGCGGTGTACGTGCTGGCGGTTACGCGCACGGGCGATGATCTTCATGTGCGGGTAGAGGTTGCGCACCAGCTCGGCGGTCTTGATGTTGATCTCCGGGTCGTCCATGGCGATCACGAAGAACTCCGCTTGATCGACTTTGGCGGCGTGGAGGATTTCCGGGCGTTGGGGGTCGCCGTAGAACACCGGCATGCCGCCGAAACTGCGGGTCAGCTCGATGGTTTCCACCGAGGTGTCGAGGGCGATGAACGAGATGTTCTGCGCGCGCAGGATTCGCGCCACGATCTGGCCCATCCGGCCCATGCCGGCGATGACCACGCGAGGCGCATCGCTTTCGATGGCGCGGTATTCCTCGGGCACTTCCACCGGCTTGGCCTTGGGTTTGAACAGCTTCGGGCACACCAGCAACAGCAGCGGAGTCACGGCCATGGACAGGGTGATGGTGAGCACCAGCACGTCGTACAGCTGCGGTTCGAACAGGCCCTGGTCGCGACCGATCTTGAACACCACGAAGGCGAACTCACCCCCCGCCGCCAGCACCACGCCCAGGCGCAGGGCACTTTCGCGATTGAGGTCGCCCACCATCCGCCCGACGGCGTACAGCAGCGGCAGCTTCAAGCCGATCAGCAGCAGGGTCAGGCCGATCACCACCAGTGGCGTGCTGAGCAGCAAACTGAGGTTGGCGCCCATGCCCACGCTAATGAAAAACAGCCCCAGCAGCAGGCCCTTGAATGGCTCGATCTGGGATTCCAGTTCGTGGCGGTATTCCGAATCCGCCAGCAGCAGGCCGGCGAGGAAGGCCCCCAGGGCCATGGACACGCCCACCAACTCCATCAGCCAGGCGGTGCCGATCACCACCAGCAGCGCGGTGGCGGTGGACACTTCGCGCAGGCCGGTCTTGGCCACAATGCGAAACACCGGGCGCAACAGGTAGCGCCCGCCGATGATCACCACCGCGATGCTGCCGAGGATCTGCAACACATGTTGCAGGCCCTGGGCTTCGGTGGTCGGATGATCGCTGCCGGCCAGCAACGGCACCATGGCGATCAGCGGGATGGCGGCGATGTCCTGGAACAACAGGATGGCAAAGGCCAGACGCCCGTGGGGTTGGTTGAGCTCCTTGCGTTCGGCCAGGCTTTGCAGGCCAAACGCCGTAGACGACAGCGCCAGGCCCAGGCCCAGCACGATGGCGCTGTTCCACGACTGGCCAAACAGCCATAGCGCGACCGCGCCCATCACCACACCGGTGAGCAGGACCTGGGCCAGACCGACGCCGAACACCGCCTTGCGCATCACCCACAAGCGTTTGGGCGACAGCTCCAGGCCGATGATGAACAGCAACAGCACCACGCCCAGTTCAGAGAACTGCGCCACGCTTTGCGGGTTGCCGATCAGGCCGAGAACCGACGGGCCGATGATCACACCGGCAAACAGATAGCCCAGCACCGCGCCCAATTCCAGGCGCTTGGCCAGGGGCACGGCCAGCACGGCGGCGAACAGGAACACCACGGCTGCTTGTAACAGGTTGCCTTCATGGGGCATCACGAACTCCATCGTTTACGTAGATCAACTCGGGGGGCCATTGTGGCGAGGGAGCTTGCTCCCGCTGGGCTGCGAAGCGGCCCCAAAAAACTGCGGGCGCTGCGCACCCGAGCGGGAGCAATCTCTGGCCACAAAATATTCCACAGCAGGGGAAATAGAGCGCTATTAGAGCGCTTTTTCACATTTTGAAACTTGTATTTTTGTCGCGACAGTCAATGGATGTTGGCCCTCATCCCATTCTTACGCCGGTTTTACGAAAGTATTAATACCATTTAATTCAATGGCTTTCGCGCGGGTCTACTAACGTTTCGAAAAACTGGATCAGTAGTCACCACGGTCAGGTGTTTCGAATTCGATGCGTGTGGATCGTTGAAACAAGGCGTGCACGCAGTCACGGATGAAAGGCTTGGACCACAAGGAGTAGAACGTGGATAGAAGACTTGCGACTGCCGCTTTACCTCGTGTTTCTGCACTTTCTCTCGCGATTCGCCTCGGAGTGGCCGGGCTGGTGATGGGCCTGGCAAGCCCGGATGTGTTTGCCGCCTGTAGCCCGGCAAGCCCTACGGTCGGCGCGACGGTGACCTGTACGGGCGTGCCGTCATTGCCATTGTTCCTCAACACTTTCAGCAGCGCGGTCAATAACCTGACGGTCAACGTCAATGCCGGGGCGCAACTCAACGCAACGCTGGGCGGCAAAGCACTGACCCTGACCGGCAACAACGCCACGTTGAACAACTCCGGCACCATTGACCCGGCACTCCTCGGATTGGTTTCAGTGTTGAGCGGTGGTGTGGTGATCGGCAACACGGCAGCCAGCGTGTTGAACATCACCAACAGTGCCACCGGCATCATGCGCGGTACTGGCGCGTTGCTGGGGCTGAACCTGGCCTCGTTGGATGGCATGGCCCTCAACGCCACCAACGGCGCAGGCGGCACCACCACGATCGTCAACAACGGCGTCATTGGTTCTTCCTCCTTGCTCGGCCTGTCGCTGTTCACGTCCGATACCCCGGTGGTAGCCGTGCAGGGTGGCGGGCAGGTCAATATGACCAACAACGGCGCCCTGACCGGGCGCGTGGCGTTCGAGAGCTCCACTACAGGGAACACGTTCCGCAACACCGGCACTATCTCTGGCGGCGTGTCGATGGGGACCGCCAGTACCAACACGTTTACAGCGGTCACGGGGTCGCAGGTGACCAGTGGCGGCGGCCTCGGCTTAAGCCTGGGCGGACTGATCGGCGTGAACCTGACGTTCGCGCCCACCGGCCAGGTGGACGGCGGCGCAGGCGGCAGCAACTCGCTGATCCTTGAAAACACGACGGGTGTCGGTGGTGGCAGTACGGGCACCGGCACGGCTTCAAGCGCCAACTATGTCAACTTCAACAACCTGGCCATCAACAGTGGCACCTGGACGTTGCAGGGGCCGCTGGTCAGCGGCAGCACTACGCTCAATGGGGGTGTGGCGCAATTCAATAACAACGCGACATTTGGCAGCGGTGTGCTCACGTCTAACGGCGGCGCTATCGAGGCCACTGGCAACGGCCTGACACTGGCCAACCTGATGACCCTGGGTACCGGTGGTTTAACGGTACAGGGCGCCTCGACCGGGCTGACCCTGAGTGGTGTGATCTCGGGCGCCGCGGGTGTGAGCAAAGCGGGTATCGGCGAATTGATCCTCAGTGGCGCCAATACCTTCCAGGGTGGTACCACCTTGAACGCCGGCACGCTTACATTGGGCAATGCCGCGGCGCTAGGTACCGGTGCCTTGACCGTGGCGGGTGCAGGTATTTTGCAGAGCAATGCTGCGCTGACAACCAGCAATGCGATTACCTTGAACGCGAATCTGACCGTAGACGGCGTGAACCCGCTGACCCTTGGCGGGGTTGTCAGCGGTGGTTCCGGGTTGATCAAGGAGGGCGTATCGAGCCTGGCGCTTACGGGCAACAATACTTACACCGGCGCCACGGCCCTCAACGCCGGTTCGCTGGTGGTTGGCTCCAATACTGCGCTCGGCGCCAGTGTGTTGAACGCCTCGGCGGGTACCACGCTGGATGCCAGTGCAGCAGTGAGCCTGGGCAATAACCTCAACCTGGGCGGTAACCTGACCCTTGGCGGCAGCAACGCGCTGACCCTTGGCGGTGTGGTGGCGGGCCTTGGTGGGTTGATCAAGAACGGCCCGGCGGATCTGATCCTCAATCAAGCGAACACTTACCTGGGCAACACTGCGCTGAACAGCGGCAAGCTGGTAGTTGGCGCCAGTGGTGCCTTGGGCGCGGGTACGTTGAATGCAGCCGGGGGCACGACCCTGGACGCCAGTACCAGTACGACGCTGGCCAACGCGATCAACCTGGCCGGTAACCTTGGAATCGGTGGCAGCGCCAACCTGACCCTGGGCGGCACGGTCAACGGTGCAGGCAGCCTGACCAAAGACGGCGCGGCCGGCCTGACACTCAGCGGCAGCAATAATTTCCTGGGCGGCACTACTCTGAATGCGGGCAGCCTGACCGTCGGCAGCAATACGGCGCTTGGCCTGGGCAACTTGACCGTCGGCGGCGCCGCAACCCTGGACAGCAACTCAGCGGTGGCACTGGGCAATGGCATTGTCCTCAACGCCGGGCTGATCGTCGGCGGCACCAATGGGCTGACCCTGGGCGGTGTGGTCAGCGGCGCGGGGGCGCTGATCAAGGATGGCCTGGCCAACCTGACCCTTGACGGCACCAACACGTTCACCGGTGGCACCAGCCTCAACGCCGGTACGTTGACCTTGGGCACGGCAGGCGCATTGGGCGCGGGCCCCTTGACGGTAGGCGGTGCGGCCACTCTGGATACCAGCGCGACCTTCACCCTGGGCAACGGGATTGCCTTGAATGGCGACCTGACGCTCGCGGGTAACAATGACCTGAACCTCAGCGGCGTGATCAGCGGCGCCAGTACGCTGATCAAAAATGGCTTGGCTGACCTGACCTTGAGCGGCAGTAACACTTTTACCGGGCCATTGAATATTGTCTCCGGCAGCGTCACCACCGGCAGCGCCGGTGCATTGGGCAGCACCTCCGGCGTTGATGTCAGCGCTGGCGCTGCGCTGAACCTGGGCGTCGATTCCAGCCTGGCCGGCCTCAGCGGTGCGGGTGGCGTGGCAGTCGGCGGCGGTTTGGAACTCACCGTGGGTGGCGTGAACACCAGCAGTACTTTTGACGGTGACCTCAGCGGCGCGGGCAGTTTGATCAAGGTGGGTACCGGCACGCTCACGCTCAACGGAATCAATGGCATCACCGGTAACACGGCGATCAACGCGGGCACTCTGGATGTCGATGGTTCCCTGGGCAGCGCGTCGGTCAACGTGAATACCGGCGGCACCCTCACCGGCAGTGGCTCGCTATTGGGTACGGCGAATATCAACAACGGCGGGCACCTGGCGCTGGGCAGTGGCACGACCTTGTCGGCTGGCGGCCTGAACATGAGTGCCGGGGCCAGTCTGGATGTGGCGCTTGGCGCACCGTCGCTGACCTCGCTGATGAATGTCGGTGGCAACGTGAATCTGGCCGGCGACCTTAATGTGAGCGATGCCGGTGGCTTTGGCGCCGGCGTGTATCGCTTGATCAACTACACCGGCGGCTTGACCGGCGCATTGAACGTCAACACGGTGCCGCTGGGTTATGGCCTGGGTGATCTGCTGGTACAGACCTCAGTGGGCAGCCAGGTCAACCTGGTGGTAGCGGCGCCGAATATTCGTTTCTGGGACGGCAGCAACACCCTTGCCAACGGCACTGTCGACGGTGGCAACGGCACCTGGACAGCGGGGGGCACCAACTGGACCTCGGCCGACGGCCTTTCCAACCAGACCTGGGGCGGTGGCTTTGCGGTGTTCCAAGGTGCTGCGGGGACTGTCAGCGTGAATGGCGTACAAACCATCACCGGTCTGCAATTCGTCACCGATGGCTACAGCCTGGTCAATGGCACCGGTGGGCAGTTGAGCACCGGCAGCGGCAACTTCGCCGTGCGCGTCGACCCACTGGCGACTGCCACCCTCGGCGTCGATATCACCGGCGCGGGCGTTCTGAACAAACTCGATACCGGCACGCTGGTGCTCAATGGCGCCAACAGCTACACCGGTGGCACCTTGCTCAATGGCGGTACCTTGGTGGTCGGCAGCAACACCGCGCTGGGTACTGGCGCCCTGACTGCTGCGGCGGGCACCACACTGGACAGCAACGCCTCCGTAACCCTGGGCAATAATGCGGTACTCAGCGGCAGCCTGACGGTCGGCGGCAGCAACGCATTGGCGCTCAATGGCGCCATCAGTGGCATCGGTGGTCTGGTGAAGAACGGCACGGCAGACCTGACACTCGGCGGCACCAATACCTTCCTGGGCCCTGTGGCCTTGAACGCAGGCGGGCTGATCCTGGCCAGCAATACGGCGCTGGGCGCGGGCGTGTTGAACGCCGCCGGCGGCACAACATTGGACGCCAGCACGGCGGTTACCACCACCAACGCGATCAATCTGGCTGGCAACCTGGGCATCGGCGGCACCGCTGACCTGACGCTCGGCGGCGCAATCAACGGTGCGGGCAGCCTGACCAAGGAGGGCGCGGCCAATCTGATCCTCAGCGGCGCCAACGCCTACCTGGGTGGCACCACCATGAACGCCGGTACGCTGACCTTGGGCAGTGCCACCGCCCTTGGTCTGGGCAACCTCACCGTTGGCGGCGCGGCGACCCTGGATAACACGGCAGCGCTGAGTGTGGGCAATGGCGTCGTGCTTGACGCCAACCTCGCCGTCACCGGCAGCAATGACCTGACCCTGGGTGGCCTGGTCACCGGCACGGCTGGCCTGAGCAAAGACGGCGCGGCCAACCTGACCCTCAATGGCGTCAACACCTTCCAGGGCGGCACCACCCTCAACGCCGGCACGCTGACCCTGGGCACGGCAGCGGCCCTGGGTACCGGCGCCTTGAACGTAAACGGCGCGGCCACGCTGGCTAACAGCACGCCGCTGGTATTGGCCAATGCGGTCAACCTCAACGCTGGGCTGACCGTGGGTGCTCTCAACAATAACCTGACCCTGGCCGGCGTGCTGGCCGGCAGCGGTAGCCTGGTCAAAACCGGCACGGCGGATGTGAGCCTGACCGGCACTAACACCTTCAACGGCCTGTTCGATGTGCAATCGGGCAGCCTCACCACGCTGGGCAACGGAGCACTGGGTGTCGGCGCCGGGGTCAACCTGGCGAGCGGTACGTCCTTGAACCTGGGCGGCAGCGCCAGCCTGGGCGCCCTCACGGGTACCGGGCTTGCCACAGTAGGGGCCGGCAGCACCTTGAGCGTCGGCAACAATAACCTCGACAGCACCTTCAACGGCGTCGTGGCAGGCCTCGGCAACCTGGCCAAAGACGGCACAGGCGCCTTGACCCTCGGCGGCCTCAGCGTGGTGACCGGGGACGCCCAGGTCAACGCCGGCAGCTTGCTCGTCAATGGTTCCCTGGCCAGCGCCAACGTGGCGGTGGGCAGTGGTGCCACCCTCGGTGGTACCGGTACTTTGTTGGGCAACGTGAGCATCGCCGACGGCGGCCATCTGGCCGTCAATTCCGGCGCGACCCTGACCACCGGTTCGCTGCTGCTCAATGCCAACTCCAACCTGGATGCGGGCCTCGGCGCGCCCGCCACGGGCGGCACGGCGCTGGTGCAGGTCAACGGCAACCTGACTCTGGACGGCACCCTCAACGTCACGGATATCGGCGGCTTCGGTGCGGGTATCTACCGCCTGATCGACTACACCGGCGGCCTGACCAACAACGGCCTGCTGCTGGGCAGCCTGCCGGTGAACATCCCGGCCAGCGACCTGGACCTGCAAACCGCTATCGGTAACCAGGTCAACCTGCTGGTCAACGGCAGCACCAACGTGCAGTTCTGGGACGGCAGCCAAACCACGGGCAATGGCACCATCGAAGGCGGCAGCGGCACCTGGAGTGCAGGCGCCAGCCAATGGACCGGCGTCAACGGCGCATTCAATACAGCCTGGACCCCGAACAGCTTTGCCGTGTTCCAAGGCACGGCGGGCACTGTCACGGTTGACGGCGCGCAAGCCATCACCGGTTTGCAGTTCGTCACCGATGGCTACAACCTGGCCGGCGGGGCAGCGGGCGCCTTGACCCTGTTCAACGGCGTGGGCGGCAACACCGCCGTACGTGTCGATCCCGGCGTCACTGCCACCCTGGGCGTCGCGCTCAACGGCGGCGGCACCCTGGCCAAGCTCGACACCGGCACCCTGGTGCTTAACGGTGCCAACAGCTACACCGGCGGCACCGCCCTGGATGGCGGCACGCTGGTGGTCGGCAATGACAGTGCCCTGGGCAGCGGCGCCTTGACCACCGCCAACGGCACCACCCTGGACAGCAACACCGCAGTCAGCCTGGCCAATGCGCTCAACGTCAACGGTAGCCTGACCCTCGGCGGCAGCAATGCCCTGACTCTGGCCGGCACCGTGGCGGGCACGGGCAGCCTGATCAAGAATGGCATCGCCAACCTGACCCTCAGTGGCAACAACACCTATGCCGGCCCAACCGCACTCAACGCAGGCGGCCTGATCCTGGCCTCCAACACGGCCCTGGGCAGTGGCGCCCTGAACGCGGCCGCCGGCACCACCCTCGACAGCAGCACGGCGGTCGCCCTGGCCAATACGGTCAATCTGGCCGGCAACCTGGGCATTCTAGGCACCGCCGACCTGAGCCTGAACGGCCTGGTCAGCGGTACCGGTGGGCTGACCAAAACCGGCGCGGGCGACCTCACGCTCAACGGCGCCAATGCCTACTTGGGCGGCACGCAGTTGAATGCCGGCTCCCTGACCCTGGGCAATGCGTCGGCCCTGGGCAGTGGTGCCTTGGCGGTCAATGGGGCAACCACCCTGGACACCAACACGGCGTTGGCCCTGGCCAATAACACCAGCCTGAATGCCGCGCTCACCGTCGGCGGCAGCAACGACCTGAGCCTCAACGGCGTGGTGGACGGCAGTGGTTCGTTGACCAAGGCCGGTGGCGCCAACCTGACCCTGAACGGCGCCAATACCTACAGCGGCGGCACGGCACTCAATGCCGGTACGCTGACCCTCGGCAGCACCACGGCCCTGGGCTCGGGCGCGCTGACCGTCGGCGGTGCGGCGACCCTGGCCAATAGCACGCCGCTGGTGCTGGCCAATGCGGTCAACCTCAATGGCGACCTCAGCGTCGCTGGCAGCAACAACCTGACCCTGGCCGGCGTACTCGCTGGCAATGCAGCGCTGATCAAGAATGGCGCGGCGGACCTGCTGCTGACTGGCAACAACAGCTTCAGCGGCCCACTGACCGTGGCGGCCGGCAGCGTGACCACGGCGGGTAATGGTGCGCTGGGAACCACCTCCGGCGTCACTGTCGGCAGCGGCGCGAGCCTCAACCTGGGTGGCAATGCCAACCTCAACAGCCTGGCTGGCACCGGCACGGTGCAGGTGGCGGGCGGCGCTACGCTGGCGGTGGGAGGCAGCAATCTTGATAACAGCTTTGGCGGCGCGCTCAACGGTGCCGGAAACCTGGATAAAAACGGCAGCGGGGTGCTCAACCTGAGCGGCACCAATGCCCTCAGCGGCGCGGCCAACGTCAACGGCGGTACCTTGAATGTCACAGGTTCCCTGGCCAGCGGCACGGTGGCGGTGAACAGCGGCGCAACCCTGGCCGGCAGCGGTTCATTGGCCGGCGCTGTGTCCGTGGCCGACGGTGGGCACATCGGCCTGGCCTCCGGCAGCACACTGTCGGTGGGCTCGTTGGTGCTGGGTGGCAACTCGAACCTGGATGTTGGCCTCGGCACCCCGGTGCTGGGCGGCGGCACAGGCCTGCTGAATGTCGGCGGCGACCTGACTCTGGACGGTAACCTCAATGTCACCGATATCGGCGGCTTTGGCAGCGGCGTCTACAACCTCATCAACTACACCGGGGCCTTGACCGATAACGGCCTGGCGCTCGGCACACTGCCAGGCAGTGTGGTACCGGGTGATCTGCAAGTGGAGACCGCGATCACCAGCAAGGTCAACCTGCTGGTGACTGCGCCCAACACCACCGTACAGTTCTGGGATGGCAACAGCCTGATCGGCAACGGTGCGATTGACGGCGGCAACGGCACCTGGAACGCCGGCAATACCAACTGGACCAATGTCGACGGCACCCTCAACCAGGGCTGGGTCAACAGCTTCGCGGTGTTCCAAGGCGCGGCGGGCAACGTGACGGTGGACGGCACGCAGAACATCACCGGCATGCAGTTCGTCACTGATGGCTACACCCTGGGCTCCGGCACGGCGGGCGTGCTCAACCTGGTCAATGACGGCACCGGCAACACCGCGGTGCGCGTCGACCCCAATGCCACCGCGACCCTGGGCGTGACCCTCAACGGCGCTGGCACCCTGGCCAAGCTCGACAGCGGCACCCTGGTACTCAACGGCAATAATGGCTACACCGGCGGTACCGCGCTGAATGGCGGCACCCTGGTGGTGGGTAACAACAGTGCCCTCGGCACAGGCGCTCTGACGGCGGCCGGCGGCACCACCCTGGACAGCAACGCGGCGGTCAGCCTGGCCAATGCGGCTGTACTCAACGGTGCCTTGGCGGTGGCAGGCAGCAATGCGCTGACCCTCGACGGGGTTATCAGCGGCAGCGGCAGCCTGGTGAAAAACGGTGCGGCAGCGCTGACGCTCAATGGCGTCAACAGCTACAGCGGCGGCACTGGCCTGAACGCCGGTCAATTGATCCTTGGCAATAATGCTGCCTTGGGCAGTGGTGCCTTGACGGTCGGCGGCGCGGCGCAACTGGATGGCAGCACCGACCTGCAACTGGCCAATACCCTCAACCTGGGTGGCCCGCTTACCCTGGCCGGCAGCCACGACCTGGCCCTCAACGGCGTGGTCAGCGGCAGCGGCGGCCTGGTGAAAAATGGCAACGGCGACTTGTTGCTGACCGCGGCCAACACCTACAGCGGCGGTACCACGCTCAACGGCGGCAGCACCACGGGCAACACCGCCAGCCTGCAAGGCGCTATCGTCAACAATGCGGCGTTGACCTTTGAGCAAGCCACCGACGGCACCTACACCGGCAACCTCACCGGTACCGGCGTGTTGAATAAAACCGGTACCGGTGCGTTGCTGCTCAGCGGCACTAACACCTTCACCGGCAACACCAACGTCAACACCGGCAGCCTGCTGGTCAACGGCACCTTGAACAGCGCCGCGGTACAAGTCGCCAGCGGCGCGACCCTCGGTGGCAGCGGCACCCTGGGCGGTGCGGTGAACATGGCAGACGGCTCGGTGCTCCAGGCCGGCGCCGCGACGCCGCTGTCGGTGGGTTCGCTGGGCTTGTCATCGGGCACCACCCTGGACTTCGCCCTCGGCGCGCCGGGTGCCTCCAGTACGGCGGTGAACGTGGCGGGCAACCTGACCCTGGACGGCACCCTCAACGTCAGCGATACGGGCGGCTTCGGCGTCGGCGTGTACCAACTGTTCCGCTACGGCGGCAGCTTGACCGATAACGGCCTCACCTTTGGCACCTTGCCGGTGGCACTGGGCAACCTGAGCCTGCAAACGGCGCTGGCCAACCAGCTCAACCTGGTGGTGCAAACCGCGCCAGGGCAAATCCAGTTCTGGAACGGCGGCACCACCAACCCCGATGGCACCATTACCGGTGGCAGTGGTACCTGGGGCCCGGGCACCAACTGGACTGACCCGACCGGCACCCAGGGGCAGGCGTCCACCAACCAGTTCGCGGTATTTGGCGGGCAGGGCGGCACCGTGACCGTGGTTGGCAACCAAGGCTTCACCGGCCTGCAAGTGCTGGACGCCGGCTACGTGCTGACGGCCGGCGAAGGCGGTAGCTTGAGCCCGACCAACGCGGCGGATGGCAGCCTGGCGGCGGTGCGGGTCAATTCCGGCGTGACCGCCCAGATTGATGCTCCGCTGGTGGGAACCGGCGGCATCAACAAGCTGGATGCCGGTACCTTGCTGCTGACTGGCGCCAATACCTACACCGGCGGCACCACCGTCAGTGGCGGTACGCTGGCGGGCACCACCACCAGCCTGCGTGGCAGGATCCTCAACAACGCGCGGTTGTTGTTTGCCCAACGCACCAATGGCCAGTTCAGCGGCACCTTGAGCGGCACCGGTGCGCTGATCAAGCAAGGCGCAGGCGCGCTGTTGCTGACCGGCAACCAGCCGTTCAGCGGCACCGTGGCGGTGGAAGAGGGCGTGTTGCAAGTGGGCAACGCGGCCAACCCAGGCGCCGTGCTCGGCGGCCAAGTCACCGTGGCCAACGGTGCGGGGCTGACCGGTAACGGCAGTGTCGGTTCGCTGGTCAACAACGGCTCGGTGACACCCGACAGCGGCAAACTGACCGTGGCCGGCAACTTTACCAACGCCAGCACCGGTGCGCTGAACCTGGTGATCACCCCATCCACCACCGGCTCCCTGGCCGTGGGCGGTACCGCCAACCTGGGCGGCACCTTGAATGTGGTCAACCTGGCACCCTATGCCGGCGCCACCACCTACACCCTGCTGACGGCGGGCGCAGTCAACGGTACCTTTGCCACCACCAATCTGGAGAACTTGGCGTTCCTCACTTCCGCGTTGAACTACAGCCCAACCCAAGTGGCCCTGGCGGTCAGCCGCAACGACGTCAGTTACGCCAGTGTGGCGGCCACTGGTAACCAGCGCGGCGTGGCGGCGGCGTTGGGCACAGGCACCGGAGTCGGTGGCGCAGCGGTGCAAAACGCCCTGCTTAATGGTGATGTGGCAGCGGCACGCGCGGCCTTCGACAGCTTGTCCGGCGAAATCCACGCCAGCACCGCCAGCGCCATGCTTGAAGACTCGCGTTACGTGCGTGATGCGGTCAACGAGCGCCTGCGCCAACCCGGTTGCTACCGCGAGGACGACCCGCGCAATGCCCTGGCACCCAGCGAAAACCACCTGAGCAGCGCCGGTTGTCACGGTGAGATGGTCGGCTGGATGCGCGTGCTCGGCACCTGGGGCCATATGGGCGGTGACAGCAACAGCGCCAAGCTGGACCGCAACCTCAGCGGCTTCCTGCTCGGCACCGACAAGCAAGTGGACGACGCCTGGCGCGTCGGTGTGGCCGCCGGCTACACCCGCAGCGACCTGGACGCCAAGCGCCGCAATTCCAGCGCCGATGTGGACAGCTACCACCTGATGGCCTACACCGCCTACCAGCAGGAAGCCTTCGCCGCACGCATGGGCGTGGCGTACAGCTGGCATGACGTCGAAAGCAAACGCAACGTGGCCGTCGGTGGCGAGGGCCAACGCCTCAAAGCCGATTACAAGGCACGCAGTGCGCAGGTGTTCGGTGAAGTCGGCTACACCATCCAAACCCCTAGCGTGGCCCTGGAACCGTTCGCCGGCCTGGCCTACGTCAACTACGACAGCGACACCATCAAGGAAAAAGGCGGTTCGGCAGCCCTGCGTGGCGATGCCGACCAGGACATCACCTACTCGACCCTGGGCGTGCGCATTGGCCAGACCATCACCCTGGGCAACGGCTCGAAAATCACCCCACGGGGCAGCATCGGCTGGCGCCATGCCTTCGGTGATACCAAGCCCGACGCCGACCTGAGCTTTATCAATGGCGGTGGCTCGTTCAGCACCCAAGGCGTGCCGATTGCCAAGGACAGTGCAGTGGTGGAAGCGGGGCTGGATTACCAGATCAGCCAGAACGGCAGACTGGGCCTGGGCTATTCGGGCCAACTCTCGCGTAACGACAAGGACCACGCAGTGACCGTGAGTTTCTCCCTCGGTTTTTGATCACGGCCGAGTTTTTTGAACCGCCCGAAAGGGCGGTTTTTTTTGGAAGATTTTTTGAAGAAGTACGTTGGTTCATGAAAGCAGGGCATTTATTGCTCACCGGGCAGCCTGAAGGATGTGAATACAATTTCTTCCGGAACACGGCTGGCGACCAACCGACGCCGGCCTAAAGTTATGCACTTGAGTTTATATTCCTTGGGTGGCATATTTGCATGGTCTGGGACATTGAATACACGGATGAATTCGAAGAGTGGTGGGATGGCTTGGATGCAAAGGAGCAATCGTCGGTGGCTGCCAGTGTTGATTTGCTGGGGCTGTTCGGGCCTGGGCTGCGCTTTCCCCATAGCAGCGATATCAAGGGTGCTCGGCACGGCAACCTGCGAGAGTTGCGGGTACAGCATGCAGGGCGACCTTACAGGGTGTTGTATGCCTTCGATTTTCGGCGCTGTGCAGTGTTGCTGATAGGTGGCGATAAAACCGCACAGCACCGTTGGTACCACGAGTACGTACCCTTGGCAGAGAAGCTGTACGACGTACATTTAGACTCATTGCGTAAAGAGGGCCGTGACCATGGCTAAGAAATTCGCGGAACTGAAAGCTCGCATGACACCTGAGGCGCACGCCGATGCCGAGCAGATATTTCAGCAACACGTGAAAGAAATGCCGCTGCATGAGTTGCGCAAAGCCCAGCAACTGAGCCAGGCAAGCCTGGCAAAGGCATTGAATATCAACCAGGCAGCGGTTTCGAAGATGGAGCGTCGTACTGATATGTACATCAGCACGTTGCGTGACTACATACGTGCGATGGGGGGCGAGCTGGAAATCATCGCCACTTTTCCGGATGGCCAGGTCAAAATTGACAACTTTGCCTGTTGAAGTAGCTGGGCTCTTCGCCAGATTCAGGCTATTCCAATTGTCCTGAGCGTGGCGAACGCTGGTCAGGATTCACCTTCCTTGTCGGCTCTGTTTGTTACTATCGCCATCCCTTCCGCCAGGAGTCACCGCCCCATGCAACACCAGTGGGATGAAATGCACCGCACCCGCAAACCCACGTTCGTCTTGTGTGGCGAGCCCCAGGGGGATGTGCTCAATCTCTATGTTCACGGTTATTCGGCATTCTTCAACCGTCAGCAACTGGGCAGTTTCAAGGAGCAACTGGCCGGTATCGAAGGGTCGACCAACCTGATGTTGTTCTGGCCGGCGGGGCATTTTCTGGAAAACCTGTTTGCACCGTTCAAGGACGTGCTCGCCTCGCTGCTCGGCGGTGGCGGCCTGGGCGCGGCGACGGTGGGCGTGGGCAAGGCCATTGCCTATTTTCTCGACCATTACAAAAGTGTCGAGGCACGGGTCGATGAAGTGGCCAAGACGTTATTGCCAGAGCTGGCCGGCTACCTGCACGACCAGTCGCTGCCGGTACGGCGTATCAACCTGATCGGCCACTCCCTGGGCGCGCGTATCCTGGTCAAGAGCTTGCTGGCCAGCCCCGAGATTGCTCGCGAACTGCCGCTCGATAACCTGTTGTTGATGGGCGGGGCGATTTGTACATCGAGCCCCTGGGATGATGTGTCGGCGCCGCTCAAGGGGCGGTTGATCAACTGCCACTCCAGCAAGGACTGGGCGCTGGCCATGAAACCCGATACCGAGCGTTGCATTGGCCGCTATGCGATTGACGTAACGCCCGCGCTCAAGTCCAAGGTCACCAATGTGCACCTGGCCAGCTTCGATCATGCCGCCTATTGGCCGCAGTTGAAGACGGTGGTGCAGTACACCGATTTGCTGCAGGAGCGGCGCGGCATGATCCGTGTGGACTCGCGCAGCAGTGAAGTGCGTTTTGCCGAAGCGGACGTGGACCTGTACCCGGCATTGGTGCAAGCGCGGCCGGAGGAGCTGAAGTTTCTTGCCGAACTGATGGCGCAAAAGCGCAGTGCCGCGATTGATGCCAGTGTGCGCGAGCCGTTGAAACTGGCCATTGAATTGCAGCGCATGGGCGGTGATAGCTTTATGAACCTGGCCCGTGGCCATGGCGTGGGCTATCGCCAGATTGCCGAAGATGTGGCGCAACGCCTGGGCATCAAGTTCGACCAGCCACTTGAGCACGTGGCGCTGGCAGAGATCGAAGGGCAGGTCGCAGAAACACTGATCGAGCAGTACAAGGACAAACTCAGTCGCGCTGATCGCCAGGCGTTCGAGGCCGAGCTCAAGGCGGCTGCACAAAAAGAGCAGGGGCTGTTCAACCGTTTCGATCTGGGGCGTTCGGCCACCACCGCCTTGAGCGGCACGGCGTTGGCCGGGCTGACTGGGTTTATCCTGCGGCGCGGTGCGGCCACGGCGATTCCGGTGGTGGGCCAGGCGCTGGCTGCGGCGATGTTGCTGGTCAGCGGGGTGCGAGCGTTTTCCGGCCCGGCATATTCGATCACCACCCTGGCGGTACTGGTGATCGGCGTGATTCGCCAGCGCATGGAGCGCGAGGCCCTTAACCAGGAACTGGAGCTGGTGGTGCAAGTGGTGGAAGCGTTTGACCTGCCGCGAGACACGCTGATGCGCACGGTCGCGTCCGACTGATAAGCTGCTGCTCAAGTCTTGTGTATTTGCCTGGAATACCGCGTGAAATTCAGCCTGCCGAAAATCGCTACCGCCCCGTTCTGCCCGCCGGAAGTGGCCGGCTCTGTCGCTGTTGATCCCAAGGCCTCGTTTTTTAAACGGGTGCTGATGTTCGCTGGCCCCGGCCTGTTGATCTCCATCGGCTACATGGACCCCGGCAACTGGGCAACGGCCATTGAAGCCGGTTCACGCTACGGCTACAGCCTGTTGTTTGTGGTGCTGCTGGCCAGCCTGGCGGGGATGGCGGTGCAGTGCCTGTGTTCACGGCTGGGTATCGCCACTGGCAAGGACCTGGCGCAACTGTGCCGTGAGCGCTACAGCCAGCGCTCTGCTCGTACCCAATGGGTGTTGGCGGAAATCTCCATCATCGCCACAGACCTTGCCGAAGTGCTCGGCTGCGCCCTGGCGTTTCACCTGTTGCTGGGCGTGTCGCTGACCACCGGCATTGTCATCACTGCTTTCGATACGCTGTTGATCCTGGCCCTGCAAAATCGTGGTTTTCGCCGCCTGGAAGCGATCATGCTGGCGCTGGTCGCCACCATCGGCGTGTGCTTTTTCATCGAACTGGTGCTGATCAAACCCTACTGGCCCGACGTGCTCAGTGGCTTCACTCCGTCACTGTCGGCTATCAGCGATGCGGCGCCGTTGTACTTGGCCATCGGTATTCTCGGCGCGACGGTCATGCCCCATAACCTCTACCTGCACACCTCCATCGTGCAGACCCGCCTGATCGGCAAGGACCTGGCGAGCAAACAGGACGCGGTCAAGCTGGCGCGTATCGACACCATCGGCTCCCTGGCCTTGGCGCTGTTGGTCAACGCCGCCATCCTGGTGCTGGCGGCTGCAGCCTTCTACAAGACCGGCCATACCGATGTGGTGGAGATCCAGGACGCCTATCACCTGCTCGATCCCTTGGTCGGCGGTGCTTTCGCCAGCATTCTGTTCGGTATCGCCTTGCTGGCTTCGGGCCAGAGTTCGACCTTTACCGGCACCATTGCCGGCCAAGTGATCATGGAGGGTTACCTCAACCTGCGCATACCCTGCTGGCAGCGCCGCCTGATTACCCGTGGGCTGGCGCTGATCCCGGCGTTTCTAGGTGTATGGCTGATGGGTGATGATGCCATCGGCAAGCTGCTGATTCTCAGCCAGGTGGTCCTGAGCCTGCAGTTGCCCTTTGCGCTGTACCCGCTGATCCGCATGACTGGCGACAAGCAATTGATGGGGCCATTCGTCAACCGGCTGCCCACGCGGCTGCTGGCGTGGTTTCTGTTCGCGGTGATCAGTGGGGCGAATGCGTGGTTGATCGGGCAGTGGTTGTTCTGAGCTAGGGTTGAGTCATGTGCTCGTTTTCTCAACACCGCCTTCGAACAGTTTGCGCTCCATCAGGGGGCGGTCACACTCACCGATCCCAATACGGCACCGTCCCAAAACACTCCACGAAATAGTCGATCACCGTGCGCACCTTCAATGAGAGCCTGCGGCTGCCCGGCCACAACGCGGCGATCTGTTGGGGCTCCAGGGTTGTCGCGACCTCATACTCACTCAGCACCGCCTGCAAGGTGCCGGCGCGCAGGCTTTCGCCAATCAGCCAGGACGGAAACGCCACCAGGCCCAGGCCTTGTTCGGCGGCGTGGGTGAGTGTGTCGGCGTGGTTGCCAGTGATGGGGCCGCTGACGCTGTAGGGGGTCCAATCGCCTTGGCCGCGGCGGAAGAACCAGCGCTGCTGGCCGGTGATGCCTTTGTAGGCCAGGCAGTGGTGGTGGGCCAGTTCGTCGGGGTGGCGCGGCGTGCCATGCTGGGCCAGGTAGGCGGGGCTGGCTGCGATACGAAAGCGTTGCGGCGCGAAGATGCGCGCCTGCATGCCCGAGTCATTGAGCACGCCGATACGAAACAGCAGGTCGGTGCCGTCTTGCAGCGGGTCGACGAAGGTGTCGGTCTGCTGGATATCCAGTTGCAGCTTCGGGTAGCGCCGGCACAGCCCTCCCAGCCAGGGTGAAAGGTGACGCTGGCCGAACGCCATGGGCGCGTTGATGCGCACCAGGCCGCTGGGTTCGCTGTCTTGCTCCTGCAGGGCCTGGTTAGCCGTCTCCAACTGCTCGAGTAGCAAGCGTGCGTGACGGCCCAGCAGGCGGCCGGCTTCGGTGGGGCTGACGGCACGCGTATGGCGGTAGAGCAATTGCTGGCCGACGGCCTGTTCCATCAGTTGAATCTGCCGCGAAATGGAGGAGGGCGCCAGGCTTTCGCGGCGGGCCACTTCGGAAAAGCTGCCCTGGTCCAGCACGGCCACAAACAGGCGTAGCGCCTTGAAACTCAGTTCATTCAAGCCCTGCATCGTCTCTCCAGGCTGTGCGTTTTGCGCAAAGGTGTTGTCCGCATACTCCCATTTATCGCACAGCACGGCCACCGGATAATGCGCGCCATGTTTTTCCTTTCTTGATACACGGGTGATGTATGCAGGCACGTTCTACCGAAGGCCTGGCGCAGGCCAGGCCGAGCAATAACCTTCTACGGCTGCTGCTGTTGCCGTTGGTGATTCTGGCGGGGATGGGCCTGTCGGTGGAGGCCGGGTTGCTCGGGCCATTGGGCGCGCAGGTCGGGCATTTGTGGGCGACGTTGAGCATCTTTGGCGTTGGCACGGCGATTCTGTTTTTACTGCTGCTGTTCAGCGGCCCGCAAAAGGGTCCAGCATTCACGCAACTGCCACGCTGGCAGCTGATCGGCGGGTTTCTGGGGCCGATGTACGTGGTGGTATTGACCCTGGCCACACCGCACATCGGCATCGCGATGACCATGATCGCGATCCTCTCGGGCCAAGTGGGCAAGAGTGTGTTGATCGACCACTTCGGCTGGTTCGGCACGGCGCGCAAACGGGTCAATGGCGAGCGCTGGATCGCGTTGGCGTTGATTGTGGCGGCTCTGGTTCTGATTGCACGAGGTTAAGACGATGAATCTGTTTATGTTGTTGGTGGTGGTGATTGCAGCGGGGGCGGTGCTGAGTGTGCAGGCCGCTATCAATGGGCGTCTGGGCCAGACGGTGGGGGTATTGCGCAGCAGTCTGTTGACCTTCGCGGTGGGCGCGCTGACCACGGCGCTGTTGATATTTTTCTTCGAACCGGCCCAGGCCGTCAGCCTGCTGGAGGTGCCAAAGTGGCAATTGACCGGTGCCCTGTTTGGCGTGGTGTACATGATGGTGATGGTCGGCGCAGTGCCTGTGGTCGGCACAGCCGTCGCCACGGTGGCGGTGATTGTCGGGCAACTGGGCATGGGCATGCTGATCGACAACTTTGGCTGGCTGGGCAACCCGGCGATCGAGCTGTCGGGCAGCCGTATCCTCGCCATGCTATTGCTTGCCCTGGCGTTGGTGTTCATGTACCGCAGTAATAGCCGCCGGGCCGACTGACGGCGCTGAACCATGCTTGCTTGCCCAGGGTCACTGCTTAAGGTGCGGCGCTCGCCGCATCGGACGACCATGAAAAAGGAGTCTGACCATGCCAGATCAAACCTGTGCTTGCCCTCACTGCAAATGTGTATTGGGCGCTGACGCAATAATGAAAGACGGCAAGGGCTATTGCTGCCAGGGCTGTGCCGAGCACCATGCTCATGGTGAACCCTGCGCGGCGGCGACGGGTTGCGAATGCGCCAAGTCAGCCCACGGTTGACAGGATTGACCTGCAGGCCCGGCCACCCGGTGCCTGCAGGATGAGTAAAAACAGTTCGTTTGCCGGCGACCAGTCTTTACCATGGTCACCCGACCCGATTGATGTGTACCCGCCATGGCCCTGGCCGCGCCCCCCGACCTCAGTGATCTCGCCGTTCCCGTGCAGCCGTTGGCGCGTACCTACCCGCGTGGGTTGTACGTAGAGCCGCACAGTCACGATTGGGGCCAGTTGCTCTACGCGATGAGCGGTGTGATGTGGGTCGAGACGCCCCGCGAAGCGCTGGTGGTGCCGCCCCAGCGTGCGGTGTGGTTGCCGCCGGGGGTGGAGCACGGGATTCGCGTGGTCTCCGATTTGCAGATGCGCAATATCTACCTGCGCCCGGCGTTGGCAGCGACGCTGGACAGCCAGGTGCAGGTCATAGAAGTGGGCCGCTTGTTGCGTGAGTTGATCGTGACATTGGTGGAGCAGGGCGATCACGGCGATGCGGCCTATTACGAGGCTGTCGTAGGCCTGGCCCTGTTGGAGTTGCAACGCGCACGGCGCTCGCCTATTCGCATCGCCATGCCGGTGGCGGCTGATCGTCGGCTGATCAATGCGTGCCAGGCCGTCATGACGTCGCCCTCCCTGGACATCCCGTTCGAGCAGCACGCCGAGGCCGCGGGCGCCAGCGTGCGCACCCTGGCGCGGTTGTTCCAGCAGCACCTGGGCATGGGGTTTGCCCAGTGGCGCCGTCAGGTGCAGTTGGCTACGGCGGCGGCGGAGTTGATCCAGGGCCATTCGGTGAGCGGCATAGCGCGCACCCTGGGCTATTCGCCCAGTAGCTTCAGTGACATGTTCCGACGTGAACTGGGAGTATCGCCGTCGCAGTACAGGGGTTGGCCGAAATCCTGAAGCACTTGGCCGATACCCACGGTAGACGCGCACTAGACTGAGCCCATCAATCAACCGGGCGCAGCGTTCATGAGCTATTTGATTTCCTTGGCCATCGGCCTGTTTGTCGGCGTGATCTACGGCGCGCTGGACTTCCGCTCGCCTGCACCGCCCGCTATCGCACTGGTCGGCCTGATGGGCATGCTGCTCGGCGAAAAGCTCTGGCCCATGGCGCGGCAGTTGGTCAGTGGTTGGTTGTCCTGATCCCTTTTTCCTTCCACGGATGCCCTCTATGAACGCACTGCAATTTACCGACACCGGCGACCTCGCCCACCTGCGCCTAGTGGAGGTGCCCATGCCGGTACCGTCTGCCGGCGAAGTGCTGGTCAAGGTCAACGCGGCGGGCCTGAACCCCAGCGACGTCAAAAACGTGCTTGGCCGTTTCCCCTACACCACGCTGCCACGCATCCCTGGGCGTGACTTCGCAGGCGTGGTGGTGGAAGGCCCGCAGGCATTGCTCGGCCAGGAGGTCTGGGGCACCGGTCGTGACCTGGGTTTTTTCGCTGACGGTTCCCATGCCCAATACCTGCGCGTGTCAGCCAAGGGCGTGGCGTACAAACCTACGCACTTGAGCTTTGCCCAGGCGGCCAGCCTCGGTGTGCCCTATACCACCGCCTGGGATGCCCTGGAGCGCAGCGGCGTTGGCAAGGGCACGCGCTTGCTGGTGATCGGCGCCAACGGCGCGGTCGGCAGTGCGGCGTTGGCGCTGGCGAAGATACGCGGTGCGCAGGTATTGGCGGCCGTGCGCAAGGCCGATCAGCTCGAGATGTTGCAGGCCCAAGGGCTGGAGGCGATTGCCTTGGGCAAGCCGGAGGAATTGGGCGCGCAAGTGCAGGCCGTGTTCAAGGGCGGCGCCGACGTGATCTTTGACACTACCGGTTTCTGGCTGCCTGCCGCGGTGGCGGGGCTGGCACCGTTCGGCCGCATCGCCATCATCGCCGCACCGGTTGACGGCCATGTGCAGTTACCGGCCCTGGCGCTGTACCGTAAGGGCGGGTCGGTGGTTGGGATCAACTCTTTGCTCTATAGCTGCGAACAATGCGCGGTGATGCTGGAGGCGTTTGGGCGCTTCTTTGATGAAGGCCTGTTGCCGCTGCCTACAGGGTTGCGTGAAGTGGCGTTGGCGGAGGGTGTTCAGTGCTATGCAGAAGTGAACAACGGCAGCCCAGACAAAATCATCTTCCTGCCCTGATGGATAGAAATGTGGGAGCGGGCTTGCTGTGGCGAGGGAGCTTGCTCCCGCTCGATAGCGCAGCTGGAGCCGGCTTTTTTGGGGGCGCTACGCACCCCAGCGCAAGCAAGCTTGCTCGCCACAGCAAGCCCGCTCCCACAGTGTTGATCTTTATTCGGCTTCGGGAACGCCTTTTTCCCACGCCGACCAGTTCTTCACAATCGCTTGGACCAACGGGTTGCCCGTGCGGTACAGGTTTTCCAGCGCCGGTACAAACCCACCCTGGTCCGCATACTTGAGCAGGTTGTCCACTTCGCTGTAGCCAGGGTAAGGCCGGTCAAAGTCGGAACCTGCGCGCACCACGGCCAGACGCTGGATATCCACCAAGCCTTCGCGGCTGGCGCGCAGCAGCGCTTCGTAGGTGGAGTTGTCTTCCTGTTGGGTGGTGCAGTATTCGCCTTTGTTGTCGGTGAGCAACTTGGTCCAGACTTCGGCACGTTCGCTCAACCGGGTACCGGAAAACCAGGTGTTGCCCGCCAGGGTGTCGCAGCGGGTGACTTGCGGCGGCTGGTTGGCCGGGGCGGCGGGGTAGTGTTTGCGCCAAGCGGCGGACTCTGTGCTTTCTGTCAGCTCCACCTTGTGCGACAAGGCAAACGCCTTGGCTTGCAGCTTTTGGTTGAGCTCAAACACCTCGGTCTTGTAGTCCAACGGTGGTTTTTCGTTGGGGCCCTTGGTGTTGATCCCGATATAGCCCGTCGGCCAGTCCTTGGGTGCATCCCGTGAATCCAGCTCCCACTGCGTGCCGAACTCCACCAGGTAATGAGCCCAGGCGGCGGTGCCGATGGTGCCGTGCTTGGGGCTGATACCGGCGATTCCGGCGATCAGGAAGTAACTCTGGCGCAGGTCGAACTTAGGCGACAAGGCCAGGGCCAGGGTAGACGCGGCAGCGTTGGTCTGGCCCATGCCGGTCACCAGCAGGCACACGTCTTGGGTGTTGCAGCGAATCACGGGATATTCGGCGGACAAGCCCGGAACGCGTACCTCTTGTTTAAGCTCGAGGCGGTCGATCCAGGTTTGCGCCTCGGGGGCGAACATGGTGATCAGCATCACCTTGGGTTTGATCAGTGGCGGGTTATCCGCCAGCACCACGTGAGGCAATAGGGCCAGGCCGACGGCCAGCGAGACACGGGTCAATGCGTTCATCTACAGCTCCTTGATCAGAATTGATAGCCCACGCCAGCGTAGTAACCCCAGCCGTCTGAGCGTGCGCGGAAGTTGCCTTCGCCGAAATTCAACTCGCTGCCATCCTCCCAGTTGCCGCCGTTGTGAAAGTAACGACCGACCAGGGTAAAGCGCAGGTGGGTAAACGAGTACAGCAATACGTTGGTGGCCACCAGGGAGTTGGCGGTGCGCGCCGGGTTGTCCTTGTGCAGGTCCGAGCCGAAATCGTAGTTGGTGAAACCGATGTAGGTCAGCGAGGCGCCGTTGTCGAACTTGCCGATGGGCACGATGTACTTCATCTGCGCTCGGTAGCCGTCCCAGGAATACTCATTGCTGGCGCCGTAGTTTTCCCACTGGTAGCGCCCGTAGAAATTGGCCGACAGGTTGACTCGCGAGTGGGTGTCGATATCGGTGCCCAGGCCGCTGTACAGGGTGTTGGCGCGGTTTTCCTTGCGGCTGCCGTGGTCGTAGATCCAGTCAAAGGCCACATACCATTCCTTGAATGGGCCAATTGCCAGGCTGCGTCCTGCGAGGTAGTCGATGGAGATCCGCGGTTCATGCTCCATGAACACCGGCGAGCCATGGTCCCACACACCTTTGTCATTACTGTTACCGATGGTGAGGATCTTCGGCACATCGATATAGCCGTACAACTCAAAGGGGCCCTTGCGCCCGAAGTACTCGTATTCCAGGTAGACGTCATCTTGAGGCTTGGGGCCGAAACTGATGTCTTTGCTGCCAATCAGCGTGAGGTCCTGGTTAAACCACTCGGACAGATACACGCCTTTTTTCGCCGGGGGGTTGGCTTCAGGGCTGAGGGTTTCGCCCTGTGCTGAGTCATCCACGGGCTTTTCCTGCGCCAAAATGGGTGCACTGAGTACTCCCGTAACGGCAGCCAGTAGCAACGAAACGCCAAGACCAGCACGAGGCTTTGAGGTGGGGTGCATTGAAAGTCCTTATTCTTACGCGGTTTAAACCCGATTAGACGGGGAGGAGTGAACTTGGCGGTCAAGTTCGTTCCGCAAACGTTTGCACAGGTTGTACCAACTTGGGTCAATGGCTTGAACTATCTAGAAAAAAGAGCAATTAGCCGACGCTTTGGTCAGGAAAACAGTGGGATTTCTGTCATCCTGATGCGTCACCCCTGTGGAGGAATCTGATGTTCGAACACTACCTGCGTGCCTGGGAGCTGAGTGCCGATGGAGAGCCTATCGTCACACCCGGCAGCCACCTGTTGCCGGTCCGCTGGAAGGGCGTGCCGGCGATGTTGAAAATTGCTCATACCCCTGAGGAAAAACTCGGCGGCCGCCTGCTGAGTTGGTGGGCCGGTGACGGTGCGGCACGGGTGTTCGCCCATGACCACACTGCAGTGTTAATGGAACGCGCCACGGGCCCAGGTTCCTTGATGCGCATGGCCCTCAATGGTCAGGACGACGAAGCCAGCCAGATCGCCTGCGCAACCCTGGCCCGGCTGCATGCGCCTCGTGTGTCGCCGCCCGAAGGGTTGGTTGGGCTGGATGAGTGGTTCAGATCCTTGTGGCACGCCGCCGAACAGGAGGGCGGTGCCTTACGCGACTGCGCGGCGACGGCCCGGACATTGCTGGCTGCGCAACAGGAGGTTGTGGTACTGCACGGTGATTGCCATCACGACAATATCCTCGACTTTGGCCCTCGTGGCTGGCTGGCGATTGATCCAAAGCGGGTGATGGGCGAGCGCGGTTACGATTACGCTAATCTGATCTGCAATCCGGACTTGCCGACCAGTAGCGATCCACTGCGTTTCAGCCGCCAGGTTGGGGTTATCGCCCTGGCGGCCGGCCTCTCACGTCCGCGTTTGTTGCAATGGGTGGTGGCTCATGCCGGGTTGTCTGCCGCCTGGTTTCTGGAAGACCAGGAGCGCGAGCGTGCCATGATTGAGTTGCAGGTTGCCCGTCTGGCACAGCAGGCACTGGCTCAAGGGGCGGGCGAGTAAGGCGGCGGGTGATGGGTAACCGGGGTGAATAATTGAAGTGCGGCCTGCCGCCGGTACTCACTCGGCGTCTGGTGCATTTCGATACGAAAGTGGCGATTGAAATTCGACAGGTTGGCGTAGCCCACCTCAAAGCAGATGTCCGCCACTGACATTTGGCTGTGCAACAGCAAGCGGCAGGCACGCTGCACGCGGAACTTGCGCATCAGGTCGATAAAGCCGTGGCCGGTGTTGCGCTTGAAAAACCGCGAAAAGCCGGGTTCGCTCATGTCCAGTTGCCGGGCGATGTCCGACAGGCGTACATCGCCGGTCAGTTCCCGCATCAGGTAGTCAAGCGCCTTGTTGATACGTTCGGCGCTGCGCGCATCCAGGGTCGGTGCGTAGCACGGGCTGGCCAGGGTATTGGCCTGTGCAGGCGGTGCGTTCTTCAGGGTGTCGAGCAATTGCAGGAACAGGGCCAGGCGTTGCAGCCCATGGGCGCAGCCGATGGCCTCCATCAGCCGTGCCGCGCTCGTTGCGGTCTCGCCGGTGAATTCGATGCCCCGTCGCGCCCGTGCAAACAGTGACTGTAAATCACCGAGCTCAGGCAGGGTGGTGCGCAGAGCGAGCAGGGCGGCGCCGTCGAATTGCAGCACCACATCACGCCCGTGCAGGTATTCGCCCGGGGCCAGGTCACCGATCCAGTCGTGGGGCAGGCCAGGGCCGATCAGTGCGATATGCCCGGCGCTGAATGCACCGATATAGTCGCCCGCCACCAGCTTGCCACTGCCTTGGCGGATCAGGTGGATTTCGAATTCAGGGTGGTGGTTCCAGCGTGCCAGTTCATAGGGATAGTCATGTTCGAACCAGCGAAAACCATGTTCCGGTTCGGTCAGGATCACCTCAAGCTCGGCAGGGCGATGCTCGAACAGGGTGGCGGGGCTGACGGGCATGGTGCTGCCTCTTGTGGCGGTGCAATTTTCCCAAAATACCCGCACTGGCAATCGCTGCGCTAGCCCTGGTTTCGCCTGAGGCTGATACTTTTTTGATCCTGTGCCTCAGGTTAAAAAAGTATCAGCCGCGCATTCGCCAGCCGTTTGTGAGGCGGCAGGTCAAGCTGCTGTAATCGAGGCTCCACAACAAAGGTCGGCAAGCTGTTCTCGGCGGTGTTCACCGACTACCGGCAATAACCTTTACAGGACCCCCCATGAAACGACTCGAAGGCAAAAGCGCGCTGATCACTGGATCAGCGCGAGGCATTGGCCGTGCGTTCGCCCAGGCCTACATCGCTGAAGGCGCCACCGTGGCCATCGCCGACATCAACCTGCAGCAGGCCCAGGCCACCGCCGCCGAACTGGGGCCCAAGGCTTACGCGGTGTCGATGGATGTCACCGACCAAGCCTCCATCGACGCGGCGATCGCCACGGTGGTGAGCCACGCCGGCAAGCTCGATATCCTGATCAACAACGCCGCCCTGTTCGACCTGGCCCCCATCATCGACATCACCCGCGACAGCTTTGAACGACTGTTCTCGATCAATGTCGCCGGCACCCTGTTCACCCTGCAGGCCGCAGCCCGACAGATGATCAACCAGGGGCATGGCGGCAAGATCATCAACATGGCCAGCCAGGCCGGGCGGCGAGGCGAGCCGTTGGTGGCGGTCTATTGCGCGACCAAGGCGGCGGTGATCAGCCTGACGCAATCGGCGGGCTTGAATCTCATCAAGCAGGGCATCAACGTCAATGCCATCGCCCCCGGTGTGGTGGACGGCGAGCATTGGGATGGGGTGGATGCGCTGTTCGCCAGGCATGAAGGGCTGGCGCCTGGCGAGAAGAAAAAGCGCGTAGGGGATGAGGTGCCGTTTGGGCGGATGGGCACAGCTGAAGACCTGGCTGGCATGGCGATCTTCCTGGCGTCGACGGACGCCGACTATGTGGTGGCCCAGACCTATAACGTTGATGGCGGCAATTGGCTGAACTAGCAGTTAACGCTGACCCAACTGTGGGAGCTGGCTTGCCTGCGATAGCGTTGGTGGATTCACTCCCGTCATTGCAGGCGAGCCAGCTCCCACCTTTGAACTTCAGCGTGCTTGAGAATAGGGTAAGTCAGCAACGCATCGATCCCCGCAGTAAACTGTCCCATACTTCAAGATTTCTACGCTCGCCCGGAGGCGGTCGTACGTGCAGACCACCCGAGAACGACCATGAGCCTTTCGAAAGCCGCCATCGCTTCATTTGACGTCGACGCCCAGAAGAGCTTCACGCCCTTGTGTCCCAACGAGTTGCCAGTGGCCGGTGGCGACGGCATTGGTGCCGAACTCAATTACATGGCCAGTCTCGCCGGCCACCGCATCGGCAGCAAGGACGCCCACACCCCCCACGCACCCTGGGTGGTTGCGCAGCACAGCGAGATGCTGCAACCCACCGGCCTGGCCCATGCCGATGTGACCTGGGTCAGCCACTGCGTGCCGGGTACTGAAGGGTTCACCCTGCTCGATGAATTGCCCACGCCCTATGACTACGACTACTTCATCTGGAAAGGTGTCGAGCCCGACCTGCACCCCTACGGCGCCTGTTACCACGACCTGCACGACAAACTGTCCACCGGCGTCATCGAGTACCTCAAGGCCCACGGCGTGGCCCGCGTGATTGTGGGCGGGCTGGCGCTGGACTATTGCGTCAAGACCACTGCGTTGCAGTTGCTCAAAGCCGGATTGCAAGTGGTCCTGCATTTGCCGGCGTGCCGAGGCATCAGCGAGGAGGGCGGTGTACAGGCTGTCGACGAATTGCTCAAGGCTGGTGCACACATCAGTCGCACCCGCGAAGAATTGGTCGTGGTGGTCGCGCGTTAAGCAGATTCCGGTGAGGCCATCGCCTCTGTCAGTTGGCGGTCGAGCAGGTGAATTACGCCGCGTCTATAAGCGCCCTGGCAGAGTATTTGTAGCATCCAGGCAGGGTTCGTCGCGAAGTAACTTGGCATGCCAGCTGGGGATGTCGCCTGTATCCACATCCAAGCGCTTGAGCCACTGGTCAGCCGACCAGTCCACCAGCCGCAACTCGCCGTTATGAGAGCCGCCGTGCAATGAACCCACCGTCTCGTAGCGAATGCCCTTGAGTACATGGTTCAGTATTACGTAGGCGGCCGGCTTCGGATCCTCGGCATCACCACCAAGGTAGGGGTATGCGCCGGCCTGGATCACTACGCCGCTACCGTAGTCATAGAAGGCAAAATGGCTGGAGGGTAGCTGCGTACGTAATCCTTCCAGGCCGCCAACCAACTCCAGGCGAGTTTGGTCGAGCAAGGTCAGCCAACTGACCGTCTTGATTTTTGTAGGTTTGAACTCGGGGATATTAGCCAGTAGACCGGCTGTTCCCACATCCAAACCAGGCATGCGTGCCGCCATAAAGGCTTCAGTAGGTTCGTTGCCGTCCCGGTTGGTGACGGAAAGGTTGAAGGCATGTCCCGCGTAACCCTGTTCTGGAGCCAATCGGCGTGCTGAGTCAAGGTACAAACGCAGGAAGCTGAGTGGGTTTTGCTCTTGGTACAGAAGCGGTACTGAGAACTCCAGAGTGCTTATTTCATCCCCCATCTTTGCCTTCCATCCTCGCGTACCACACACATTGAAGAGCCAAGCGCTGGCGTCATTTGATTGTTTGCCACTGAGGTAGTAGAAGCTGAGAAGGTCATCCTCATCCATTACTTCCATCATGTCGCGTAATGGCTTTGCATCGGCATAAGCTGAAAGTGGTTTACCCTGAGGAGGCTCTTCGCGCCAGACCCAAGTGAGGTAGGGCTCAGCCAAGCGCTTGAAGTCGTCAAAGCACTGGCACAGTGCCTCCCGTACCAAACGTGTGTGTGCATCCTTGAAATAAAGCGTCCCGCGCAGGCAGAGCACCGCGCCGATATAGTTCTGGCGTCCGCACTTCATGAGCAAGTGGCCGGGTATTTCCAGCAGATGTGGTTGCTTGGCAAGTTCTTCGGCCACATTGAATTCCGGTTCCATTGGCATTCCTCCGAATTAGTAAGCGGGGGTCATTGGTCGAGGGGAGCGGCCACGCGTCAGGATAAACATCATCCCCCCTGCGATGGCTGCAGCCCACCCGAGCTGCTCCACTGGCACATTGGACTGCTGACTTTGCTGGCTACAGTCGCATTCGGTAGATGTCATCTCAACAACCCTGTTTTTGTTGCCAGCAATGTTCGCATAATCCTGCGCCTGCTCCACTTTCGGTGGGTCAGGTGGAAACTTCATCTCCACCACTTGCTTGATGTTGTCCTGAGTTGGCGGCTTGCTGGCGTCCTTGACGATCACCACATCGGGCCGGCGAATCATCCCTTTCCCGGGTTTGAACGGTGGATGCTCTGGGTCGTCATTCCAATATTTGTTGATCCAGCCCGGTATCCAGCCATGAGGGCTATTCCCCGTTTGGCTGTCGAGGATTGGCCGTGGTGGTCGCTTGGTCATGTCGTAACTGACTTGCTTATACGGACTGCGCCTCTGGAGAATCTCGTCAAGCTCCCCAAGGCGCTGGGCCACGCAGGCCTGTTTGAGATGCTTGCCATCTTGGCTGATGTTGGGCGTGCCGCTGCAATAGCAAATTGCCGAGCACAGTACGTTCTTGTCTTGGGGATCGAGCTTCGGTTTCAGAATGCCCACAGGGTTAATCTTTCCGTCTGGGCTCATGCCCCCCTGAGAAAGGCTGGGTTGCCCATTCATTCTTCGCCTTCCTGCATCAAGTCAATATGGATAGACTCTGACGCAGCATGGCTAATCCACGATGTCATGCCTTCGCTATTCGTGGTGTCGAGCGCGTTCCAACCGGCACTCGACCAAACCTTTACCTTGCGGCCAACGATAGGTTTTCCGGTTTCCTGATCTATGAGTTGAAAGCGTCCAGAGTAATGGGTATTGGAACTGCCCAATGGCACCATGGGGCTGAGTGGGGGCGGTGTGAATTGATCGCCTATGATCACAGTACCCGATCCACCGATGATCACGTTGCCATGTTCACCCACACTGCCGAGCGTTGCGGCAGGTTTTCCATTGATAAAAACTGTCGATGATACGGCCGAACTGATCGGGCTCCCGCAAGCAGATGGATCACCTTGGCGCGCTGCGGGCAAACCATCGAAGAAGACGTCAGGAGAACCTTCGATGATGGAGGCGACACCATGTCCCGGAATTGGACATGTCGTAGGGTCAGTAACGCGGGCGGCGGGCTTTCCACTCATAGTGCCGAACCTCGGGAAAGTGGCTGCAGATCAAGAAAGTGCGCTGAATTAACGAGACGCTTCGCAAGCATATCAATCGCCATACTCGTTCCTTGTCTGATCGTTCGCCGGTAGTGGCGCGTGGCGTACTTTTCCTATTCCTCCGATTAACTACAAGATGCTTAACCGCGAACGGGAAGTACCTGTCAAAGAAAAGAAAAATCTCCTACATGATTGCGGGGTATTGATTCTTTACGCTCTACATTCTTATGCATTCGCAAGTAAGGGAATGACAATTGGGATATTCAAAGATGGTTCCCCGGCGCTCATCTCACTACCGGTGAGTGCATTGAGGGAGATATCAACCTGCGTCCGCTGTTTTGCTTCCATCGATGCAGGTCCGGCGATTGCTGGAGCAGGGGGACCAGAGAGGTTCACCTAGGTCGAGGTGCCACAAGCAGATCGCGCCCGCAAAAGATCCTTGCAAGTCGGCAAATTAAGCCTAATATTATCCGGGTAAAACAAATAAAATCCGGGTAATAAAAGATGACCACGCACACCCTTTCCCTCTGCACTGCGTTCGCAGGTCATCAATGCATCGCCGCGGGGACCTATGTCGATGTGGCCGAGTCCCTTGTCGCCCAGGCTTTGCCAGCCGGTAGCTTCCTGGTCTTCGATGACGCCACGGGCACTCAAGTCGATTATCCGTGGCCAGCAGGTCACGCGCCGCACCCTCCCCAGGCCGAAAGCGACGACGAGCCACCCGCAACGCCCTCGGTAGGCCGCCCGAAGTTGGGCGTCGTCGCCCGGGAAGTCACATTGCTGCCACGTCATTGGGAGTGGCTCGGCCAGCAGCGTGGTGGTGCGTCGGCTGCCTTGCGCCGGTTGGTGGATGAAGCGCGTATGGCTCATGCCAGCGCTGATCAATTGCGCCAGGCCAAGGAGGCCAG
The DNA here is from genome assembly GCF_016405475.1 of Pseudomonas sp. MF6767. NCBI lineage: Bacteria > Pseudomonadati > Pseudomonadota > Gammaproteobacteria > Pseudomonadales > Pseudomonadaceae > Pseudomonas > Pseudomonas sp. MF6767. The sequence goes on along the minus strand of NZ_JAEKCY010000002.1, from coordinate 410,297 downwards.
CTATCGCTTCATGAGCGCGATTGGCGGCAATCTGCCGGGCTTTGAAGACGCCTCGCGTGCGCTGTTTGCCCAGGACAGGGACGGCTTCTCGAACAGTATCGCGCACTGGCCGACGGACGTGCGCACCTACCTGGCCTGGCTGTCGCGCAATGCCTTCCCAGTCCAATAATCAAGGGGCTCAGACCTTCATGGACGTCACCCAGCAACGCCCGCTGTGGCAAATCTATCTGTTGTTCCTGGCACCGATGGTGCTGTCCAATTTCCTGCAAAGCTTTTCCGGCACCCTCAACGGCATTTACGTTGGCCAGATGCTGGGCACCCAGGCATTGGCCGCGGTGTCGGGGATGTTTCCCATCGTGTTTTTCTTTATCGCCCTGGTGATCGGCCTGGGGGCGGGCGCCTCGGTGTTGATCGGCCAGGCATGGGGCGCCCAGGAGACCGGAATGGTCAAGGTGATTACCGGTGCCACCCTGACCCTGGGCGCCTTGGTGGGCCTAGTGGCCGCCGTGCTGGGCAGCCTGTTTGCGCGCCCGGCATTGCAGGCGTTGGGCACGCCGGTGGATGTGCTCGACAATGCCGTGGGCTACGCCCAGATGATGATGTTGATCATGCCGTTGCTGCTGGTGTTCATCCTCTATACCCAACTGTTGCGTGGGGTCAGCGACACGATTTCGCCGTTGCTGGCATTGATGGTCTCGACCCTGGTGGGCTTGCTGCTGACGCCTGCGCTGATTCGCGGCTGGATCGGCCTGCCGCCCATGGGCATCCAGAGTGCGGTGTATGCGGGGCTGGTAGGTAACGCTTTGGCGATGCTGTTTCTGGTCCTGCGCCTGCGCCACAAAAAACACGTGATGGCACCAGACCGCGAGTTGCTTGCCGCCTTGCGCCTGGACCGCGTCGTCCTCGGCAAAGTCCTGCGCATCGGCCTGCCGACGGGCTTGCAGATGGTGGTGCTATCGCTGTCGGAGCTGGTCATCCTGGCCCTGGTCAACGGCCACGGTTCCCAGGCCACGGCGGCCTATGGCGCGGTGACGCAGATCGTCAACTATGTGCAGTTCCCGGCGCTGTCGATTGCCATCACCGCCTCGATCCTCGGCGCCCAGGCGATTGGCGCCGGGCGCCTGGAGCGTATCGGGCCGATCCTGCGCACGGGGCTTGTGATCAACCTGTGCCTCACCGGTGGCTTGATCGTGCTCGGCTATGGGCTGTCCCACTGGTTGCTGGGCCTGTTCATCACCGACGACAGCGCACGGGTACGGGCCGAACACCTGCTGCACATCATGCTCTGGAGCATTCTGGTATTCGGCTTCCAGGCGGTGATCGGCGGCATCATGCGCGCCAGCGGCGTGGTGCTGATGCCGGTGGCGATCTCGATCTTCTGCGTGCTTGGCGTAGAACTGCCAATGGCCTATCTGTTCAACGCCCACTTCGGATTGGAAGGAGTGTGGATGGCATTTCCGGTGACCTACCTGGCGATGCTGGTGTTGCAGATCGCCTATTACCGCCTGGTGTGGCGGCATAAGCAGATCAAACGGTTGGTGTGAGGCTCAGCCCCTGCAGGAGCAGCTTCAGGCCTTGCAAGCCTTCCTCCAGCCGTGTGCCCGGGTGTTCATCCCGGGCAATCCACAACGCGGTATTGACCAGGCTGCCGTTGATCAACTGCGCCAGTGCGTGGCTGGGTGCCGTAGGCATCAGACCCGCTTGCATCAGGGCCTCCAGCAATTGACGCAAGGATTCCACGCAGTGTTGTTGGGAGCCTGTGTCGCCCAGTACCGCCGGTGCATCCTGCAATACAATGCGCTGGATTTCCGGGTCCTGGGCCATGCGCAGATAGGCCCGGCAGCGCTCGCAAAAACCACTCCAAGGCTCTACGGCCTGCTCCGAGATGCGTTGCAAGCGCGCGTCCATCTCGCTGTCGAGTTGAGCGACCACCGCCGCCAGCAGCCCTTTTTTGTCACCAAAGTGGTGATACAGCGCACCGCGCGTCAGGCCGGCGCGGGCAGTGAAGTCATCCATCGAGGTATTGGCATAGCCTTGGGTGGCGAAGGCCCGGCGCGCGCTCGCTATCAGGCGGGCGCGGGTGTCTTCGATCATTTCAGCTCGGGCTCGGCTCATGGGCGTCTCTTGGCTAAGTGATTGACATACGTTGCGTATGCGAAGCATGATTTGCCACATACGCGCCGTATGTATTCTGCCCTGATGGTTTCAGATAGCAAGCCCAGGGCGTCGAGCAAGAGGTCAAGCAGGATGGCAAACCCCTACGCTGAATTATTCCAAGCCCCCGGTGCCCGGGCCTTTGTGCTCGCTGGCATGCTGGCACGCATGCCGATATCCATGACCGGCATCGGCCTGATCACCATGCTGTCCCAGGTGCATGGCGGCTATGGCCTGGCCGGTTCGGTGGCGGCAGTGTTTGCCCTGGCCACGGCGATTTGCGCGCCGCAAGTGTCACGTTGGGTGGACCGCTACAGCCAGGGCAGGGTGCTGCCGATTGCCGCGCTGATCGGCGGCGGGGCGCTATTGATGTTGCTGCTGTGTACGCGGTTGCAGGCGCCGAATTGGACGCTGTTTCTGTTCGCCGCGCTGGCGGGCTGCATACCCAATATGTCGGCCATGGTGCGAGCGCGCTGGACCGAGTTGTACCGTGGCCAGCCCAGGCTGCAAACCGCGTTTGCCCTGGAGTCGGTACTTGATGAGGTGTGCTTCATCATCGGCCCGCCCATTTCGGTGGGGTTGAGCGTGGCGGTGTTCCCAGAAGCCGGGCCCCTGGTGGCGGCGTTGTTGCTGGCGGTGGGCGTCACCACCTTTGTGCTGCAACGGCAAACCGAGCCACCGGTACACGCGCATCAGGGAGCACACGGTCGCTGGCTGATTGCGTCGCCGTCGGTATTGATCCTGATGATTTTGCTGCTGGCCATGGGCGTGATCGTCGGCGTGGTGGATGTGGTCAGCGTGGCCTTCGCCCAGCATCAAGGCCAGCCGGCGGCGGCGAGTATCGTGCTGTCGGTGTATGCCATTGGTTCGTGCCTGGCGGGGTTGGCCTTCGGTGCCCTCAAACTCAAGGCACCGTTGCCACGCCAGTTCCTGTACTGCGGCGTAGCCACGGCGTTGACCACCTTGCCCTTGCTGTTGGTGAGCAATATTCCCGGCTTGGCCGCTGCAATCTTTATCTCCGGGCTGTTCTTCGCGCCCACCTTGATTGTGTCGATGGCCATGGTGGAGCAGATCGTCCCGGCCAGCCGCCTTACCGAAGGCATGACCTGGCTGATCACCGGCCTGAGCATCGGCGTGGCCATTGGCGCCGCCAGTTCGGGGTGGATGATCGACCACTTTGGCGCCACCAGCGGGTTTTGGGTGGCGCTGGCGGCGGGGGCGGTGGTAGCGGGCTCGGCGGTAGTGGGTTACCGGCGGTTGGGATAGTCAGCCAATCGTCGGGCATGGCTCTGGGTAGTGATGCTGCAGAAATTCGTTCAGCGCCTGACGCGTGAGATCATTCAATGTCACTTTCTTACGGTTTGCCGCCAGGGCAGCGGCCAAATGCAAGTCATGCCCGACGCGTACGTTGAATGAACCTTTGCACGGTTTCTCCGGCGTGTGCCCCAGGCTCTGGCAGGTAGCGAGATAATCATCCACCGCGCCACGGAAGGCTGCGTCCAGTTCAGCCACAGTTTTGCCTTCATAGCTCACCAATGCCTTGATGAACAGGATTTTACCAAACAGGCAGTTGTCCTCGAGGCTGGCTTCGATGGAGCCGATGTAGCCTTTGTGTTTCAGTTGGTTGTTCACTGAATCAGTTCTCCTGATTTCAATTGTTCGATGATCTGGCGCCGAATGTAGTGTTTCAGTTCGTTGCCGGGGTGAGGCTTGTGCAGGGTGATCATTGCACTGGGGTCGCCCATGTCGAACTTGACCCGGCTTCCGGCCCCTTCAATCTGTGTGTATCCCAATCGGCGTAATAACGTGACGAGCTCAGACCAGGTAAATGCCATGTGCTCATTGAGCAGTTTGGCGAGCAGCTTTTCATTCTTGGACACGGCGTTCCCTGCGTGTAACTAAATGTAGTTGCAAAAAGTGGTGTTCGTCAATGCTAGCTCAGCTTCGTGCGGCTTCGCGGGGATTGATGTAACCCCCGATGACAGCCTGTGCGGCGCCCCCCATTCCCCCGCTAATTTTTCCCCGCCCGGTTCGTTTTATAGGGACGACGTGCCTTTGTGCTTCCCGCCTATTGCCCCGGATTCCAAGAAATGAATGCTGAAGACTCCTTGAAACTTGCTCGCCGGTTTATCGGGCTGCCCCTGGAAAAGCGCCAACTGTTCCTGCAAGCCTTGCAGAAAGAAGGCGTGGATTTTTCAAGGTTTCCGATTCCGGCAGGGGTGGAGGTGGAGGACCGCCAGGCGCTGTCCTACGCGCAGCAGCGCATGTGGTTTCTATGGCAGTTGGACCCGGCCAGCGGCGCCTACAATTTGCCCGGCGCAGTGCGCTTGAGGGGGGCGCTGAGCCTGCCAGCGCTGGAGCAAGCGTTCGCCAGCCTGGTGGCGCGTCACGAAACCTTGCGCACAGTGTTCCAGCGTCAGGCTGATGAGCGGCTGGCGCAGGTGGCGGTGGAGCCGTCGGTGACCGTCGAGCACCTGGACTTCACGGCCCTGGCCTTTGATGCACGGGAGCAGGCCGTCAACGCCGCCGCCACCCGTCAATCGCTGTTGCCGTTCGACCTGGAACACGGGCCGCTGCTGCGCGTGCAACTGCTTAAGCTTGCCGAGCAGGAACACGTGCTGCTGCTGACCCTGCACCACATCGTCTCCGACGGTTGGTCGATGAATGTGCTGATCGACGAATTCATCCGTTGCTATGACGCCCATGAGCGCAACGAAGCGCCCCAACTGCCGGCGCTGCCCATCCAGTACAGCGACTACGCCCTGTGGCAGCGCCGCTGGCTGGAAGCGGGCGAGCAGGCCCGCCAGTTGGAGTACTGGCAGGCTCGCCTGGGCGATGAACATCCGGTTCTGGAGCTGCCCACCGACCACCTGCGCCCGGCCATGCCCAGCTACCAAGGCACACGGCACAACTTCGCGATTGAGCCGGCACTGGCCGCGCAACTGCGCAGCTGCGCGCAAAAACACAACGTCACCCTGTTCATGCTGCTGCTCGGTGCTTTCAATGTGCTGTTGCACCGCTATACCGGCCAGGGCGACATTCGCGTCGGTGTGCCGATTGCCAATCGCAATCGCACCGAAGTCGAGGGGCTGATCGGTTTCTTCGTCAACACCCAAGTGTTGCGCACCGAACTGACCGGGCAAACCCGGGTTGCCGAGTTGCTGCAAGGTATCAAGGAGCATGCCCTGGGCGCCCAGGCCCATCAGGAATTGCCCTTCGAACGGCTGGTGGAAGCGCTGAAAATCGAGCGCAGCCTGAGCCACACGCCGCTGTTCCAGGTGATGTATAACCATCAGCCGGTAGTCGCCGACATCGCCTCGGTCAGCACTGCATCGGGGCTGGAATTGGCCCTGGTGGAATGGCAAGGCCGCACCACCCAGTTTGACCTGACCCTGGACACCTATGAAAAGTCCGGCACCCTGCATGCCGCGCTGACCTACGCCAATGACTTGTTCGATACGCCCACCATCGAGCGCATGGCCCGGCATTGGATCAGCCTGTTGCAGGCCATGGTGCTCGATGGCGAACAGCGCATTGGCGAATTGCCCATGCTTGACGCGGCTGAACAGCAACGGTTGGTTCACACCTGGAACCAGACCGCCGAGGCGTACCCGACCGAGCGCGGGATTCATCACCTGATCGAAGACCAGGCGCGGCGCAGCCCCGATGCTCCGGCACTGGTGTTCGGTACCACCAGTTTGACCTACGCCCAACTGGATGCGCGCGCCAACCAGTTGGCCCATGCCCTGGGCGAGCAGGGCGTAGGGCTCGACGTGCTGGTGGGTATCTGCATCGAGCGCTCCATCGAAATGGTGGTTGGCCTGCTGGCGATTCTCAAGGCCGGTGGCGCCTACGTGCCTCTCGACCCTGAGTACCCCCGGGAACGCCTGGCCTACATGATCGAAGACAGTGGCATTCAGTTGCTGCTCAGCCAGCAAAGCCTGCTGGCGTCGCTGCCCTTCGCCGGTATCCAGGTAATTGCCCTGGACCAGCCGGCGCTATGGCTCGACGGCTACAGCAGCGATTCACCGAACGTGGCCTTGCATGCCCTCAACCTGGCCTACGTGATCTACACCTCGGGCTCCACCGGCAAGCCCAAAGGCGCCGGCAATAGCCATCGCGCCTTGGTCAACCGCTTGAGCTGGATGCAACAGGCGTATGGCCTGGGCGCCAATGACGCGGTGTTGCAGAAAACCCCGTTCAGCTTTGACGTGTCGGTGTGGGAGTTCTTCTGGCCGCTGATGACCGGCGCCCGCCTGGTGGTCGCGGCGCCTGGCGAACACCGTGAACCGGCGCGCCTGATTGACACCATTGGCCGGCACGCCATTACCACCTTGCACTTCGTGCCGTCGATGTTGCAGGCGTTTATCCATGAACCGGGCGTACAGGCGTGCGCAAGCCTCACGCGCATTGTGTGCAGCGGCGAAGCCTTGCCCCTGGACGCGCAACAGCAAGTGTTCGCCAAGTTGCCCGCTGCGGCGCTGTACAACCTCTATGGCCCGACCGAGGCGGCCATCGACGTCACGCACTGGACCTGCATTGACGAAGGCGCCGATGGCGTGCCCATCGGCCGCCCCATCGCCAATCTCGGCACCTACGTGCTGGACGCGCAACTCAACCCGGTGCCGGCCGGCGTCAGTGGCGAACTCTACCTGGGCGGCGTCGGCTTGGCGCGCAGTTACCATCGGCGCCCGGCGCTCACCGCCGAACGTTTTGTACCCAGCCCCTTTGTGACAGGCGAACGCCTGTATCGCACCGGTGACCGCGTGCGCCAACGTGCCGATGGGGTAATCGAATACCTCGGCCGTCTCGATCATCAGGTCAAGTTGCGCGGCTTGCGTATCGAGCTGGGCGAAATCGAAGCACGCCTTATGCAGCATCCACACGTGCGCGAAGCCGTGGTACTGGTACAGGGCGGCAAGCAGTTGGTCGCCTATCTTGTACACGCAGGCGAGGCGCCAACGGGCCTCAAGGAATGGTTGCTCAGCAGCTTGCCGGAATACATGGTGCCGACGCATTTCATTGCGCTGCCCAAGCTGCCGGTGACCGCCAACGGCAAGCTCGACCGCAAGGCGTTGCCAGTGCCGGATGCGGCGCAGCAGCAGGCATTTGTCGCCCCCCAAGGCGACCTGCAAACAGCCCTGGCTGCCATCTGGAGCGACGTGCTGGGCGTTGAGCAGGTCGGCCAGGACGATAACTTCTTCGAGCTGGGCGGCGATTCGATCATCTCTATCCAGGTGGTCAGCCGCGCCCGTCAGGCCGGCATTCGCCTGAGCCCGCGTGACCTGTTCCAGTACCAGAACATCCGCAGCCTGGCTCTGGTGGCGCGCTTTGAGCAGGTCAGCCTGATCGACCAGGGCCCGGTCAGTGGCGAGGTGATGCTGACGCCCGTCCAACACAGTTTTTTCGACCAGCCGATCCCGGCGCGGCATCACTGGAATCAATCCTTGTTACTGGTGCCCGGTGAGGTGCTTGAGCCTGCACGGTTGGAGGCCGCGCTGGCGCGGTTGATCCAGCATCACGACGCTTTGCGCCTGCGCTTTGTGCAGCAGGCTGGCGGCTGGCAGCAGAGCCATGCTGCCTATGTCAGCGAACCGCTGTTGTGGCAATGCCAGGCCGGCACCGACGCTGAACTGGCGGCGCTGTGTGATGAAGCCCAGCGCAGCCTTGACCTTGCCCAAGGTCCACTGCTGCGCGCCGCGTTGGTGAGCATGGCCGATGGCAGCCAGCGTGTGCTGTTGGTGATCCATCACTTGGTGGTGGATGGTGTGTCCTGGCGCATCCTGCTCGAAGACCTGCAACAGGCCTACCGCGAACAGGTGCTGCCGGCAAAAACCAGTGCCTACCAGCGCTGGGCGCAACAGTTGCACCGCCACGCGCAGACCGTCGAGGAGCAACTGCCGTACTGGCAAGCCCAATCCATCGACGCCGAGCTGCCGTGTGATCACCCCGAAGGCGGCCTGCAAAACCGCCTGGGCGCCAAGCTGGAAACACGCCTTGACGCCGAGCACACCCGCCGACTGCTGCAAGACGCGCCAGCGGCCTATCGCACCCAGGTCAACGACCTGCTGTTGACCGCCCTGGCGCGGGTGATCAGCCGTTGGAGCGAGCAACCTGCTGCGCTTATCCAATTGGAAGGTCACGGCCGTGAAGATCTGTTTGACGACATCGACCTGAGCCGCACCGTCGGCTGGTTCACCAGCCTGTACCCGGTGCGCCTGCACGCCGAAGGCGAGTTGCCCGAGGCGATCAAGGCGGTCAAGGAACAACTGCGCGCCGTGCCCGACAAAGGCCTGGGCTTCGGCCTGCTGCGCTATCTGGGCGCGCAACACGCACAGGAAAGCCTTGCGAACCTTACCGCGCCGCGCATCACCTTCAACTACCTGGGCCAGTTCGACCGTCAGTTCAACGAGTCGGCACTGTTCGTGCCGGCCAGTCAGGGCAGTGGCCAGGCCCAGGATCCAGAGGCACCGCTGGCCAACTGGCTGACGCTGGAAGGTCAGGTGTATGGCGGCGAGCTGTCGTTGCAATGGGGGTTCAGCCGGGAGATGTTCGAGGCGGCAACTGTTCAAGGTCTGGCGGACGAGTACGCAGCCGAACTCAGGGTGCTGATCGAGCATTGTTGTGCCACGCCGGCAGGCCAGGTGAGCCCGTCGGATTTCCCGCTGGCACGCCTCACCCAGCAGCAACTGGATGCCTTGCCCGTGGCCGGGCCGGCGATTGCCGACCTTTATCCGCTGTCGCCGATGCAGCAAGGCATGCTGTTCCACACCCTGTTGGAACCCGAGTCCCAGGCCTACATCAACCAGTTGCGCCTCGACATCGAGGGCCTTGATTTGCTCGCCTTCGGGCGTGCCTGGCAGGCCGCACTGGACCGTCACGACATCCTGCGCAGCAGCTTCCATTGGCTGGGCCTGGACAGTGCTCATCAGCTGATCCAGCGCCAGGTCGACCTGCAACTGCAAGTGATCGAAGACCCCGACGCCGATTTCGACACCCTGGCCCAGGCCGAACGCGAACGCGGTTTTGCCCTGAATGCCGCGCCGCTGTTTCGCCTGACGCTGGCGCGCGGTGCCGGTGCGGCCTGGCACTTTATCTTCACCAGCCACCACATCCTCATGGACGGCTGGAGTAACGCGCAGTTGCTCGGTGAAGTCATCGCTCACTATGCGGGGCAGGCAGTGCCGGCGCCGCTCGGGCAGTTCCGCGATTACCTCGCCTGGCTGCAACAACAGTCCTCGGGCGAAGCGTTCTGGAAAACCGCCGTGGCGGCATTGCCGGCGCCGACCCTGCTGGCGCAAGCGTTGCGCAAGCCGATGGACGCGGTTGGCATGGCTGACCATCACGTGGCACTGGACAGCGACTTTACCCGCCGCCTCGCTGAGTTCGTACGCCAGCACAAAGTCACCCTCAATACCCTGTTGCAAGGGGCTTGGAGCCTATTGCTGCAACGCTACACCGGCCAGGACTGCGTCGCCTTCGGTGCCACCGTGGCCGGGCGTTCCGCACCGCTGCCGGGGATCGAGCAGCAACTGGGCCTGTTCATCAACACCTTGCCGATCATCAGCACAGCCTCGCCAGCCCAGTCGGCCGCGACGTGGCTCAGCGAACTGCAAGCGCTCAACCTCAGCCTGCGCGACCATGAACATGTGCCGCTCTACGACATCCAGGGCTGGGCTGGCCAGCAGGGCGCGCTGTTCGACACCTTGCTGGTGTTCGAGAACTTCCCGGTCGCCGAGGCGCTCAAGCAAGGCGCGCCGGCCGGCCTGACCTTCGGTCGCCTGCACAACCATGAGCGCACGCACTATCCATTAACCCTGGGCATCGAACTGGGCGCCAGCCTGCGCCTGGAATTCAGTTATGACCGTGCCCAATTCAGCGAGGCGCACGTGGCGCAGTTGAGCGCCAACCTGCAACACCTGCTGGCGCAATTGCTCGCAGACGCTCACATGCCGCTGGGCAACCTGCGCCTTCTCGACGCCCCAGCGCAACGGCAGATGGTCGCTCTGAGCCGCTCAGCCGCAGCGCCCCAGGCCAACGAACGCGTGCATCAGCGTATCGCAGCCCAGGCCGAGGCGACGCCAGACGCTTTGGCTGTACAGGCCGGTGACGCCAGCTTGAGTTACGCCCAGTTGAACCAGCGCGCCAACCGCCTGGCCCATCGCCTGTTGGCGCTTGGTGTCGGCCCCGGCCAACGGGTGGGCCTGGCTTCGCGGCGTGGGCCGCAGTTGATCGTCAGCCTGCTGGCAGTGCTCAAAAGCGGGGCGGCCTACGTACCGCTGGACCCTGAATACCCGGCGGAACGTTTGGCCTACATGCTCGCCGACAGCCGCCTGGACGTGCTGCTCAGCGAAACCGGCTTGCTCGCCGACTTGCCTTTGCCCCGCGGCCTGACCCGCATGGATTTCAGTGCCAGTGGCGACGAACTGACCGGCTACCCGACAACCAATCCGCCTAATCACGCGGCGGCGGCTGACCTGGCCTATGTGATCTACACCTCTGGCTCCACCGGCCAGCCCAAAGGCGTGGCCATCGACCATGCCGCCCTCGGCCAGTTCTGTGACAGCGCCACGCTGTACAGCCGACTTTGCGCCGAGGACCGCGTGTTGCAGTTTGCGACCTTCAGTTTCGATGGTTTTGTCGAGCAATGCTTCCCGCCCCTGTGTGCGGGCGCGGCGTTGATCATGCGTGGCGATGAACTCTGGGATGCCGGCCAACTGGCGCAAGAGATTGTCGAGCAGGGCGTGACCCTGGCCGATTTGCCCGCCGCCTACTGGTACCTGTTGGCGCAAGAGTGCGCCGAGCACCGTCGCTCCCTGGGCAAGCTGCGCCAGGTGCATGTGGGGGGTGAAGCCATGTCAGTGGAGGGCGTGCGTGCGTGGTACGCCGCGGGCTTGGGCAATGTGCGCCTGGTCAACACCTACGGGCCGACCGAAGCCACAGTGGTCTCCAGCGTGCATGAGTGCCAATTGGCCGATGCAAACGACGCCTACGGCGTGCCAATCGGGCAGGCGATTGCCGGGCGCGGCCTGTATGTACTCGACAGCGGTTTCGAACTGTTGGCCACCGATGGCGTGGGCGAGCTGTGCATTGGTGCCGAGGTTGGCTTGGCGCAACTCTATTTCGACCGCCCGGCGCTGACCGCCGAGCGCTTCTTGCCGGACCCGTTTTCCGCCATGCCCGGTGCGCGGCTTTATCGCAGTGGCGACTTGGCCCGGTACAACCCGGCGGGTGCGCTGGAGTACGTCGGGCGTATCGACCATCAGGTGAAGATTCGTGGCCTGCGTATCGAAATGGGCGAAATCGAAGCCAGCCTGCAAGCCTTGCCCAACGTGCGAGAAGCCGCCGTGCTTGCGCAGCCGAGCGCGACCGGCGTGCAGTTGGTGGCGTACGTGGTGCCCGCCGAAGGCCAAGCGCTGGAGGCACAGGCACTGGCGGCGCGCTTGCGCCAGACGTTGCCGGACTACATGGTGCCGGGCCATTGGGTGGTCCTCGATGCCTTGCCGTTGAACCACAACGGCAAGCTCGACCGCCGTGCGCTGCCCACACCCGACCTGAACCAGGCCAGCGCCGCCTACGTGGCGCCGCAAAGTCCATTGCAAATCCAGTTGGCGGCGATCTGGCAAGCAGTGTTGCAGGTCGAGCAGGTTGGCCTGGAAGATCACTTCTTCGAACGCGGCGGCCACTCCTTGCTGGCCACCCAAGTGATCTCCCGGGTGCGCCACGATCTCAAGCTGGAAGTGCCGTTGCGGGCCCTGTTCGAACAGCCGACGCTGGCCGCTTTCGCAGCGGCGTGCGCAGGCGTGCAGGCCGATACCGCGCCTGTGATGCAGGCGGTTGGCCGTGAGCAGCCGCTGGCGTTGTCCTTTGCCCAGGAGCGGCAGTGGTTTCTCTGGCAATTGGATCCCACCAGCGCGGCCTATCATGTGCCCAGCGCCTTGCACCTGCGCGGTGAACTCCACATCGCGGCGCTGGAGCGCGCCGTCGAGGCCCTGGTGCAGCGCCATGAACCACTGCGCACCACCTTCGTGGAGTCGGGCGAGCACACCGTGCAAGTCATCCACCCAAGCCTGGCAGTGCCGGTTGAACAACAAGAGGTCGACGCCGGCGCTATCGAGCAGGCTGTCACCGAAGAGATCCAGCGCCCGTTCGACCTGCGCAACGGCCCGCTGATGCGCGTCAAGTTGCTGATCGTCGCGCCTGATCACCATGTGCTGGTCATCACCCAGCACCACATCATCTCTGACGGCTGGTCGATGCAAGTGATGATCGACGAGTGGGTGGCGCTGTACCAAGGCGACGCAGGGTTGCCGGCCTTGCCGATCCAGTACGCCGACTACGCCCAGTGGCAGCGCGACTGGATGGCGGCTGGGGAACAACAACGCCAGCTCGATTACTGGTGCGCTCGTCTGGGGCACGAACATTCGTTGCTGGACCTGCCGCTGGACTATCCACGCCCCGCAGTGCAGAGCCATCGTGGCGCGCGCCGCCAGATTCATCTGGAGCGTGCGCTGCTGACTGAACTCAAGGCCCTGGCCCAGCGTCAGGACGTGACGCTGTTCATGCTGTTGCTGGCCTCGTTCCAGACCTTGCTGCACCGCTACAGCGGCCAGGCACAGGTGCGTGTCGGCGTACCGGTCGCCAACCGTAATCGCTTCGAAACCGAGCGACTTCTGGGCTTTTTCGTCAACACCCAGGTGCTGCAAGCTGACGTGCACGGGCAGATGCCGTTCGACCAGTTGCTGGCCCAGGTCAAGCAGCGTGCCCTGGAGGCGCAGGCCCATCAGGACCTGCCGTTCGAGCAGCTCGTGCAAGTGTTGCAGCCCGAGCGCAGCCTTAGCCATAACCCGCTGTTCCAGGTGATGTTCAACCATCAGGACAGCCTGCGTTCAGCCCCGGTACAACTGCCCGGCCTGGCTTTGCAGCCAGTGGATTGGGCCGGTCACAGCACGCAATTCGACCTGAACCTGGAAACCGAGGAGTCGGCGGACGGTCTCTGGGCCTCGCTGACTTACGCCACGGATCTGTTTGACGCGGCGACCGTGGAACGCCTGGCCGAGCATTGGCAAAACCTGCTGCGCGCGGTCCTGCAGGATGCCTCGGTGGCCTTGGACGACCTGGCGATGCTCAGCCCGTCGCAATGGCAGCACATGGTGCACGACTGGAACCGCAGCGACACCGACTACCCACGCGAACGCTGTGTACACCAGTTGTTTGAGGCCCAGGCCGCGGCGCAACCCGACGCCATCGCGCTGCATTTCAATGATGAGCGCCTGAGCTACGGCGAACTCAACCGTCGCGCCAATCGGCTCGCCCATCGTCTGATCGACATGGGCGTCGGCCCGGACGTGCTGGTTGCAGTACACGTGGAGCGTTCCCTGGACATGGTGGTTGGCTTGCTCGCGACCCTCAAGGCCGGTGGCGCCTATGTGCCGCTCGACCCGCAATTCCCGGCAGAGCGCCTGGCCTACATGCTTGAAGACAGCCGCGCCCGGGTATTGCTGACGCAACCGCACCTGCTGGGGCACCTGGCTCAGCCGCACGGCGTGCAGGTGCTGATGGTGGAGGAGGCCGGCACAGCGCAGCACAATCCCCAGGTTGCCGTGACACCGGAGCATCTGGCCTACGTGATCTACACCTCTGGCTCCACTGGCAAGCCCAAAGGGGTGATGGTTCGTCACAAGGCGCTGTGCAGCTTCACCAGCGGCATGGCCGGCACGTTGAGTATCGGCCAGGATGCGCGGCTGTTGTCGCTGACCACCTTCTCGTTCGACATCTTCGCCCTGGAGCTGTATGTGCCGCTGAGTGTCGGCGGTACCGTGGTGCTGAGCACCCAGGCAACGGCCCTCGACCCCGAGACGATCCTCGATCTGGCCCAGCGTCAGGCGGCGAATGTGCTGCAAGCCACGCCTTCGACCTGGCGCATGTTGCTCGACAGCCCACGGGCTCATTCACTGCGTGGCATCGCCTGCCTGTGCGGTGGCGAAGCGCTGCCCGTCGATTTGGCCCAGCGCATGCTCGACCTGCAAGGCCCGTTGTGGAACCTCTATGGCCCGACGGAAACCACCATCTGGTCGGCGGCTCATCGTTTGCATCAGGCATTGCCGTTCGTTGGACGGCCCATCGCCAATACCGGCTTGTTCATCCTCAATGCCGGTCTCACGCCATGCCCCCAAGGTGTGTCCGGTGAGCTGCTGATCGGCGGTGTCGGCCTGGCGCGGGGTTACCACGGGCAGCCGGCGCTGACCGCCGAACGCTTCGTGCCCAACCCGTTTGGGGCTCCGGGCGAACGCCTGTACCGTACCGGCGACCTGGCACGCTATCGGGCCGACGGCGTGGTGGAATACATCGGCCGCGTCGACCATCAGGTCAAGGTCCGGGGTTTCCGTATCGAGCTGGGTGAAATCGAAGCCTGCTTGCGTGAGTTCGACGGCGTACGCGAAGCCGTGGTGTTGGCCGATAACGACCGGCTGATCGCTTACCTGGTCAGCGCCGCGCCGCAGGCGTCGCAGGTCTATAAAACCGCGCTGCGCGAGCGCTTGCCGGACTACATGGTGCCCGCGCAGTGGCTGTTCCTCGACAGCCTGCCGCTGACCCCCAACGGCAAGCTCGACCGCAAGGCATTGCCCAAACCGGATGCCAGCCTGTCGCTCAAGGGCCATGTAGCGCCCGTCACCCCGCGTGAGCAGCAGGTAGCGGCGATCTGGGCCGAGGTACTGGAATTGCCCCGGGTGGGCCTCGACGATCATTTCTTCGAGTTGGGCGGGCATTCATTGCTGGCCACGCGGGTGGTGTCACGGGTGCGTCAGGCCCTGGCGCTGGAAGTCCCACTCAAGGCCTTGTTCGAACAGCCGCTACTGGGTGATTTCGTGCGGGCCTTGGGCGAGGAGGGCGTCACCGCGCCGGCGTTGATCAAGGCCGACCGCACGCAGCCTCTGCCGCTGTCTTATGCCCAGGAGCGCCAGTGGTTCCTCTGGCAACTGGACCCGGCCGGCGCCGCGTATCACATCCCCAGCGCCTTGCGTTTGCAAGGGCCGTTGGACCTGACCGCGCTGCAAGAGAGCTTTGATAGCTTGCTGGCTCGCCATGAAAGCCTGCGCACGTATTTCCGTCAGGACGCCACCGGCGCGGTTCAAGTCATTGACGCCCAGGGCCGGGTCGATATCGAGCAGGTCGACAGCGACTATGCCGGCCTCAAGGCGCGGGTCGCGCAGGTGGTCGCCCAGCCTTTCGACCTGCTGCGTGGGCCGCTGCTGCGGGCCACCTTGCTGCGCCTGGCCGAGGACGACCACGTGCTGGTGCTGGTGCAGCATCACATCGTTTCTGACGGCTGGTCGATGCAGTTGATGGTCGAGGAGTTGGTGCAGGCGTATGCCGCTAACAGCCAAGGCCAAGACGTGCAATTGCCGGCGCTGCCGATCCAGTACGCCGATTATGCCGTGTGGCAGCGCGGTTGGATGGAGGCGGGGGAGCAGGCGCGTCAACTGGCCTACTGGCGCGAGCTGTTGAGCGGCGAGCAACCGGTGCTGGAGTTGCCGTTCGACCATCCGCGCCCGGCACAGCCAAGCCATCGTGGCGCACGCTTGGGTATCGAGTTGCATCCGGAGTTGTTGGGCAGTTTGCGCGCACTGGCGCAGCACGCTGGCGTCACGCTGCCGATGCTGCTGCTGGCGTCTTACCAGGCGTTGCTGCATCGCTACAGCGGCCAGGAAGATGTGCGCGTGGGCGTGCCGATTGCCAACCGCAATCGCCTGGAAACCGAGGGGTTGATCGGCTTCTTCGTCAACACCCAAGTGCTCAAGGCCGATATCCACGGGCAAATGAGCACCGAGCAACTGCTGCACCAGGTGCGTCAGCGTTCCCTGGAGGCCCAGGCTCACCAGGACCTGCCGTTCGAACAGCTTGTGCAGGCATTGCAACCGGAGCGCAGCCTTAGCCTGAGCCCGTTGTTCCAAGTGTTGTTCAACCACCGTGTGAGCGCTGCCGACAGCCATCTGCATCGCCTGGCCGACCTGCACGTCGAAGTCCTGGACCTGGACGAAGGCGTGGCCCAGTTCGACCTGGCGCTGGATGTGGAAGAAAGCCAGACGGCCCTGCGTGCCTCTCTGAGTTATGCCACCGATCTGTTCGCCGTGGCGACCATCGAGCGCATGGCCGGGCATTGGCAGAACCTCTTGCGGGCAATGGTGATCGACCCACAGCAACCCATCAGCCAATTGAGCTTGCTGGGCGAGGATGAGCAACAGCAGATTCTTGAGCTGTGGAATCAGGCCGACACCGGTTTTTCAGCCGAGCGCCTGGTGCATGAATTGGTCGGCGATTGCGCCCGGCAAACCCCGGACGCAGTGGCGGTTAAATTCGATACTCAAACCCTGACTTACGGTGAACTGGATCGCCAGGCCAATCGCCTGGCCCGTGCCCTGATCGCCCGTGGTGTCGGCGCGGAAGTGCGGGTGGCCATCGCCATGCCGCGCAGTGCCGAGATCATGGTGGCGTTCCTGGCGGTGATGAAAGCCGGTGGTGTGTATGTGCCGCTGGATATCGAATACCCACGTGATCGCCTGCTGTACATGATGCAAGACAGCCGTGCGCAACTGCTGCTGACTCACAGCCGGGCGTTGCAGCAACTGCCAGTCCCCGAGGGCCTGGATACCCTCGCGATTGATCGCACCGAAGAGTGGGCCGGTTACAGCGATACGGCACCGGATGTGGCGCTGGACGGCGACAACCTCGCCTACGTGATCTACACCTCCGGCTCCACCGGTTTGCCCAAGGGCGTGGCGGTGTCACATGGTCCACTGGTAGCGCATATCATCGCCACTGGCGAGCGCTATGAAACCTCACCGGCCGATTGCGAACTGCACTTCATGTCGTTCGCTTTCGACGGCTCCCACGAAGGCTGGATGCACCCGCTGATCAACGGCGCCAGCGTGTTGATCCGTGACGACAGCCTGTGGCTGCCGGAATACACCTACGAGCAGATGCATCGCCACAACGTGACCATGGCGGTATTCCCTCCGGTGTACCTGCAACAGTTGGCCGAACATGCCGAGCGCGATGGGAACCCACCGCCAGTGCGGGTGTACTGCTTCGGTGGTGATGCCGTTGCTCAAGCCAGCTATGACCTGGCTTGGAGAGCGCTGAGACCCAAGTACTTGTTCAACGGCTATGGGCCGACGGAAACCGTGGTCACGCCGCTGCTGTGGAAGGCACGCAAGGGCGACCCTTGCGGCGCCGTCTACGCGCCCATCGGCACCTTGCTGGGCAACCGCAGCGGTTATGTATTGGACACGCAACTGAACCTGCAACCCATCGGCGTGGCCGGCGAGTTGTACCTAGGCGGCGAGGGCGTGGCGCGGGGTTATCTGGAGCGCCCGGCACTGACTGCCGAGCGTTTCGTGCCGGACCCGTTCGGCAAGCCCGGCAGTCGCGTGTATCGCAGTGGTGACCTGACTCGCGGGCGTCCGGATGGCGTAGTGGATTACCTGGGCCGTGTCGACCATCAGGTGAAGATTCGCGGTTTCCGTATCGAACTGGGGGAAATCGAAGCGCGCTTGCGTGAGCAAGCCAGTGTCGGTGAAACCGTGGTGGTCGCCCAGGAGGGGCCGACCGGCAAACAACTGGTGGCCTATGTGGTACCGGCCGACGCCAGCCTGGCCGACCAGGTTGAGTTCCGTGACGCCCTGCGTCGTGCCCTGAAAGCCGACCTGCCGGACTACATGGTGCCCAGCCACTTCGTATTCCTGGCGCAGATGCCGCTGACCCCCAACGGCAAGCTCGACCGCAAAGGCCTGCCGGTGCCGGATGCGAGCCAGATGCAGCAGCAGTACCTGGCTCCGCAAACCGAGCTTGAGCAGCAGATCGCCACAATCTGGGCCGACATCCTGCACCTGCCGCAAGTGGGCCTGAACGACAACTTCTTTGATGTCGGTGGCCACTCCTTGCTGGCGATCCAGATTACCTCGCGGGTGCAGGCCGAGCTCGGCCTGGACGTACCGTTGATGGAACTGTTCCAGACCGAATCGCTGCGCGCCTACGTGCAGGCCGCAGCCACTTTCCGCGCCGGCAGCGTGGAAGATTTTGATGACCTTCGTGACTTTTTGAGCGAACTAGAGGCGATTTGAACCATGCTTTCCAACCCTAATACCGACCTGGTGTCGCGCTTTCTTCGCTTGCCTCTGGAGCAGCGCCAGCAGTTTTACCAGCGCCTGCAAAGCCGGGGCATGAGTTTCGCTCAACTGCCGATTGCTCCCACCCGCCACGACAGCGACACACCGACGTTGTCTTACGCCCAGGAACGCCAGTGGTTCCTCTGGCAACTGGACAAGGACAGTACCGCCTACCACATCCCTGGCGCCCTGCGTTTGCACGGGCACTTGGACCTGGCAGCGTTACAACGCAGTTTCGACAGCCTGCTGGCCCGGCATGAAAGCTTGCGCACGCAATTGGTCGAGGACGATGAACGTCTGTGGCAGGCAGTGATGCCGCAGGCGCGGGTGCAGATCCAGCAGGCGCATGTCGACCAAGCGCAGTTGATGGCGCGGGTGGAAGAGGAGGTGGCGCGGCCGTTCGATTTGCACCAGGCGCCGTTGTTGCGTGTGACGCTGTTGCAACTGGCCGAGGATGAGCATGTGCTGGTGATGGTGCAGCACCACATCGTCTCCGATGGCTGGTCGATGCAGGTGATGGTGGAGGAACTGGTGCAGCTCTACGCCGCCCATAGCCAGGGCCATGACCTGCAACTCCCGGAACTGCCGATCCAGTACGCCGACTACGCGCTGTGGCAACGCGGCTGGATGGAAGCCGGGGAACAGGCGCGCCAACTCTCGTATTGGCAGGCCCTGCTGGGCGGCGAGCAACCGGTGCTGGAATTGCCGCTTGACCGCCCGCGCCCGGCGCAGCAAAGCCATCGCGGTGCAAGCCTGCAGGTGCATCTGCAACCGACGTTGGTGGCGGGCCTCAAGCGCCTGGCGCAGCAAGAGGGCGTGACCGCGTTCATGCTACTGCTGGCGTCGTTCCAA
The DNA here is from genome assembly GCF_016405475.1 of Pseudomonas sp. MF6767. NCBI lineage: Bacteria > Pseudomonadati > Pseudomonadota > Gammaproteobacteria > Pseudomonadales > Pseudomonadaceae > Pseudomonas > Pseudomonas sp. MF6767. Next base: position 391,122 of record NZ_JAEKCY010000002.1, on the reverse strand, counting down.
GCCCTGTTGTATCGCTACAGCGGGCAGTCGGATATCCGCATTGGCGTGCCGAACGCCAACCGTAACCGCGTCGAAACCGAGCGGCTGATCGGCTTCTTCGTCAACACCCAGGTACTCAAGGCTGACCTTGACGGGCAGATGAGCTTTGCCGAGCTGCTGCAACAAACCAAACGCCGCGCCCTCGAGGCCCAGGCTCATCAGGACCTGCCGTTCGAGCAACTGGTGGTGGCATTGCAGCCTGAACGCAGCTTGAGCCATAACCCGTTGTTCCAGGTGATGTTCAACCACCAGACCGAGGCCCAGGGCGGCCGCGAAGGCCAACAGTTGCCGGGCCTGCGTGTGGTGGAACTGGACTGGGACAGCCAGACCACCCATTTTGACCTGAGCCTGGACACCCATGAATCCGCCGACGGGCTTTGGGCCGCGCTGACCTACGCCACCGACCTGTTCGATGCCGCCACCATCGAGCGCTTGGCGCAACATTGGCAGTACCTGCTGCAGGCGGTGGTGAGTGCACCCCGCAGCCGCCTCTGCGAGCTGCCGATGGTGGGTGCCGCTGAGCAACACAGGATGCTCCAGGACTGGAACACCCCGGCTGGTGTCACCCCCTTTGAGGCTGTGCACCGGCTGTTTGAAGCCCAGGCTGATCAGCAGCCGGAACGTCAGGCCCTGGCCCTGGATGAGCAGGCCCTCAGCTACGGAGAACTGAACCGTCAGGCCAACCGCCTGGCGCATTACCTGCTGGCCCAGGGCGTCGGCCCCCAAGGGCTGGTGGGGATCGCCGTGGAGCGCTCTTTTTCCATGGTGGTCAGCTTGCTCGCGGTGCTCAAGACAGGAGCGGCCTATGTGCCGCTGGACCCTGAGTACCCCCGCGAACGCCTGGCGCATATGCTTGAGGACAGTGGTGTGGGCCTGGTGTTGACCCAATCCCACCTGCATGGGCGTCTGCCGTTGCCGGCCCGGGTGCTGGCGGTGGACATCGACCTGGTCCAGGCGCAGTTGGCGTTGTGTGCCGACAGTAATTTACCGGTTGATGTCGAGCCCCAGAGCCTTGCGTATGTGATCTACACCTCCGGCTCCACAGGCAAGCCCAAGGGGGTTGCCATCAGCCAGGCTGCACTGAGTGAGTTTGCTGGCATCGCGGCGGATTACTCGCAGCTGGTTGCCCAGGACCGAGTGCTGCAGTTTGCCACCTTGAACTTCGACGGTTTCGTCGAGCAGCTATATCCAGCCCTGACCCTCGGCGCCACCGTGGTACTGCGTGGCCCGCAGTTATGGGACGGTGCCGAGCTGTATCGGCAGATCATCGCCCAGGGCATTACCCTGGCCGACTTGCCCACGGCCTACTGGAAGCTGTTCCTGCAAGATTGCCTGGCAGCAGGCCCAAGGACCTATGGTGCTTTGCGCCAGATCCATATCGGCGGCGAAGCCATGCCGTTGGACGGCCCACTATTGTGGCAGCGCGCCGGGCTCGGCCATGTGCGCTTGCTCAATACCTACGGGCCTACCGAGGCCACCGTGGTTTCCAGCGTGCTGGACTGCACTGACCCGAGCGCCGTCGGCGCCGGCGGTGCCAGCCCCATTGGCCGGGCGCTGCCAGGGCGTGGCCTGTATGTGCTGGACCGTGACCTGAACCTGCTACCGCTGGGCGCCGTGGGTGAACTCTATATCGCCAGCGCCAATGGCTTGGCCCGTGCGTATTTGCAACGGCCAGGCCTGACCGCCGAGCGCTTTGTCGCTGATCCGTTCAGCCCATCCGGCGAGCGCCTGTACCGCACCGGCGACCTGGCGCGTTATCGCGCCGATGGTGTGGTGGAATATGTCGGGCGGGTCGATCACCAGGTCAAGGTCCGTGGCTTTCGCATAGAACTGGGTGAGATCGAAACCGTGCTGCTGGCCCAGGACAGCGTGCGTGAAGCGCTGTTGCTGGCTGCCGACAACCAACTGCTGGCCTACCTGGTGCCTGCGCAGACGCTGTCTGAAACCGAGCGCGCCGAGGTGAGCGAACAGCTGATGGCCACCTTGCGCGACCACCTGCCGGACTACATGGTGCCGGCGCACCTGATCTTCCTCGACCGCATGCCGCTCAACCCCAACGGCAAGCTGGATCGCCAGGCGCTGCCCAAGCCAGATGCCAGCGTGGAACAACAGGATTGGCGAGCGCCGGTCACCTCGTTGCAACAACAGGTGGCGGCGATCTGGGCGGCTATTCTGGGGGCCGAACGGGTGGGCTTGAACCAGCACTTCTTCGAACTGGGAGGGCATTCCCTGTTGGCAATGCAGGTGGTGTCACGCATCCGCCAGACCCTGAGCCTGGAAGTGCCGCTCAAAGCCGTGTTCGAACACCCGCGGCTGGAGGCGTTTGTCGCGGCCTTGCAAACCCAGGAGAGCACATTGCCAACGGCGCCGGCCCTACTGCCAGCCGGGCGTGTCCAGCCGTTGCCACTGTCTTACGCCCAGGAGCGACAATGGTTTCTCTGGCAACTGGAACCCCACAGCGCGGCGTATCACATTCCCAGCGCGCTGCGCCTGAAAGGGCAATTGGACCTGGCTGCGTTGCAACGCAGTTTCGATAGCTTACTGGCGCGTCATGAAAGCCTGCGCACCCATATCCGCCAGGATCACGACGGCGCGGTGCAAGTGATTGAGCCGCCAATGTCCTTGCCGATCACCCAGGCTGATGTCGATGACGCCCAGCTCAAAGCCAGGGTGCAAGCGCTGATCGCCCATCCGTTCGACCTGCAACAAGGCCCGTTGCTGCGCGTCACGCTGTTGCGCCTGGCCGCCGACGAGCATGTGTTGGTGTTGGTGCAGCATCACATCGTCTCCGATGGTTGGTCGATGCAGTTGGTGGTCGAGGAACTGGTGCAGTTGTATGCCGGTTACAGCCAAGGCCAGGACGTGCAGTTGCCGGCGCTGCCGATCCAGTATGCCGACTACGCCGTATGGCAGCGCAGCTGGATGGACGCCGGTGAGAAGCAACGTCAACTGGCCTACTGGCGTGAACTGTTGGGCGGTGAGCAGAGCGTGCTGGAGTTACCGTTCGATCACCAGCGCCCGGCTGTGCAGAGCCACCGCGGCGCGCGCCTGGCGTTCGAGCTGGCGCCCGAACTCACCCAGGGGCTCAAGGCTTTGGCCCACCAGCAGGGCGTGACCCTGTTCATGTTGTTGCTGGCATCGTTCCAGACCTTGTTGCACCGCTACAGCGGCCAGGAAGAAATACGTGTCGGCGTGCCGATTGCCAACCGCAATCGCAGCGAGACCGAGCGCTTGATTGGCTTCTTCGTCAACACCCAGGTGCTCAAGGCGGATGTGCATGGGCAAATGAGTGTCGAGCAGTTGCTGCAGCACGTTCGGCAACGCGCCCTGCAAGCCCAGGCCCACCAGGATTTGCCGTTCGAACAACTGGTGGAAGCCCTGCAACCTGAGCGTAGCCTGAGCCACAACCCGCTGTTCCAGGTCATGTTCAATCATCAGACTGACGTCGGCCAGGCTCAGGTTCAGCACCAATTGCCAGGGCTGCGGGTAGAAGGGCTGGACTGGGACAGCAAGACCGCACATTTCGACCTGGACCTGGATATTCAGGAGTCCACCGAAGGTATATGGGCCACCTTGGGTTATGCCCAGGACCTGTTCGAAGCCAGCACCGTGCAACGCATGGCGCGTCACTGGCAGAACCTGCTGCAAGGTATGGTCGCCAACCCACGGCAGCAGCTCAGCCAGTTAAGCTTGCTGGACGCGACCGAACAACAACAGATCCTGCAACTGTGGAACCGCACGGAGTCTGGCTTTTCGGCCGAGCGCCTGGTGCATCAACTGTTTGCCGATCGCGCCCGGGCAAACCCGACGGCGGTGGCGGTGAAGTTCGACGCGCAAACCCTGAGCTACGGCGAACTGGATCGCCAGGCCAACCGCCTGGCCCATGCCCTGATCGCTCGTGGCGTCGGCCCGGAAGTGCGGGTGGCCATCGCCATGCCGCGCAGTGCCGAAATCATGGTGGCGTTCCTGGCGGTGATGAAAGCCGGCGGTGTGTATGTGCCGCTGGATATCGAATACCCACGTGATCGCCTGCTGTACATGATGCAAGACAGCCGCTCGAAATTGCTGTTGACCCATTCGGCCGTGCAACACCGGTTGCCGATCCCGGACGGCCTCGACGCCTTGGCGGTGGATCAGGTGCAAGCCTGGTCGGATTACAGCGATACGGCCCCGACTGTGGCGCTGGACGGCGACAACCTCGCCTACGTGATCTACACCTCCGGTTCCACCGGTTTGCCCAAGGGCGTGGCGGTGTCACACGGCCCGCTCGTGGCGCATATCATCGCTACCGGCGAGCGCTATGAAACCTCGCCGGCCGATTGCGAGCTGCACTTCATGTCGTTCGCTTTCGACGGCTCCCACGAAGGCTGGATGCACCCGCTGATCAACGGCGCCAGCGTGTTGATCCGTGACGACAGCCTGTGGCTGCCGGAATACACCTACGAGCAGATGCATCGCCATAACGTGACCATGGCGGTGTTCCCACCGGTGTACCTGCAACAGTTGGCCGAACATGCCGAGCGCGACGGCAACCCGCCGGCGGTGCGGGTGTACTGCTTTGGCGGTGATGCGGTGGCCCAGGCCAGCTATGACCTGGCGTGGCGCGCGCTGAAACCCAAGTACCTGTTCAACGGCTACGGCCCGACGGAAACCGTGGTCACACCGCTGTTGTGGAAGGCACGCAAGGGCGACCTATGTGGCGCCGTCTACGCGCCCATCGGCACTTTGTTGGGTAACCGCAGTGGCTACGTGTTGGATGCGCAACTGAACCTGCAACCCATCGGCGTAGCCGGCGAGTTGTACCTGGGCGGCGAGGGCGTGGCCCGGGGTTATCTGGAGCGTCCGGCGTTAACCGCCGAACGCTTCGTGCCGGACCCGTTCGGCAAGCCCGGCAGTCGCGTATATCGCAGCGGCGACCTGACCCGCGGGCGTCCGGATGGCGTAGTGGATTACCTGGGGCGTGTCGATCATCAGGTGAAGATCCGCGGTTTCCGTATCGAACTGGGGGAAATCGAAGCGCGCTTGCGTGAGCAAGCCAGTGTCGGTGAAACCGTGGTGGTGGCCCAGGAGGGGCCGACCGGCAAACAACTGGTGGCCTATGTCGTACCACTGGACCCGACGCTCCTGGGTGATGCTGTCGCTCAATCAAACGGTCGCGAAACCTTGCGGCGCGCCTTGAAAACCCGCTTGCCGGACTACATGGTGCCGACGCATTTGATGTTCCTTGAGCGTATGCCGCTGACCCCCAACGGCAAGCTCGACCGCAAGGGGTTGCCGCTGCCGGATGTGAGCCAGATGCAGCAGGTGTATGTGGCGCCCGAGAGCGAGTTGGAGCAGAAGATCGCCGCGATCTGGTCCGATGTGCTACGCCTGCCACAGGTGGGCCTGCATGATAATTTCTTCGAGCTGGGCGGCGATTCGATCATTTCGATTCAACTGGTCAGCCGCGCCCGCCAGGCGGGTGTGCGTTTCACGCCCAAGGAGTTGTTCCAGCATCAGACGGTGCAGAGCCTGGCGACGGTCGCGAGGGAAGGCGACGGTGTGGTGCAGATGGATCAGTCGCCGCTGACTGGCGATTTGCTGTTGTTGCCGGTGCAACACAGTTTTTTTGCCGATGAGATTCCCCAGCGTCATCACTGGAACCAATCTGCGGTGCTGCAACCGCACCAGCCGTTGCAGGTACCGCTGTTGTTGGCCGCACTGCAGGCGTTGATCGTGCATCACGATGCCTTGCGCAGCACCTTTGTCGAGGGCGCACAGGGCTGGAGCGCGGCCTACCGTGGTCCGGATCAGCACCAGGCTGAACAAGTGCTATGGCAAACCACATTGAACAGCGTCGAAGAACTTGAGGCTTTGGGCGAAGAGGCCCAACGCAGTCTCGACTTAGGCGCAGGCCCGTTATTGCGTGCGGTGTTGGCGCAGTTGGCCGACGGTTCACAGCGCTTGTTGCTGGTGATCCATCATTTGGTGGTGGACGGTGTGTCGTGGCGCATCCTGCTTGAAGACTTGCAAAGCACGTATCAGCAACTGGCCCAAGGCGCCCCTGTGACACTGCCAGCCAAGACCAGCGCCACCCGCGCCTGGGCTGCTCGCCTGCAGACCTACGCCCACAGCCCGGCGTTACAACACGAGCTGGCTTGGTGGCAGGCGCAATTGCAGGGCAGTCCGGTCGGCTTGCCGGGCGCCGATCCACAGGCGAGCCTGAGCAACCAACTGGCCCTGAGTGTGAGCACACACCTGGATGCCACCTATACTCGGCGCTTGCTGCACGACGCGCCGAGTGCCTATCGCACCCAGATCAATGACCTGCTGTTGACTGCCCTGGCGCGAGTTATTACGCGCTGGAGCGGCGAGGCTTCGACGTTGATCCGGCTTGAAGGTCATGGCCGCGAAGATCTGTTCGATGACATCGATCTGACTCGCACTGTCGGTTGGTTCACCAGCCTTTACCCCGTGCAACTGGTACCGGCCGATTCCCTGGCTGCTTCCCTCAAGCGCATCAAGGAGCAGCTGCGAGCCGTACCCGACAAGGGCCTGGGGTTCGGTGCCCTGCGTTACCTGGGTAATGCCGCAACGCAACAGGCGTTGGCGGCCTTGCCGCAGCCACGTATCACCTTCAACTATCTGGGGCAGTTCGATGCCAGCTTCGACAGCGGCGAACAGCCAGGACTGTTCACGCCGACCGCTGATGCCAGCGGTGCCGAGCAAAGCCCGCAGGCACCTTTGGGCAACTGGCTGGAAATCAACGGTCAGGTCTATGGTGGCGAGCTGAAGTTGAACTGGAGTTTCAGCCAGGCGATGTTCGGTGAAGCAACCGTCAAATGCTTGGCCGACGACTATGCCTTGGAACTCAAGGCTCTGATTGATCATTGTTGTGAGTCGGCGCATCAGGGCGTGACGCCGTCGGACTTCCCGTTGGCGCGGTTGTCCCAGGACCAGTTGGATGGCTTGGCACTGAACGTGGCTGAGGTCGAAGACCTGTACCCATTGTCACCCATGCAGCAAGGCATGCTGTTCCAATCGCTGTACGGCGAAGGTTCGGGTGACTACATCAACCAGATGCGCATTGATGTGCAGGGCCTGGATGTGGCGCGCTTCCACCAGGCCTGGCAGGTGGCGGTGCAACGCCACGAGATCCTGCGTAGCGGTTTTGTCTGGCAGGCGGAACTTGAACAGCCTTTGCAGGTGGTCTACAAGCAGGTGCGCCTGCCGTTTATGGCGTTGGATTGGCAGACCCGTAAGGACTGCAACCAGGCCCTGGATGAGCTGGCCGAGTCGGCACGCACCCAGGGTTTTGTCCTGGAGCAGGCACCGCTGTTGAGCTTGACGCTAGTACGCACGGGGGCGACGAGCTACCACCTGATCTACACCAATCACCACATTTTGATGGATGGCTGGAGTGGTTCGCAGCTGTTCGGCGAGGTGTTGCAACAGTATGCCGGTGAGCCGCTGCCAGCGCCTACCGGGCGGTACCGCGACTACATCGCCTGGCTGCAGGCACAGGACAAAGCCGTCAGCCAGGCGTTCTGGCAGGCGCAACTGGTCAACTTGCAGGCGCCCACGCGCCTGGCCGATGCCATAGAGACTGAGGTGGATGCGGCCCAGGCGGTGAATGGCGAGCATCGCTTGAGCCTGGATGCTGCGCAAACCGAACACCTCAAAGCCTTCGCCCAACGTCACAAGGTGACCCTCAATACCCTGGTGCAAGGCGCCTGGTTGTTGCTGTTGCATCACCACACCGGGCAAGCCACCGTAGCATTCGGCGCCACGGTAGCAGGGCGTCCGGCGGAACTGCGTGGGATTGAACAGCAGGTCGGCTTGTTCATTAACACGCTGCCGGTGGTGGCGACGCCGGATGCGCAAATGTCGGTCAGCCATTGGCTGGAGCAACTTCAGCAACAGAACGTTGGCTTGCGTGAGCATGAACACACGCCGCTGTTCGAGATCCAGCGTTGGGCCGGGCTGGGTGGAGAGGCGCTGTTCGACAGTATCCTGGTGTTCGAGAACTACCCGGTGTCCGAGGCGCTGGAGCAGGGCGCACCGTCGGGGCTGCGTTTTGGCGCAGTGCACAGCCTGGAACAGACCCACTATCCATTGACCGTGTTGTTGGCTATTGGCCAGACACTGGGCTTGGAGTTCAATTACTCCCGCCACGCTTTCAGCGGCGCGCATATCCAGCGCTTGGCCGAGCACTTCCAGCAGTTGCTGCTGGCCCTGGCCAGCGACGGCAGTCAACGCCTTGGCGCGTTGCCCTCAGTGGCGCAGGCCGAGCGGCAGTGGGTATTGCATGATTGGAATGCGACTGCGGTGGATTACCCGCTGGATCAAGCGGTCCACACGCTGATCGAGGCTCAGGTGCTGCGTACACCGGATGCACCTGCCTTGATTTTCGCGGGGCAAGCCTTGAGTTACAGCGCGTTGAACGCCCGGGCCAATCGCCTGGCGCATCGCTTGATGGCGGCCGGGGTTGGCCCGGATGTGTTGGTGGGGCTGGCGGCAGAGCGCTCGGTGGAGATGGTAGTTGGCCTGTTGGCGGTGCTCAAGGCCGGTGGCGCTTATGTGCCGCTGGACCCCGAGTATCCTCGTGATCGCCTGGCCTACATGCTGCAGGACAGTGGTGTGCAACTGCTGTTGACCCAGGCTCATCTACTGGCGCAACTGCCGGTTCCCGCCGGTGTACAAACCCTGGTGCTGGAATGTGGCGATACTTGGCTGGAAACCTTCAGCAGCCACAACCCGAATATCCCGGTGCACGGCGAAAGCCTTGCCTATGTGATCTACACCTCCGGCTCCACCGGTCAGCCCAAGGGCGCTGGCAACCGCCATATCGCGCTGACCAACCGCCTGTGCTGGATGCAACAGGCATATGGGCTCACGCCGCACGACAGCGTGTTGCAGAAAACTCCGTTCAGCTTTGACGTGTCGGTGTGGGAGTTTTTCTGGCCGCTGATGACCGGCGCGCGTCTGGTAGTGGCGGCACCGGGCGATCATCGTGATCCAGCCAGGCTGGTACGGCTGATCAACGAGCAACAGGTCACCACCTTGCATTTCGTGCCTTCCATGTTGCAAGCGTTCTTGCAAGACGCGGCGGTTACTTCATGCCAGAGCCTGCAACACATCGTTTGCAGTGGGGAGGCGTTGCCTGCGGATGCCCAGCAACAGGTGTTCGTCAAATTGCCCCACGCCGGCTTGTACAACCTGTACGGCTCTACCGAAGCCGCTATCGACGTAACCCATTGGACCTGTGTCGAGGAAGGTCGCGACGCCATACCCATTGGCCGACCCATTGCCAACCTGGGCTGCTACGTGCTGGACGACAACCTGGAACCTGCACCAGTGGGTGTGCTGGGCGAACTGTATTTGGGCGGTATTGGCTTGGCGCGGGGTTATCACCGCCGTGCGGCACTTACCGCCGAGCGGTTTGTGACCGACCCGTTCGGCAGCGGCACACGTCTGTATCGCACCGGTGACCTGGCGCGTTATCGCGACGATGGCGTGATTGAATATGCCGGGCGCATCGATCACCAGGTCAAACTGCGCGGCCTGCGCATAGAGTTGGGCGAAATCGAAGCGCGCCTGCTGGAGCTCGACAATGTCCGCGAAGCCGCGGTGCTGGCGGTGGACGGTACCCACCTAGTGGGTTACCTGGTGCTGCAACAGCCCCTTGAAGAGTGGAAGGCAGGGGTGGTTGCACACCTGGCCGAGCAGTTGCCCGACTACATGGTCCCGGCGCAGTGGGTGGTACTGGCGCAGATGCCGTTGAGCCCGAACGGCAAGCTGGACCGTAAGGCGTTGCCCAAGCCAGAGGCTCACGGTGCCGCGCAATACCAGGCGCCCGTTAGCGAGATCGAGCAGCAAATCGCAGCGGTCTGGAGCGAGGTGCTGGAGGTGGAGCGCGTAGGGCTCAACGACAACTTCTTCGAGCTCGGTGGCCATTCATTGCGAGTGTTGATGCTCAAGGAGCGAATTCGCAAGGTCAGCGGCGTGAACCTGTCTGTCAGCCAACTGATGCTTAACCCTACTGTGGCGGGACAGGTCAAATGCCTGCAGGGCAATAGCCGGTCTTCGTTGATCGTCAAGCTCAACCAGCAGACGCAAGGCACGCCGTTGTTCCTGTTCCACCCAAGCTTCGGCTCGGTGCATTGCTACACCGCGATTGCCCTGGCCTTGCGCGAGCAGCGCCCGGTGTTCGGGGTCATGTGTCGTGCCTTGGCCGAAGAGGGCGCCACGGTGCCGCAATGGCAGGTAATGGTCGAAGACTACACCGCGCAATTGTTGGTGGCCCAACCCGAAGGCGCGTTCCGCGTGGGTGGCTGGTCATTGGGCGGCAACCTGGCGATGGAGGTCGCCTACGGCCTGGAGCAAGCCGGCCGAGAAGTGGAGTTTGTCGGCTGGATCGACGCTGCGCCGCCGCAATGGGTCAAACCCTATTGGGACGCAGTGGTGGTCGAGAACGCTCGCGAGATCTCAGCCAATGAGCGCCGCGCAGCGTTGCTGGGGGTTATGTTTCCTGAGTTCGCCGAGTCCATCCAACACGCCTGGCAGCAATGCCAACGGGATAGCGAGGATGAAACGGGACAATGGCGGGAATTTGTGAATTGGGCTGAACAGTCTTTGGGCGAAGCCTTCACGGTGATCAAGGATGAATTACTGCGTGGCAATGAGGCGCAGATTTCCTGGGACGTTGACCGGGCACTCAGTGAGCGTTTGCTGCAAGCTGACTTCAAGCCGATCAAGGCGCCCGTCACTTGTTGGTGGGCGTCCATGAGCCGGGCAGGGCGCTTCAAGGACCTGATCGAGCAGCAAATGGCAACGGTGATCAGCCAAGGGCGCATCGAGCGCTCAGTGATGATTGAGACCGATCATGATGGCATTATCGACAGCGCGGTGTTTATCAGCAGTTTGGTAGAGGCGTTGAGGTAAGCCGCCGCTCAATCACAAAAACCCGGATCCAGTGTCCGGGTTTTTTTATGCTCCAATCCCTCTTCGCCAGTATCTCTGCACGCCCAAAAAAAAGCCCGGTGAGCATGGGGTGCTCACCGGGCGTTTGATCGATCGACGCGTGGAATCAGAAGTCCCAGCGCGTGCTGACCATCACATTACGTGGCTCACCGTAGGCGGCCGAGTTATAGAAGCCCACGTTGGTGTAGTAAGACTTGTCGAAGATGTTGTTGAAGTTGACGGTAGCCGACAGGTTCTTGGTGACCTGGTAGCGGGTCATCAAATCCACCAACCAGTAGGACTCCTGGGTGATGTCCTGGTTTTTCTCAAGTGGCCCGTTCCAGATCTCGTTCCAACCTTTGGTCTGCCAGCGTACACCGCCACCGATGGTGAACTTGTCCAGGTCGCCCTTGAGTTTGTAGGTGGTGTTCAGGTTGACCTGATGCTCGGGTTCGAAGGTGGAGAGTTTCTTGTCGTCTTCGTCTCGTACGATCTTGTGGGTGTAGCCACCTTGAAGTTGCCAGCCTGGGCTCAACTCACCGGAAATTTCCGCTTCGTAGCCTTTGGTGACGGCCTTGGAGCTCTTGAACGCCCAGTTGTTCGGGGCAGGTGTCTGGTTGTTGTAGGCGTCATCCGAGATGGGGCGATTAGTCTCATGCACTTCGAAGTAAGCGATGCTGGTGTTGAGGCGGCCATCGAAAAACTCGCCTTTCAGGCCCAACTCGTAGTTCTGCCCTTCGTCTGGCTCCAGCAGCTTCTCGTTACGGTCCTTATAGGTGCTTTCCTGAGGTTGGAAGATATCGGTGTAGCTGGCGTATACCGAGAAGTTGTCATTGAGGTCGTAGATCACACCGGCGTAAGGAATGAACCGCCCGGTTTCCTTGTAGGAAGGGTTGTTGCCAGTCACGTGATAGTTGGCCACGCGCCCACCCAGGATCACGTTCAGGTCGTCAATCACGTTGAAACGCGCGGTCAGGTAATACCCGGTTTGACGGATAGTGTCGTCGATGTGCTGTTGGGCAGGACCGTAGATAGGCTTGGCGATATGGCCGTTCCAGTTATAGAAATCGACCTTGTTACCGCCAGGCCATTCCGGCGACCAGTACCCCTTGCCTTGCCAGCGTGAGGTGCCGATCGAGCCGCCCACCACCAGTTCATGCTCGCGGCCAAACAGGCTGAAAGGGCCGGTGGCGTAGAGGTCGGCCGAGGTGCTCTTGGTCTCGCCGGTGTATTTCTGCCCGTTGATCTCAGCGGTGCCATCGGCTGCCGGCTGGACGAATTGGATCGAACCCAGATCGGCGTGGTAGCCGTTGATCTTGTGGTCGAGCTGGAATTTGGTCACCCAGCCGTCGCCCAGGTCATGCTCGAGCATGGCAAAGGCGGTACGCGTGTTTTGCTCCCACGAGCTCCAGGTGGTGCCGTTGTTGTAGGAGCGCGGCATTTTGTTGATGCTGCCATTGGAGTTGACCAGCGGGAAGGAGCCGGACCAACTGGAACCCTGTGGAATGTTGTCCTGGTAATCGAAGCCCACCGTCAGCATGGTATCGGGAGACAGGTCGAACTCGGTGATGCCGTAGTAGGTTTCGGTCTTGCGCGAGTAGTGGTCCATAAAGGACTTCTTGTCCTGATACGCAGCCACCGCACGGCCACGGATATTGCCGCTGTCGGTCAAGGGGCCACTGACATCCACTTCGCTGCGGTAGTTGTCCCAGGAACCCGCCCCCAATTGCACATGGCCCTTGAATTCCGCGGTTGGCTTCTTGCGGATCAAGTTGATGGTCGCACCCAGGGAACCGGCACCGTTGAGCAGGCCGGTAGCGCCCTTGAGGACTTCAACACGGTCGTAGATCGCCATGTCGCTCAGGGTGTTGCCCGCCGAATAGCCGACGTTACGCACAGTCGATGGAATACCGTCGTACTGGAAACTATTGACCGAAAAACCACGGGAATAGTAGTTGGTGCGGTCGGAGTCGTAGGCGGAAACGGTGATGCCCGGCGTATGGCGCATCACGTCATCCATGTTGTTGAGGCCAAAATCCTCGATGTGCTGGCGAGTCACCACGGTGATCGACTGCGGAGTTTGCCGTGGGGTCAACGTCAAACGTGTAGCCGTGGCAATCGTGCCAGGCGTGTAGGAACCAGAACCTTCGGTGACGTTGCCCAAGTAGTTGGCGGTCACTTGCGTCGGGCTCAGCTCGAGCCCACCACCGCTGCCAGCAGCAGTGACGGTCAAGGTATTGCCGTTGAGGTTATAGGTAGTCTGGCTACCGGCCAGCAATGCAGCTATGGCCTGCTGCGGCTGCATCTTGCCCTTGACGGCGGGGCTGTTCTTGCCCTGCACATCGCCCGGGCTGTAGAGCACTTGCACATTGGTCTGGCGGCCAAATTCCTGCAGTGCGCTCCCCAGCGACTGCGCAGGAATATTCAACTCGATCTCCTGGGCCTGCACATAGCCTGCAATCGGCATCGACACAGCCAACGCCAAGGCACTGGGCAAGAGGTTGATGTTCAGGGCCCGGCGCATGGATAGCGCTTTGCTCAGGGGGCTGAGACCGAGTCGTGCTGGCATGGATGCTTTCTCTTCTATGTTTTAAGTGGGCAATTCTAAGTGTTTATTGAGGTTAGTTCTCATTACCACTAGTGAGACGTTCCTACTTCGCAAAACCGGAAAAAATTATTCCGGTACTTCATGCAGGCTCCATCTCATGCACCACCTGACCGGCACGCAGGCGCACCAGATGATCGGCGATGTCGAAATAACGATCATCGTGGCTGATCACGATGATGGTCTTGCCCAGGCGTTTGAGGTCCGGCAGCAGCTCGGTGTAGAAGATGCGGCGGAAGGCCGGGTCCTGGTCGGCGGCCCACTCGTCGAACACCAGTACCGGGCGCTCTTCCAGCCAGGCATTGACCAGGGCCAGGCGCTTGCGTTGGCCGGTGGACAGGTCAGTGGTGCTGAACACGCCGTCCTTGACGCTGACCTTGTGCGCGATTTCCAGGCGCTCAAGGTATTTGGTGGCGCTGTCCAGGGACTGGGTGGCGCTGCCTTGTACCAGGTCATCGAACAGGTAATAGTCGGAAAACACGGTGGTAAACAACTGGCGATAATCGTCGCGCTCTGGGTCGGTCACCGCTGTACCGTTGAGCAGGATCTCACCCGCCTGAGGTGGATACAGGCCCAGCAGCAGCTTGATCAGGGTGGTCTTGCCGCTACCATTCTCGCCCACGACAAACACGATATCGCCTTGCTTGATGCTCAGGTTGATCGGCCCCAGGTGGAACGGTTGGCTGCCTTCAACCGCTGGCGGGCTGTAGCTGACGCCGCGCAGTTCAAGGCTGTTGACCACAGGCTTCGGCGCTTCACTGTCGTCCATCAACAAGTGGGGCTCGGGCGAAGAAAAACGTTCCGACAGTTCGCTGATGCGCCCGAAGGCAATCTTCGCCTTGCCAACCACGGGCAAGTAACCCAGCAGGTGCTCCAACGGGCCTTTCATATACAGCAGTACCAGCACGAAGCCGGTAATCACCGTGGGGTCGGGGTTGGGGTTGTAGGCCTGCATCGCCAGGGCCAGGCCGATGACCACGAAGAACAGCATCGAGCCAAAGGTCTTGGCCAGGATATAGATGTTGACTGAACGCACCTGGATATCGCTGATGCGGTCTGCGGTTTCCTGGATGCGGTGGGTGTTCATGCGAAACCGCCGCGGACGGTGCATGCGCAGTTCCTTGGCTCCCGAAGCAATCGCATTGTAGTAACGCTGCAATTCATCTTCGTGGCTACGGGCCAGATCGAAGCCCTGGATGCCTTTGCCGCCCGCGATGAATTGCACGGCGCTGCCGATGATGATTGCGACCACCATCATCAGGAACATCGGCACGGACAGGTAAGCCAGGTAACCCAGGCATCCCAGGGTAACGGTGGCGGCGATGGCCAGGGGCGTGAAGGCAAAGGAAAAGTCGCTGATGGTGTCCACGTCGTGGGTCAGCACCGGGATCAGGCGGTGAGAGCGATATTGCTCGATCTGCCCGATGGGCGCTGACAGCACCTTTTCACCCAGGTCCTTGCGCAGGGCGGCAATGATCCGTTGCCCGACGTAGTTGGTGCCGATGTCGGAAATGATCGAGCTGACCAGCGCCACCACGCACAACGCGGCGAAGGTTAACACCACACCCTGAGTCATCCCCCCCGCCGAATGCAGGGCATTGTTAATCGTCGCCAACAGCAAGGTAATGGCCAGGCCGCCCGCCATGCCAAGGGCGACGGAGACCGTCACGATGGTGCGAAAGGGCCTGAGCAATGCGAGCAAACCTTTGAAGGCGCCGCGCTTGGGGTCGGTCATAAATACTTCCCGGAAAGTGAAAAGAGGGGGCTGGGCACACAGACCCTTACCCATGACAAACGAAGCTGTGGCGTGACTATTTAGCGCGGCGTGCCGGACGGTGGCAGTGAGCGATAAATTGCCCGGGGCCTGGTTCGTTCTTGTTCTGTAGGCGCACGTGTATCAATGCCGTGCGTGGCCCTTTGAGCGAGAGCGAAACACATGACTAAAAAGAACCTGGTGTATGTCTGGTCCCTGAGAAATGCCGCCGCCGACAAGGCGGGGCAGCCGGTGGCCTATAAAGACCACGAGCGCTATATGAAATCGGTGCTGGAGTTTCTGGTGGGCTCGCTCAACGACACGTCGCTGGGCGAGGCTTACAACCTCGTAGGCGTGGTGTATGACGACGATGAGCACAACCCGCGGGACCAGCAGTTGGTGGCGGACTACGGCTTCGCCTACCAGCCGGGTCGCCAGTGGCTGTACCCAGCGGACTTGCGTGTGCAGGGCACGTTGGTCAACGACCTGCTGCTCAGCGTGCCGTCGACCTATCGTCGCCTGCCACGAGGCAGCGCCGAACATGTCGCCGGCAAGCAGGATTTCGAGCGTCGCCTGCATGACACCCTAGTGGAGTTGAAGGCTGACATCGTGGTGCTGGATGGTTTGCTGGTGATCCTCGACGAACTGGTGCGCCCGGGTGCGACGTTTGCGCGGCGCATCATGAACATTCATCCGGGCATCACCCGTCTCGAGTCGCCTTACGAGCGCCGTGGGGCGTACGCCACCTGGAATGCGCTGTACGGCGCACGTGGGCAGGCGATCACCGACTGGGCAACCAAAGCGACTCAGGCGTGCGAGCCGTTGTATTGGACCGGTGCGTCATTCCACTACGTGGATAACGGCATCGACTCGGGAGAGGTATTCCACGACGTGCTCAAGACCCAGATTTCGCCCGAAGACACCATCCTTGAGTTGCGCTGGAACAACTTCAACAACAGCCTGTTCCCGGCGCTGCATGAAGGCTTGGAGCTGTTGGCCAAACAAGGCTGAACATGCGGGCGCGAACCCTGTAGGAGCGAGCTTGCTCGCGAAAATCTCACAGACGCCGCGTTTATTCAGAGAGCACGCGTCATCGTTGACGTTTTTCGCGAGCGAGCTCGCTCCTACAAGGTATTAGAGCTCGCGCACGACCCGAAAGCCGATCCAGTCCCCGCGCGTCTGCGGGTAGATGTTGTTGCGATTGCCCGAGCGTGAAAACACCGGCGCCTCGCCCCAGTCATTGCCGCGAATCTGGTAGGCCTCGCAGTTGGGCTCCACCCAGGCGCTGCCATCAGTTGGCGCGCCGACGTAGTTCGGATGCTCGCAATCAGCCACCCGCTCATACACATTGCCGTGCATGTCATACATGCCAAAGGCATTCGGGGGGTAGCTGCCCACGGGCGACGAATAGCTGTAGCCGTCCGCCGGGCCGTAGGTGTTGGCGTGCTGGGCGATGCTGTAGCCCTTGCCTTCGTCGAACGGGAAGGGGAACGGGCCGGTGGTGCCGGCGCGGGCGGCGTATTCACGCTGGGCTTCGCTGACCATCTGGTACGTGTGCCCGGTCTTCTTCGACAGCCAGCTCACGTACTGCTTGATGTCGTCCATGTCCATGCACACCGCCGGCTGCCGTGGCCCCTGGGGATAGCGCGGCTTGCTGGCGATGCATTCGCGGCCGGGGCGGTCGTCGCCATTGGCGATCTTGACCCCGGTCTGGCGCACGTAGCTGTCCCATTCGCCGGCGGTGACATGGAAGCGGCTCATGGCGAACGGCTTGGCGAAGGTCACCTCGTGCATCGGGCCTTCGTCAGGCTCGCGGCCCACTTCGTCGTCCGGCGTACCCATGGTGAAGGTGCCGGCGGGAAGCACCACCATTTCCGGGCAGTCCTTGCAGTCTTTGAAGACCTTGCCCGGTTGTGGGGCAGCGGCCTGGGCCAGGCCGGGCAGCAGGGCGCCGCACAGGGCGGTGAGTGCCAATGCGGTGAGCGGTTTGAGTCGGGATGGCATCATGGAGGCGTCTCGTTCAAAGGGAAAAGGGGTCATAACCGCTGGCTCAGCAGGGTCATGAAGCGCTGGATCTCATCGGAGTTGTTAAGCAGGCCCGGCGAGGTGCGAATCACCGGGCCAACGTCACGGTCCACCGCGTCCACCACCACGCGGTTTTTCATCAGGTAGGCCGCAACGGCATCGCTGTCCCGGTTCTTGATCCGAAAGAAGGTGAATCCGGCTGACAGCTCGGGGCTGCGCGGTGTCACCAGTTCGATCTGCGGGTGGGCCAGCAGTTGGTCCTTGAGTTCGGTGTTGAGGGCATGGATGCGTGCCTGCACCGGCGCCTTGCCCAGTTGCAGGTGCAGCTTGAAGGCTTCGTCGGCGGCCCAGCGATGTTCGAAGGCGTGATAGCCGCCGGGCGTCATGGTCGTGGCGAAGTTTTTGTCTTCGGAGAAGGTCGGAATCATCGGTGTGACGAATTTGTTTTCGGTCTCGCGGGCGCACACCAGGCCGGTGCCCCGCGGGCCGAACATCCACTTGTGGGTGCCAGCGATGAAGAAGTCGCAGTGCATAGCGGGGAAGTCGAGGTCTTCCACGCCGAAGCCATGCACACCATCGACGATATAAAGCAGGCGGTCCGGCTCGTCGCGGTTGCGGTTGTGTTCGTCCACCAGCTTGCCGATCTCACCGATGGGCAGTTTTACGCCGCTGCCGGATTGCACCCAGGTCATGCCCAGCACGCGGGTGTTGGGGCGAATGTTGCGTTGGATGTTGCCCAGCACTTCATCGGCCGAGACCTGATTGGGGTTTTTGAACAGGCGTATCTTGCGAACCTGGGTGTGCTCCTTGCGTACCCGGAAGTCCAGGCTGAACGCGGTGGCGTAATGCTCATGCACCGTGGTGAGGATTTCCTGGTCGGCGCGCACCTTGATCCCGCCATAGATCATCGCCAGCCCTTCGGACGTGCTGCCGGTGAGGGCGATCTGCGCTGGCGTGGCGTTCAGGTAGCGGCCGGCCCACTCGCGTACCTGGCCCTCACGCTTCCAGGTTTCCTGCAGGTCCCAGTCCATGGCCAGGCCAGGGTTGCGGTCGATCTGTTGGCGGTAGCGTTCGATGGCCTCGCGCACGGGCCTGGGGTGCGAGGCCACCAGAAAGTTGGAAAAGTGCAGGTAATTGGGGTCCTGGTTGAACAGTTGCTTCAATCCCGACCATGGGTCGTTCGTAACAGCGGCTACTGCCTGAGGCAGCAACGCGGTGCCCAGCGGCAGGCTCGCGGCAAAGACGCCGGCCTGCTTGAGAAATGTACGGCGGTCGGTCATGGACTTACTTCGTGGTGGTTAGCGATTGGCCAATGGCTTGGCGGCTTTTTGTACTTGGTCCCACACCCGCAGGAAGTTGCCTCCCCACAGCTTGGCGATATCGGCTTCGGAGTAGCCGCGCTGGATCAGTTCGGCAGTGACGTTGCGCACCTCGCCGACGTTCTCCCAGCCCTGGAGGCCGCCGCCGTCGTTGAAGTCCGAGGCAATGCCGACATGATCGATGCCGATCTTGCGCACGGTGTAGTCGATGGCGTCGCCCAGGTCCTTGAGGGTGGCCTTGGGTTCTTCCTCGAGAATGCCGTACAGCGCGCTGGCGTATTGGCCGAAGCGTTGCTCGGGCCAGGCGGCAATGATTGCATCGCCGGGCATCAGGGCCATGGCCAGGTTGGGCAGTGGCGGCAGGTCGAAGCGTGCGCGCAAGGTATTGAGCTTGTCCTGGGTCGGCTGGCTCAAGGGGCGCAGGTAGGTGGGGAAACCCACCACTTGCACCACGCCGCCGCTGTTCTTGATCAGTTGCAGCTCCTTGTCGCTGAGGTTGCGCGGGATGTCCACCGATGCCCGTGGCGCCGAGTGGGACGCCACCATCGGCGTGCGGCTCAACTGCGCGACTTGCTCCAGGGCCTTGGTCGACATCTGCGACACGTCGATGATCACCCCCAGGTCATTGAGGCGATGCACCGCTTGCTGGCCGATAGGCGACAGGCCCTCGAGGGCATCGGTGGAGTCATTGAAGAACGGCAGCGGGCGCGACGAGTCGGACCAGGCGTTATTGCCGATGTAGCTGAACCCGAACATGCGCATGCCGCGTGCGGCCCACAAGTCCAGCTGGTTGAGGTCATTGCCCAAGGGGTAGGCGTTGAGCATGCTGATAAAAATCGCGAACTTGCCTTCGCCGTGCAGGCGGCGCATATCGTCCGGTGTGTAGGCAATGCCCACCTGGTTGGGAAAGTCACGCACCATGCCGGAGATGATCTTGTAGCGCACTTCCTGCTCGTGCCGGGCCTCTTCGACAAAACCGTCGGTGGGCTTGTGTGGGGCGTTGGCGCCGTTCCAGATTTCCGGCCAGCCGAAGATCGTCAGCGCGGCGCCCGACAATCGGCCGCGGGCGGCCTTGGCCAGGTCGAACTGGCCGCTGCCATCCTTGTCGGCCTCGTTGCCCGCCGTGCCGAAATCCAGGGGCAGGGTGATGTGGCTGTCGAACGACAACAGGCGATCCTGCATTTCATTGGCCTGCTTGATCACCTCCAGCGGGTAGCCGGCGTTGCCCTTGAACCACTGATCCCAGACCAGCAAGCCAGCCCCGGCGCCGATAGCGAGGGCCAGCGGCAGGCCGATATACAGCGCCTTTTTCGAACGTGATTTTGTCATTGCCATCTCAGTCAGTTGAGGCCTTTGCTATCAGGGAAGAACGAGCGATGACGGGGGAAATTTAGGTGGCGGGGGGAGGGCGGTAAATTTCATCGGGTTGCAAACGTTCTAGCTCTGATCAAGCTGTTTCCTAAGGTAGCCAATGACAATCTCTCGACGTGGGTTCATCGCAGGCCTGGCGCTGACCGGTGCAGCCGTGCCCGCGGCCTTTTATGCCCATCGCGAGTTGACGCGGGAAGAAGAGTTTCCTATCACCCCCGGCGAAGCTACGGTCGACCTCGCTGACACCCAGGGCCAGCACCTGGCGAACACCCTGCGGGGCGTCTGGAGCCTGCGCCTGGAAGGCCGCGATGCGGGCCTTGCGGGCCTGCCGCTGCATGGCCTGGAGTTGCTGCTCGACATCGCCCCCCGTGGGCGTGGCCTGCGCGGTTACCTGGACACCGCCGAGCAGCTGCGCGCTGAAGGCGAGCCGCGCTACCGGGTCTTGGGTGATGTGCTGACGGGCGAGGGCGCCGTGCTCTATTGGCGCTTGATCGACCGCGATTCAGCCGGCGGCGTGCCGGCCTATGAATTCAAGATGACCTTGGATGAAGTCTGGGCCGATTTCGGCAATGCCGGCAGCGCCACCCTCAGCGGGCACATCCTCGACCTTGAGCGGCCCCTGGCGCTGACCGAACGCGACAACCGTTTTATCGCCCACAAACAACTGTTCCCCGAAGCCCGCCAGCGCATCGGCCTCAACCCGACCTTGCTGGCCTGGCTGATTTCTCCCGAGCACCGCCTGTTTCACCAACTGTGGCACGCCACCCGCGACCAATGGCACAAGCTCTCCGAAGAAAAACGCGAGGCCCTGCGCGGCATCGGCTGGCAACCGGGGCCCCGTGGTCAGGAACGCGACGCCCGCGGCAAGCGCAAGGACCGCAATGGTTCGGGCATCGACTTCTTCTTCATGCACCGCCACATGCTCGGCACCGCACGTTCCATGCAGGACTTGCCCTCCTGGCCGCAATTCCCCGAGCCGCAACCGCCGTTGGAGCGGGATCGCCCGGGCTTTGTGCGCTACTTCGACAACCACGACGGTTTCGCACTGCCGCCCTGTTGGTCAGCGCCAGATGACGCCGACTACACCCAGTGGGTCAGCGATATCAAGGCGGCCGAGACCTACCACAGCAACTTCCAGGTGTGGGAATCCCAATACCGCGACCCGCGCTACCTGGCCAAGTTGACCCTGGGCCAACTGGGCTCGGAAATGGAGCTGGGCCTGCACGATTGGCTGCATATGCGCTGGGCCTCGGTGCCCCGCGACCCGTCCAACGGCGCCCCGGTCCCCTTCGCCCGTGACCCCGCAGACTTTGCCGCACGTTGGTATGCGCCGGAGAACGACTTTCTGGGCGACCCGTTTTCATCCCATGTGAACCCGGTGTTCTGGCATTTCCACGGCTGGATCGATGACCGCATCGAAGACTGGTTTCGTGCCCACGAGCGCTTCAACCCAGGCGAGGTGAGCCGACTGGAAGTCAACGGCGTAGCCTGGTTTGCGCCAGGCCGCTGGGTGGAAATAGGTGACCCGTGGCTGGGCCCGGACACCCACGGCTGCAGCACCACGCCGGGGCTGCAACAGGGGCGCTCGATGGAAATGGACCCGGAGATCATGAAGCTGGCCCTGCGCATTACCTTCGGTGCCGATGAAGAGCTGCTCAAGGGGCTGTTCAAACGTGTGCCGCAGCGGCCATGGTATGCGCGGCATCTGAAACTCAAACGCGAGGCTTAGCAGGTTTTTTAAACCTGCTCTTCCTCACGCAATTGCGCACTCATCTCATCGCAACTGCGTGCCCAGTCGCTCAACCATTGCGGCATCGGCGGTGAGGTGTCGTCCAAGCCCAACTCGCGGATGAATTCGGCCGGGGGCAGGGTGCCCTTGGCGGATCGAAACAGCCCACGCATCACCACCACGCCGACCACCCGCCCATTGCTGACGAAGCGGTGCTCCATCAGGTTCCACTTGTGGTCCCAGCCGAGAATGCGGGTATGCACCTCGAATACCTCGAACAGCTTCAATTCCCGACGGAACTTGCCCCAGGTATCGCCGACTATCGGCATCGCCTTATGGCGCAGCGCCACGCGAAAGGCGCCGGTGCGCAGCACAAAATCCATGCGAGCCACATCGGCCAGGGTGAAATACCGGCCATTGGTGACATGCCGGTTCAGGTCCAGGTCCAGCGGCCAGACACGCATGCGCACCACCGTGGTAGCCAGGCCGTGAACCGGTTTGCGCCAGGGGCGGCGCAACAGCATGTGCAGTAATCGAAACCAGAGATTCATAAAAACGCCAGGCAGTTGATCAATGGCCGCACTGTACGGGGGTGGGATCGGCTAAGGTAGATGCGTAAATGACTTATTACATGCGAAAAGTGCAAGCCGGAGTTTTTACATGCATGTCACCTTGCTCCTGGCGGATCAATGTTCCGCTGCCAGTGCCACCCTGGCCATGGAAATGCTCAGTGCGGCCAATCTGTTCGCTGAAAGCCCGCCGTTTGAGGTGATGCTCGCGTCTATGGACGGCCAGCCGGTGACAGCATGGGGCGGGCAGCGCCTGCAGGTGCAGGGTTCACTGGCGCTGATCGCGCACACGGACCTGGTGCTGATTCCCGGGTTTCTCTTTACCCTCAAGGAGGCTATGCCGACGTTTGCTGCCTACGGCCCCTGGTTGCGTGAGCAGCATGGGCAGGGCGCCGTGTTGGCGTCGATGTGCACGGCGGCCTTCATGCTGGCAGAGACCGGCTTATTGCACGGCTTGCGTGCGACGACTCACTGGGCATTTGCCGGGTTCTTCCGGCGTCGATATGCCCAGGTCAGCCTGGATGAGGGGCAGATCCTTTGCGAAGACAATCGCCTGATCACGTGCGGGGGCGCTACGGCGGCGATGGACTTGATGCTGCACCTCATCCGCCGTTTCGGCTCGCCGGAGCTGGCTCATACCTGCGGCAAGTACTTGCTGATCGATGCCGGCCGCACCGAGCAGTCGGCCTACGCGATGTGGTCGCTGTCCAAAAGCCACGGTGATGCGCAGATCCTGCGTGTGCAGCATTGGTTGGAGCAGCACTTTGCGCAGTCAATGGCGATCGATGAGGTGGCCCGGCGCTTTGGTTTTGGCGTGCGTAATTTCAAGCGGCGTTTCAAGGATGCCACTGGTTGTACGCCGATTGGCTACCTGCAAACCCTGCGCCTGGAACGAGCCAAGCAGATGCTGGAGTCAACACGCATGACCCTCGCCAGCATCACGTATGCCGTGGGCTATGAGGACAGCAACTCGTTTCGGCGTCTGTTCCAGCAACGGGTGGGGATGCTGCCGGCGGCGTATCGCAAGAAGTTCCTGGTTGCCCAGGGCGACGCCTATGTACCTGAGGCACCGAGGTCCTGACTTGCCTTGATGCCGGTCAGGTAGGCAGGCGCGCTGCATCGTGGTCGTGTATCACTTTTTTGCGCGGGGATTGCTTTGTGCAACACCGTGCAGCAATAGCGCCTCAAACACCCGCTGTACCCGTGGTTCGTCGCTGTGGGCCACATTGAAGCGCATTGAGTCGCGGTGGGCCGGGTCGTAGCCGAAGAGCGCGCCAGGTGCCAGTACCATGCTGCGTTTCAGGGCCTCCTGGGCCAGGAGTTCGCCGTTCACGCCAGGCGGCAGGCGTGCCCAGATGAACATCCCGCCTTCATACGCCATGGGCAGTTCGCACCCGCAGCGCTTGAGCCATTGTTCGACGCGCCCACCGGCTTCCATCAGGCGCTGCACCATGCGTTTGCGGTGCTTGGCGTAACTGCCTTCGCTGAGCATGCGGTAGACGATCTGTTCGAACAGTTCCGAGGTGACGCCGCCGCTCATCAATTTCATGTTGGTCAGGTTGGCGGCCAGTTGCGGAGCGGCCACCACATAGCTGACGCGGGCGTTGGCGCTCAGGATTTTCGAGAACCCCGACAGGTAGGTAACCTGGTCCAGCCCGGCGACGGCGGCCAGGCGTGGTGGAGGGTTGGGGTGCAGGTCGCCGTAGAGGTCGTCCTCGACGATGTGGCAGTGGTACTGCTGGGTCAGTTGCAACAGGCGAAACGCTTGGCTGGGGCTGAAGGAGTGGCCGGTGGGGTTGTGCAACACGCTGGTGGTCAGATACAGGCTGGGGCGGTGTTCGGCCAGCAGCTGTTCGAGGGCGCTGAAGTCAAAGCCGTCGGGGCGGCGTGCAATGGTGATGACTTTGACGCCGTGCAGCGCCAGGTTGGCGTGGAAGTTGAAGTAGCACGGCGCGTCGAGCAGCACCGTGTCGCCGGGGCGTGCGAGCAGGCGCATGAGCATGTCCAGGCCCTGCACGGTATTGGGTGTGGTGATGATCTGTTCCACCGGTACCGACAAGCCTTCGCCGTGCAGTTTCTGTTGCAGCGCCTGGCGCAACGGCAACAGCCCCGCCGGCGTGCCCAGCCCGGCGATACGCAGTGACGGCGCACGCACTACGCTGCGCATGGCCTGGCGGATCGCTTCGCCATTGAGCCAATCCTCCGGCAAGTGCCCGCCACCGGGGCGCAGTTCGCCACTGGCGGTGGCCAAGGGCCGGCGCAATACGCTGAGCAGGTCTTGGGGCAATAGGTCCACCCAGGTCGCCGAGGCAGGGCGGGTGCTGTCCATCGCCACGAAGTAGCCGCGGCCCTGGCTCGAGGTGAGCAGGTGGCGACCGCGCAGGCGGTCCAGTGCCTCATTGAGAGTGAACTTGCTGACGCCGAGGACCTGGGTCAGTTCACGCACGGATGGCAGTTTGCTGCCCGGTGCCCATTCGCCATTTTCGATGGCCAGGCTGAACGCCTCGACGATCTGCTGGACCTTGGGCGTGCCTTCTACGAAAGCGATGGCGGATACAAACATGACGCGTCCTTGTGTTTGCCGGTGCTTTTACCGGTGAAGTTAGGCCGGATTAGGCACCACTTTACCTGCCTTGCGCAATGCCACTCCCCTAGACTGCGCGGCATCTCGCCTGGAGATGGCGATATTTCCTACACCTGAGCAATGGGTTTTGCATTTCCATGAAGACTTATATGTGCGCACCCTGCGGTTTTATGTACGTAGAAGAACTGGGTATTCCGGAGGACGGAATTCCCGCAGGCACCCCTTGGGAAGAGGTGCCTGA
This sequence comes from Pseudomonas sp. MF6767, assembly GCF_016405475.1. Lineage (NCBI taxonomy): Bacteria > Pseudomonadati > Pseudomonadota > Gammaproteobacteria > Pseudomonadales > Pseudomonadaceae > Pseudomonas > Pseudomonas sp. MF6767. Next base: position 365,946 of record NZ_JAEKCY010000002.1, on the reverse strand, counting down.
AGATTGGACATGCCCGGATTGCGGCGTGACCAAGGCCGATTTCATGGCCATCAATCTTCCTGAACGTCAATTCGCCTGACACTCCATCAACGAAAGGAATCGTCCCATGAACAGCAAACTGATCAACGCCACCGTCCCGTTCTGCACCGGTGTGGCCCACCAGAAATACCTGGGCGCCGAAAAGGGCCTGCAAACCGCCATCGAAGGTGACTGCACCCACTGGTACATCGACGGCAGCCTGTTCGGCGAAATGGTCGATGACTGGACCGAGGCGCGTATCGAGAGCCTGCAGGCGCAAATCGCGGCCACGGGGGTCAAGCCGGTTTTCCATGGCAACTTCAAGGCGCCGTTGGGCAGTGATGTCGAAGCCTTCCGTAGTGCGGCCGTGGAGTACGTCAAAAAAGAAATCGATATCGCCAGCCGCCTGGGCGCGCCGTTGATCATTCACGGTGGTTGCATCGTCGAGCCGAAAATGGTGCTGATGGCCAAGAAGGTTGCCCTGGAGCATTATCTCAAGTCGGTGCAGGAACTGGCGCGCTATGCCGAGGCCAAGGGCACGGATATCTACTTGGAGAACCTGTCCAACTATGTCAACTATCGGCCGTTCCACTACATCTTTACCCATGAAGCCGAATACGCCTTTGTGTTCGAGCGCCTGCAAGCCCATAGCAATGTGTATTTCTTCCTCGATGCCGGCCACGCCAACATCGAGAACGGCCTGCCGGCAGAAGTGGTGCGCAAATACCACCACTTGATCAAGGGCATTTCCTTCAGCAACAACAACGGCGTGCAAGACCAGCACTTCGGCATCCATGACGGCAACTGCGATTACGCCGATGTGCTGCAGGCCATTGTCGAGACCAACTGGAAGGGGCTGGTCGCGTTTGAAACCCGCAACCAGACCGCCAAGGCTGCCCTGGCTGACCTGGCGGTGATGTACCGCGACTCCCTGACCACCGAAATCGCTGTCGCCTGATCGGCCGGGGGCGAGCGCTGGCCGCGTTCGCCCTGTTGCTGCTGTTTCTCTTTATTCAAGGTGCTGGCCATGACAAGTGCGTTAACCCTGTCTTCATTTCTCTACTTTCTGTTGTTTTGCGCCACCATGACCTTCAGCCCGGGCCCCATGACGTTGCTGTTGTTGAGCCTGGGCTTGAAGGACGGCCTGCGCAGTTCGATCCCGGCGCAGGTCGGCGCCAGTGTGTCGTACCTGATTTCGATCCTGATCTTTGCCGTCGGCTTCTCGGAATTGATCAAGGGCAACCTCGCCATTACCCAGACCATCCAGTTTGTCGGGGTGGCCTACATTCTTTACCTGGCCTACAAGCAGTGGACCAGCAGTGGCGTGTCGATCAACAACGCCGACAAGGTCGAGGGGGCGCGCAGCCTGTTTGGCAAAGGGCTGTTGACCGGGTTTTCCAACCCCAAGACCATCATCATGTTCAGCGCCGTGTTCCCGCAGTTTGCCGGCGCCGGTGAACACAGTTCGGCGGCGGACATCGCCATCCTTGGCCTGACCTTCCTGCTGCTGCAATTTGCCAGCGGCTGCCTGTATTGCTATTTCGGCCAGCGCATCAAACACGTGCTGGAAAACCCCAAGCGCCGGGTGTTGTTGCAGCGAATCACGGCCGTGTTGCTGCTGGGCGTCGCCTTGATGCTGGCGCGTGGGTTTTCGCACTGAAGTATTAGCCAATAAGCGGTAGTGGCGATTTGACGTCGCCCTGATAGACTCCAGGCATTCACCCAGGATCGCCCCCACCATGCCAGCCGTCGGAGGAAAAGGACTTCCGCTCGCTTTGCGCTTGTACAAATCTCGCCTGCTGGGGCTGACGCTCGGCTTTGTATGCGTGGCGTTCGGCATGTATCCGTTGAATCCGTCCCTGTGGGTGTGGGCCTGGATGCTGATCAATGCCTTTGCGTGGCCGCACCTGGCTTTTCAATGTTCGTTGCGCTCGGCCAATACCTTGCGCAGCGAACGCCGCAGCCTGCTGTTCGATTCCTTTTGCGGTGGGTTCTGGGTTGGCGCGATGCACTTCAACCCGCTGCCCAGCGTCACCACCCTGTCGATGATGAGCATGAACAACGTCGCCATCGGCGGGCCGCGTTTCCTGTTCGCGGGTTGGGTGGCGCAGGCACTGGGGCTGGGCACCGCGTTGCTGCTGTTCACACCAGAATTTATCGCCGTGACCACCCAGGCCCAGCTGTATGCCTGCCTGCCGATCCTGATGCTGTATCCCCTGGCCCTGGGCTGGATCTGCTACCGCCAGGCCGTCACCTTGGCCCGCCACAAACGTGAACTGCTGGCCTTGAGCCGCACCGACAGCCTGTCGGGCCTGCTCAACCACGGCGCCTGGAAGGACCATCTGGACCTCGAGTTTCAACGCTGCCGCCGTGGCCCGGGCGGTGCCGCCATCGCGTTGATCGACATCGACCACTTCAAGACCATCAACGATACCTACGGCCATGTGACTGGCGATATCGTCCTGCGCCAACTGAGCAAGGTGCTGCGCCAGAACCTGCGCACTACCGACCTGGCCGGACGCTATGGCGGTGATGAGTTCTGCGTGATCCTGCCAGACATGCCCCTCAACCGTGCCACCGAGGTGATGGAGGCCTTGCGCGGTCGCTTCAACGCCTTGGCCTACGCCCAGGACCCGACACTGCGAGTGAGCCTGAGCATCGGCCTGGCGCCGTACCGGCCGAGCCACGCCGACTCCATCAGTTGGCTCAACGACGCCGACCAGGCGCTGTATGAGGCCAAAAGCAGCGGGCGCAACCGGGTCAGTTCGGTACAGGGCAGTTGGTTGCGGTCAGTTTAGTGGGGTAGGGTGGCGGGGCACCCTCCAACAAAAAAACAAGGATCGGTCCATGCTCTTCACCTTCCCGCGTACCCTGTTGGCCGCTACCCTGGCCTTGTCTTTCAGCCTGCCGGCCTACAGCGCCGAGCCTCATAAACAGATCCAGCAACAGGCCGAACAATACAAGGCCGAAGCCTTGAAGCTGCTGGAGCGCCTGGTGAATATCGACTCGGGCTCAGGCTACGAGCCGGGCCTGACCCAAGTGCGCGATATCGCCGTGGATGAGTTGAAACAGTTGGGTTTCACCATCGAATTGGTGCCGGATAAAGCCGCCAACAATAGCCATGTGGTCGCCAACCTCAAAGGCACCGGCAAGGCCAAGATCCTGCTGATGGCCCATATGGACACCGTATTCAAGGAAGGCTCGGCTGCCGAGCGCCCCTTCCATATCAAGGACGGCCGCGCCTACGGCCCCGGCGTGATGGATGACAAGGGCGGCATCGTTGCGGGCATCTATGCGCTCAAGGTCCTCAAAAGCCAGGGTTTCAAGGATTACGCGCAGATCACCTTCCTGCTCGACGCCAGCGAAGAAACCGGCTCCGACGCCGCATCCGAACTGATCCGCAACACTGCCAAGGGCCACGACGTGACCCTGAACCTGGAACCCGGCCGCCCCGCCGACGGCCTGGTGGTATGGCGCAAAGGCAGCGCCACCGCGGTGGTCGAAGTCAAAGGCAAGGCCGCCCACGCCGGCGTCGCCCCGGAACTGGGACGCAACGCCGCGATGGAAGCCGCGCACCAGATCCTGCAACTGGGCAAACTCGGCGATGAAGACAAGAAAACCACCATCAACTTCACCGTGCTCAAGTCCGGTGACCGCACTAACGTCATCCCTGACCAAGCCACCGCCAAGGCCGACGTGCGTGCGGCCTTGCCGGAAGAGTTCGACCGGATCGAGAAAGACCTGGCGCGGGTTTCAGCCAACAAATTGATCCCGGAAACCGAAGTGAAAACCAGCCTGCAGCGCGGCCTGCCACCGATGCCGCAGACCGCCGAGTCGGATAAGTTGGTAGCGATAGCCCAAGGGATTTATGGCGAACTGGGACGCAAGTTGACCATCGAAGGCAGCGGCGGCGCGGCGGATGCCAGCTTGTCCGCCGGTGTAGGCACGCCGACGCTGGATGGGTTTGGGATAGTGGGGGGCAATATTCACACGGCGGAGGAATATGCCGAGGTGGAGAGTGTGGTACCGCGGGTTTATTTGTTGAGTCGGATGATCATGGAGCTTTCCAAGCGCTGATCAGAACACTGGATGATCGAACGAAGCAGATTTGAATGGGGGAGGAATGCCCGTCCGGCAAACGCAGATCCCCTGTGGGAGCGGGCTTGCCCGCGAAGGCGGTGTGTCAGTCGCTGCATGTGTTACTGCACTACCGCTTTCGCAGGCAAGCCAGCTCCCACATTTGATCTTTGTTGATTTGAGCGTTGTGTTTGCTTGAGTAACTCGCATTGGGGCAGCCCCTCCGACATCGAGTACTGCGTTCAATGCGGAAGTCACCATGTGGAAGGGTCTTCGAGACTGGCTTTTTGAAGGTCGTCTTTCCAGACCTCGTTGGCCAGTCGATAAATGTCCGCAAAGAAACCTCGGGGGTCGTCTATTTCTGTTTCGTCCCAAGCCATTGTTATGTACTCATCATAATCGCTTTCAAATTCTTTCGAAAAGTCGAAGTCGGGTTTGTCTAGCACATCTCTAAGTGCAGCCATTAATACGAAGCGATGTCTGTATGACAAATACATAAGGTCCTTCAGAACAAAAGAAATTATGATTTTTTCTCTGTCTTTCTCATTGTTAGGGTCGTACTTCCATAGTTCTTTTCCAACTGTATCCTCAAGGTCGTATATCGATAAGGCTCCCAATATATGAGAGATATTAGGGGTGTAAGGGGTGTTCATGAATGGGCACTTCAGCATTGTCTGCTCACTTTGGGAATGCGGTAAATGGCCGAGTCGGATTGTTTCTATCAAATCTGATCTCTGCTCTGTCCATATTTTCAATGTACTTAGGGTCGTTTAAGTTTCGGTGGTTAGGCTTGTAGCCTCGTCCGGCTCCAGGTAGCTCGACTATAACCACAGGGTTACCCCTTCTATCAAAACCTGTAGGAAGTGGTGAATCGCCCTGCATCCTGCCCATGGCTTTATTTATAGCGTTAAGCTGCATCACCCAGGTTTTAAATTGAGAGCTGGAATTGATAGCTTCTCTCTCCCCAGTGGTCGGATTTGTTCCATCAATAGATCGTTGCCTTAAAGCGTTATCTGGTATCTCTGGGCTATGCTTTTCAACCGAATGCATATCATATTCCTGCTCCCAACCCAGCACTTTTCGTTTTGCATTTGCCTCTGCCAGTTCATCTATTCTCGCCTGTCGCTGAGTACGCCCCAGTTGAGGTAAAGCGGGCGCGCCTTCATTTACACTAGGCTTCGGAAGAATAGGAGGAGCGTTAGGCTTGCATTGGTCCCCTGGGCAGGTACTTAATCCTAATGGATCCACCCACCCTGTAGGGTTTGGCACATACCGGTACCCATTGATCCCCCCCGCCAACTTCACCGGATCTGGCGTCAGGTAACGACCAATATCTGGATTGTAGTAGCGATGGCGGTTGTAGTGCAGACCGCTTTCCTGATCGAAATACTGACCCTGAAAGCGCAGCGGGTTGTCGATGTTGCTTACGTCGAGCCGGGCGATCTGGCCGTAGGCGCGGTAGTGGGCGGACCAGATGATTTCGCCTTCGGGGTTGGTCAGTTCCTGCGGGGTGCCGAGGTGGTCGAGTTGGTAGTGGTAGGGCTTGGTTTCTTTTGGGCCGAAACCTTCCAACAGGGCCAATGGGCGGAAGCTGTCGGGTTCGTAGAGGTAGCTGCGATGGCGCTCTGCATGGTGTTCGGCTATCAGCTTGTCGCCTTGCCAGAAAAATTCCGTGGTTTTGCCCTCCACGGTTTTGCTGACACGCTGCCCAAACGGGTCATAGCGATAGCTGGCGGTTTCGCCGTTCGGCTTTGTGATGCTGATTAATCGATGCTGGCAGTCGTAGCGGTACTCAGTAACGAGTTGCTGGCTTTTGCCGCGCCGCTCGCGGATGAGGTTGCCGAAGGCGTCGTAGTCGTAATGGCGGTCGCCCTGGATCATCAGGCGGTTGGCCGCAACGATGTCCGGGCCGGGGCGGTCTTGCATCAGCAGGTTGCCGGCCGGGTTGTGGGCGAAGCGTTCCTGTACGTCCTGGGAGTGGTCGGCGCGGGTCAGGCGGGCGAGGGGGTCGTAGCGGTAAAGGTGTTCGCCTTTGCGGGTGTCGAGCAGGCGGGTGAGGTTGCCGGATTTGTCGTAGTCGTATTGGCGTTGGTAGAGGTGGTTTTGTTGCTGCGTTACCGCGTGGGCGTGCAGGCGGTGTTGGTCGTCGTAGTGGTAGTGGCTGAGCACTTGGCCTTGCTGGCGCTGATGCTCTCGACCGCTCTTGAATAGGTGCGAGGTAAGCACTTCACCGTTGAGTTCGACGGTGGCGAGGTGGCCGCCTTTGTCGTGGTTGAAAGTGACGCGGTTATTATCCGGCAGGCACAGGTTTTTCAGTTGCCCGCAGGCGTCGTAGCCGTAGCGCAGGGTGCCCCAGCCTTGGTGTTCGGCGGTGAGGCGGTTTTGGCGGTCGTATTCGTAGGCCAACGCCCAGTGACCGTCTTCGACGCTGAGGAGGTTGCCCTGGCGGTCGTAGGCATAGTCGACAACGCTGGCACCGGGCAGGGTTTTTCGGACGAGGCGCCCGGCGTGGTCGCGCTCGTAACGGGTGATTAGCTGACTGTTATCGTCGCCGTATTCGGTCTTCTCCAGCAGGTTGCCGTTGAGGTCGTAGGCGTAGGCGGTGCGCTGGCCGTCGAAGCCGGTTTCCTGGCGGATCAGGCCGTTGGGGTGGTAGTCGAGTTGGTAGGTTTCGCCGGCTTCGTTTTCGATCTCGGTGAGCAATAGCCGAGCGTTGTCGTAGCGGTACTTGACCTGGGTGCCGTCGGCGTTGAGACGGCGGCTGATCAGGTGCAGGCCGTCGGCGTATTCGTAGCGGGTGACGTGGCCGAGTTCGTCGCGTTCGGCGATGATTTTGCCGTAGGGGTTGTAGCTGAATTCCCTACAACCACCGCCTGGCAAGACGAGGCGAATCAGCCTGCCGACGCAGTCCCAGTGATACTGCGTCAGCGCACCATGCTCATCCTCACAGGCAACTTGCCGTCCCAGATCGTCATAGCGATAACGCTTGATCCCACCATGGGGCAATTGCTCTTCAAGCAGTTGCCCGCGTTCGTTCCACACCAGTCGATGGCAACTGTGATCCGGGTACCAAACTCCATTCAGTTGCCCGTGCTTGTTGTAGCTGTAGTCAGTAACCTCTCCATCGGGATCGGTCCTACGCGTAACATCGCCTTGCTCATTACGCTCATATTTCCAGACCGCCTCCCCACGTCTGACAACCCGTACAAAACCGTTGTCATGCTCGTAGGACGTTGGCTCATCATCCCCCGGAAACAGCGCGACCAAGCGTCCGGCGTCGTCATACTGATAGGCCGTCACCGCGCCCATCGGGTCTTGCTCGACGGTCAGCCGGCCCTGGTCGTCGTAGGATTTAAAGTGCGTGGCGCCGTCCGGATCAATCCTCTGCACCAGCCGCGCCCGCTGGTCATGGATATACACCTCCTGGCTACCATCGGCGTTATGCACCGTGACACGCCCGTCCTCGCCCCAGGCATAACGCGTGTCCATCTGCGAAAAACTCGCCCAATGCCGCACGCAGCGCGCCGCCTTGCCCGCGTGTTCCCATTCCCAATAGAAACTCGCCCCACCGGCTAACTGCCGCTCGAGAATGACGTGCTGATCGTCGTACCGATAACGCTCGCTTTCCCCGACAGCATTGGTTGCGCAGACCAGTCGTCCGTGTTCGTCGTAGGCGTAGGAAACAAGGTTCTGTTCGGTTTCCCAAACGTAGGGCTCACGCCCTTTGGCGCGATGAACCTGGTAGTCCACCGCGACGATGCGACCCAACTCATAACGCAGCAGCAACGAACGACCGGCGCCATTATCCAACCGCTCAATCCGCCCAGAACGATCCCGGCAAAGGCGCAGCCGGTTGTCATATGCATCGCTGATGGTTGTCAGTACACCGTCGCGAAAGTGATAAAAACGCGAGGCCTGGGCCAGCACCAGTTCATCAGGAGCCGAGCCTAAATAGATCGCCGCTTCGGCCAGGCTATTGGTGATCGCGGGCCGAGAATCGGTGGGCAAGGGCAGGGTAGTCGAGCGATTCTCATGATCGATCCACACCACCGAATCGCCCGACACACAAAGCCTGTGAGCCAGCGCATGGCTCCAACCAAACCCCAACCCACAATCGACCTCCACCGCGCTAGTGCGATACAGCCGCGTCCACTCAAACGGCAAAATCCCGTCCAGCGCGCCGTCGGTGAGGGTGAGCAATTCCTCGCCGGTGACCATCGACACCGGGCAGCCGTGAGTGACTGTTTTATCCGCAGGCGCCGCCGCATCGCCCTTCGGATTCGACGCCACAGTTGGCACATCATCGACAGGCTCCTGACGGACCAACGTCGTGCGCTGGGTCTTGCCGCGCACCATCGGCACCGGGTTCGAAACTAGCGTATCGCCCGCCTTCAACGGCACAGCCGGCACCGTCTTAATCGGCGTCGCCGCACTGCTCAGCAACACCGGCTTGGCCGCCTCCACATGGGTTTCCAACCGAGGCCCCGCCACCTGCTTGGCCAGCAATTCCAACAACGCCCGCGCCCGCCCGGACTTGACGCCACTAAGCACCTGAGCGCCCAGGCGCAGCTGGACCCCAATGCCTCGCGTGGCCCAGATCAGCAACAGATTGATCAAGACTTCGCCGGTGATTTCACCCAGCAGTTCGTACATGTCGGGTGGCGGCAGCATGCGTACCCAGGCCACCAGCGCCGACAGGTAGATAAACAACAGCGGCTCATCACTGAGTACCAGCAACCCCTTGGCCAGCGTGTCTTTGCCCAGCTTGAGCAGCGCATTCAGCTCGGCCTCGGACAGGTATTTCAGCAACGTTTCGCTGTTGGTCTTGAGGTTCGCGAGCAGGTCGTACAGCTCGGTGATGTTGTCCCACAGGTTATAAAGCGCGTTGCCCAGCCCGGCAGCAAAGGCCATGCCCTGTAAGGCACTGCGCTTGTAAGCCGGCGCTTTGGCAAAGTCTGCCCATCGAGGCTTGAAATACTCGGCCCATGCCGTGCGCAAATCCGCTTCCAGCCCGGCGATCACAGACTCATAGGACGCATACAGCGCCTGGACGTGAGCCTTGGAAACGTTGGGGTAAAAGGTGATTTCGTACTGTTGGTCGCGGGTACAGTCGCTGACTTCAAGAATGCCGCTGGGGCCAATGGTCCGATGCAGCGGCGCGCCTACCGGGCTGCCGTCCTGTGCAACGGCTTGCAGCCTCACGGGCGTGTTGCCGATAGGCACGAACTGCGTGCTTTCGAACAGATGCACCAGCGTCAGCCCACCCTGGGCTTTGCATTGAGCGACGGTGCGGCTGGGTTTGTCGGAAGAGATCGGCGCGACCAGTGCGACGTCTTCCCCAACCTTGAACACCTGCTCCACGCTAAGTGCCGAACCACTTAAAAAGCTGTCGGTCCACTTATCAAAGGTATTCAGGCAGGTACGCAAATCCGCGAATACGCGCTCAACCTTCGGCGCTTCGGGATCCATCGGCACCAGCATCAGGTTGGCCAGCACCGCGATCAAGAGACAGCCCCATTTATCAGGGCTCTAACGAACACCACCATCTGCAATCCCTCGCACTGTTTGATCAGTCGAGGGACTTTGCAGCGGTGGAAAGCGGAGGGGAGTAGAGCTTATCCGGCAGTTACGTGGGACGTTTCAGCAACCTTGTCGCGCAGTACCAGGCTGCACAGCGCCGGCAGGAACAACAGCGTCAACACCGTGCCTACCAGCACACCGCCAATCAGCACATAAGCCAGCGACGACCAGAACACCGAGAGCGTCAACGGAATAAACGCCAGCGCCGCCGCCAGTGCGGTCAGGATCACCGGGCGGGCACGCCGCACGGTGGCTTCGATAATGGCCTCGCGAATCGCCATGCCGTGGTCCTGGTTCTGGCGGATCTGGTCGGTGAAGATCAGCGTATTGCGCATCAGAATGCCGCCGATGCCAATCAGGCCCAGGATCGCGTTGAAGCCGAACGGCTGGTTGAACAGCAACAAGGTCGGCACTGCACCAATCAGGCCCAACGGCGCGGTAGCGAACACCATGAACATCACGCCGAACGAGCGCACCTGGAACATGATCACCGTGAGGGTGAGCAGGATCATGATCGGAAACAGCGCCGCCAGGGCCACGTTGGCCTTGGCGCTTTCCTCAACCGGGCCGCCGATGTCGATTTTGTAACCGCTGGGCAGCTTGGCGATCAGCGGTTGCAGGTCTTTGTACACCGCCATTTCCACATCGGGCGGTTGTACGCCATCGATGATGTCGGCGCGTACCTCCACGGTGGTGGCGCGGTCGCGGCGCTTGAGGATCGGTTCTTCCATCACCGCCTTGAAATGCCCGACCTGGGCCAGCGGCACCGACGTACCTGCGCTGTTGGTCAGCGTCATGTTGTTGAGGTTGGCCAGGTCTTCGCGTTGGCTGCCTTGGGCGCGGGCCACCACTGAGACGGTGCGGTTGCCTTCGCGAACTTCGGTGATCGGGTTGCCGCTGAGCAGGGCGTTGAGTTGGGACCTGACCTCGTCGGGGGTAAAACCCAGCAAGCGCAAGCGATCCTGGTCCAGCACCAGGCGATAACCGCTGGCACGCTCGCCCCATTCTAGGAAGGTGTCTCTGGTCAGCGTGTTGCCGGCCACGACCTGACGCACGTCTTCAGACAGCCCGCGCAGCACATTCAGGTCGGGCCCCGTGACGCGAAACACCACCGGGAACGGCACCGGCGGGCCGAAGACGAGCTGCGTGACCCGTACCCGCGCCGACGGAAATTCGCCTGCCGCAATGCGCTCGCGCATCCGCAGTTTCAGCGCGTCGCGGGCGCGGGAGTCCGGGGTTTGCACGATCAACTTGGCGAACGCCGGGTCGGGCATTTCAGGGTTCAACGACAGGAAAAACCGCGGTGCACCGCCGCCCACATAGGTGTCGACCATACTGGTCTGCGGCTCTTGCAACAGCGCCTTCTCCACCTGCGCCGCCACGGCTTCGGTGCTTTTGAAGGCGCTGCCGGGTGGCATATACACTTCCAGAATCAGCTCCGAGCGGTCGGAGTCCGGGAAGAACTGTTTCTTCACCACCGCCATACCCAGGCCGCACACCACGAACGCGGCCACCACCAGCCCGGTCACCAGCCAGCGCCCGCGCACGCAGGCCTCCACCAGGCTGCGCAGTGTCTGGTAGTAGCGCCCGGCATAAATCGCATCATGCCCGCCGGGCACTGGCTTGATCTGCGGCAACAACTTCACGCCCAGGTAAGGCGTGAACACCACGGCCACTAGCCAGGATGAAATCAGGGCGAAACCCACGATCCAGAAGATATTGCCGGCGTATTCACCCGCCCCGGAACGCGCAAACCCAACCGGCAGAAAACCGATGATGGTGACCAGGGTGCCGGTCAGCATCGGCGCCGCTGTTGAGCTCCAGGCGTAGGTGGCCGCGTGGATGCGGTCAAAGCCTTCTTCGAGTTTGACCACCATCATTTCGATGGCAATGATCGCGTCGTCCACCAACAGGCCCAGGGAAATAATCAATGCGCCGAGGGTCACGCGGTCGAATTCACGGCCGGTGACCAGCATGATCACGAACACGATCGACAGCGTAAGCGGCACAGCCGCCGCCACCACCAGCCCCACGCGAAAGCCCAGGGCCAATAGGCTGATCAGCATCACCACCGCCAGGGCGACGAAGAATTTGAGCATGAACTCATTCACCGCCAGGCTGATGTTTTTCGCCTGGTCGGAGACCTTGGCGAAATTCACGCCCAGGGGCAGGTCGGCCTGGATCCGCGCTTCTTCGGCTTGCAGGCTCTTGTCCAGTTCCAGGCCGTTCCAGTGCTTCTCCATGATCACGCCCAGCATCAACGCCGGGTCGCCCTGATGACGGATGCGATAACTGGGCGGGTCTTCATAACCGCGGCTCACGGTGGCCACATCGGCGATGCGCAATACGCGGCCATTGACTTGCAGGGGCACGTTCTCGATCAAGGCCAGGCTGTCGAACGCGCCGTCGATGCGGATATAAGCGCGGGCGCCCGCCGTTTCGACGAAGCCTGAGGGCGCCACGGCGTTTTGTGCGGCGAGGGCGGCGAAGATCTGTTCGGGCTTGATGCCCAGGGTTGCCAGGCGTTCATAGGAAAACTCCACAAACACGCGCTGGGCCTGCTCGCCAAGGATATTGACCTTCTTCACCCCCGGCAGGTTGAGCAAACCCTGGCGCAGTTCCTCGGCCATTTGCACCTGTTGACGGTGGGGCAGGTGTTCGGCTTCCAGGGCGTACAGCGCAAAGTACACGTCGGAATATTCATCGTTGAAAAACGGCCCGATCACGCCCTTGGGCAGGCGCGTGGCTTCGTCGCTGAGTTTTTTGCGGGTCTGGTAGAACAGCTCCTGAATCTCGCTCGGGCGCGTGGACTCCAGGAAGGTCATGCGCATCGACACAAAGCCTGGCTGGGCGATGGTCTCGACGCGATCGTAGTAGTCCAGTTCCTGCAGGCGCTTTTCCAGGCGGTCGGCTACTTGCTCCTGCATCTCCTGGGCGGTGGCGCCGGGCCAGGCGGCGGTGATGGTCATGACCTTGACGGTAAACGAAGGGTCTTCTGCGCGCCCCAGCTTGCCGAACGCGAAGACCCCGGCAACGAGGATCGCAATCAGCAAGAACAAGGTGACGGCGCGGTGCTTGACGGCCAGTTCGGAGAGGTTGATCCCGCGCATACTCATTGATCCTGCTTACGGTTGAGGGCCAGGGCCTGGGCGGGCAGCAAGCGCACCGTGTCGCCGCTGTGCAACAGGTGAGCGCCGAGGGCGACGATGGTTTGGCCGGGTGTTACGCCGCTGTCGAGCAAGGCGTCTTCCTGGCCGAGGCTGGCGACCTTCACCGGGGCAAAGCTGATCTTTTGATCATCGCCAATCAGCCATACGCCCGTGCCTTGCCCCGCATCCTGCAAGGCGCCAATCGGCACGCGGGTTTGCAGGGGCTGGCCGTTGCCTTGCAGGCGCACGGTGATGGTGGAGCCGAGGACGAAACGCTCGACCGAACCCTGCAGCACGTAACGTGCGCGGTAGGTGCGGGTGACCGGGTCGGCGCTGGCGGACAGTTCGCGCAGGGTGGCGGTCACGGCCTGGTCGGCTGCGCCAAAGGGAAACGCCAGGGCTTTTTGCGCAGCCAGGTCACGCCGGTTCTCCGGCAGGTTGACGATGGCTTCGCGGGCGCCGTCATGGGCCAGGCGCGCCACGATTTGCCCTTCGGCCACCACTTGGCCGCGATCGGCCAGCACGTCGGTGATGATGCCGTCGCCATCGGCCTTGAGGACCGAATAAGTGCGACGGTTTTCGATCTGGCTGGCATCTGATTGCGCCGCGGCCAGTTCGGCCTGGGCGACGCGCAGGTTGGTGGCCGACTGGTCGAAGATCTGCCGCGACACCGCGCCGGTGCTGGCCAGGCGCTGGTAACGGTTTTCATCGTCACGGCGCTGGCGCAGTTGGGCCTGGGCGGCGTTGACGCGGTTCTTGGCCGAGCGCAGCGCCAGTTCGAAGTCGCCGATGTCCAGCACCAACAGGGTGTCACCACGGGAGACGTGCTGGCCGGGGTCGACCTTGCGCTCGATCACCTTGCCGCTGACCCGAAAGCCCAGGTCACTTTCAGTGCGTGCCGCCACCACGCCGGTATAAGCGCTTTGCTGGGTGCCGGCTGCTTCGACCGTGGCGGCCAGCACCGGGCGCGATGTGGGCGCCTGGGCGGCGCTGTCGGCCTTGCTGTTACAACCACTGAGGACCACCAGCAGAGCCAGGGGCGTGAGAAGGCGCAGGGGGAGAGGGGGCATGACGAACTCCAGGGTGACCATAGGGCAAAAAATTATGGACATAATTTTTTGCTCATATTATGGTCGAAATATAAATTAATCCAGCCCCCGGATATTCCCCATGGCAAACGCGCCGGCACCCTCACGCAGCTTGCTGTTCTTGCTGGTTGCCCTCACCGCATTGGGTGAAGTCTCGACGCAACTGATCATCCCCGGCCTGGGTGCCATCGAGCACGCGCTGCAGGCGCCGCAAGGCTCGGCACTGATGGCGCTGTCGGCGTTCGTTGCTGCGTTTGGCCTGGGGCAGCTACTGTTCGGGCCGCTGTCGGATCGCATCGGCCGGCGGCCAGTCTTGATCGGGGGCCTGGCGCTCTACGTAGTGGCGACGCTGGCGATGCTGCTGGTCACCGACATCCAGCAGTTTATCGCCGTCCGGGTGTTGCAAGGCCTGGGCGCGTGCGCCGCGCTGGTACTAGCGCGCACCGTGGTGCGCGATGTGTGGAAAGCCGAGGCAGGCCCGGCCCTGGCGCTGACGATGATCGGCATGTTGTATGCCATCGTCGTTGCGCCGATAGCAGGGGGCTTACTGATCAAATTGCTGGGTTGGCGTGCGCCCATCGCCCTGGCGTTGGTGATCGGCAGCCTGGTGTTATTGCTGGCGCTGCTGTTCTTTCGCGAGAGCAATCATCACCTTGATCCCAGGGCCGCACACTGGCGCACCCTCGGCGGGCAGTATCTGGATCTGCTCAAGGGGCGCCAGTATCGTGCTTACGCGGTGGCCCTGGCGTGTACCTATGGCGCGATGTTTGCGGTGATCGCGGGTTCATCGGCGGTGTTTATCAATCTGCTGGGGTTCAGCAGCCTTGAGTACGGGCTCAACTTCGGGCTGATTGTGTCGATGCTGATCGTCGGCGCCACCTACACCCGGCGTAACATTCAGCGCCTGGGGCCGCAGCGCATTGTGGCGATGGGTGTGACGATGGTGGCGGTGGGCGGGGTGGCAGCCCTGGCGATTTACCTGGTGTTCGGGTTGTCGGTAGTGGGGCTGGATATTCCCATCGCCCTGCTCACGCTCGGCGGCGGCCTGGTGCTGCCGGGATCCGTTACCGGGGCCGTGATGCCCAATGCGCACCGTGCGGGTTTAGCCGCCGGGCTCATGGGATTTGCACAGATGTTCGGCGCCACGTGCAGCGGGTTGTTGCTGAGCCAGTTACGCGATGGCAGTGCCGCGCCGATGATCGTTATCCAGGCCGGGTTTGCACTGTCGGCACTGGTTGCCTTTCAACTGCTGCGCCAACGCCAGGTTAAAACGCTGTCCTATATATAGAACGATCAGGGCCATTTTTACCGGCTAGTGCTCAAGGGTGAGGCGATTTAAGGTGTACTCACTTTGGAGGTACACCATGAAAAAGCTGATTGGTATCTACACCAGCCCCCGCGCCCACTGGGTCGGCGACGGCTTCCCGGTACGCACGCTGTTTTCCTACGACACCATGGGCAAGCACATCAGCCCATTCCTGTTGCTGGATCACGCAGGTCCAGCCGAATTCACCCCGACTGAACAACGTCGCGGCGTCGGCCAGCACCCGCATCGCGGTTTTGAAACCGTGACCATCGTCTACGACGGCGAAGTCGAGCACCGCGATTCTACCGGTGCCGGCGGCAAAATCGGCCCGGGCGATGTGCAATGGATGACCGCAGCCAAAGGGATCCTGCACGAAGAGTTTCACTCCCAAGACTTCGCCCGTAGTGGCGGCGCACTGGAGATGGTGCAACTGTGGGTCAACCTGCCGGCCAAGGACAAAATGGCGGATGCCGGTTACCAGACCATCGTCGATGGCGACATTCCGGTGCTGCCATTGGCAAACGACGCCGGCCACCTGCGGCTGATCGCCGGGAAATTTGCCGGTACTCAAGGCCCGGCCCGCACCTTCACGCCGATAGACGTATGGGACTTGCGCCTCAACGCCGGTAAAGCGGTCACGCTGGACCTGCACGCCGGGCGTAACACCGCCTTGGTGGTGCTCAGCGGCACGTTGTTGATCAATGGCGAAGAAGTCGCACGCCAGGGGCAATTGGCCCTGTTCGAGCGCGACGGTAAGCAACTGACCCTGGAGTCCAACGACGACGCCAAGGTGCTGCTGCTCAGCGGCGAACCCATCGACGAGCCCATCGTCGGGCACGGTCCGTTCGTGATGAACACCGAGCAGGAGATTCACCAGGCATTTGCCGACTTTCAGTCGGGCAAATTCGGGCAGATGCACGCCTGACGGTTCACCGCCACTCCCTGTAGGAGCGAGCTTGCTCGCGAAGAACTTCAACATACCGCGTTCAATCAGACAGCACGCGTTATCGTTGTGGTTTTTCGCGAGCAAGCTCGCTCCTACATTTTGTTTCCAGGTTTCTGATTTCATGCGATCTTCTCGGCATTCGCCCTGGAGTCGCCTGGATGCCCTCATTTATCGCTGATCACCCGATGCTGTGCGCCGTGGCGTTGATCCTGATCGACATCGCCGTGTGGCGCCTTATTTCCGCCAACCTGGCTAACTGGAAACTCGCAGCGCGGCTGGTGATTTTCGCGGTGTTCAGTGCCGTGTTGTTCAACGACGGCATGAACCCCATGCAAGCGGCGCCCTATGCCGATGACACCACCTTGCATCTGGCCGCCACGGCGCTGCAGATCGGCTGGTGGTTGTTCGCCGCGCGCACCCTCACGGTATTGCTCGGCGCGGTGATGATGCAGCGGGTCGGCCATACCGGGCGTTTGTTGCAGGACCTGATGGGCGCAGTGATTTTCCTCATTGCGATCATCGCCGCCATGGCCTACGTGCTCGACCTGCCGGTCAAGGGCGTGCTGGCCACCTCCGGCGCCGTGGCGATCATCGTCGGCCTGGCCTTGCAAAGCACCCTGAGCGATGTGTTTTCCGGGATCGTCCTCAATACCACCAAGCCTTACCAGATCGATGACTGGATCTCCATCGACGGCACCGAAGGCCGTGTCACCGATATCGACTGGCGCGCCACGCGCCTGCAAACCTCCCAGGGCAGCCTGGCGGTGATCCCCAACTCCCTGGCGGCCAAGGCCAAGATCATCAACTTTTCGCGCCCGGCAGACATGTTCGGCCTGGCGGTCAGCCTGCAAGTCAGCCCCCATGCGCGCCCGCAAACCGTGATCGAAGCGCTGGAGCGTGCGATGCAGGGCTGCCGGCCGTTGCTGGCCCAGCCGGCGCCCAGCGTCGCGTTCAAGGCGTCCACCGGCAGTGGCGTGGAATATGAGATCAGCGGCTTTGTGCCGGCCATGGGCCTCAAGCGCGAAACCCGCAACCAGCTTTACGACCTGGCCTACCGGCATTTGCAGGCGGCGGGCGTGGGGCTGTTGTCCGCCACCGAAGGCAGCACGCCGCCTGCGGTGTCTGGCGCCCGTGCCTTGCTGGAGCGCTCGTCGATCTTCTCGACCTTGCGCCAGGAAGAAAAAGACACCTTCAGCCAGAACATGACCCTGCACACCTACCGCGCCGGCGAAATGATCCTGGCGGCGGGGGAGGTCAGCGATCACCTGTTTATCATCGAGTCCGGCGTGGTCTCGGTGCTGTTGATCAAGGACGGGCACAAGTTCGAGGCTGGGCGCATGGGCCCTGGGGAGGTGATCGGTGAGTCCGGCATTCTCTCCGACCAGGCGGCGCTGGCGGATTTTTCGGCCAAGACCTACTGCACACTCTACCGCATCGAAAATGAATACCTCAAGCCGTGCCTGGACGCCCGGCATGATATCGGCGAAGCCATGAAGGCGCTGCTGGACTTCCGCCGCCATGCCGCCCAGGCCCTGACCGAAGACGCGCCCGTGGTACCGGTCAAGAAGGGCTTCATCCAGTGGCTGAGGAACCGCGGTCTGTAGATTGGTCACCTGTTCTTCGCCCGGATTGGCTATTTCTCCAGAACGCTGCGCTGACTACTCTGCGCACCTATCCCAACGTTCTGGAGATTCACCATGCAAACCCGTACCGATTTCTATACCGCCTCCCCGGACGCCATGAAAGCCATGCTCGCCCTGGAAGCGGCGGTGGGCAAACTCTCCATCGAACTGCCACTGCTGGAACTGGTGCGCTTGCGCGTATCGCAGATCAACGGCTGCGCGTTCTGCCTGGACATGCACACCGCCGATGCACGCAAGGGCGGCGAAACCGAGCGGCGCCTGTACACCCTGTCGGCCTGGCGTGAAACCCCGTTCTTCACGCCGCGCGAACGTGCTGCCCTGGCCTGGGCCGAAAGCCTGACCCTGCTCAGCCACACCCACGCCCCCGACGAAGACTTCAACGCCTTGGCTGCGCAGTTCAGCCCACAGGAGCAAGTCGACCTGAGCGTCGCCATCGCCACCATCAACAGCTGGAACCGCCTGGCGGTGGGCTTTCGCAAGATGCCCAAGTAACGATCGGAGAGTTGCTGCTTTTTGTGGCGAGGGAGCTTGCTCCCGCTCGACAGCGAAGCTGGAGCCGGATTTTTAGGGGCGCTTCGCACCCCAGCGGGAGCAAGCTCCCTCGCCACAGAGTCGCAGGTTCAGAAATTTACTGAAGCACTCAGGCGCGCCGTCAGCGGTGCGCCCTGGAACAGGTAGTCATCGCCCATATACTCGCCCGCGTCGCGCCAGTAGCGCTTGTCGAACAGGTTATCGACGCTCAGGCGAAACACGGTCTCGTAGCCATCGACCTTGGTGGTGTAGCGGCTACCGACGTTGACCACCGCGTAGTCGCCCACTTCCACGTTGCCGGTGCGATTGGCAGACTTCTTGGCGCTGTATTGCACGCCGCCCAATACCGCCAGGCCGTTGACCCAGGGCAGGGCGTAGTCGGCGTACACGCTGGCGCGCAGCTTGGGCACGTTGATCGCCTGGTGGCCTTCGTATTCCGGCGTGCCGCTGCCGCTCACCCGCGCTCGGATCGCGGCCACGCTGGTGGCGATCTGCAGACGGTCGGTGGCCCAGCCGTTGGCGGACAATTCAATGCCGGTGTTTTTTTGCTGGCCCTGCTGCACGTAGTTGAACGTGCCACCTTCGGGCTTGGCGTACTGGTAAGCCTGGCGCGTCTGGAATACAGCGGCGGCGAAGCTGATACGGCGCCAGTCGTATTTCACCCCGGCTTCGATCTGGCGCGAGACGGTGGGGGCGAGTGTTTCATCGGCATTGCTTGCAAACCACGGCGCGGTGCCGCCCAGGGACAGGCCCTTGCTGTAGCTGGTGTACAGCGAAACGTTGTCCACTGGCTTGTAGATCAACGAGGCCTGGGGCAGGAACACGTACTGTTGGGTGTGGCGCGTCTGGTTGCCGGTGACGCTGTCGAAGGCTTTTTCGTCCAGGCGCACTTCACGGCCGCCGAGGATGGTTTGCCAGTGCTCGTTGAAGCGGATGCGGTCGGTGACGAACAGCCCGTACTGGCGGCTGTCGAGGTTGCGGTGGCTGTCGTTCAACGGCTTGTCGGTCGGGGGAAAGCTCGGCACCTCTTCGTTGATATTGGCGGTGCCGATGAATTCGTTGACCGACTTGCGTTTGTCGATCACTCGGCGAAACGCGCTGCTGCCAAAGGTCAGTTCATGGCCGATGCCGGCAGTGTCGAAGAGGCCGGTCATGGCCGCCTGGATTTCGTCGCCGCGGCGAGTGTCGTCCGGGCTGCGGTAGTCGTAGACGTCGTAATTGCCTTCGGGGCTGAAGTAGTTCGGCACGCTGGCGGCACTGCAACTGGCCGAACCATAGCAACCCCAGGCAAACGAGCTGTAGTCATCAATCACCACCTTGCTACGCGCCGCGCTGACACTGCCTTTCCATTGATCGCTGAAACGGTACTCGAACTTGCCGTTGAGGTTCAGCGAATCAATCCCGACCTGCTTGCCGCCCGTCTGGTGCCCCAACAGCTTCTTCGGTGAAGCACCGTGGGGCACTTCGGTGCCCCCCAGCAGTTGATACCCCGGTACCGAACGCTGTTGCTTGTTCTGGTATTCGGCGTCCAGTTGCAGCACGGCGTCGGGGCTGATGTTCCAGTCAAAGGCCAGGGACACGAAATCGCGCTGGCCGTTGGCGTGTTCCACATAGGAATTGAGGTCTTCATGGGCGACGTTGGCACGCAGGCCGAACTGCTGCTCGCTGCCAAACCAGCCGCCGACATCGGTGGCGATATAACCGCTGCCGCGATCATCGGTGGACACCGTCACCGAGCGCACATCCTGGGGGCGTTTGGTCACGTAGTTGATCACCCCGCTGGGCTCGGAAATGCCGCTCTGCAAACCCGCCAGGCCCTTGAGCACTTCCACCTGCTGCTTGTTTTCCAGCGCGACGTTCTGCTCGCCGGTGATGGTGCGCCCATTGATCTTGTAGCTGCTGGCTGCATTGAGCGAGAAGCCGCGCACCACGAAGTTTTCGTAATAGCCGATGGGCGCGTAACTGTCGCCCACCGAGGCATCGTTGCGCAGCACTTCACTGAGCAAGCGTGCCTGCTGGTCCTTGATCAGCGCGGCGTTGATCACGGTGATCGAGGCGGGGGTGTCCAACAGCGGCGCTTCATCAAAGCCGCCCACCGACGCGGTTTCACTGCGGTAGCCCGACTCATCCTGGCCCTGGACCTTTACCGTCGGCAACTCGATCTCGGCGGCCAGGCTGCTGCCGATGCCGCCACTGAGCAACAGGCCGAGGGCGAAACGTGAAGTGACGACGGGGCGAAAACGCAAAACCATGGGTAAAGGCCTTAAAGCGCTGGGCGGGGGGCGCCTAAGCTAGGCATAAGCGCGGCCTTTTACAAGCTTTCGCGCAAGGTTCGCACGGCGAGACAACCCGTCTCAGCTCCGATGCCGATCCTGTTGCGGCTCGACAGCCAGGCGCCGGCTTGCGATAGACAAGGCTCCCCTCATCGTTTCAGGAGATTGTCATGGGTATCGCAGGTAAAGTCGCGCTGGTCACCGGCGCCGGGCAGGGCATAGGCCGGGCTATTGCCATGCGCCTTGCACAGGACGGCGCCGATGTCGCGTTGGTGGACATTGACGGCGCCAAGCTCAACGCCGTGGCCGCCGAAATCGTCGCCACCGGCCGCAAAGCCTCTGTGTTCATCGCTGATGTATCCAGACGCGAACAGGTGACGGCTGCGGTAGAGCATGCCCACCATACGCTGGGCGGATTCGACATCATCGTCAATAACGCCGGAGTGGCGCAGATCGACTCATTGCTCGATGTCAGCCCGCAGCAGGTCGAGCGCACCCTGGATATCAACGTCAAGGGCGTGCTTTGGGGGATCCAGGCGGCCGCCAACAAATTCAAGGCGCTCAAGCAGAAGGGCAAGATCATCAATGCTTGTTCAATCGCAGGGCATGAAGGCTTTGCGTTGTTAGGGGTCTACTCGGCGAGCAAATTCGCGGTGCGCGCCTTGACCCAGGCGGCGGCCAAGGAACTGGCGAGCGCGGGTATCACGGTAAACGCCTATTGCCCCGGTGTGGTGGGCACCGATATGTGGGTTGAGATCGACAAGCGCATGGCCGAGATTACCGGGGCGCAGGTGGGCGCAACCTACAAGCAGTACGTGGATGGCATCGCCTTGGGCCGTGCGCAAACGCCGGAGGATGTGGCGGGGTTTGTGGCATTTCTGGCAGGCCCGGACGCAGATTATATGACCGGGCAGGCGCCGTTGATCGACGGTGGCCTGGTCTACCGCTGACAGCGTGGGTCGACTCGCCTGCGTGGGTGTCGACCCCTTGTATCAGTGGGTTTTGCCGGGCATATCAATACCCAGCTGGTTCACGCGTCGGTACAGGGTTGCCCTTGAAATCCCCAGGGCCTGTGCCGCAGGTGAGGGTTTCCAGCGATGGCGAATCAACGCATCCAGAACCATTTGACGCTCGGGGCTGGCGCTCTGTTCGGCCAGCCCTTGAGGCTGCTCGCCCCGGATATCAATCGGCAAATCCGCCACTTGCAGCGTAGTCCCTTCGCACACCGCACAGGCGTACGCCAGCACATGCCGCAGTTGCCGCACATTGCCCGGCCACGCATAACCCAGCAGCAATTGCAGTGCGGCCTGGCCGATGCCCAACGACACGCCACTGTTACGCGCCTCTTGCTCCAACAGCCGATTGATCAGGGCCAGCTTATCGGTGCGTTCGCGCAACGGTGGCAGGCAGAAACGCGCACAACCCAGGCGAAAGTACAGGTCTTCACGGAATCGGCCCGCGCTGACCAGCGCCGCCAAATCGCGGTGGCTGGCGCAGATCACCTGAATGTTCACCACGCGGGTTTTCGCTGCGCCCAACGGCGCGACTTCACCCTCGGCCAGCACCCTCAGCAACCGTGTCTGCAACGCCAGCGGCATATCGCCGATTTCGTCGAGGAACAACGTACCGCCGTCGGCTTTCAGTAGCAGCCCGCTCATGCCTTTGCTGGACGCTCCGGTGAAGGCGCCGGGCGAATAGCCGAACAGCTCGCTTTCAATCAGGCTTTCGGGAATCGCCGCGCAGTTCACCGCCACAAACGGCCCGTCCCGGCGCGTGCTGTGCTCATGCAACTGGCGGGCGAAGACTTCTTTGCCGACGCCGGTTTCACCTTGCACCAGCACGGGCAGGTTGCGGTCCTTGACCCGCGCAGCCAAGCGCAGGTGCTCCTGGATCCGCGGGTCGACTTGAGTCTCTGGCAGCGCCCGAACCGAGGGGCGTCGGGGTGCATTGACCCTCACGTGTACCGCGTCGGGCTTGCCCAGCCAGTGCAACTGCCGGGTTGACTGATCAGTGGCTGCACGCAATGCATCCACATCGAACACTTCGCCGATATGCTCAGGCAGCTGGCCAAAGCGCAAGCGCAGGGCTTGACGCGCCTTGCTGTTCAAGGCGTGCAGACGTCCGTCCTGGTCCCAGGCCAGCAGCAGGTCGGGTTGGCTGTCGACAAAGCCTGGAGTGCTATGGGCTTGTAACACCCAGTGCTGCCGGGCGCTGTGCATGAAAAAAGCGTTTTCGATGGCCTGGGCGCTCTGCGCCACCATCTGCCGTATCAGGTGCTGGCTGCCGCGGTCATCCGGCGACTTGAGCGCCGAGACATCCAGCACACCCAACAGGTGGCCCTGCGGGTCGAAGATGGGCGCAGCCGAACACGTCAGGCCGATAAACGCTGCGCGAAAGTGATCACGCTTGTGCACCGTCACCGCTGTTTTACTGGTCAGCACCGTGGCCACGCCGCAGGTGCCTTCCTCGGCTTCCGACCAGCAGGTGCCCAGGTAAAGACCGGCCTTGCGGCAGTCGGTGCGAATGTTCGCATCGACACGGTGATCAATGGTCTGGCCCTGGGCGTCGGTGAGCATCACGCAGTAGTCGGCATGGCGCACGCGATGGTGCAACTGTGCGACTTCTTCGCCGGCGATGCGCATGAACAGCTCGGCGCGCTCGCGGCATTCCTTGAGCAAGGGTTCGCTGAGGATACGTGGACCTTGCAGGGAGCCGGGGTCCAGGCGGTGTTGCTCCATGGACCGCCGCCACGAATCGAAGATCAGCGACGGCACGGGCGCCTGGGGCAGGCGCTCGGCATTGCGGACCACGCGACTGACACAGTCGACATGCTCCCTGGAGTTCATGGCGAGCATAAAGCCTCCGGTTCTCAAGCTTTGTTGTTATGCGCGTCATTAAGCGCGCATGTGCGCCGACGGACAAGGGCACCCTGACCAACGCCTGCATTGAGACGCTGCGTCTCATGCCGCTGAGACTCAAGGGTCGAACTGCGTGGTTGCGTCTCACATTTAGTCGACCACTTGCCTGGGCATCGCTGTGTGGCACGGCTCTGGATCAAGGCTTTGCCAGGTTTTCTCGACGGTTGGCACAAGCTGTGCTGAACAGCTTGGCACTGGCCGCAGCCAGTTTTTTGTGCGTCGAGACAACCTGGAGAACAACAAGATGTCCACCCACCTGTGCACCGATCAGTTACTGCATGCCTACACCGTGATGCGCACCATCCGCGATTTCGAAGAACGCCTGCATGTGGAGTTCGCCACCGGCGAGATCCCCGGTTTCGTTCACCTGTATGCCGGCCAGGAAGCCTGCGCCGCTGGCGTCATGGCGCACCTCAATGACGATGATTGCATCGCGTCCAACCACCGCGGCCACGGACACTGCATCGCCAAGGGCGTCGACGTGTTCGGCATGATGGCCGAAATCTATGGCAAGAAAACCGGCGTGTGCGGCGGCAAGGGCGGCTCCATGCACATCGCCGACCAAGAGAAAGGCATGCTCGGCGCCAACGGCATTGTCGGTGCCGGCGCACCGTTGGCCGCGGGGGCGGCGCTGGCTGCCAAGCTCAAGGGGTGCCAGGGCGTGGCAGTGGCATTTTTTGGCGACGGTGGCTCCAACGAAGGTGCCGTGTTCGAAGCGATGAACCTGGCGTCGATCATGCAGCTGCCGTGTCTGTTTGTCGCCGAAAACAACGGTTATGCCGAGGCCACTGGCGCCGGTTGGTCGGTGGCCTGCAAAGACATCGCCGAGCGCGCCGCCGGGTTTGGTATGCCGGGGGTGATCGTCGACGGCAATGATTTTTTCGCGGTGCATGAAGCGCTCGGCGTTGCTGTGGAGCGGGCGCGCCAAGGCGACGGGCCAACGCTGGTCGAGGTCAAGCTCAGCCGTTTCTATGGGCACTTCGAGGGCGATGCGCAAACCTATCGCGGCGCTGACGAAGTGAAAAACCTGCGTGAAAACGCCGATTGCCTGGCCTTGTTCCGTCAGCGCTGCCATGCCGAAGGCTGGCTGGATGCAGCGCAGTTCGAGCGCATCGACGGTGAAGTGGCGCAATTGATCGAAGACGCCGTACGCCTGGCCAAAACCGATCCCAAGCCCCAGGCCGCCGACCTGCTAAGCGACGTTTACGTGGCCTACCGCTGATACCAACCCTATAAAAACAAGACGTGGAGAGAATCTAATGGCTCGTAAAATCAGCTATCAGCAGGCGATCAATGAGGCCTTGGCTCAAGAGATGGGCCGTGACCAGAGCGTATTCATCATCGGTCAGGATGTGGCCGGTGGCACCGGTTCCCCCGGTGAGCAGGACGCATGGGGCGGCGTGCTCGGCGTGACCAAGGGCTTGCACCCGCAATTTCCCGGGCGCGTGCTGGACGCACCGTTGTCTGAGGTCGGCTACGTGGGCATGGCGGTGGGCGCCGCTACCCGTGGCATGCGCCCAGTGTGCGAATTGATGTTCGTCGACTTCATCGGCTGCTGCCTGGACCAGTTGCTCAACCAGGCTGCCAAGTTCCGCTATATGTTCGGTGGCAAAACCACTACACCGCTGGTGATCCGTGCCATGTACGGCGCCGGTTTGCGGGCGGCTGCCCAGCATTCGCAAATGCTCACCTCCATGTGGACGCATATCCCCGGCCTCAAGGTGGTATGCCCGGCCACGCCCTACGACGCCAAGGGCATGTTGATCCAGGCAATCCGCGACAATGACCCGGTGATTTTCCTGGAGCACAAAATGCTCTACGGCATGCAGGGCGACGTACCGCAAGAGCTGTACACGGTCCCGTTTGGCGAAGCCAACTTTGTGCGTGAGGGCAAGGATGTGACGCTGGTGACCTACGGCCGCATGCTGCATATCGCCCTGGAGGCTGCGGCCAACCTGGCGCGTCAAGGCATTGATTGTGAAGTGCTGGACCTGCGCACCACCAGCCCGCTGGATGAAGACAGCATCCTTGAAAGCGTCGAGAAAACCGGGCGCCTGGTGGTGATCGACGAATCCAACCCGCGCTGCTCGGTCGCCACCGACATCAGTGCCCTGGTGGCCCAGCGGGGGTTCGCTTTCCTGCGCGCTCCCATCGAGATGGTCACCGCGCCGCACACCCCGGTGCCGTTTTCCGATGCTCTGGAAGACCTGTACATCCCCAACGCCGCGAAGATCGAGGCCGCCGTGATGAAGATCGCCGACAAGAGGACTTCCGCATGATTCATACCCTGACCATGCCCAAATGGGGCCTGTCGATGACCGAGGGTCGCATCGATGTCTGGCTCAAACAACCCGGCGACCGAGTGGAAAAGGGCGAGGAAGTGCTGGACGTGGAGACCGACAAGATCTCCAGCAGTGTCGAGGCGCCTTTTAGCGGCGTGCTGCGTCGGGTACTGGCGCTCAGTGATGAAACCCTGCCGGTGGGCGCTCTACTGGGAATTGTGGTGGAGGGCGAGGCGACAGAGGCTGAAATCGATAGCGTGATCGAACGCTTCAACGCCGGGTTCGTCTCCAGTGCCGCCGAAGCCGAAGAGGCCGGCCCCAGCGCACAAAAAGTCGAGGTAGGCGGGCGCTTGCTGCGTTATCTGGACATGGGCGAGGGCGGCACGCCGCTGGTGTTGGTGCACGGCTTCGGGGGCGATCTGAACAACTGGCTGTTCAATCAACCGGCCCTGGCCGCCGAACGCCGGGTGATTGCCCTGGACCTGCCGGGGCACGGGGAGTCGGGCAAGTCTCTGCAAACGGGAGACGCTGCCGAACTCAGTCATGCCGTACTGGCATTGCTCGACCACCTGGCGCTCGACCGTGTGCATTTGGCCGGCCACTCCATGGGTGGGCTGGTGACCCTCACCGTCGCCAGCCTGGCGCCTGCACGTATCGCCTCCATCACCTTGATCGCCAGCGCCGGTCTGGGTGCCGATATCAACGGCGATTACCTGCGAGGTTTTGTCGAAGCCAACAACCGTAACGCGCTCAAGCCGCCATTGACTCAACTGTTCAGTAACCCTGCGCTGGTGACGCGGCAGATGCTGGAGGACATGCTCAAATTCAAGCGCCTGGAAGGGGTGGATCAAGCGTTGCGCCAGCTCGATCACAGGCTGTTCGATGGCGGGCGGCAGATGCTGGATCTTCGCAGCGAGGTGGGCCGCCAGCCGAGCCTGGTGATCTGGGGCAGTGACGACGCGATCATCCCGGCAAGTCACGCCCAAGGGCTGCAGGCTCAGGTGCATGTATTGCCGGGGCAGGGGCATATGGTGCAGCTGGAGGCGGCGGAGCAGGTCAATCAACTGATCTCCACTTTTTTGAACGCGCAGCCCTGATTGAGGTTCAAGGGAGGGACGGTTTGGTCTGTCCCTCCCACAAGGTCAAGCGTGTTTTTTCAGCTGGAGCGTTTCAGGGTTTCGCTGGGCAGCTCCTGAAAAAGCGCCCGGTAGCTGTTTGAAAACCGCCCCAAATGCCAGAACGACCAATTCATCGCGACCTCGGCCACCGTGGTGTCGGTCGTGCTCAGCAACTCCCGCCGCGCCCCGTTCAACCGACGCAACCTTAACCACTGCGCCGGGCTCATCCCCGTGTAGGTCTTGAACCCTTGCTGCAATTGGCGCAACGGCACACCCGCAATCTGCGCCAGTTCCAACAGGTTGGCGGTTTCATCCGGTGCATCCGCCGCCCATTCGCCGATGCGCGCCATCAATTGGCGTTCTTCATTGCGCTTTTGCAATGAACTGCCGTCCAGGCACACGCAGGCGTTATCGAGGATAAACAGGCAGTCGTCGAGCAGTTGCTGGGTGAGGGCATCGCGGCTGATGGGGTCGGTCAGTGCCGACAGGCGCGTAAGGGTGCCGCTCAGCCAGCGAGTGAACAGCGCATTTTGCCGACAGGTCAGCGGTGCCATGAACAAGCCTTCGAGTTTGGCTATATCCAGGCCCTGGCGCTGGACGAACTGCGGGCCGAACACCACTGCCACTTCGCGGTAGTTTACCGGGGTGATCCAGGTGTTGCGGCTTTCGCCATTGAGCAGGTACAGCGCGTTGTCACTGGCGTCGAAACAAAACGCCAGGGCGCCGGCAGGTGCGTTGAAATGCTGCTCCACCCGGGTGTTCATGCACTCTTCGTACACCTGCACCCCGTGCAGGTCGAGGTAGCGCACCCGCCCGGCAAAATGCCCGGGGGACATCTGCTGGTACTGCTGCACCCAGCCGGGTGTCGCACTGCATTGGGCGGCCACATCGCCGGTGGCGAAGGCCTGTACGCGCAAAGCGGTTGCCTGTGTCATGGTGATCCGTGCGCACTCTATTGGTGCGTTGTGCCGCGTGCAAAGTGGATAGATGCCGTTTCAAGGCTGGCCCAAGATAGACCTCAATGCGCTGGGAGTACAAGCCGGCGTCGCATCCCACCCAAGACGAGGTCCTTATGAACGCCCCCTTCGATCAGCTGTCCACCTGGCTGAAAGAACACAAGATTACCGAAGTCGAATGCGTGATCAGTGACTTGACTGGCATCGCACGCGGCAAGATCGCACCCACCAACAAGTTCCTGCATGAGCGAGGCATGCGCCTGCCGGAAAGTGTGTTGCTGCAAACGGTAACCGGGGACTTTGTCGACGACGATATCTATTACGACCTGCTGGACCCGGCCGATATCGACATGATCTGCCGCCCGGTCGCCAACGCCACTTACGTGGTGCCGTGGGCCATCGAACCCACCGCCATCGTGATCCACGACACCTTCGACAAACAGGGCAACCCCATCGAACTGTCGCCGCGCAATGTGTTGAAGAAAGTCCTGCAGCTCTACACCGACCAAGGCTGGCAGCCGATTGTCGCGCCGGAAATGGAGTTCTACCTGACCCAGCGCTGCGAAGATCCGGACCTGCCGTTGAAAACTCCCATCGGCCGCTCGGGCCGTGCCGAAACCGGGCGCCAGTCGTTCTCGATCGATGCCGCCAACGAATTCGACCCGCTGTTCGAAGATGTCTATGACTGGTGCGAAGCCCAGGGCCTGGACCTGGATACGCTGATCCACGAAGACGGCCCCGCGCAGATGGAAATCAACTTCCGTCATGGCGACGCCCTGGACCTGGCCGACCAGATCACGGTGTTCAAGCGCACCTTGCGCGAGGCCGCGCTCAAGCACAACGTGGCCGCCACCTTTATGGCCAAGCCGGTGGCCGACGAACCCGGCAGTGCCATGCACCTGCACCAGAGCGTGGTGGAGATTGCCACCGGCAAACCGGTGTTCGTCGATGCCGACGGCAACATGAGCCCGTTGTTCCTGCATCACATCGGCGGCTTGCAGAAGTACATCCCCAAGCTGTTGCCGATGTTCGCGCCCAATGTGAACTCGTTCCGCCGCTTCCTGCCCGATACCTCGGCGCCGGTCAACGTCGAATGGGGCGAAGAGAACCGCACCGTCGGCTTGCGCGTGCCCACTTCCAGCCCGGAGGCGATGCGCGTGGAAAACCGCCTGCCGGGCGCCGATGCCAATCCTTACCTGGCGATTGCTGCCAGCTTGTTGTGTGGCTACCTGGGCATGATCGAGCACATCGAACCCAGTGCCCCGGTGGAAGGCCGCGCCTATGAACGCCGCAACCTGCGCCTGCCGTTCACCCTCGAAGATGCGCTGGCGCGCATGGAGGATTGCGACACGGTCAAGCAGTACCTGGGGGAGAAGTTCGTGCGCGGCTATGTCGCGGTCAAGCGTGCCGAGCATGAGAATTTCAAGCGGGTGATCAGTTCGTGGGAGCGTGAGTTCCTGCTGTTGAGCGTCTGAAAACAAGCATAAGAGGGGTGACGATATGCGTCTTGTGAACAAGCTTCTTCCACTGGCCCTGGTCGCGGCGTTCAGCAGTGCCGGCCAGGCGGCGCCGACGGTGAGTGTCTACAACTGGACCGATTACATTGGCGAGACCACCTTGGCGGACTTCCAGGCCAAGACCGGCATCAAGGTGATCTACGATGTGTTCGACTCCAACGAAACCCTGGAGGGCAAGTTGCTGGCCGGGCGCACCGGGTATGACGTGGTGGTGCCGTCCAACCATTTCCTGGCACGCCAGGTGAAGGCCGGTGCGTTTCTCAAGCTTGACCGTGCGCAGTTGCCCAACTTCAAAAACCTGGACCCCAAGCTGCTGAAGTTACTGGAACAGAACGACCCCGGTAATGCGCACTCGGTGCCATACCTGTGGGGCACCAATGGCATTGGCTACAACGTCGACAAGGTCAAGCAAGTGCTGGGTATCGACCGCATCGATTCGTGGGCGGTGCTGTTTGAACCGGAAAATATCAAGAAGCTGCATGAGTGCGGCGTGGCCTTCCTCGATTCAGCGGATGAGCTGTTCCCGGCGATCCTCAACTACATGGGCAAGGACCCACGCAGCGAGAATGCCGAGGACTACAAGCAGGCCGAAGCCAAGCTGCTGACGCTGCGGCCGTACATCACCTATTTCCACTCTTCCAAGTACATCTCGGATCTGGCCAACGGCAATATCTGCGTGGCCTTCGGTTATTCCGGCGACGTGTTCCAGGCCGCCAACCGCGCCAAGGAAGCCAAGAACGGGGTGAACATTGCGTACTCGATCCCCAAGGAAGGCTCCAACCTGTGGTTCGACCTGTTGGCGATTCCGGCCGATGCGAGCAACCCTAAAGAAGCCCATGCGTTCATCAACGACCTGCTTGAGCCTGAGGTGATTGCCAAGGTCAGCACCTCGGTGGGCTATGCCAACGCCAACCCGGCCGCCAAGCCGTTCATGCCTGCGGAGCTGGTGAACAATCCTGAGGTGTACCCGCCCCAGGACGTACTCGACAAACTCTATATCTCCACCACGCCTACGCCGGCGACCATGCGCGTGATGACCCGCGCCTGGAGCAAAGTGAAGTCCAACCGATGATGCAGTCCAATGAACATGCCCCGTCCTATTACCGCGCTTCGGCGAATGCCATGGTGCAGCGGCCCGCACTTGAGGCAGACCTGAGCGCCGATGTGTGTGTGATCGGCGGCGGTTTCACCGGGGTCAACACCGCCATTGAACTGGCCCAGCGCGGGCTTTCGGTGGTGCTGCTGGAAGCGCGCTGCATCGGTTGGGGCGCAAGCGGGCGCAACGGTGGGCAATTGATCCGTGGCATTGGCCATGATGTCTCCGGGTTCGCCAAATACGTGGGCGAGGAGGGCGTGCGCTATATGGAGCGGGCCGGTATCGACTCGGTTGCCCTGGTGGGCCAGCGCATTGCCGAGCACGGCATCGACTGTGACCTGCGCTGGGGCTTTTGCGAACTCGCCAATACTCCGGCGCAGTTCGCGGCGTTCAAGGGCGAACAGGCGCACCTGGCGGCCGTGGGGTATGCCCATGAAACGCGGCTGGTCGGCCCACAAGACATGGCACAGGTGGTGGGCTCTGCTATGTATGCCGGCGGCCTGGTCGACATGGGTTCCGGGCATCTGCACCCGCTCAACCTGATATTGGGTGAAGCGCAGGCGGCTGAGGCCCTCGGGGTGCGTATCTTTGAGCACAGCCCGGTGCTGGAACTGATCCATGGCGAAACGGTGCGGGTGCGCTGCACAGGCGGAAGCGTGCGCGCAGCCAACCTGGTGCTGGCATGCAATGCCCATCTTGAAGAGCTGGAGCCGCGCTTGAGCGGCAAGGTACTGCCGGCGGGAAGCTACATCATCGCCACCGAGCCTCTGCCTGAGCCCGTGGCCCAGCAGTTGATCCCACAGAACCTGGCGCTGTGCGACCAGAAAGTCGGCCTGGATTACTACCGGCTGACCGCCGACCGGCGTCTGTTGTTCGGTGGCGCCTGCCACTACTCGGGGCGCGACCCCCAGGACATCGCCGCGTACATGCGCCCGAAAATGCTCAAGGTGTTCCCGCAGTTGGCCAACACGGCTATCGAATTCCAGTGGGGCGGCAAGATCGGCATTACTGCCAACCGTTTTCCCCAGGTCGGGCGCCTCAAGCAGTACCCCAACGTGTTCTATGCGCAAGGCTATTCCGGTCACGGCTTGAACGTGACGCACTGGTGCGCACGGTTGCTGGCCGAAGGGATACACGCGGGTGCAAGCCAGGGCCTGGATATTTTCAGCCAGGTGCCGCACATGACCTTTCCCGGTGGCAAGGCGCTGCGCTCGCCACTGCTGGCGTTGGGGATGTTGTGGTATCGGTTGCGCGAAGCACTCTGATTGATCGTTCCCACGCTCTGCGTGGGAACGCCGCCGCGGACGCTCCGCGTCCCGCCGTTTAGTGACGCGGAGCGTCATGGGATGCATTCCCACGCGGAGCGTGGGAACGATCACCGGAGCGTGGGAACGATCAGTCGGTCAGCACTTTGCGAAAGGTTTCCACCAACGGCCTCAAGTTGACGCGGTGCCAGGCCGCCCACAGCGGTGTGGTGTAGGCCAGCCACGGCAGTTCGCGCAATACCACGCCCGGTGGAGCGTTGCGGCTCAGGCCCTTTTGCACCATCGCCACCCCTAGCTCCGACGCGACCAGGCCCAATGCAGTAAAGGGCTCGCTGGCCTCCATGGGGATCTGCGGGGTGAAACCGGCGCGGATACAGGCGGCGACGAAATCATCGGCCGGGTTGGCGCCAGGTTTGCGCTGCACGCCGATCCATTGTTGGTCGGCCAGGTGTTCGGGCAACAGTTCAGGGTGTTGAACCAGCGGATGCTGTTCGGGCAGGGCCAGCAGCATCGGGTCATCGAGGACTTGCCAGGCGGTCAGGTCCGGGTCGTCGGCGGCAGGTGGTTCGCCCACCAGGGCGATGTCCAGGCTGCGTTGGCGCAAACCTTCGAGTTGTTCCAGGGAGGGCAGGTTATACAGCTTGATATGCACGGCGGGCCGGTCGTCGCGCAGTATGCGCAAGGCATTGGGCAAGACACCGGCGTGCATGGCGTTCTCGATATAACCGATGCACAAACCGCCTTCTTCACCACGGCCCAGGCGCTTGCCCAGGGACTCCAGGCGGTTGGCGTGGGTCAGCAGGGCCTTGGTTTCGGCCAGGAAAGTCTGGCCGTCGCGGGTCAGGCGGATACGCTGCTGGCTGCGTTCGAACAGGCTAAGGCCCAGGCGCTCCTCGAGTTGGGCGATCTGCCGACTCAGGGGCGATTGGGAAATGTGCAAGCGCTCGGCGGCGCGGCCGACGTGTTCTTCTTCGGCCACCACTTCGAAGTAGCGCAACTGGCGTAGATCAATCATGTAAGACCTGCAAGGACTCAAGTTGGTCGCAGTATGTCTTGGACGGTCTGATCTGCGCAATCTAGCCTCTGCTCAACGGTCACAGCGACCTCGCACCGATTGAGGAACCACCATGAGCTTGAAAGACACACTGCCCGGCGTACTGGGCTTTGGCACCGCCCCCTTGGGCAATATGTTTCGCGCTATCCCCGAAGAAGAAGCCCAGGCCACCGTCGAGGCCGCCTGGAGCCACGGCGTGCGTTACTTCGATACCGCGCCGTTCTACGGCTCGGGCCTGTCGGAAATCCGCTTGGGCCAGGCCCTGTCCAACTATCACCGCGATGACTACGTGCTCAGCACCAAGGTTGGCCGGGTAATTCTCGATGAAGTCGAAGAAACCGCCCGTGACCTTGGGGAAAAAAGCGGCGTATTCGAACACGGCCGGCCCAATAAAATAATCAATGACTACAGCGCCGACGCCACCCTGCGCTCCATTGAAGACAGCCTGACACGCCTGCAAACCGATCGCCTGGACATCGTGTGGGTTCACGACATCGCCCAGGATTTTTACGGCGACCAATGGCTGGAATACTTCAACCAGGCCCGCACTGGTGCCTTCAAAGTACTCACCCGTTTGCGCGAGCAAGGAGTGATCAAGGCCTGGGGGCTGGGCGTCAATCGTGTCGAGCCTTGCGAGTTGACCCTGGACCTGGCCGAAGCCCAGCCCGACGGCTTTCTGCTGGCGGGTCGCTATACGCTGCTGGACCACGACCGCGCCTTGCAGCGCCTGATGGACGCGGCCCACGCCCTGCAGGTGGAGATCGTCGTCGGTGGCCCGTACAGCTCCGGCATCCTCGCTGGCGGTGCGCATTTTGAATACCAGCAAGCCAGCCCGGCGATCATTGCCAAGGTCGAGCAGATCAAGGCAATTGCCCAGACGTTTGGCGTCAGTATCAAGGCCGCTGCGCTACAGTTCTCACTGGCGCATCCGGCGGTGGCGGCGGTGATTCCCGGTGCCAGTCGTCCGGGGCGGATTGCCGAAGACGTCGCGGCGTTGTCTGAGCAGATTCCAGCAGCCTTCTGGCAAGCGTTGCGCGGGGCCCGCTTGATCTCGGACCGTGCACCTTTGCCTCTCTCACGTTAAGGAGCTTGAGCATGAAGATTGATGTAAGCGGCAAAGTGGCTATTGTCAGCGGCAGCACCGCCGGTATCGGCCTGGGCATCAGCCAGGCCCTGGCGCAATCCGGCGCCACGGTGGTGGTGATCGGGCGTGATGCAGGCAAGGTGGACGACGCCTTGGCGAGCATTCGCCAGGCGATTCCCGCTGCTCAACTGCGTGGTTTAGTGGCCGACCTCGGGACCGTTGAAGGCGCACAGAAACTCTTCGCCGCCGAACCCCGCGCCGACATTCTGGTCAACAACCTGGGCATCTTCGACGCGGTGGATTTCTTCGACGCGCCGGACAGTGAGTGGGCGCGCTTCTATGAGGTCAATGTGATCTCCGGCGTGCGCCTGGCGCGGCATTATGTGCCGGGTATGGTCGAGCAGGGCTGGGGTCGGGTGATCTTCGTGTCGTCGGAATCTGGCGTGGCGACGCCGGCTGACATGATCAACTACGGAGTGACCAAAAGCGCCAACCTGGCGGTGTCCCACGGAGTGGCCAAGCGCCTGGCGGGTACTGGGGTGACGGTGAATGCTATCTTGCCGGGGCCGACCTTTACCGATGGCCTGGAACACATGCTCAAGGACGCCACGGCCGAATCCGGGCGCAGTGCCCGAGACGAAGCAGATGTGTTTGTGCGCCATGCGCGGCCCACCTCGATCATCCAGCGTGCGGCCAATGTGGATGAAGTGGCGAACCTGGTGGCGTACATTGCTTCACCGCTGTCTTCGGCGACGACCGGTGCCGCGCTGCGGGTCGACGGTGGCGTTGTCGACAGCATGGCAATCTGATTTTTCCTGACTGGAGTATTGATTGTGGCAACAGCTTCTTCTGTGATTGAAATTGCGGTATCGGCCGACCAGGTCTGGCAACTGATTAGCGGCTTCAACAGCCTGCCCGACTGGCTGCCTTTTATTGCCAAGAGCGAGCCGAGCGAGGGTGGCCGTGTGCGTCACCTGACCGCCGCTGACGGCGGCACGATTGTCGAGCGCTTACAGACTTTCGACAACGTTGCGCGCACCTACAGCTACACCATTGAAGCGTCGCCGTTTCCGGTGAGTGCTTACCTGTCGACCTTGCAGGTGGAAGCGTTGACGGAGACCTCGGCGAAAGTGACCTGGTCCGGCGTGTTCACGCCGGCAGCGGGCACCACCGATGCGCAAGTCGAGGAATTGTTTGCCGGTATTTACGAAGGCGGGCTTGAGGCGCTGCGCGGTAACTTCTAAAGATTGTGGCGAGGGAGCTTGCTCCCGCTGGACTGCGTAGCAGTCCCACAAAGAGCGGGGCCGCTTCGCGCCCCAGCGGGAGCAAGCTCCCTCGCCACAGGTGGGGTTTAGCCTATATGGAGCAAGGCTGCCGCGACAGCCTCTGCCGGCGTCATCTGCGCCGTATCCAGCCTGAACGGTGGTACCTCCCAGCGTTCATACTCATGCACCTGTACCGATTCCCAGGTCGGTGGCACCAGCCCCGGAATATCGCCCACACGCCCTTCGACTCGGCGCCGATGCGCCTGCTGATCGGTACACACTACCTCGATATTGATCAGTGCCACGCCGGCCGCTGTCGCCACCGCTTGCCAGGCATCGCGGCTTTCCTTCACCGGGTTCACACAATCGGCGATTACCCGCTGTCCCAGGCGCAGGTTACTCAGCGCCAGCGCATTCGCCACACCGTAGCCACTGGCCCCCACATCGCCCGCCAACACCGCAGCCTCCCGCAGCGCCTGCTCAATCACATCAATACGCAGGTAAACCGCGCCCAACTGTCGCGCCAGCTCCCTGGCAATCGTGGTCTTGCCACTGCCAGGCAAGCCGCTGAATACAATAAGCATGACCCATCAACCCCATATGTAGGAGCGAGCTTGCTCGCGAAAAACGCCAACAAAACGCGTACTGCCTGAATAAACGCGGTGCCTGTGAGTTTTTCGCGAGCAAGCTCGCTCCTACAGTGGTATTAGAACCGCGTGATTCATTTCACCCACAGGAGCGCCCATGACCCTGCCGTTCGTGAAGATGCACGCCCACGGCGATGACTTCATTATCATCGACCGCCGTGGCGAGGATAACCCCATTAATGCGCAGATTGCCCGCCATCTGCGTAACCGCCGCACCGGCATCGGTTTCAATCAACTGGCGGTGGTGCTCGACTGTGAGCAGGCCGCCGCGCGCGTTCAGTTCTGGAACCCCGACGGAACACGCCTGCAAACCTGCGGCAGCGCGACTCGTGGCGTGGCCGATCGCCTGATGCATGAGGCAGGTGCCGAGACGATTGTGCTGCTTAGCGACCGCGGTTTGCTGACATGCACACGTGCTGATGGGCAGCGGGTGTCGGTGGACATGGGCGCACCCTCGCTGGGCTGGGCGTCGGTACCCTTGGCCAAGGCGATGGACACCTGCGTGTTGCCTATCGACGGCCAGCCGGCAGCGTGCAGCATGGGCAACCCGCATTGCACGTTTTTTGTAGAGGATGTGACTGCGCTCGATATTGAGGCCATGGGCTTGGCCCTGGAAGTTCACCCGCTGTTTCCGGCCAGGACCAATGTGCATTTCGTGCAAGTGCTGGACCGCGGCCATATCCGCCTGCGTATCTGGGAGCGTGGCGGCGGTGTGCCGCTGGGGTCCGGCTCATGCTGTTGCGGGGCGGTCGTCAGCGGCATCCGGCGAGGGCTGCTCGATGAGCGTGTGGAAGTCCAGTGCGACGGTGGCGCGGTCACGGTGCAATGGGACGGGCAGGGCGGCGTGATATTGACCGGCCGTGTCGAGCCGATCATGCAGGGCACCGCGTACCTGGACTAGAACTTCACGGTAAACGTGGTGCCGGCACTCGCACAGGAACTCACCGCCACGTCGCCGCCATGTACTTTGGCCAGTTCGCGCACGATATACAGGCCCAGGCCTACGCTACGCACGTCGCTGCCTTGGTCGGTGCCGCGGGTCATGGGTTCGAACAACCCGGCCAGCAGGGTTTGCGGAATCGCCGGGCCGTGGTTGTGCACCGCAACCGCGCAGGTGTTGTCGCCCAGGCGTGAGGTGATGGTAATCGGCTGCAGCAAGTCGCCATAGGCCACGCTGTTGGCCACCAGGTTACCGATCATCTGTTGCACACGGTCGGCGTCCAGGCAGGCGTCGCCCTGGCCCTCGGCGTGATGCACCAGCGTGGCCTTGGGGAAGGCCACCCGCAGTTCGTCGACGCTGCGATGAATAACGCCATGCAGGTCCAGCGGTTGCGGCTTGATGGTAATGCCCTGGCCGACCCGGGCCTGGGTGAAGTCCAGCAGGTCGGCGATCATGCGATGGGCGCGTTCGGAAGACTGGCCGATGTGCCCCAGTAGCTGGCGCTCCTTGGCCGTGCGCTCGCCGCGCTGGAGAAAGTCGGCGGCCATGCGGATCGCAGTCAGAGGGTTTTTCAGGTCGTGGCTGACAATCGCCACCATCTGTTCGGCAAACAACGCCCGGCGCTGGGCAATGGCATAGGCCTCGCTCAGCTCGGCCTGGGCCTGTTGCAGGGCCAGTTCCGTGGCGGTTTTTTCCTGCAGCAGGGCTTCGGCCTGCTTGCGCGCATTGAGCAGTTCGCGCTCGTACTTGTCACGGTCGGTGGTGCCGAACAGCGCCAGGTCATACACCACGCCGTCCGGCTGCTGGCGCTGGTTGGCATTGAGCAAGACCGTGACTTTGTGCCCGTTGCAATGGCGGATGTCGAGCTTCACCTCGGTGACGCTGCCGTGCATGCGCAGCATTGGCGCCAGGTGCGTCTGGTAGAAAATCCGCCCGCCCATGGCCAGCAGGTCCTGGAAACGCCGGCCCAGCAGTTGGGCCGCCGTGAAGCCCAGCCAATCGCACAAGCGTGGGTTGACGTGCAGGATCGTGCCATCTTCCTGGGTCACCGCCAGGGCACAGGCCGCGCTGTCAAACAGCGGGTCAACGGGCATCGGCAGCCGCCCAAGGGGCCAGGAACCGGTCCATCGCCGCGGCACACGCCTGGGGGGCGCTCATATGCGGGCAATGGCCGACATTCTCGACCAGGCAATAAGTGCTGTTAGGTAATACGGTGTGCAGGTATTCACCCACGGCCACGGGGGCGATCAGGTCGTCGGTCGATTGCAGGATCAGCACCGGGGTGGTCAGGCCGAACACATCCTGGCGGTTATCCGACAGGAAGGTCACGCGGGCGAACTGCTTGGCGATGTCCGGCTCGGTGCGACAGAAGCTGTCGGTGAGCACCTCGCTCAGGTGCGGCTGCGTCGGGGCGCCCATGATCACCGGGGCCATGGCGCTGGACCAGCCAAGGTAGTTGCTGTCGAGGGTGTCGAGCAGGTCGTCGATGTCATCGTGCTTGAAACCGCCGACATACTCCTCAGTATCGATATAGCGCGGCGATGGGCCAATCATCACATGCGCGGCAATGCGTTCCGGGATGAAACGATCAGCGAGAGTGCCGATCATCGAGCTCACCGAGTGGCCCACTAGAATCACCGGGCCTTGGGCGTAGGCGTCGATAATCTCGTTCAGGTCATGGGCATAGCCATCCAGGCGGCTGTATTTGGCTTTGTCGAACGCACTCAAGTCCGACAGGCCGGCGCCAACCAGGTCATACAGCACCACGCGAAAGCGGTCGAGAAAGTGCGGCGCCAGGGCATCCCACATGGCCTGGTTGCAACCGAAACCGTGGGAAAACACCAGGGTCGAGGGACCGTTGCCCATCACATGTACATTGTTGCGGTGACTTAGGTCCATGGGCGTCCCGTAGATGGCTTATTGCTATGCAGCTGATCGGCAGTTTAGATAGTCGCAGGCCCTGGGTCACGCGTTTGCACGCAGATAAGGTAAAGTCGGCGCCTTCAGGGAGAGACTTCAGGTAACCATACATGATCGTGCTTGTGCGGCAATCGGTGTTCAGCCTACTGGCCCTGGTATTTTCCAGCCTGTTGATCACCGCTCATGCGGACACCTCGCCGATTGGGGTAGCCCTTGATCAGCGGGTCATTGACCTGACAAACACCCTCGACTCGGGCACCGCCCAGCGCCTCAAGCAACAACTGGCTGACCTTGAACAACGCAAAGGCGCGCAAGTGGCGGTATTGCTGGTGCCAACCACCGGCAGCGCCGATATCGAAGGCTACGCCAACCAGCTGTTTCGTGCCTGGAAACTGGGACGCAAGGACGTCAACGACGGCATCCTGCTGGTGGTGGCCAAGGACGACCGCAAGGTACGTATCGAGGTGGGCTACGGCCTGGAAGGCATCGTCACCGACCTGCTGGCCCATCGTATTATTGAAGAACAGATCACCCCGGCGTTTCGCCAGGGCGATTTTGCCGGCGGTGTGCAACAGGGGGTGGACGCCCTGACCGTGCTGGTGGACGGCGGTGACCTGCCGCAACTGGCGGGAGCCGGGATCAACCCCCAATTCATGGCATTGTTGGCGGCGCTTATCCTGGGCGGCTTGGGCGGCGTGGCGATTGCAGCCGGCAAGCTGCATTGGCGCAAGGCGTTGATCGCCGCCGTGGCGGCCACGCTGTTGTTGACGCTGCTGGCGGGCGGTTGGGAGTGGCCGATGTTCCTGTTTGTCGTGCCGCTGACGCTGTTGATAGGCGGCGCGATATTCGGCGCGCTGTGGCAGGTGCGTACGCTGTTTTACTGTGTGATCGGGCTGCTGGCTTACAGCCTCGGGTTGGTTATGGCAAACCAGTACGTGGATGTCAGTTTCATCCATTGGCTGCTGTGGCCATTGGGCGTCTTGGTGGTGCTGGGGTTGTACCTGGTACTGCTGCTGATCATGAGAGAGACATGGCGCACCAGCCGCGCCGGTTTTATCGTGCGGCTGCTGGCGGCGGTAGTGGTGTACGTGGTGGCAGGATGGGTGATTGACGGCGGCCGCGACGGCTGGCTGCTGGCGTTTCCTATCGCATCGTTTGTCGCGCTGATTATCTTTGGCAAGGTTGGCGAGGGGGCTGGATCTGGCTCGGGCGGTGGCTCCGGTTCAAGTTCCAGCAGTTCTAGCAGCAGCTCGTCCGGTGGTGGTGGTGGTTCCAGTGGCGGTGGTGGGGCTTCCGGCAGTTGGTGACTCGCTGGCGGATGCCCACGCTTTCGCACCCCACCCATGGCAAGCGCGTGTTTGGCAATACCATGGGGAGGCGCAACGGCTTGGATAGCAAACAGTCGTTTGCACTGTTACGCCTTGACCCAACCGCCCTTGCCGCCGGATTTGATTTAGGAATCTATGGGGGCGCGATTGGCGACGCTCGGAGCGTCGTCGATGACCTTTTGGTCCGCAGGCAGGTAACCGTGATCAAACCGATGGGGAAGAGGGGGGATCTGCGCGTCGTCGATGACCTTTTTGTCCGAAGGCAGGCAGAGGTGATCAAACCGACGGGGAAGAGGGTGGATCTGCGCGTCGTCGATGACCTTTTTGTCCGAAGGCAGGAAGATCTGATCAAACCGATGGGGAAGAGGGTGGAACTGCGCGTCGTCGATGACCTTTTTGTCCGAAGGCACGAAGTGGTGATCAAACCGATGGGGAAGAGGATGGACCTGAGCGACGTGGATGGCTTTTTTGTCCGAAGGCAGGAAG
The DNA here is from genome assembly GCF_016405475.1 of Pseudomonas sp. MF6767. Taxonomy (NCBI): domain Bacteria; kingdom Pseudomonadati; phylum Pseudomonadota; class Gammaproteobacteria; order Pseudomonadales; family Pseudomonadaceae; genus Pseudomonas; species Pseudomonas sp. MF6767. The sequence continues at coordinate 325,459 of NZ_JAEKCY010000002.1, read as the reverse complement.
AGGCGATCAAACCGATTGCGATTGGCGTAGGCCCGATATTCGTCGCCGACGCTCTTCCAGCCGCACTTGCCATCGGACACTTCTGCATCATCGCCAACCCTGTTTTCTTCCAAGGGGTTGTACCTGGGTTTATCGTTATCGATCTTGTTTGCGTCAACAGGTTGATGGGTCGGGATGGATGGGGTGAAGCCACTGATTGAAGACACGATTACACCTCTGTGATAGCCAGGAAGATGCCCCGCCGGGGCAGGGTCCTGGCGGGGTGTTTCGCAGGCTACAGCGCCCGGAACCTTCACTCAATGTGGCCTGTTTCGCGTGAATGTAAGCGTGTGAAACCCCTGTGTGGTTAGCTCATACAGCGGGAGAAGTTGCTGTAGGCACAATCTGAGATAACGCTTTGCAGCGTCAGGCTTGACGTCAGACAGCACAGACAAATCCAGGATTTTTACCTGTTGAAAAGCATTCGTTCCCTGCACGGCTTTTCGGCAGTTTCATGCCTTGCAACACACAATCACAACTGCGACGGTGTGGCTTTCAACGCCATCACCATTTCATGCCACGCCATCCCACCGTGATCCGACGGCGAAGGGCGCACGTAGGTATAGCCCATGCGGGTGTACAACGGCACATGCTGTTGCTTGCACATTAGATGAATCGTCTGCTTGCCCAGTGTTCCCATGCGCTGCACGAACGCGGTCATCAGTTTTTTTGCATAGCCTTTGCCTTGATGGGCCGGGTCGACCACTACCGACATGATCACCACATTCGGCGCCTCGACGTCATGGCCCACCAACTCCTTGAAAGCCTCGTCCGACATTACCACCTCATGGGCACAGCCCGAGTTGATGAACCCCACCACTGCGCCATCTTCCTCCAGTATCAGAAATCCCTCGGGATACTGCGCGATGCGCGTGGCGATCTTTTCAAGCGTTGCGGCTTCGTCGCCTTCGTAAGCGGTGGTTTCAATGTGAAAGCAGCGTGCGGCGTCGGTGGGCAGGGCGTTGCGCAGGGTGAGAGTGGGCATGGGCGGTTCCAGGGATGTTCAGTGAAAGGCCACATCATAGAGAAACATCGGGCCTATGGCACCGCACAGCCATTCATCACCCCTTGTAGGAGCGAGCTTGCTCGCGAAAAACGTCAACGATAACGCGCGCCTCCTGGATGAACGCGGCGCCTGCGAGTTTTCGCGAGCAAGCGCGCTCCTACACGTTGTAAGGGTAGGGCAGGCGCGACCGAGAGTCTGTATCAAACCCCTCCCACCAACTTGCCACTGTCCATCCGGCGCTTATACGCACTGTCCCGACTCGCCAACCAGAAGTACAACGGCGAGGTCACCGCCAGCCCCACCACCCACGACAAGTCCGCGCCGTTGATGTGCTGCGAAATCGGCCCGACGTACAGCGGCGTGTTCATGAACGGAATCTGCACCGCGATCCCCACCGCATAGGCCAGCAGCGCTTGCGGGTTGTACTTGCCGTAGATGCCGCCATCTACACGGAAGATCGAGGCGATGTCGTATTGGCCTTTATGAATGGCGTAGAAGTCGATCAGGTTGATCGCCGTCCAGGGCACCAGCACCACGAGCAGCACCAGCACCATGTCGACGAAGTGGCCGATGAAGTCTTGGGAGGCAAACACCGCCGCAATCGAACAGGCGGCCAGCACGATGATGGAGATCACCGCACGGCTTTTCGCGGTCGGGATCCAGCGGTAGGCGAAGGTCTGTACCAGGGTGATGATCGACAGCACCGCGCCGTACAGGTTGAGGGCGTTGTGGCTGATCACGCTGAGCAGGAACAGCACCAGCATCAACGGGCCGATGGCGCCGGTGGCGAGTTTGACGGCGTCCATGGTGTCCATGCCTACCGGCGTGGCGAGCACTGCCACGGCGCCGAAGATGAACGCCAGGCTCGACCCCAGCGCCGAGCCCAGGTAGGTGGTCCAGAAGGTGGCGGCTACCGGCACGTCGGCTGGCAGGTAGCGCGAATAGTCCGACACGTAGGGCGCAAAGGCGATCTGCCATAGCGCGGCCAGGGAAACGGTGGCCAGCCAGCCGGATATATTGAAGCTGCCACGGGTGAGGAAATCCGTGGTCTGCACATGGGTGAAGATGTAGCCAAAGCCCAGCACGATGCCGGCGCCCAGTACCCAGGTGCCGATTCGATTGAGTACGTGGATGAAGCGATAGCCGATGATGCCGATGATCCCGGAACCAATGGCACCGATAACGATGCCCACCGGTACAGGTACGACGTCCACCACGCCGTGCAGGGATTTACCGGCCAGCACAATGTTGGAGGCGAAGAAGCCGATGTACATCACCCCGGCAATCACCACCACCAGCAACGCGCCGAGGGAGCCGAACTGAGCACGGCTCTGGATCATCTGCGGGATGCCCATCTGCGGGCCCTGGGCTGAGTGCAATGCCATCAACACACCGCCGACCAAATGGCCGACAAGAATGGCGACAATGCCCCACACCAGGTTGAGGTGGAACAGTTGCACACCCAGTGCGCCAGTGACGATCGGCAACGGCGCGATGTTGCCGCCGAACCACAGGGTGAACAGGTCTCTTACCTTTCCATGGCGATCTTCCGGGGGCACGTATCCAATCGTGTGTTTTTCGATGAGCGGGGCGGAGGATGTTGCAGTGGTGACCATGACGAGCTCCAAGGCAAGGTGAGTACGTGGACGTACTTCGCTATGCGCTGCACGGGCGGCGCTTTGTTGTTGGAGTGATCATCTGTAATGGGCGCAGGCAGGTAAATTAGTAAGTTTGTTGCTATAGACCTTAAAAAAAATATCTCACGTGGTTTTATGCTCCGGTATGTTGCATGGGCTTCAATGGCTTGAAAAACCGGTGTATCTGCGCACCTGTTTGGGGCGAAAACCCACGTTTATGGAGGTGCCGATGGCTGCCTACAACCTGCGCCAGCTCAGATATTTTGTGACCACGGCCGAATGCGGCAGCGTCGCCGAGGCGTCGCGCAAGCTGTATATCGCCCAGCCGTCGGTGTCCACGGCGATCAAACAGCTGGAAGACAGCTTTGGCGTGCAGCTGTTTATCCGCCACCACGCCCAGGGCGTTTCCCTTACGCCCAGTGGCGCGCGCTTTTATCGCAAGGCGTTGGAGCTGTTGCGGGTGGCCCATGAGTTCGAGCAGAACGCCCTGGCGGATAATGACGTGGTGGCCGGGCAGATCGACATCGGCTGCTTTGAAACCGTGGCGCCGTTGTACCTGCCACGCTTGATCGCCGGCTTCAAGGCACGCTGGCCAGGGGTGGAGATCCGCATCCGCGATGGCGAGCAGCAGGAATTGGTGCAGGCGCTGACCGCAGGCAGTATCGACGTGGCGATGTTGTTTGAGCACGACCTGGGCGGCACCATCGAGACCACGCCGCTGATGCCGCCCCAACAGCCCTATGCGCTGCTGCCGGCCGATCACCGCTTCGCCCAGCAGGCCAGGGTGTCCCTGGCCGACCTGGTGCTGGAGCCAATGATTTTGCTGGACGTGTTGCCCAGCCGTACCTACTTCGTGAGCATCTTCGAAGAGCGCGGGCTGACCCCGAATATCGTATTCAGCTCGCCCTCCATCGAAATGGTGCGGGGCATGGTGGGGCGCGGGTTCGGGTTCTCGATCCTGGTGACCAAACCCTTCAGCGAGTACACCTATGATGGGCAGAAGGTGGTGTGCATTCCCTTGGCGGAAACGGTCACGGGGTCCGGGTTGTCGGCCGTGTGGTTGCGCCGTGCACCGCTGACCAAGCCGGTGCAATTGTTTGTCGACTATTGCCGTGAAGAACTTGCGCGGTTACTGGCGTGACTGCGAACCAGCCCCGCGCGCTTATGCGGGTCAGTGCTCGGCCAACTGGACCTGTTGCTTGGCCAGCTTCACCACATTGTCCAGGGTAAACCCGAATTTCTCCTGCAACTTTGCCAGCGGTGCCGAGGCGCCAAAGCTGTTCATCACCACCTTGGCGCCGGTCTGCCCGACATAGCGGTCCCAGCCCAAGGGACCTGCCTGTTCCACCACCACGCGGGCTTTCACTGCGGGCGGCAACACGCTGTCGCGGTAGGCTTGATCCTGGTCTTCAAACAGCTCCCAACTGGGCATCGATACCACGCTGGCGGCAATGCCTTCACCTTTGAGCTGCTCATACGCGGCGACCGCCAGGCTGACTTCGCTGCCTGTTCCTATCAGGATGACCTCAGGCTCTTGCGCACTGGCCAGCACGTAGGCACCTTTGGCCGCACCGCAGGCCGCCGCGTACTGGGTGCGATCCAGGGTGGGCAGCGGCTGGCGTGACAGCACGACACAGCTGGGCCGATGAGTCTGGGCCAAGGCGACTTTCCACAATTCCAGCGTTTCATTGGCATCGCCCGGGCGCAAGGTCAACAGCCCCGGCGTGGCCCGCAGTTGGGTGAGGTGTTCGATAGGCTGATGGGTCGGTCCATCCTCGCCGACGCCGATGGAGTCATGGGTAAACACGAAGATCACGGGTAATTCCATGATCGCCGCCAGGCGGATCGGCGGTTTCATGTAATCGCTGAATACCAGGAAGGTCGAGGTATACGGGCGCAGGTAGGATAGCGCCATGCCGTTGGCGATTGCGCCCATGGCGTGTTCGCGGATACCGAAGTGCAGGTTGCGCCCGCTGTAATCATCCGCGCTGAAACGCCCGGCGTCGTCGAAGGTGAGGTTGGTCTTGGTCGAGGGCGACAAATCCGCCGAGCCGCCCAGCAGCCAGGGGATCTGTTGGGCGAAGGCATTCAACACTTCGCCGCCTGAGGCACGGCTGGCGACGCCTTTGGCATCGGCGGCAAAGTCTGGCAGGTGCGCTTGCCATTGCTCGGGCATTTCCCCGGCGCGCATGCGTTGCAGTTCATCGGCCCGTTGCGGCTCGAGGGAGGCCAGGGTCTGGTTCCATTCGGCGTACAACGGCTCGGCACGTTCGTAAAGGGCATCGCGCAACACTGTGCGAGCCTCTTGCGGCACCAGCAAGCTCGAATCCTGCGGCCAGCCATAGGCGGCCTTGGTCAGGCGAATTTCATCGTCCCCCAACGGCTCCCCATGGGCAGCAGCGGTATTGTGTTTGTGCGGTGAGCCGTAGCCGATCACGCTGTCCACGACGATCAAGGTGGGCGCGCCGGTGTTGGCCTTGAAGGTTTCCAGCGCCACGCACAAGGCCTGCAAGTCATTGGCGTCAGTGACATGCACGGTGTGCCAGCCATACGCCTGGAAGCGTTGGAGCACGTCTTCACTGAACGCCAGCTCAGTGTGGCCCTCGATGCTGATGGTGTTGTTGTCATAGATCCAGCACAGGTTATCGAGCTTCAAGTGCCCGGCCAGGGACGCGGCTTCGCTGCTGATGCCTTCCATCATGTCGCCGTCACCGCACAGGGTGTAGACGTCGTAGTCAAACAGCACCTGGCCGTCGCGGTTGAAGCGCTGAGCCAGCCAACGCTCAGCCATGGCCATGCCCACGCTGTTGGCGCAGCCCTGGCCCAACGGGCCCGTGGTGGTTTCTACGCCTGTGGTCATGCGGTACTCGGGGTGGCCAGGGGTCTTGGAGCCCATCTGCCGGAACTGCTTGATATCCTCGAGGCTGACGGCCGGTTGGCCGGAGCGCTTGCCGTGGGCGTCGATCTCTACCACCCCGGCCAGGTGCAATAGCGAATACAGCAACATCGAGGCATGCCCCACCGACAACACAAAACGGTCACGGTTGGGCCAGTCGGGATGTTCGGGGTGATAACGCAGGAAGCGACTCCACAGTGTGTACCCCACGGGCGCCAGGCCCATGGGCGTGCCAGGGTGACCCGAATTGGCCTTCTGCACGGCATCCATGGCCAGGGTGCGTAGGGTATTGATGCATTGGGTGTCGGCAGCAGTGGCAACGTGATTCATAAAACCGTTCTCCCTGGGGTGGCGATCTACAGTGGAGGGCAGGGCGGGGCAAAGGTTTGATCCCATCGCGTGCGCCGCGACGAACGGGTCGTTCTTGACTTCAAACATGACAAGGCTTGTTGGAATGGGCTAGCTTCAAGGGCGTAGACCATCGATCAATCTGTGGAGGTACGCCATGCCAGTGAAACACGACCTGTATCAGGACTTGGGATTGAGCAAGGAAGACGTTCACAAGCGCAGGGCGCAAGACAACCGGTTGGACTCACTGCTCACTCAATACGACGACGCCGACGCCAAGGTGCTAAAAGCGGAAAAAGCCAGTGCCAGCGATGAAGAGGTGGAGAACCTGAAGAAGAAGCGGCTGTTGATCAAAGACGAAATTGCGCAGCGGCTGGGTTAAGCAAACCCGTAACCTGTGGCGAGGGAGCTTGCTCCCGTTCGGCTGCGCAGCCGCCGCCGATGGGGGCGCTTCGCACCCCAGCGGGAGCAAGCTCCCTCGCCACACACACACACGGAATGTGCACATTTGTTCAGAATTGTCTGGAGGACAAGTGTCGCTTCTCTCCTTATGATGCCCCCGTCCACTCGGCTCTGGGGCTTGTTGCGGCGCAAGGATTGCGTTGTTTGAGCCGGGTGGGCATCCTCAGAATTCATGCAACACAGGGCCGAATCGGTCGGCTGCAAATGCCGTCTGTGGGAGCTGGCTTGCCTGCGATGGCGGCCTCCCAGCCGACGCCTACCTACCTGACACACCGCGATCCAACTGTGGGAGCGGGCTTGCTCGCGAAGGCGGCCTGACAGGCGACGCAGGTATACCGGGTGTATATCCATTCCTGCGGTAACGGCCACTTAGGGTTCCGCTTTTACAGCGGCTCACTTTTGAAAAGCCGGAATGCCGGCCCAGACAAAAGTAAGCAAAAGGCTCTTGCCCCACCACTCGGCACCTCGCTTAGGCTCGGTGTGCCCGTAATCCTCCAGTGATTTGGGGGGCCGCCGCCACGCGCCATCCATGGCGCGGGGCGGCTAAACCCGCATCCCTGCCGGTTTACCCCCCAAATCCCTGTCGAATTCCGGCCAGCGTGGTTTGACGGGGCGCTTAAGATCAAGATCAAAAGCAGATCAAGATCAAAAGCGGCTCGCTTCGCATCGTGGTTACCATCAACGCCGTGACGCTTGGCGTTCGGTCTTGCATCCAGTCATTTCAACAGCGTTTCAACGCATATATCCATGGAACGCTGCTGCGTCTGCTCATACAACTGCAACTCATCAATCGTCCTGCGCCCCAGCGCCTGTTCGAAGGCATCTCGGTTGGAGTTGCCCGCGTAGTGACTCTGCGCCCCATCCCCCAGGTTTGACTGGAAGATCCCCGCCGCACTGACCGGCAAAAAGTCCTCATACACCAACGGCTCCACCGCCACATGACCGGCACCGACCAGCGCCTCCAATGTGCGCGGCTGATCGGCCTGGGCGCGTGCCGTCAGGCCTTTATCGGTGACGAAGTAGCGAAAATACGCCAAGCCCTGCTCGCGCATCTGCGGGTAGTTATCGGGGAAGGCGTGGAAGTGCTGTTCCATCAATTGCACATAGCGCTCGGCGTTGGCCTCATTGGGGAATGTGCCGAGTTCGTCGCGGGCGGCGTTCAGCAGTTGGTCGTACAGGGCGCGGCCTTTAGGGGTAAGTGCGACGCCGCGCTGTTCGATTTCGCCGAAGCGTGCGCTGTGGCTGCCGTGGGCATCGGTGAAGGCGATGGGTTCGTCCAGGGCCTTGAAGCTGGTCTGGCGCAGCAGGATCGGACATTGGCGCCGAGGTGGGCCTTCGATCACGGCTTTGGGAGTGATGCCTTTGCCGGGCATCGCCGCCTGCACCTGGTCGATGTCCAGGGTGCGTGGCGTCAGGTGGTTGATGTGCGGGCCTTTGAACGCGACGACGTCGGCGATAAGGCGGTGCTGGTCGCTCAGTTGCTGATATTGGGCGCCGGTGACGGTGGCAGTGTGGTGCCAGCGGAACGTCTCCAGGGCCTGGCGGATAAAGGCCTCGGCATCGCTGGCATTCAAGCCGCCTTGGGTCTCTGCCTGGTCGATCAATGCCAAGGCCTCGCCGGTGAAGATCGAGCGCTTGGCCAGGGCGCTTTCGGCGAAGGCGCGCAGGTCGGGGTTTTCGATCAGTTCCAGGCGCAGCAATGAGGTGAACACGCGAAACGGGCTGGTTTGCAGCGCATGTTCATGCACGGCGCGAAAGGCGGTGGAGTGAACAGGCACGCCAGCGGGGGTGAGGTCGTAGTACCCCACCGGTTGCATGCCCATCACCGCGAACAAACGGCTGATGGTTGCCAGTTCCGCAGCGGTGCCCAAGCGGATGGCGCCGTGGCGTTCCATGCCCAGGCGCTGGATTTCGCCGGTACGTTTGAGCTGGTGCGCCAGGCCCGGTTCGCTGTCGAGCACATGTGCATTGGTCTCGGCCACCAACTCCAGCAACGCCCCATATAATGGAACTTCATCTCGATACATGTCAGACATGGCCTTTGAAAAGCCCTTGCGGATCTCGTCGGCGCTGACATGTGCAGTGGTGTGCATAAAAAAATTCCTGATGACTGGAACGATGAAAGTGGCCTTTGCCTGATTTTGTTGAGCGGCCGGCCGGCTTGCAAACGAAGATTCCTCTGGACTTCATTCTGCAAATGAATGAGTTGACCCTGCGTCCAAGTCTTCATGTGCAAGCGGGCGTCATTGGGCTCTACACTGCGCTCCACTGTGTAGGTGAAGGAGGACCCAATGACGGCCAAACCCGCAACCAACCTGCTGGACACCCTCGAAGGCCAGCGCCTGGCAACGCCAGGCGCCGAGCAGTGGCGCGACTGGGGCCCGTACCTGAGTGAACGCCAATGGGGCACGGTGCGCGAAGACTACAGCGCCGACGGTGACGCCTGGGCCTACTTCCCTCATGAGCATGCACGCAGCCGCGCCTATCGATGGGGCGAGGATGGATTGGCCGGTTTCAGTGACAAGGCTCAACGCTGGTGCCTGGGCCTGGCGCTGTGGAACGAGCGTGACGCAATCCTCAAGGAACGTCTGTTCGGCCTCGACAACGCCGAAGGCAACCACGGTGAAGACGTCAAGGAACTGTACTTTTTCGTCGATGGCGTGCCGAGCCATGCCTACATGCGCATGCTCTACAAATATCCCCATGCGGCCTTTCCCTACGCTGACCTGATCGCCGAAAACGCCCGTCGTGGGCTGGCGGATGCCGAGTATGAAATCCTTGATACCGGTGTGTTCGCAGACAACCACTACTGCGACGTCAGTGTCGAATACGCCAAGCATCAGCCCGACGATATTTTCATGCGCGTCACCGTGCATAACCGTTCGGACCAACCCACACGCCTGCAGGTGCTGCCCCAGCTCTGGGCGCGCAATGACTGGAGCTGGACCTTCGATGCACCCAAGCCCAGCTTGAGGTTGGACGGCGAGCGGGTTCTGGCGCGTCATCATGAACTCGATGATCGCCACCTCAGTGCCTGGGGCCAGGACGGGTTGCAGTGGCTGTTCTGCGAAAACCAAACCAATCGGCCCAAACTGGACGGGCAACCGGCGCCGGGGCCATTTAAGGATGGCATTAATGATTACGTGGTGGGCGGGGTTGGGTCGGCCGTTCGCCGGGACGCCGGCACCAAGGTGGCCGCGCATTTCACCCTTGAACTGGCGGGCCAGGAAAGCAAAATCCTCTACCTGCGTTTTGCGCCTTTGGACGCGCCCGATGTCAATGCGCGCAAGCTATTCGAACAGCGCCGCCAGGAGGCCGATGACTTCTACGCGGTCTTGCAACAGGGCCTTGCCGATGACGATGCGCGCAATGTGCAACGCCAGGCCCTGGCCGGCCTGCTGTGGTCCAAGCAACTGTACTATTTCGACGTGAACCAGTGGCTTGACGGCGACCCGGCCCAGCCCGCGCCACCGCCCGAGCGTCTGCTTATCCGCAATACCCATTGGCGGCACCTGAGCAACTTCGACATCTTGTCCATGCCCGACACTTGGGAATACCCCTGGTATGCCTCCTGGGATCAAGGCTTCCAGGCGGTGGCCATCGCGCTGATCGACCCCGGTTACGCCAAGCAACAGCTGTTGCTGCTGGTAAAGGACCGCTTCATGCACCCCAACGGCCAATTGCCGGCCTACGAATGGCGCTTTGACGACGCCAACCCGCCCGTGCACGCCTGGGCCAGCTGGCGCGTATATCAGCAGGACAAGGCGTTGACCGGCGTGGGCGACATGGATTTCCTGGAGCGGATCTTTCACAAACTGCTGCTGAATTTCTCCTGGTGGGTCAACCGCAAGGACGCCGAGGGCCGCAACCTGTTCCAGGGCGGTTTTCTGGGCCTGGACAATATCGCCTTGTTCGACCGCTCGGCCACGTTGCCGCCGGGTTACCAGTTGGACCAGGCCGATGGCACCGCCTGGGTGGCGGCCTATGCCCTGGACCTGATGCGCATCGGCTTGGAGTTGGCCAAGCGCAATGTGGTGTACGTGGACATTGCCGTGAAGTTTTTCGAGCATTTCCTCTACATCGCCGGCGCTATCAACCGCGTCGATGACAGCGCCGAAGGCTTGTGGGATGAGCAGGACCAGTTTTTCTACGACGTACTGCACCGTCCTGATGGCCAGAGCGAACCGGTGCGCCTGCGCTCCATCGTCGGGTTAATGCCGCTGTTCGCGGTGCTTGTGCTGGAACAGCGCGAGCACGAGGGCCTGGAAGGCTTGCGCGAGCGCCTGCTGGGCTTTATGCATCATCGGCCGGACCTGGCCAGGTTGGTTTCGCGCTGGACCGAACCGGGGCAGGGCAACCGCCTGTTGCTGGCGCTGCTGCGCGGTGAACGCACCAAGGATTTGCTGCGACGCATGCTGGATGACCAGGAGTTCTTGTCGGCCTTTGGCGTGCGCGCCCTATCCAAGGCGTTCGCCGAGCAGCCCCTGGCGTTGAAGATGAATGGCGACACCTTGTGCGCCAGTTACCAACCCGGTGAATCCGACTCACGCTTGTACGGCGGCAACTCCAATTGGCGCGGGCCGCTGTGGATGCCGGTCAATTACATGCTGATTGAATCGTTGCGCGAATTTCATCGCTATTACGCGGAGCATTTTTCCGTGGAGTACCCGACGGGCAGTGGGTATCTGGCGTCACTCGAGGAAGTGGCTGACAGCCTCAGCGAGCGGCTGACGCGGCTGTTTCTCAAAGATGAAAACGGTGTGCGGCCGTCGATGGCGGGGTATGCGCAGTTGCAGGAAGACCCGGCCAGTCGTGACCTGGTGTTGTTCCATGAGTATTTTCATGGTGAGACAGGGCGAGGGTTGGGGGCTTCACACCAGACCGGGTGGAGCGCGTTGGTGGCGTTGTTGCTACAGCCAAAAACCTGAGCAGTCCTACGGATTTGCTTTTCTGTGGGAGCTGGCTTGCCTGCGATACAGGCACCGCGGTGCGTCCGGCAAATGGAGTAGATGCCAGCGCAGGCAAGCCAGCTCCCACAGGGGATCTTCATTCACCGCGAGAATGCAGGCAAAAAAATCCCGCCTGGGGAGGCGGGATCAGGATTCAGGGTTACCCGTGAATCAGGAAGGGAACAGCTCGCTCAGCTTCATCGCCAGCATCATGTCGCCTTCGGTGCGCAGCTTGCCGCCCATGAACGCTTGCATGCCGTCGGTGGAGCCGTCGACGATGCCTTCCAGGGTCTCGCTGTCCATCACCAGGGTGACCTGCGCGTTAGGGTTTTCGCCTTCTTTGAGCTCGCAGGTCTTGTCCTTGACCACCAGCGAGAAATTCTTGCTGTCGTCGATACGGAAACCGAACACCAGGTCCAAGCCTTCGGCAGCGCTTGGGTTGAATTTGGCTTTCATTGCTTCTACTGCTTTAGCTACGTCAGTCATGGTTTCGATCCTTAAGGGTAGAGTCCAGTGACCTTGGGGTCACGGTTGGCCGCAGTTCATCGGAAAGTGATGAGCTGCGGCGCCTTCAACAGTTGCAAGTGGGCGTGACTGTTGAAGGAAGCCAGTGCCACCTCGCGACCACGGAACTTCAGTTGGTTGAGCGAGGTGTTAACAATTTGCCAGTTCATTTCGAAGGCCTGGGCGGCAGGCATTCGGGTAATCAGGTGGAGCAGGGCGGTGATGGTGCCGCCGGAGGTGAATACGGCGATTTTGTCGGTGTGGTTGGCGGCTTCAAGGATCCGCTGCAAACCACCCTGGACCCGCTCGACAAACCCCAGCCAGCTTTCCAGCCCGGGCGGATCATAGGTGCCGGCCAGCCAGCGTTCGATGATCAGGGCGAAAATGCGTTGGAACTCGCTGCGGTTCTGCGGGCCATTGCGCAGGATGTGCACGGCATCCGGCTCACTGCTGAGCAGGTCGGGTAACAGGCCGCGAATGATTGCCTCGCCGTCGAACTCGTTGAACGCGCTGTCTGTTTCCAATGCCGGAACCGGCAAGCCCAGGGCGCTGTACTGGTCGAACGTGGCGCTGGCAGTGTGCTGCTGGCGACGCAGGTCGCCGGCGATGCAGCGGTCAAACGCAATGCCCAGGTCTGCCAGGTGGCGACCGAGCACTTGCGCTTGTTCCACGCCAATGGGCGAGAGGACGTCATAGTCGTCTGCACCGAAGGAAGCCTGGCCATGTCGAATCAGATAAATGCTGCCCACGTCCGTTTTCCCGGTACGTTGAAAGTCTGGCGAGGTTATGAGGATGCCTGCGAGCTGTCAATGAAAAAACATACGCTTGTTTTAAAAGCGCGTTGGAGCCCACCTGCTGGCGGTTTGATCACTGGCTCCTTCGCAGTGGCGTCGGTATGCTGAGGCCATCCGCGCCTGGCGCAGTGCATTTTTTAAGGAGACATATGGATTTTTTGGCCGAATACGCGAGCTTTCTGGCGAAGACCGTCACCCTGGTGGTCGCTATTCTGGTGGTACTGATCAGCTTTGCAGCACTGCGCAGCAAAGGTCGTCGTAAATCCGCCGGCCAATTGCAGGTCAGCAAGCTGAATGATTTCTACAAGGGCTTGCGTGAGCGCCTGGAGTCCAGCCTGCTCGACAAGGACCAGCTCAAGGCCCTGCGCAAGTCCGAAAGCAAAGCTGAAAAGAAGAAAGACAAGAAGAAGCCCGAGCCCAAGCCACGGGTATTCGTGCTGGATTTCGACGGTGACATCAAGGCTTCGGCCACCGAAAGCCTGCGCCATGAAATCACCGCACTGCTGAGCCTGGCGACGCCCAAGGACGAAGTGGTGCTACGCCTGGAAAGCGGCGGCGGCATGGTGCACAGCTATGGCCTGGCCTCTTCGCAACTGGCGCGTATCCGCCAGGCCGGCGTGCCGTTGACCGTGTGCATCGACAAAGTCGCGGCGAGCGGCGGCTACATGATGGCGTGCATCGGCGAGAAGATCATCAGTGCACCCTTCGCCATTCTCGGTTCCATTGGCGTGGTGGCGCAGTTGCCCAACGTCAATCGCCTGCTTAAAAAGCACGACATCGACTTTGAAGTGCTGACCGCCGGTGAATACAAGCGCACGCTCACTGTGTTCGGCGAAAACACCGAGAAGGGCCGGGAGAAGTTCCAGGAAGACCTGGACATCACGCATCAGCTGTTCAAGAACTTCGTCTCGCGTTACCGCCCGCAGTTGGCGATTGACGAGGTGGCCACTGGCGAAGTGTGGTTGGGGGTTGCCGCTCTCGACAAACAACTGGTTGATGAGCTGCAAACCAGCGATGAATACCTGGCCACCAAGGCCAAGACCGCCGAAGTGTTCCACCTGCACTATGCCGAGCGTAAGAGCCTGCAGGAGCGTGTGGGCCTGGCGGCCAGCGGCTCGGTGGACCGGGTGCTGTTGACCTGGTGGAGCCGCTTGACCCAGCAGCGGTTCTGGTAAGCCAGTACTGAAAACCAGGTAATCCCCTGTCGATCGTTCCCACGCGGAGCGTGGGAATGCCTCCAGTGACGCTCTGCGTCACCCTGGCGTAGGTGGGACGCGGAGCGTCCAAGGCTGCATTCCCACGCGGAGCGTGGGAACGCTCATGTCAGGTCAAACGGGGTTTAATCGAGTCCGCCAACTGCGTAAGGATCAGGCAGCACGATACGGCCCCGGCATCCAGAACGCCGAGGGAGCGCTCACCCAAACGACTCGCTCGGCCAATCTTGGCCACCAGGTCCTTGGTCGAATCCCTCCCCTGAGAAGCAGCGCTTTTCATCGCGTCGAGTGCATCGCTGAAAGAACGCGCCGCTGCATGCGCCCGTTCAAAGGCTTCCACCGCCGGGATCAACGTGTCCATCAAGCACTTGTCGCCCACGCCCGCTTCGGTGATGTCCTGCAACGAGGTCAAGCCGCCGCGCAGCAGGTGGGCGAAGGTGGCGGCGTCGATGTCTTCACTGCCGCGCACTTCGTCGGCCATGCCGATAAACAGGCTGCCATACAAGGGCCCCATGGAGCCGCCGATGCCTTCCATCAGGCTCAGGGTCAGTTCATCCAGGGCTTCGGCCAGGGTCAGTTGGCGGCCTTCGATCGTGCGGCCGCAATGGGCAAAGCCCTTGGCCATGTTGATGCCATGGTCGCCATCGCCTATAGCGCCGTCGACTTCGCTGAGGTACTCCCGGTTTGCCACGATCACGCTGACCAGGTCGGCGACAATGGCGCTACCGTCATGGGTGGAAAAATGCTCGCTCATGGTTCACTCCGCCTGGGTCATGCCGATGGAGCGGCAGGGTTGGTCGATCAAGGTTTTCAGCTCGGCGTCGAGGCCGAGCAGGGTCAAGGTCACGCCCATCATCTCCAGGGACGTGAAGTAGTTGCCCACGTAGCAACGGTGAATCTTCAAACCTTTGGCCTTGAGCTGTTTTTCCACCTCTGCGTAGAAAATATACAACTCCATCACCGGGGTGGCGCCCAGGCCTGAGACCAGCACCACCACGCTGTCGTCCTGGCTGAAATCGCGGTCGGCGAGGATCGGCGCCAGCATGCGCTCGGCCATGGCGGCGGCCGGTTCAATCGGGATGACTTCGATGCCCGGTTCGCCATGATGGCCGATACCCAGCTCCATCTGGCCGTCGGGAATCTGGAAGTTCGGCTTGCCCACCGCGGCGATCGTGCAGGGCGTAAGGCCGATACCAATCGAGCGGCAGTGGTCGACGGTTTTCTGCGCCACCCGAATCACGCCGTCCAGGTCGTAATGCTGGGCAGCGGCGGCACCGCCGATCTTCCACATGAAGATCTCCCCGGCCACGCCGCGACGCTTGGCAATATCGGCCTTTGGCGCGGAGGCCACGTCGTCGTTGGCGACCACGGTGCGGATGCGCATGTCTTTGCTGGCGGCCATTTTCATTGCCAGCTTCACGTTCATGTTGTCGCCGGCGTAGTTGCCGTACAGACAGGCCACGCCTGCGCCATGGTCGGCGGCGCGGAAGGCGTCGAAAAAGCTTTTGGCGGTGGGCGAGGAAAAAATCTCGCCGACGGCCACCGCATCCACCAGGCCCGGGCCAACATAGCCGAGGAACGCCGGTTCATGCCCGGAGCCGCCGCCGGTGACAATGCCGACGCGGCCCTGGGCGGACGGTCTGGCCCGGACAATGACCCGTGGGTTGCTTTCGTACTGGCGCAGTTCGGGGTGCGCGACCAGGATGCCGCGCAGCATGTCTTCGACCACTTGGTCGGGATCGTTGATGACTCGATTCATAACGCGGGTTCCTGTGTTCTTGTTCTAAGGGGCGACACCCTTCCATTGTGGGAGCAGGCAAGCCAGCTCCCACAGGGTTTTGTGTTGTTACTGAGATCAGGGTTCGAGCACAACCTTCAGCGATTTATCGCCGCGTTCCATCACTGCAAAGGCTTCCTTGAAGTCCGCCAGCGCAAACTTGTGGGTCACCACGTCGCGCATATCGATCTTGCGGTTGCCGATAAAGTCTATGGCCCTTGGGTACATATACGGCCCCAGGTGCGAGCCGAGGATATCCAGCTCCTTGCGGTCACCGATGATCGACCAATCCACCGTGGCCTCGTCATTGAACACGCTGAATTCCACAAAGCGTCCCAGCTTGCGCAGCATCGCCAGGCCTTGGTTCACCGCCTTGTGATGCCCGGTCGCCTCGATATAAATGTCGCAGCCGTAGCCATCGGTGATTTCGCGGATCTTCGCCAACACATCCACCTCGGCCGGGTTCCACACTTCATCGGCGCCCAGGCGCAGGGCGAGGGCGGCGCGTTCGGGTTTCATGTCCAGCACGATGAGTTTTTTCGGGTTGCGCAACCGCACCGCGCCGATGATGCCCAGGCCCAGGGTGCCGGCGCCGGCGACCACCACGATGTCGTCATGGTCGACGTTGGCGCGTTCCGCCGCGTGTAGCGAGCAGGCCAGGGGTTCGATCAGGATCGCTTCATCGGGGGCGATGGATTCCGGTACTTTGTGGATGATGCCTTCCTTGGTGAAGATCATGTATTGGGCCATGGCGCCCTGCACATTGTTCTGGAAGCCATACAGGTCGTGCTTCTGGCACATCCAGTACTGGCCGTGGTTGCAAAAGCGGCAGCCCCAGCACGGCACGATCTGCTCGGAGATCACCCGGTCGCCCACGGCCACGCCGCGCTTCTCGGCGCCTGGGCCAAGGGCGACCACGCGGCACACGAACTCATGCCCGGGGATCATCGGTGGCTTCACGTAGCGCGGTTGTTCGGTATCGCCCCAGAACGACGGCGCGCCGCGATAGGTCTTGATATCGCCCATGCAAATGCCGCACAGCTCGACTTTGGTCAGGATCTCGTCGGGGCCGGGTGTGGGCACGTCGACGGTTTCCAGGCGGTAATCTTCGGGACCGTGGCAGACCACAGCCTGCATGGTTTTCGGGATGCTCGGGGCGAGTTGTTCAGGTGTGCGTTCGGTGACGGTGGACATGACAAAACCTCACGACATAACGATGAATTACTGAATGCTGTAGCCGCCGTCGATCACCATGTTGGCACCGGTGATCATCTGCGCGGCATCACTGAGCAGGTACAACGCCAGCCCGGCGATTTCTTCCGGCTGGGCAAAGCGACCTGCCGGAATCTGCAATTTGGCCCGCTCACCCACCTCGCCCGCCCAGGCTTTTTTGCCCAGGGCGGTTTCGACGATGGTCGGGGAGATGGCGTTGACGTTGATCTGCGGCGCCCACTCCATGGCCAATACTTTGGTCATGCCGACGATGGCGGCTTTGCTGGCGCAGTAGGCGACGTGACGGTCCAGGCCAATCACGGCAGCCTGGGACGCCAGGTTGACGATGCGCCCGCTGCCCTGGGCGATCATGTGCCTGGCGCAGGCCTGAGCCATGAAAAAACTGGCCTTGAGGTTGATGTCCAAGGTGGTGTCCCAGGCGCTTTCGCTGACGTCGATGGCCTTGTCCAGCAGCACCACGCCTGCGCTGTTGATCAGGTAATCCAGGCGCTGGAAATGCGCGAACACCTTGTCGACGGTCGGTTGTATCTGGTCGATCCTCCCGAGGTCGACGGCAATGCCAAGGTGCCCGGCACCCAGGCTGGCGGCCACCTCGACCACGGCCGGATCGCGGTCCAGCAGCGCCACCCTTGCGCCGCGTTCCGCCAGCAAGGTAGCGCAGGCCAGGCCGATGCCGGCGGCGCCACCGGTGATCACCGCGCAACGGCCGCTGAGGTCGAAGGCTTGGTTCCAGAAACCAGACATGAATGACTCCTCGTTCCCACGCTCTGCGTGGGAATGCCGCGTGGAACGCTCTGCGTTCCGATGTTAAGTGACGCGGAGCGTCACGGGATGCGTTCCCACGCGGAGCGTGGGAACGATCAAACTACTTACCGCCGCTGACTTGCTTGTACAGCGCGTCCGCATTGGCATTGGTCACCGGCACCCACGGCAGAATGTAATTCTTGGCCGTGCCGTCACCCCATTTCACGTCTTTGGCATAGCGCTCCCAGATCACCGATTGTGGCTTGTAGTCCTTGCCGGCCAGGGCGCGCAACGCTACGTCCAGCGCGCCTTGGGACTGGGCCTGGGCATCCTGGAGGAAGGTGGTGACTTCGTCCTTTTTCGCCGCCTGGATCGCATCCGGCATGCCGTCGATAGAGGTCACAGGCACATCCTTGGAGGTGAGGCCATGGGACTTCAGCGCCTGCACGGCGCCCAGGGCCATGTCGTCATTCTGGGCGATCACGCCATTGATGCCCTTGGGGTGGGCGTTGAGCCAGTCTTCGGTGAGCGTCATGGCCTGGGCGCGGTCCCAGTTGGCGGTTTTCTTTTCGATGATCTTGATGTCCGGGTGTTTGCCCAGCACTTCCAGCTCGCCTTTTTCCCGGTCGATCTGCGCCGACTGGCCAATCGGGCCCTGGATGATCACCACGTTGCCTTTGCCATTGAGCTTGTCGACCATGGCCTGGGCCTGCAGGCGGCCGCCTTCCACGTCGTCGTTACCCACATACGGCACGCTGGCATCGGCTACTTTCGTATTGGAGGCGATGACCACCACGTCGTTGCTCATGGCGGCCTTGACGGTACCGACGCCGGCCTTGGTATCAATCGGTACGAACAGAATCGCGTCGTAGCGTTGGGTCACCATGTTTTCGATCTGGTTGTTCTGGGTCAGGGCGTCGTAGTTGCCGTCGAACACGGTCAACTGCACGGTGCCATCCTTGACGGCCGGATGTTCCTTGAGCTCGCGGACCCAGTTCTGCATGAACTGACCCTTGAGGCCATAGACGGCTGCGCCGATCTTGTAGGTCTTGCCGTCGGCGGCCAGGGCGATACTGCTGGCGAGCAGGGAGAGGGCCGCCGCAGCGGCCAGGGTGGTACCCAGTTTCATAAGTAGAACTCCAGTTATTGTTATGGGTCGTTCTTCAGCGTTTCTTCTTGCGCCACACGTCGATCAGTACTGCAAACACGATGATCAGGCCCTTGGCGACCTGCTGGTAATAGGAGGACACGCCGAGCAGGTTCAGGCCGTTGTTGATCACGCCGATCAACAGTGCCCCGAACAAGGTGCCGACAATGCTGCCGGTACCGCCGGACAAACTGGTGCCACCGATCACCACCGCGGCAATCGCGTCCAACTCATAGGAAACCCCGGCCTGGGGCAGGGCAGAGGTGGTGCGTGCCGACAGCACCACGCCGGCCAACCCGGCGAGCAGGCCCGAGACCACGTACACCGAGAACATCACCTTGCGCACGCCAATGCCCGATGTGCGCGCGCTTTTTTCATTGCCGCCCACCGCGTACACATAACGGCCGTAGGTGGTGTAGCGCAGCACCATCCAGAAAATAAGCGCGACCACGGCGAAGATGATGATCGGCACGCCCACCGGGCCGACCTTGCCGATGCCCAGGGCCAGGTAGGCGTCGGGCAGGTCGGTGATCGGGCTGCCGTCGTTGAGAATAAAGGTCATGCCCCGGGCGATGCTGAGCATGCCGAGGGTGGCCACGAACGGCGGGATCGACAGGTTGGCGATCATGAAACCATTGACCACCCCGAGCATCGCGCCGGCAAACATCCCCGCGCTGACCGCCGCCAACAGGCCATAACCCTGGGTGGCGACCATGGCGCTGCACAACCCGGCGAACGCCAGGATCGACCCCACCGACAGGTCGATGCCCTTGGTCAGGATCACATAGGTCATGCCCACGGCGAGAATGCCGTTGATGGAGGTCTGGCGCAGGATGTCCATCCAGTTGCGCCAGGTCATGAAGTATTCGCTGGAAAACGCCATCACCACGCACAGCAGGATAAACACCAGCGGCAGGCCGAAGCGGTCGAGGGACAGGCGCAGGCGGTTGCGCGGCGCGGCAGTAACGGGAGCAACGATGGTTTTGGCATTCATGAGGCAAGACTCAACAAGGCTTCCTGGGAAAGGGCGGTGTCGGTGCTGATAGTGACCAGCCGGCCGCCTTTGAAGACGGCGATGCGGTCGCTCAAGTGCAGCAGTTCCGGTGCTTCCGACGACACCACAATGGCTGCGCCACCGGCGCGCACGAACTGGTCGAGCAGGTGGTAGATCTCCTGTTTGGCGCCTTCGTCGATGCCGCGGGTGGGTTCATCGCAGAGCAGGCATACCGGCTCGGTGGACAGGCATTTGGCGAGCACCACCTTTTGCTGGTTGCCGCCGCTCATTGATGCCACCGGCAGCTCCAGGGAGCTGGTCTTGATCTGCAAGCGCTTGACCATCTCCTCGGCCAGTTGCGCTTCTTTACGTGCGTTGATCAGCGACCAACTCGACAAGCGCTTATAGGCCGACAGTGCAATGTTCGACAGGATGCTGCCGGTCAGCACCAGGCCGCTGTCCTTGCGGTCTTCGGTAACCAGCGACATGCCGGCGTCGATGGTCGCCTTGGGCTGCCCGATGGGCATGGGCTTGCCTCGCAAGGTAACGCTGCCGGAATCCGCCACGGTCAGGCCGTAGATGCAATTGAGGAATTCACTGCGCCCGGAGCCCATCAACCCATAAATGCCGAGGATCTCGCCACGGCGCAGTTGCAGGCTGATGTCGTGGAACTCACCGTTGCGGCTCAGGTTGTCGACTTGCAGGCAGGTGCTGGCCGCACATTCGCGGCCCGCCTTGTGGTCGATGCGCGTCAGTTCCTGGCCGACAATGCCGCGCACCAGGTGGTCGCGGTCGATATCGGCCATGCGCCCGCTTTCGACAAAGGCGCCATCACGGAAGATGCTGTAGTCATCGGCGATCTGCGCCAGTTCGCTCAGTCGATGGGACACGTACACGATGCCGGCGCCGCGCGCGGTAAGGCGGCGAATCGCCTTGAACAGGGTTTCGGCCTCGCGCTCGCCGATGGCCGAGGTGGGCTCGTCCATGATCATCACCTGGCAGTCATGGCTGAACGCCTTGGCGATTTCCACCAATTGCATCTGCGCCACGCTCAAGCGGTGCATGGGGCTGGTGGCGTCGACGTCGAACTCCAGGCTTTCGAGCAGTTCACGGGTACGGCGGTTGAGGGCCTTGCTGTCGACGATGCAACCGGCGCGGCGCGGTTCGCGGCCCAGCCAGATGTTTTCGGCGACGGTCATGTAGGGGATGGGTTCGAGCTCCTGGGTGATCATTGCGATCCCCGCCGCCAAGGCTTCACTCGGGCGATTGAACTGCACCGGTGCGCCGTTGAGCAGAATGCTGCCGGCGTCACGCTGGGTGATGCCCATCAGGATGCTCAGGAAGGTTGACTTGCCGGCACCGTTGCCGCCGCACAGGGCGTGGACGCTGCCGGCGCGCAGAGAAAGGCGCCCGTCGCGCAGGGCTGGTACCCCGGCGTAAGCCTTGGCGACGTGTTCAGCCTGGAGCAGTAATGGCGTGGCCATCGGCGTGTCCTCGTGCTGTGAATTCTTATTAGGTCGCACAGTCATGTTTCGCTGTGATCATATGTGTATCAAATGAAATTCTGATCAGTCAATCTCTTTCACTTAAAAGGTGTGATTCTCATCTTTGACGCGGTTATTGCCTTGGTATAGGGCTTTGACTGGCAGGTCAGTTAAATCTCGCTTGACAGTAAGGGGTGAATGCTTGCGAAATGGGTGAGAGATATTTCACTAAGTGATCATTTGATCAGTGGAGTTTGGCGCCATGAACACACCTTTCCCGGTGGCTATCGGATGTGATGAAGCGGGTTTTGAGCTCAAAGAGTTGTTGAAGCGCCATATCGAGGCGTTGGGATACCCGGTGACCGACTTCGGTACGCATTCAACGGTGCCGGTGCTGTACCCGGACATCGCCCTGGCCGTGGCCACCGCCATCAATGCCGGGCAACAGCGCCTCGGCGTGCTGGTATGCGGCACCGGCATAGGCATGGCCATCTCGGCCAACAAGGTGCTGGGTATCCGTGCGGCCCAGGCCCATGACACCTACTCGGCGGAGCGGGCGCGCAAGAGTAACGATGCGCAAATCCTCTCCATCGGTGCGCGGGTCATCGGTGCGGAGTTGGCCAAAAGCATCGTCAGTGCGTTTTTGGCCTCGGAGTTCGAAGCGGCGCGGTCCGGGGCCAAGGTCGAACGCATCAATGCGATCGAGCGCGATGGGCATCAGTAGTGGACGGCGCGGGGCAAGAGTCGGGAGAATGCGCCTTTGACGCCGAAACGGAAGCCCGTCCCCATGAGTGACAGTACCCAGCGCATGGCCAGTGATATCGATCAGATGACCGAAGTGGCGATGCTCTATTACCTTGAGAACGTCACTCAGGAGGCCATTGCCAAGCGCTTTGACCTGTCGCGGGCCAAAGTCAGCCGCCTGCTCAAGCGTGCTCGGGATGAAGGGATCGTCGAGGTGCGCGTGTTGCAGCACCCGGCGATGAACAACGAGCTGGAGCGGGCGCTGGTGGAGCGCTTCAAGCTCGACCGCGCCTTGATCGCAGTCGACCACAGCGACCCCGACACCCAGCGCTCGGCGGTCGCCAGCCTGGTCGCCAACTACCTCAACAAGACCCTGAGTGATGGGATGATCGTTGCCGTGGGCATGGGGCGTAACGTCGGCGCGGTGGCCGATAACGTGTTTCTGCCGGTGACCCGCAACTGCACTTTCGTGTGTGCCATCGGCGGTTCGCTCAAGGCCGGCGAATACATGAACCCTGACCACATCTGCCGACGCCTGGCCCTGCGCTTTGGTGGCGAAAGTGAAAGCCTGTACGCCCCGGCGCTGGTGGCCAACCCGGAACTGCGCGGGGTGCTGATCAACAACGACACGGTGCGTTCGACCCTTGACCGCGCCCGCCGTGCCGATATCGCCCTGATCGGCATCGGCGACATGAGCGAGAACAGCAACATGGTGCGCATGGGCTGGTTCTCGCCCCAGGAAATCGCCCAGGCGCGGTTGTCTGGCACCGTGGGCGACATGATGGGCTATGACTTTATCGACATTCACGGCCAGCCGGCGGTCAACGCCATCCAGGGGCGCGTGATCGGGTTGACGGTGCAGGAGCTGTTTCGCATCCCGGATGTGGTGGCGATTGCCAGCGAGAACACCAAGGCGGCGGCGACCTTGGGGGCGTTGCGTTCGGGGGTGATCAATACGCTGGCGACCACCGTCACCAATGCCCACACCATCCTGGCGCTGGACGATGCCACTCGTAAAACCTGATACAGATCGTTCCCACGCTCCAGCGTGGGAACGCATCCTGTGACGCTCCGCGTCATCCTTGCGCGGGTGGGACGCGGAGCGTCACAGGCGGCATTCCCACGCAGAGCGTGGGAACGATCATGCATCGAGGTGCCGGCATCGCAGGCCAGCTCCCACAAGAGTTGCTGTGCTTCTGATGGGGTTTACAGGTTTTGTAATAGTTTTGCGTTGTGGGAAATTTGTATTTCGAATGTAGGATTCAAGTCCTTTTGTCATTTCAGGACTTGCATGAACACCCTCTCGGAGCCTCCCAGTCGTCTTTCCCCAAGACAACCGCTGTCGCTGTTCCCGCTGAAGCACCCCGTATTCCGTCAACTAACCTTGTCCCGGTCGCATGACCGCACTTTGCCGTGCCCGGCGTTCTGAACACTTTAAAGACAGAGAATTTATAAATGGAATGGTTAGCGGATCCTACGGCCTGGCTCGGCCTTGCGACCTTGATTGTGCTGGAACTGGTGCTGGGTATCGACAACCTGGTGTTTATCGCGATCCTGGCGGACAAGTTGCCGCCGGAGCAGCGTGACCGTGCACGGTTGATCGGCTTGTCCTTGGCGCTATTGATGCGCCTGGGCCTGTTGGCGAGTATTTCCTGGTTGGTGACCCTGACCCAGCCGCTGTTCGAGGTGTTCGACAAGAGCTTCTCCGGCCGTGACCTGATCATGCTGTTTGGTGGTGTGTTCCTGTTGTTCAAGGCCACCATGGAATTGCATGAGCGCCTTGAAGGCCATGTGGCGCAGCACAAGGGCAGTGTGGCTTACGCAATGTTCTGGCCTATTGTCGCGCAGATCGTGGTGCTGGATGCGGTGTTCTCCCTCGACGCGGTGATTACCGCCGTGGGCATGGTCGACGAGCTGGCGGTGATGATGATCGCCGTGATCGTGTCCATCGGCCTGATGATCGTGGCGAGCAAGCCGCTGACCCGTTTCGTCAATGCGCATCCGACCGTGATCATGCTGTGCCTGGGCTTCTTGATGATGATCGGCTTCGCCCTGACCGCCGAAGGCTTGGGCTTCCATATTCCCAAGGGCTACCTGTACGCGGCTATTGGCTTCTCGATTCTGATCGAGGTGTTCAACCAGATCGCCCGAGCCCGTCGCAAGAAGTCGGCGCAGGGCGTGTTGCCGGTGCGTGAGCGTACCGCCCATGCGGTGATGCGCTTGTTGGGCGGCCGCAGCCTGGCGGTGGAAGAGGTGGGTGAAGACGTGGCTGATCTGCTGGGCGAGCCGGATGCTGCGCAGGGTCCGCTGTTTGACCGACGCGAACGGGTGATGATCAGCGGCGTGCTGCAACTGGCCGAGCGGCCGATTCGCACCCTGATGACGCCAAGGGCCAAGGTTGATTGCATCGACCTGGCGGATGACCCCGAGACGATCCGTCTGAAACTGATGCACTCGTCCTACTCGCGTCTGCCGTTGATCCGTAACGGTGCGGTGGATGAGCCCCTGGGTTTTGTGCACAAGAAGGAGTTACTCAAGGAGTACCTGGCGGGCAACGAGCCGAACCTGGAACACCTGGCGCGTCGGGCGATCAACCTGCTGGACAGTTTTTCGATCCTCAATGCCCTGGAGCAAATGCGCCAGGAGTCCACTCACATCGCTTTCGTGATCAACGAATTCGGCGACTTCATGGGCGTATTGAGCATGACGGATATTCTGGAATCCATCGCCGGTGAATTGCCCGATGCTAGCGAAATCGAAGGGCCCGATATTGTCGAGCAAGGCGATGGCTTCCGTGCCAATGGCGCCTTGAACCTCAACCTGGTGCGTCAACGCACGGGCTTCAAGGCGGTGACGACCGAGGATTATCAAACCCTGGCAGGTTTGGTGATGAGCCTGCTTGACCGCCTGCCGGTGGTGGGCGATAGCCTGGAACATGAAGGCTGGCGTTTGACCGTGGCTGAAGTGGAGGAGCGTCGAGTGACGCAAGTGCACTTGCACCCTTGCTCAGGTCATAACGGCTGAAGATGTCCTTCACGTACTGCTCTTGTTCTTCAAGGGGGCCCAAACCTTTGTGTTGTTCCACCAGGGCGCCCTTGCGATAGATCAGCAGCGTCGGGGTGCCTGACACGTCAGGGTGCCTCGGCGTATGGGCGCAATCGAGTACCAGGCTCACGACCCAGGGATGCTGCCAGGCGTGCTGTTCGAACAAGGAGCCTGCCTGCGCGCAAGCGGGGCAGTGCTCTGATACAAACAGGAGGAACACCGGGCGCGGTGTATTCAGTACGCGTTCGAACGCTTTGGCGCTGGAAATGATGCGGGTGGCCATTCCCATGGTGATCTCCCTTCAAGCCGCGTGGGTGTTTGCCAACGCTAAGCCCGTGGCTTATCACCGTCTACTGTCAACCTTCACAGGTCTGCCTCGCGCTCTATGCGCTCCCTGGCCTTGCGGGCCTGGCTCGCGCACTTCTCGTATTCCTCATTGTCGCGGGAGGCCTTGGCCCGGCGATAGCCATGGTGATTCTGGGCGGTGTAGTCGGTGCTGAAGGCTTCCTTGAGTTTCTGCAGTTCTTCCTTGCATTCACGGCGGTCGCTACTGGCCAGGGCGTTGCCAGCCACCCCGAGCAAAAGCACGGGCAAGATATATCGCAGTTTCATCAGTCAGGTTCCATGTAAGGGCGAGCAAGCACGCTCTTAGAGGTTAGCCCAGGCGTTCGGTATTGGTGCGCAGTAACAGGGTTTGAGGTCTTGCGTAGCAAAGCGTTTTTACTCACAGGCAGGCGCCGTATTCCCGTCAGGCCGCTATCTGACTGATCCACAAGGCATTTGCGGGGCGCATGTCTTTCCATGAGCACCTATGGCACACTTTCTGCTGTCTATTCCGTTGTTACATACCAAGTTCCGGTATAGCGGAATACACCCTCCCTGGAGTGCTTGTCATGCATCACCGACCTTCCGTATTCAAAGCGTGTGTTTTTCTCGTCGCTGCATCGGCTTCCCTCGCCAGCGTGGTGCAGGCGGCGGACAGCAAGCTCGATGATGTGCTCAAGCGTGGGCACTTGATCGTAGGTACAGGCAGTACCAATGCGCCGTGGCACTTCCAGGGAGCGGATGGCAAGTTGCAGGGGTTTGATATCGACATCGGCCGCATCGTGGCCAAAGGCTTGTTCAATGACCCGAGCAAGGTGGAGTTTGTGGTGCAATCGTCCGATGCACGTATTCCCAACCTGCTCACCGACAAGGTCGACATGAGCTGCCAGTTCATCACCGTTACCGCCAGCCGTGCGCAGCAGGTGGCCTTTACCCTGCCGTACTACCGGGAAGGCGTCGGCCTGCTGTTGCCCAATAACAGCAAATACAAGGAAATCGAAGACCTGCAGGCGGCGGGCGACGACGTCACCGTGGCTGTGCTGCAGAACGTGTATGCCGAAGAGTTGGTGCACCAGGCACTGCCCAAGGCCAAGGTCGATCAGTACGACAGCGTTGACCTGATGTACCAGGCCGTGAACTCAGGCCGCGCCGATGCTGCTGCCACCGACCAGTCCTCGGTCAAATACCTGATGGTGCAGAACCCTGGCCGCTACCGCAGCCCCACCTACGCCTGGAGCCCGCAAACCTATGCCTGCGCGGTCAAGCGCGGCGACCAGGACTGGCTGAATTTCGTCAACACCGCGCTGCACGAAGCCATGACCGGTGTGGAATTCCCCACCTACAAAGCCTCGTTCAAGCAGTGGTTCGGCGTGGAACTGCCAGAACCGGCGATTGGTTTTCCCGTGGAATTCAAGTGACCCGCAACAACAGGGGCGTGCCTGAACACGCCCCCTTCAGGTGCTGCTGACCATGAACTATCAGTTGAACTTTGCCGCCGTCTGGCGTGATTTCGACACCTTGCTGGCGGGGCTCGGCCTGGGGCTGCAGTTGGCGTTGCTGTCGATCGCCATCGGCTGCGTGATCGGCCTGTTGATGGCGTTTGCCATGCTTTCCAGGTACCGCGCGTTGCGTATTATTGCCTCGGTGTATGTCACCGTGGTGCGCAACACCCCGATCCTGGTGTTGATCCTGTTGATCTACTTCGCCTTGCCCTCCCTGGGCATTCGGCTGGATAAGATTCCCTCGTTCATCATCACCCTGTCGCTGTATGCCGGTGCCTATCTCACCGAGGTATTCCGCGCAGGCCTGGTGAATATTCCCAAGGGCTTGCGGGAAGCCGGCCTGGCCATCGGCCTGGGGGAGTGGCGGATTCGCGCTTACATCACCGTGCCGGTGATGCTGCGCAACGTGTTGCCGGCACTCTCGAACAACTTCATCTCGCTGTTCAAGGACACCTCCCTGGCCGCCGCGATCGCGGTGCCGGAGCTGACCTATTACGCCCGCAAGATCAACGTCGAAAGCTACCGGGTGATTGAAACCTGGCTGGTCACGACCGCGCTCTACGTGGCTGCCTGTTACCTGATTGCCATGCTGCTCCGTTACCTGGAACAGCGTTTGGCTATCCGTCGTTAAGGAAGGGCCTCATGTACGAATCCCCCAGTTGGCTGCATGAATTGTGGATCGCCCGCGAGACCCTCTGGGCCGGCTTTCAGGCCAGCGTGGCGGTCTCGGCGCTGGCGATTGTCTTTGGCACCCTGATCGGCATCGTCGCCGGGTTGATCCTGACCTACGGCAAGTTCTGGATGCGTGCGCCGTTCCGTCTGTATGTCGATTTGATCCGTGGCACGCCGGTGTTTGTGCTGGTGTTGGCATGTTTCTACATGCTGCCGGCCCTTGGCTGGCAAATCAGTGCGTTCCAGGCCGGTGCTGTCGGGCTCACCTTGTTCTGTGGCTCCCATGTATCGGAAATCGTGCGCGGCGCGCTGCAGGCCATTCCCCGTGGGCAATTGGAAGCGGGCAAGGCGATTGGCCTGACGTTCTATCAGTCCCTGGGCTATGTGCTGCTGCCCCAGGCGCTGCGGCAGATCTTGCCGACCTGGGTGAACTCCTCTACGGAAATCGTCAAGGCTTCCACCTTGCTGTCGGTGATCGGTGTGGCCGAATTGCTGCTCAGTACCCAGCAGGTGATCGCGCGCACCTTCATGACCCTGGAGTTCTACCTGTTCGCCGGTTTTCTGTTCTTTGTCATCAACTACGCCATCGAATTATTCGGGCGCTACATTGAAAAGCGGGTGGCCTTGCCATGAACCAAGCTCAAACCAACCCAGCGCTGCTGGACATTCGTGGCCTGCGTAAACAATACGGCCAGGTGGAAGTGCTCAAGGGCGTCGACCTGTCCATGCAGCGCGGCAATGTGGTGACGTTGATCGGCTCCAGCGGCTCGGGCAAGACCACCTTGCTGCGCTGCGTGAACCTGCTGGAAGAGTTCCAGGGCGGGCAGATCACCCTGGATGGCGAGTCCATCGGCTACAGCGATGTCGGCGGCAAGCGTGTACGCCACCCGGAGCGAGTGATCGCCCAGCACCGCGCAATGACCGGCATGGCGTTCCAGCAATTCAACCTGTTCCCGCACCTGACCGCGCTGCAGAACGTCACCCTCGGCTTGCTCAAGGTCAATAAAATGGGCAAGGATGAAGCGGTAGCGCTGGCCGAAAAATGGCTGGACCGCGTCGGCCTGCTGGAGCGCCGCAACCACTTTCCCGGCCAATTGTCCGGCGGCCAGCAACAGCGCGTGGCCATTGCCCGGGCCATTGCCATGAACCCCAGCCTGATGCTGTTCGACGAAGTCACCTCGGCCCTCGACCCGGAGTTGGTGGGCGAAGTGCTCAGCGTGATCAAGGGGTTGGCGGAGGAGGGCATGACCATGTTGTTGGTCACCCACGAGATGCGCTTTGCCTATGAGGTCTCGGACCAGATCGTCTTCATGAACCAGGGCCGCATTGAAGAGCAGGGCAGTGCGAAGGACATCTTCGAACGGCCGCAGTCGCCGCGCCTGGCAGAATTTCTCAAGAACATTCGTTTTTAACAAGGAGCAACTTTATGAGCATTACTCGTTACGGCACCGGCAGCACCGCAGGTGGCGGCCAGCCACGTCCGTTCGCCCGCGCGGTGGAAGCCGATGGCTGGCTGTACGTGTCGGGCCAGGTGCCTGCGGTGGACGGTGAAATCATCAATGGCGGCATCATCGAGCAAACCCGCCAGACGATGCGCAACGTGGTGGCTATCCTCGAAGAAGCCGGCTACGAACTCAAGGATGTGGTGCGGGTGGGCGTATGGTTGGAAGACCCACGGGACTTCTGGAGTTTCAACAAGGTATTCGGCGAATACTTCACCCCGGAGCACGCACCGGCGCGCGCCTGTGTTCAGGCCAATATGATGGTCGATTGCAAGGTCGAGATCGATTGCGTGGCCTACAAGAAAAAGGCCTAACTGATCATTCCCACGCTCTGCGTGGTAATACCGCCTTGGACGCTCTGCGTCCGCGCATGTGACGCAAAGCGTCACCGCATGCATTCCCACGCAGAGCGTGGGAACGATCATCTGGAACGGGACCGAGTACTGCCATGACCGAAGACACCATCAAACGCCGCGCCAAAGGCCTGGACCGTGCGTTCGATATCCTCGATTTTCTCAAGGAAATCGGCCAACCCCTGCGCCCGAATGATATTGCCAGCGGCATTGGCAGCCCCAAATCCACGGTCTACGAACTGGTGGCGTCGTTGCTGGAGCGGCGCATCCTGGAGACCGTGGGCAAGGACGGCCACGTGTATCTGGGGCGCCAGCTGTATTTCCTCGGCCAGGCACACTTGCGTCACTTCGACCTGACCCGCGAGGCCGACCACGCCTTGCAGGAGATCGTCAGCCAGACCCACGAAACCGCGCAGATGTGCCTGCTCAACGGGCGCAAATACACGGTGGCGCTGATGCGCGAGGGCCAGCGGCATTTCCGTATTTCTTCGGACATCGGGGAAAACGCGCCCATTCCGTGGACTGCCTCGGGACGCTTGTTGCTGGGGCATTTGAGCGATCAGCAGATCGTCGACCTGATCGATCCCGACGATTTCATCCTGCCGGATGGCCTGCGCCTGCCGCTGGACACCTTTCTGGCGCAGATCCGCCAGGCCAGCCTGGATGGTTTCTTCTCCTTCGACAGTGTGGCCGACACCTTCACCCACTGCTTTGCCGCCCCGGTGCGCGATGCCCAGGGCATCAGCATCGCGACCCTGTGCATCGTCGCCCCCCGGGCTGATGCGAGCAAAAACTACCATGACTATCGCCGGGTACTGATCGACAGTGCCAACAGCCTGGCCCGGCGCACCAACGAATAGGAGTTTTCCATGTCTGCCCTCAATGCCGTTGAAAAAGGGGCCGCCGCCGTCGGTGCCCATTTGGTTCGCGATGTCAGCCTGCCTGCCCTGGTGCTGCACCGTGACGCCCTGGAACATAACATCCGCTGGATGCAGGACTTTGTCCGCAGCAGCGGCGCCGAGCTGGCGCCCCACGGCAAGACCAGCATGATGCCCGCGCTGTTCCAGCGCCAGATCGCCGCCGGTGCCTGGGGCATCACCCTGGCTACCGCCGTGCAGACCCGCGCCGCCTACGCCAGCGGCGTGCGTCGCGTGCTGATGGCCAACCAACTGGTGGGCGCGGCGAACATGGCCTTGATCGCGGACCTGCTGGCCGACAAGGATTTTGACTTCCATTGTATGGTCGATCACCCGGACAACGTCGCCGACCTGGGCCTGTTCTTCGCCGCCCGTGGCCAGCGCCTCAACGTGATGATCGAGTACGGCGTGGTCGGTGGCCGGTGCGGCTGCCGCAGCGAGCAGCAAGTGCGCGACCTGGCCAAGGCGATCCAGGCCCAGCCGGCATTGGCCCTCACCGGTATCGAGGGTTACGAAGGCGTGATCCACGGCGAGCACGCCATCAGCGGTATCCGCGCCTTCGCCGCCAGCCTGGTGAGCCTGGCGGTGGAACTGCAAGACAGCGGCCTGTTCGACCTGCCCAAGCCGATCATCACCGCATCGGGCTCGGCCTGGTACGACCTGATCGCCGAGTCGTTCGAAACGCAAAACGCCGCCGGCCGTTTCCTCAGCGTGTTGCGCCCTGGCAGTTACGTGGCCCACGACCATGGCATCTATAAAGAGGCGCAGTGCTGCGTACTCGAACGCCGCAGCGACCTCAACGAGGGCCTGCGCCCGGCAATGGAAGTCTGGGCGCATGTGCAGTCGCTGCCGGAGCCTGGTTTTGCGGTGGTTGCCCTGGGCAAGCGCGACGTGGCCTACGACGCCGGTTTGCCAGTGCCGCTCAAGCGCTACAGGGCCGGGATCGTGCCGGCGCAAGGTGATGATGTGAGCGGGTGCAAGGTCACGGCGGTAATGGACCAGCATGCGTTCATGACTGTGGCGCCGGAGGTTGAATTGCGTATTGGCGACATCATTTCCTTTGGTACGTCCCACCCTTGCCTGACCTTTGATAAATGGCAGGTGGGGTGCCTGGTGGACGAGCAGTTGCAGGTGGTCGAGTCTCTGCATACCTGCTTCTAGACCGAGTCGCGGCTATCGCAGCGATGCGGCGACCCGACAAGCCAGCTCCCACAGTGACCGCGTTTTAACTGAAGGAATGCAGTCGAATGTGGGAGTCGGGCTTGCCCGCGATGGGGCCCTCCAGCACACCTGAGAACTTTGCCATGAACACCCACCCCCGCACCGCCCTCATCGGCGAATGCATGATCGAACTGCAACACCGCGCCGACGGCAGCCTGCACCAGAGCTTCGGCGGTGACACCTTGAACACCGCGGTGTACCTGCGCCGCGAGCTGGGCGATGCCGGCAGCGTTGACTACGTCACCGCCCTGGGCGATGACAGCTTCAGCGATGCCATGTGTGATCATTGGCACGCCGAAGGCCTTGGCCTGGACAGGGTCCAGCGTCTGCCTGGGCGCCTGCCGGGCTTGTATTGCATCCAGACCGACGCCCAGGGCGAACGTAAATTCCTCTACTGGCGCAACGAGGCGGCCGTGCGCGACTGCTTCACCACGCCTGCCGCCGAGCCGGTTCTGGCGGCCCTGCCGGGCTATGATGTGGTGTATTTCAGCGGCATTACCTTGGCCGTGCTGGGAGACATCGGGCGTGAGCGTTTACTGCAGGCGCTGATCGAAGCCCGCCTGCGCGGCGCCAGGGTGGTGTTCGATAACAATTACCGGCCCCGGTTGTGGGCCGATGTGCAAACGGCTCGTGAAGCGTATCGCAGGGTGGTGGCCGAGGTGGACATTGCCTTGCTCACCGAGGATGACGAACGCGCGTTGTTTGGTTATGAGGATAGCGAGCAGGTGTTCGCGGCGTACCCGTCGATTGCAGAAGTGGTGCTCAAGCGGGGAGCGGATGCGTGCCTGATTCGTTGCGCGGGCGAGCGCTTTGCGGTGCCGTCGTTGAAAGTGGAGAAGGTGGTGGACACCACGGCGGCGGGGGATTCGTTCAGTGCGGCGTATTTGGCCTGTCGGCTCAAGGGTGGCTCGCCCCAAGACGCCGCACTGGCGGGGCATCGGTTGGCAAGCCGGGTGATTCAGGTGCCCGGGGCGCTGATACCGAGATGATCACTGATCGTTCCCACGCTCTGCGTGGGAGCGCAGCCCGGGACGCTCCGCGTCCCAGAAGCGGACGCAGAGCGTCCAGTGAGGCATTCCCACGCAGAGCGTGGGAACGATCGGACTGAAGCCATCCACTCAATCGCGGTAAAACACCTGCACCAGGTGATAGCCAAACTTGCTCTTGATCGGCCCATGCACCACCTTCACCGGTTTCTTGAAGATCACCGCATCAATCGCCCCCACCATCTGCCCGGGCCGCACTTCGCCCAGGTCACCACCGCGTTTGCCCGACGGGCAGGTGGAGTACTTCTTGGCCAGCACATCAAAGGCTTCGCCCTTGGCAATGCGCTGCTTGAGTTGTTCGGCTTCTTCGCTGGTTTTCACCAGGATATGACGGGCTTGGGCTTTCATGGGGCTCTACCAGCTGTGCGACGGCGCGCGATTATGCCTGAACTCAGGCCTCGACGCCGATCATGCTACGGATTTTGTTGGCCAACAGGTCAATGGAAAAAGGCTTGGCGACCATGTCCATGCCGTCCTCCAGGAACCCCTGGCGCTCGGCGGCTTTCTCGGCATAACCGGTCATGAACAGCACGCGCAGGCCGGGACGATGCTGACGGGCGATTTCCGCCAGTTGTCGGCCGTTCATGCCGGGCAAGCCAACGTCGGTCACCAGCAAGTCCACACGCAAATCCGACTCCAGCAACGGCAGCGCCGCACGGGCATCCGCCGCCTGGTGCGCGGTGTAGCCCAGTTCGTCGAGCACATTGACCACCAGCATGCGCACCGCCGGGTCGTCCTCGACCACCACCACCGCTTCACCGGCCAGGGCCACGGGCGCTTCGGTCAGGCTGGCGGGCAGGCTGCTTTCCAGCGCCGTGCCATACAAACGCGGCAGGTACAGGCGCACGCAGGTGCCCTGGCCCGGTTCGCTCTGGATGGTCACGTGGCCGCCGGATTGCTGGGCAAAGCCGTAGATCATCGACAACCCAAGGCCAGTGCCTTGGCCGATGGGCTTGGTGGTAAAGAACGGGTCGAACGCCTTGGCGAGGATTTTCGGCGCCATGCCGCTGCCGTTGTCGCTCACACCAAGCATCACATAGTCGCCGGCCTTGACCGGTTCCAGGGTGGTGATGTCGGTGCCGTCCAGGTAACTGTTGGCGGTTTCGATCAGCAGCTCGCCGCCGTCGGGCATGGCGTCGCGGGCGTTGATCACCAGGTTGAGCAGGGCGTTTTCCAACTGGCTGGCGTCGGTGTTCACCGGCCAGATGTCCTTGCCCAGTTGTACCTTGAGTTCGATATGCGCGCCCTTGGTGCGCCGGAACAGGTCTTCCAGGGACGCCACCAGTTGGTTGGGGTCGGTGGGGCGACGGTCCAGCGACTGGCGTCGCGAGAACGCCAGCAGCCGGTGGGTGAGGGCGGCGGCGCGATGGGCGGAGGACACGGCGGCATCGGCAAAACGGCCGATATCGTCGCTGCGTCCGGCGGCAATGTAACGCTGCATCAGGTCGAGGCTGCCGATGATGCCGGTGAGCATGTTGTTGAAGTCATGGGCGATACCGCCGGTGAGCTGGCCGACCGCTTCCATCTTCTGCGCATGGCGCAGGGCATCTTCGGCACGCTCGCGCTCGAACATCTCGTTCTGCAGGCGCTGGTTGGCCTCGGCCAGCGCCTGGGTGCGCTGGGCCACGCGTTCTTCAAGGTTCTCGTTGAGGTGGCGCAGGGCCTCTTCGGTGAGCTTGCGTTCGGTCTCGTCGATCACAAAGATGTAGAAACCATTCACCGAGCCGTCACTGCTAAACCGCGGCAGGTACTTCATCAGCGCATGGCGGGGGCGGCCATCGCGATGAGGCGTCACCGTCATGAAGCTGCACGCCTTGCCCTTGAGCGCGGCGGCGATCTTGTCTGCGCGCCCGGCATACACCTCGTCGCCGAGCACTTCGCGGATGGTCTTGCCGTACAGCTCCTGGGGCGTCTTGCCATACCACTCGAGGTAAGCGCTGTTGTTGAGGCGAAAGCGCTGTTCGTGGTCAACGTAGCCGATCAACACCGGCATGGCGTTGATGATCAGTTGCAGCTCGGTCTGGCTCTGGCGCAAGGCCTGCTCGGTGTTTTTGCGCTCGGTGAGGTCCAGCGCGGCGCCGAGGAACCGCGCCGGCCGGCCCTGTTGATCCTTGTAGCAGCGGCCACGGGCGAACACCCAGCGCACCTGGCCATCGGCCTGTTGCAGGCGGTATTCCTCGGCGTACTCGGTGCCATGGGTGATGCAATGCTTGATGCTGCGCGTCACTGTGCCCCGGTCTTCGGGATGCACGCCGTGCAGGTAGGCGCTGATGGGCAGCAGGCTTGAATCGTTGGGGTCGACGCCATGCAGGTAGGCGAAATGGGCGTCGGCGATGAAGCGGTCTTCACCGATATCCCAGTCCCAGGTACCCACCGCGTCGGTGGCCGCCAACGCGAGTTGCAGGCGTTGCTCGGTGTTGTGCTGGGCCTTGAGGCTTGCTTCGGAGCGCTGTTGCAGTTCGAGGGTTTTGCTGCGTCGCTCATTGGTTTCAATGGCCGTGACCAGAATGCCGGCTACCCGGCAGCTTTCATCGCGCACCGGGCTGTAGGTCAGATCCAGCCAGATTTCGGTATCGCAGCCCTGGCGGTGCAGCACAAAGCGTTGCTCGCTGAAGGTACGCACCTGGCCGCCGAGCACGGCGTCGTACACCGGCGCGGCGAAGCTTTCAAGCTCAGGCCAAGTGTGGTGCGCCGGCTGGCCCAGGGCGCCGGGGTGCTTGCTGCCAATCAGGTGTGCAAAGCCATCGTTATAGAGTTGCGTGAGGTGCGGGCCCCACAGCAGTACCATCGGCATGGGCGAATGCACGACGATATCAACGGCAGTGCGCAGGCTTTGCGGCCACTCACTGGCCTCACCGAGTGGGCTTTGCGCCCAGTCCAGCCGCTTGATCAACGCAGCGGCTTCGCTACCGGTGGATGTTCCATTCATAAAAAGCCCTGAGCATGACGCTTTGAAAAATGACAACACCCATTATCCCAAGGAGCGGCAACGGGTGGCTACCCCGGAAAAATAGCATGCCTTGAGGGTTTTTCTTCAAAACGCTGCGTCAGCGCTGAAACCTTTCATCTAATAAGCCAGCTCAGCTCTGTCGCGAAATTGCTCCAGTGCCTGGGGGTTGGCCAGGGCATCGGTGTTTTTCACCGGCTCTCCATGCACCACGTTGCGCACCGCCAATTCGACGATTTTGCCACTGATGGTGCGGGGGATATCCGTGACAGCGAGGATCTTGGTCGGCACATGGCGCGGTGTGGTGTTGGCACGAATCACCTGGCGGATCTGCTGTTGCAGCGCCTCGTCCAGTTCAATTCCGTCATCCAGGCGCACAAACAGCACCACGCGCACGTCGTCCTGCCAGCGTTGACCGATGGCGAGGCTTTCCAGCACCTGCGGGACCTTTTCCACCTGGCGATAAATCTCGGCGGTGCCAATGCGCACGCCGCCGGGGTTGAGCACCGCATCGGAACGCCCGTGGATCAACAGGCTGCCGTTGGCGCGTTGCTCGGCATAGTCACCCTGGGCCCATACACCGGGGAACTGACTGAAATACGAAGCGCGCAGTTTCTGCTGCTGCGGGTCGTTCCACAGTCCGATGGGCATGGCAGGGAAATGCCGAGTGCACACCAGTTCGCCTTTCTCTCCGATCAGGGGCCGGCCCTGGTCGTCCCACACTTCGATGGCCATGGCCAGGCTCTTGCACTGCATCTCACCACGCCGTACCGGCAGCACCGGGTTGCCGATCACAAAGCAGGAGACAATGTCGGTGCCACCGGACATCGAGGACAGGCACAGCTCAGCCTTGATCTCGCGGTACACGTAGTCGTAACTCTGGGGCGACAGCGGCGAGCCGGTCGAAATCAGACCCTTGAGGCTGCCCAGGTCGTGGCTCAGGCGCGGCTGCAACCCGGACTTTTCCAGGGTGGCGAGGAATTTGGGGCTGGTGCCGAACACGCTGATTTTTTCCGCATCGATCAGGTCGATCAAACGTTCGGGGCCGGGGTGGAACGGCGAGCCGTCGTACAGCACCGCGGTGGCGCCGATCGCCAGCACCGACACCAGCCAGTTCCACATCATCCAGCCGCAGGTGGTGTAATAGAACAGGCAGTCCTCGCGGTTCAGGTCGGCATGCAGGCCGTGTTCCTTGAGGTGCGTCAGCAATACGCCGCCAGTGCCGTGGATGATGCACTTGGGGATGCCGGTGGTGCCGCTGGAATAAAGGATATACAACGGGTGATCGAACGGCACCGCGACAAATTCCGGTTCGCCGCCGGCTTGATAGAAGTCGTCCCACAGCGCGACGTGGGCGTGGGTGGTGTAGTCCCCAGCCTGCGCTTCGGGCTTGGCGTAAGGCACGATGATCAGCTGTTGCAGGGAGGGCAGGCGTTCTAGGATCTCATTGAGCTTGGCGCTCTGGTCGATGCGCTTGCCGGCATAGCGGTAGCCCGCGCAGGTGATCAGCACCTTGGGCTCGATCTGGCCGAAGCGGTCGATGACGCCTTGGGTGCCGAAGTCTGGCGAGGAGCACGACCAGATCGCACCGAGGCTGGTGGTGGCGAGCATGCCAACCAGGGTTTGCCAGGTATTGGGCATACACGCGGCCACCCGGTCACCTATGCCGACCCCGGCCGCCCGCAGGCTTTTTTGCAGGCCGGCAACCTGTTCCGCCAGTTGCGCATAGCTCAATTGTTCACGTTGGCCGTCTTCGCTGACAGCCACCACCGCAGGATGATCGTCGCGCCGGCGCAACAGGTGTTCGGCGAAGTTCAGGGTGGCGCCGGGAAACCATTGGGCGCTGGGCATCTCGATGTCTTCGATCAGCGTGACGCTGGATGGGCTGCGAAACTGCACGTCGAAGAACGCGACAATCGCCTGCCAGAAATCCGGGCGCTGGTCGATGCTCCATTGGTGCAGGGCGGGGTAGTCGTCGAGCTGCACGCCGTGCCGTTGGTTGATGAAGCGGCGGAACTGATCCATGCGCGTGGTGGCGATGCGTTCCGGGGAGGGTTGCCAGAGGATCTCGGACATAAGCTGCCTCTTCTCGTTCCCACGCTTCGCGTGGGAATGCCTGACTGGACGCTCTGCGTCCGCTTTTGGGGCGCGGAGCGCCCCGGTCTGCGTGCCCACGCAGAGCGTGGGAACGGTCATCACGGGTTTACTGGGCCAGCCAGCCACCGTCGATGTTCCAGGCCGCGCCGCGCACCTGGGCGCCGGCTTCACTGCACAAGAACAACACCAGTTCCCCCAGTTGCGACGGCGTCACAAACTCCAGCGACGGCTGTTTCTCTGCCAACAGATCCTGCTGCGCTTGCTGTGGGTCGACCCCAGTGGCCACGCGATCATCAATCTGCTTCTGCACCAGCGGCGTCAGCACCCAGCCCGGGCAGATGGCGTTGCAGGTGACATTGCTGGTGGCGGTTTCCAGGCCCACCACCTTGGTGAGGCCGATCACCCCATGTTTGGCCGCCACATACGCCGCCTTGCCCACTGAGCCGACTTGCCCATGCACCGAGGCGATATTGACGATGCGCCCCCAGCCCTTGGCCTTCATGCCCGGCAAGCTCAGGCGTGTGCTGTGGAACACCGAGGACAGGTTGATGGCGATGATCGAATCCCAGCGCTCCACAGGGAAGTCTTCTACCGCTGCCACATGCTGGATACCGGCATTGTTGACCAGGATGTCCACGCCACCGAACTCGCGCTCGGCGTAGGCGAGCATGTCGGCGATCTGCGTGGGGTCGCTGACGTCTGCCGGGTGATGCCCGACCTTGCCGCCAAACGCCTGCACCTGGGCGATCACCGCGCTGGCGTCGCCAAAGCCGTTGAGAATCAGGTTGGCGCCGGCCTTGGCCAGGCTCAGGGCAATCCCCAAGCCGATGCCGCTGGTGGAGCCGGTGACCAGGGCGGTCTTGCCATTCAAAGTTGTCATGAAAACCTCACACAATGCCGGTGGCGTAGAAAGTACCGATCACCACGAACACCGCAAGGGTCTTGATGATCGTAATGCCAAAAATGTCCTTGTAGGCTTCGCGGTGGGTCAACCCGGTGACCGCCAGCAGGGTGATCACTGCGCCGTTGTGGGGCAGGGTGTCCATGCCGCCGCTGGCCATGGCCGCGACCCGGTGCAGCACCTCAAGGGGGATATTGGCCGCGTGGGCGGCTGCAATGAAGCTCTCGGACATCGCGGCGAGGGCGATGCTCATGCCGCCGGAAGCGGAGCCGGTGATACCGGCCAGCAAGGTCACGGTGATCGCTTCGTTGACCAGCGGGTTGGGGATGCCCTTGAGCCAGTCCGCCAGTACCAGAAAGCCTGGCAGCGAGGCGATTACTGCGCCAAAGCCGTATTCCGAGGCGGTGTTCATCGCCGCAAGCAATGCACCGCTTACCGCGCTTTTACTGCCTTCGGCCAGCTTGCTCTTGATCGCCGAGAAGCCGAACACCAGCACCACGATAATTCCCACCAGCAATGCCGCCTGCACCGCCCAGATCGCGGTGAGCTTGGCGATTTCGGTGGTCACCGGCGCGCTCATGCCCGGCAGGCTGAGGCTGTGGGTCTTGCCGTACCACTGCGGGATCCAGTGGGTGAACAACAGGTTCATCACCCCCACCAGGATCAGCGGCGACAGCGCGACCCATGGGTTGGGCAAGGCAAGGTTGTCGGCGGTTTCCGGCTCATTGCGCAACTCGGTGCCATAGCCTTCACCGGCACGCTGGGCCTTGTTGCGCTGGCGTGCGAGGTAGAGCATGCCGGCGCAAAACACGAAGATCGTGCCGATCAGCCCCAGCCACGGCGCCGCCCAGGCGGTGGTGTTGAAGAAGGTGCTGGGGATGATGTTCTGGATCTGCGGAGTGCCGGGCAGGGCGTCCATGGTGAACGAGAACGCACCGAGGGCGATGGTCGCTGGGATCAGGCGCTTGGGGATATTGCTCTGGCGGAACATCTCGGCGGCAAACGGGTACACCGCAAACACCACCACGAACAGCGACACGCCACCGTAGGTGAGCAGGGCGCAGACCAGCACAATCACCAGCATCGCCTGGCGCGTGCCGAGCAAGCGGATCGCAGCGGCCACGATCGAGCGCGAAAACCCCGACAGCTCAATGAGCTTGCCGAACACCGCACCGAGCAGGAATACCGGGAAATACAGCTTGATAAAACCGACCATCTTTTCCATGAACACCCCGGTAAAGGCAGGTGCGACGGCGGACGGGTCAGTGAGCAGCACCGCGCCAAGGGCGGCGATGGGGGCGAACAGGATAACGCTATAGCCACGGTAGGCGGCCAGCATCAGCAGCGCGAGCGCGGCCAGGGCAATGATCACACTCATGGTGTGTCTCCATCGGATTGTTATTGTTGTGGGTGAGGCTGTGGGAGGAAGCTATAGCGAGATGTGTGCCAGATTTATAACTTGTTGATATATATAGATTTATTTACTTTTTAACGACGGTTTTCCAGAAGGCAGTCTCAATCGAGAGACGAGTGGAGATCCCTTGTGGGAGCTGGCTTGCCTGCGATAGCGGTGTAACAGTGCCATATTCCCTAGCTGAACCAACGCTATCGCAGGCAAGCCAGCTCCCACACAGGATTGTCTCCATAGTGGGAATCTAGTCTCTTTAATGAGACTGGGTTATTCCAAGAGCCAGCATTTTTTTATACAACGTTGACCGCCCAAGCCCCAACCGCTTGGCTGCCTCTACCACATTCCCTTCACACGCCGTGAGCGCGGCTGCGATCACCT
Organism: Pseudomonas sp. MF6767; assembly: GCF_016405475.1. Taxonomy (NCBI): domain Bacteria; kingdom Pseudomonadati; phylum Pseudomonadota; class Gammaproteobacteria; order Pseudomonadales; family Pseudomonadaceae; genus Pseudomonas; species Pseudomonas sp. MF6767. Next base: position 285,171 of record NZ_JAEKCY010000002.1, on the reverse strand, counting down.
GCCGATCTAACCGTTCCCGTGCCGCACTGAATGTCTCTTCTTCCATCGACACCAGCGCACGGCGTTCAACCGGCGTAAAAGTGCCAATCGCTGTGCGTATCTCCTCGGCATTCAACACCAAGTCATCACTCAGCAACGCCGCCCGCTCCAGCACATTGCGCAGCTCGCGGATATTGCCCGGCCAGGCATGTTGGGCCAACAGCGCCAGGGCATCGCGGTCCAGTTCGTGCTGGCTGCGCAACTCCTCAAGGATCGCCTCGCTCAGCGCCGGAATATCCTCCAGCCGTTCACGCAGCGGCGGCACCTGGATCGGCAGCACGTTGAGGCGGTAATACAGATCGGCGCGAAACTCGCCACGCTTGATCGCCGCTTCCAAGTCCATGGACGTCGCGGCAATCACCCGCACATCGCTGTGCAGCATCTCGTTGGAGCCCACCGGTTCGAATTCCTTTTCCTGCAACACCCGCAGCAATTTGCTTTGCAGTGGCAGCGGCATGTCGCCGATTTCATCGAGAAACAACGTGCCGCCCTGGGCAATCTGGAACTTGCCGGGGCGACCCTTGCGGTCGGCACCGGTAAAGGCGCCGGGTGCGGTGCCGAAGAATTCGGCTTCAAGCAGATCATGGGGGATCGCCGCGCTGTTGACGCTCACAAAGGCTTTGTGCGCCCGTGGCGATGCGCCGTGAATGGCCTGGGCCAGCAGCTCCTTGCCGGTGCCGGTCTCCCCGAGCAGCAATACCGGCGAATCGGCACTCGCACTGCGCCGCGCCCGGCGCTTGACCTCAAGGCTGGCGGCGCTGGTGCCGATAAAGTGCGCGAAGTTGTATTTGCTTTGCCGCGAACGCAGCAGCGAGCGCGTGGAGGCCAGCTCCTGCTGCATGCTCAGGTAGCGCTCGATCAGCGGCGACAGGTTGCGCAGTTCATCGAACAGCGCAAACCCAATCGCGCCGATCACCGCCCCGGCCTCGTCGTGGATCGGCAGGCGCATCACCACCAGCGGGCCTTTGGGAGTGTCCTGGATATCCAGCAGGATCGGCCGGTCGTTGCGCACCACCTGGCGCAGCAGGCTGTTGGAAATCACCTGCTCGCAAGGCTGGCCGATGGCTTGGTCGGCGCTCTTGAGGCCAAAACGCTTGGCGTAACGCTCGTTCATCCACACGATGTTCGCATCGCGGTCGACGATGACTGTGCCCTCGCTGGACTGCTCGATGATCTCGAACAGCGACTGGATGGCCAGGCCGCGAACCTGTTGGTAGTCCTTGAGGCTGGTACTCATGGGTACAGAATCCTGTTAATGATCGTTCCCACGCTCTGCGTGGGAATGTCTACCGTGACGCTCTGCGTCACTCGGCGTAGGGCCAAGACACGACGCGGAGCGTCTCGGGTTGTGTTCCCACGCAGAGCGTGGGAACAATCTCACCTCACAAAGGGATGTGCGCTGCTGCCAGCAGTTCTTTGGTGTACGGGTGTTGGGGCGATTCGAACACATCATGGCTCGCGCCACGCTCCACCACCTTGCCATCCTTGACCACGATCATGTCATGGGCCATGGCCCGCACCACCGCCAGGTCATGGCTGATAAACAGGTAGGTCAGGCCGTATTTGTCCTGCAGTTCGCGCAGCAGCGCCACCACTTGTTTCTGCACTGTACGGTCGAGGGCCGAGGTCGGTTCGTCGAGCAGCATCAGCGCTGGCTTGAGTACAAGGGCGCGGGCAATGGCGATGCGTTGGCGCTGGCCACCGGAAAACTCATGGGGGTAGCGATGTCGGCTGGCAGGGTCGAGGCCCACGTCCTTGAGCACCTGTATGACTTGCGCGTCACGCTCGGCCAGGCTGCACGGCGCGTGTACTTCCAGGCCCTCGCTGATGATCTGCTGCACCGACATGCGCGGGCTGAGGCTGCCATAGGGGTCCTGGAACACCACCTGCATCTGCTTGCGCCATGGGCGCATCTGCTGATGGTTGAGCGGGTCCAGGGCCTCACCCTGGAAGCGAATGCCGCCGCTGGAGTCGAGCAAGCGCAGGATCGCCTGGCCCAGGGTGGACTTGCCGGAACCGGACTCGCCGACAATCCCCAGGGTTTTGCCGCGCTGCACGCTGAGGCTGATGCCGTCCACCGCGCGCAGGTAGGTCTTGGCCCGGAACAGCCCGCCACCGAGGGGGAATTGCACGCTCAGGTCATCCACTTCCAGTACCGTCTCACGGGGCTCGCTGCACAGCACATCGCCCGAGGGCTCGGCGTCCAGCAGCAGGCGGCTGTAGGGATGCTGCGGTGCGGTGAACAAGGCCTGGCAGTCAGCCTGCTCGACGATTTCGCCGGCACGCATCACACAGACCCGCTGGGCGATACTGCGCACCAGGTTGAGGTCATGGCTGATCAGCAGCAGCGACATGCCCAGGCGTTGTTGCAAGGACTTGAGCAGCAGCAGGATCTTGCGCTGCACCGTCACGTCCAGCGCCGTGGTGGGCTCGTCGGCAATCAGCAGTTCGGGCTCGCAGGCCAGGGCCATGGCGATCATCACCCGCTGGCGCTGGCCGCCGGACAATTGATGGGGGTAGGCCTTGAGCCGTTCCTGGGGTTTCTGGATGCCCACCAGTTCCAGCAGTTCGAGGATGCGCGCCTGCGCCGCCTTGCCGCCCAGGCCCTTGTGCAGCAGCAGGGTTTCGCCGATCTGCTTTTCGATGCTGTGCAGCGGGTTGAGGGAGGTCATCGGCTCCTGGAAGATCATGGCAATGCGGTTGCCGCGCAATTTTTGCAAGGTACTCGGTGAGGCGCCGATCAGTTCCTGGCCGCGATACTTGATGGAACCCAGGGTTTCGGTGCCGGCTTGCGGCAGCAGTTGCAGGATCGAATGGGCCGTCACCGACTTGCCCGAGCCCGACTCGCCCACCAACGCCAGGCACTCGCCAGGGCGCACGTCCAGGCTCAGGTTGCGCACGACGGTCTGGCCGTTGAAGGCGACGCACAGGTCGCGGATTTCGATCAGGTTCATACGCAGTCACTCATGAGCGGGGGTCGAAGGCATCACGCAGTGCCTCGCCGATAAACACCAGCAACGACAGAATCAGCGCCAGGGTGAAAAACGCCGTCAAGCCCAGCCACGGCGCTTGCAGGTTCTGCTTGCCCTGGCCGATCAGCTCGCCCAGGGAGGCGCTGCCGGCGGGCATGCCGAAGCCAAGGAAATCCAGAGCGCTCAAGGTGGATATCGCCCCGGTCAAGATAAATGGCAAATAGCTGAGGGTCGCGGTCATGGCGTTGGGCAGGATGTGCCGGCGAATGATCTTGCCGTCGCCCAGGCCCAGGGCGCGTGCGGCCTTGACGTACTCCAGGTTGCGCCCACGCAGGAACTCGGCGCGCACCACGTCCACCAGGGCCAACCAGGAAAACAGCGCCATGATCCCCAGCAACCACCAGAAGTTCGGCTCCACAAACCCCGACAGGATAATCAGCAGATACAGCACCGGCAGGCCAGACCACACCTCGAGGATGCGCTGGCCGAGCAAGTCCACCCAGCCACCGTAGTACCCCTGCAACGCCCCGGCGGCAATGCCAATGACGGCGCTGATGGCGGTCAGGGCCAGGGCAAACAGGATCGACACCCGTGCACCAAAGATCACCCGGGCCAACACATCGCGGGACTGGTCATCGGTGCCCAGCCAGTTCACCGCCGACGGCGGGCTCGGGGCAGGGCGGGAGAGTTCGTAGTTGGGCGTGTCATCGCTGAACGGAATCGGCGGGAACAGCATCCAGCCGCCATCCTGCTTGATCAGCTTTTGCACGTAGTCACTGCGGTAGTCCGCCTGGAACGGCAACTGCCCACCGAACTGCTGCTCGGTGTAGCGCTTGAACACCGGAAAATACAGCTCGTTCTTGAAACTGAGCACCAGGGGCTTGTCATTGGCGATCAACTCGCCGCCCAGGGTCAGGATAAACAGGCCGATAAACAGCCACAGCGACCACCAGCCACGGCGGTTTTTCTTGAAGCGCTCGAAGCGTCGGCGGGCCACGGGGGAGAGGTTGAGCATCAGGCGTTCCTCGCGGCGAAGTCGATACGCGGGTCCACCAGGGTGTAGCAGAGGTCACCGATGAGTTTTATCAAGAGGCCGAACAGGGTGAAGATAAACAGCGAGCCGAACACCACCGGGTAGTCGCGGGACACGGCCGCCTCGTAGCTCATGCGGCCCAGGCCATCGAGGGAGAAGATCACCTCGATCAGCAGCGAACCGGCAAAGAACACGCTGATAAACGCTTGGGGAATCCCCGAGATCACCAGCAACATCGCATTGCGGAACACGTGACCGTACAGCACCCGGCGTTCGCTCAAACCCTTGGCGCGGGCGGTGACCACGTACTGGCGGGTAATTTCATTGAGGAACGAGTTCTTGGTCAGGATGGTCAAGGTGGCAAAGCCGCCGATCACCAGCGCCGTTACTGGCAGTACCAGGTGCCAGAAATAGTCGGCGATTTTGCCCACGGTGCTCAGTTCGGCGAAGTTTTCCGAGACCAGCCCGCGTACCGGGAACCAGTTCAGCGAGGTGCCGCCCGCGAACACCACGATCAGGAACATCGCAAACAGGAACGCCGGCATCGCGTAACCGATGACGATGGCCGTGCTGCTCCACATATCAAAGCTGCTGCCATGGCGCACGGCCTTGCGTATGCCCAGCGGGATCGACACCAGGTAGGTGATCAGCGTGGCCCACAGGCCAAGGGAAATCGTGACGGGCATCTTTTCCAGGATCAGGTCAGTCACCGTCGCGCCACGAAAGAAGCTGTTGCCGAAGTCCAGTTGGGCATAGTTCTTGAGCATCAACCACAGGCGTTCCGGCGCGGATTTGTCGAAGCCGTATTGTTTCTCGATGTCCTTGATCAGCTTCGGGTCCAGGCCGCGGCTGGCTCGCGAGCCGCTGATGCCTTCGCCGGATGCGCCGGCTACACCACCGCCGCCAATGCCTTGCAAGTGGGCGATGGCTTGCTCCACCGGCCCGCCGGGCGCGGCCTGCACGATTACGAAGTTCACCAGCAGGATGATCACCAGCGTCGGGATGATCAGCAGCAGGCGCCGTACGATATAGGCAAACATCAGTGGGCCTCTCCGCGTTTTTTCAACTCAGCCTGCATTTGTTCGTTCGTCAGCGGGGTGGGGCTGACTTCCCACCAGGTTTCCAAGGCTTCGTCGTTCTTCGCCTCGATGGCCGGGCGCCCGAAACGGTTCCACCATGCGGCGGAGGTGCCCGGTGGGTAATAGTTGGGGATCCACAGGTAATTCCATTGCAGTACGCGGTCCAGGGCGTGGGCATAGGTGAGCATCTTCGCCTGGGTGTCGGCCTTGACCAGGCCATGGATCAGCGTATCGACGGCCGGGTCCTTGAGTACGATGTAGTTGTTGGCGCCCGAATCGAACGCGGCGGCAGAGCCGAAATAGTTGTACAGCTCCATGCCGGGCGAGGTGGTGACTGGGAAACCCGTGACGATCATGTCGTAGTCGCGGGCCATCAGTCGGTTGACGTATTGCGAGGAGTCGATGCGGCGGATGTTCAGGGTAATGCCGATCTGCGCCAGGTTGCGTTTGTAGGGCAGCAACAGGCGTTCGAGGCCGTTCTGGACGTTGAGGAAGGTGAATTCCAGTGGCTCGCCCTGGGCATTGACGAGTTTGTCGCCCACAGGTTTCCAGCCGGCGTCTTCCAGCAGGGCCAAGGCTTGCAACTGTTTGTCGCGGATCATGCCACTGCCATCGGTGACCGGGGCCTTGAACACCTGGGTGAACACCTCGTCGGGAATCTGCCCGCGCAGGGGTTCGAGGATCGCCAGTTCTTGCGGGGTGGGCAACTGGCTGGCGGCCAGCGGGCTATTGGAAAAATAGCTCTGCTGTCGGATGTACAGGTTGCGCATCATCTGCCGGTTGGCCCATTCAAAATCCCACAGCATCGCCAGGGCCTGGCGCACGCGGCGATCCTTGAATATCGGTTTTTGCACGTTGAACACATAGCCCTGGGCCGGCTGCGGCATCTCCTTGGCCAGGTGCGCGCGCTGCAGGCGGCCATCGTCCAGGGCCGGGCCGTTGTAGCCGATGGAGTAACCGGTGGCGGAGAATTCACGGTTGAAATCATAGGCGCCGCCGCGTAGCACTTGTCGCGCTACTTCGGTGTCGCCGAAGTACTCCAGGCTCAGGTGATCGAAGTTGTACAGGCCGCGGCTGACCGGCAAGTCCTTGCCCCACCAGTCGGGGTCACGGGTGAAGGTGATGGTACTGCCGGAGTCGATCTTGCTGACCTTGTAAGGGCCGCTGCCCAGTGGCGCTTCGTAGCCACCGCCGTTGGCAAAGTCGCGGGTCTTCCACCAGTGCTCGGGGAACACCGGCAAGGTAGCGATATCCAGGGGCAGGGTACGGTTTTCGTTGCTGGAAAAGTCAAAGCGCACCTGGCGCTCACCTTCGACCTCGACGTGCTTCACGTCGGCAAATAGCGTGCGAAAGCGCAAGCTGCCTTGGGTCATCAGCACGTCAAAGCTGTAGCGCACGTCTTGCGCGGTGATGGGCTTGCCATCGGCAAAGCGCGCCTTGGGGTTCAGGTAGAAGCGCAGTGACAGGCCATCGTCGGCGCGCTCCATCTTTTGCGCCACCAGGCCGTAGACGGTGTAAGGCTCATCCAGCGAGCGCAACGCCAAGGGCGCATACACCCAGCCGTCGACCTGGGATACGCCGATGCCTTTGTCGATATACGGCAGCACATGGTCAAACCGCCCCACCTCCAGCGCGGAACGCCGCAGGCTGCCGCCCTTGGGAGCGTTGGGGTTGGCATAGTCGAAATGGCTGAAACCTTCGGCGTATTTGGCGGGCTCGCCGTACACCGTCAGGTAGGTTTGCGGGGCTGCGATCACCGCAGTGCTGGCCATTAGCAAGGCCAGGGTGGAACAGAGCAGAGATGAAAAAGCCAATCGCATTATCAGCCTTGAGCGCCGGGTAAGAGTCATAAGGATTTGTACGCTAACGGCCTGGGCATCGCCAGTCATCAGATGCACAACGGCCCACCAAAGGGCGGGCCGTTGTTTATAGCATCAGCGCGGATTGAATCAATCCTGGCGGCTGGTGACTTCCAGCAGGTGGTAGCCGAACTGAGTCTTCACCGGGCCTTGCACGGTGTTGACCGGGGCACTGAAGACCACGGTGTCGAATTCTTTGACCATCTGGCCTGGGCCGAACGAACCGAGGTCACCGCCCTGGCGGCTGGATGGGCAGCTGGAGTTGGCTTTAGCGATTTCTGCGAAATCAGCGCCGCCTTCGATTTGGGCCTTGAGTTCGTTGCACTTGTCTTCAGAGGCAACGAGGATGTGACGGGCGGTGGCTTTGGCCATGGTGAGTAACTCCTAGAGTAAAAAACGGTGAGCGTACCGGATTCAGGCGGTTATTTCTCGGCAAAGTTCCACTGGGTTTCAGCCGGCACTGTTTTCGCCGTGAGGATTCAAGGCAGCACAAGGTAGTCGTTGCGCTGCACGATCGGGCGGTGCGCCGCTTGCACCAGGTGGATATAGCGGCCGTCCACCAGGTCGATGGGCAGGCAGTCGTCGATATCCAGCACCGCGTCGGTGTGGGCCTGGGACCAGTGGCTGAGCATCTGCTGCTTGCCTTTGCCCATGGCCTCCTTTTTGTTACGGGCGACCACAAGTAGGTAGTGATGGGACTCGCCAAAGCTATTGGCTTCGTAACCGCCCAGGTTGATGAAGTACAGGCGGAGTGCATCGCCGTGGGGCGCCAGGTGGCTCAGTTCAACCTTCCAGCCGTCGACGCCATCGACGGCCATCCATGAATCGATGTGTACGCCTTTGGGGCTGCCGAACCAGGCGTCGCGTAATTGCGGGTAGGTGGCTTGCAGGGTGTCCGCCACGGCGAACACCACATCGTGTACTTCGATCCTGGCCCGCGGGTGCTTGCCCCCGAGCATGACGACAAACAGCATTACCGATGATTCCTGGGGAGGGCGGCCTGACAGCCTATCTGATCACTCCCGGCAATCAAACTGTGGGAGATTCTATGGATGAGGGGCAACCCTCAACCAACGTTACCGGGGAGCAGAGCAAGAGCTGCAGGCTTGTTTGCGCAATCAATGCATCTTGCTATGGTCCATCTTGCTGTGGTCCATGCCATCCAGCCCACGCGCCGTTGCCTTCACTTCGACGGCCTGCTTTTCACCCTTGGCATCTTCTACCGTAAGGGTCAGTGGTACCTGGTCGCCTTCCTTGATCTGGCCGGTCAGGCCCATCAACATGACGTGGTAGCCGTTGGGGTCGAGCTTGACGGCTTTGCCGGCAGGCAGGGCCACCGAGCCCACCGGGCCCATGCGCATGACATCGTCCTTCATGCTCATCTCATGAATCTGCACGTCCTTGGCCACTGGCGATGCCACGCTCAACAGTTTGCTGTCGCTGTCGGCTGTGAGGGTCATGAAGGCGCCACTGGACGGTTGGCCCACTACGGAGGCGCGTACCCAGGCGTCAGTGACTTGTACCTGGGCACTGGCGTGGGCAGCGAGGCCCAGCAGGGTTAGACCGAGGGTGAGACGCTTGAGGTGTTGAACGGCAGTCATTAGCAGACCTCCATGACGGTGAGCAGGTCTTCTGCGCACTCTTGAGCGGTAAGGGATGCCTGCAAGCCAAGGCGCAGGTTGCCACGGGTGTCGAACACGAAACTGGTGGCGGTGTGGGAGAGGGTATAGGTGTCGCCGGCGGGGATCTTTTCATAAAAGATCCCGAACTCCTTGGCGGCCACGGCGATTTCTTCCGGGGTGCCGTAGAGCGCTTCGAAGCTTGGGTCGAAGGCCTTGACGTAGTTGTCGAGAATTTCGGGGGTGTCGCGCTCGGGGTCCAGGGTGATGAACACCACCTGCATGATCTTGCCATCGCGGCCCATCAGCTTCTTGGCCTGGGCGGCGCGGGCCAGGGCTGTCGGGCAGACGGCCGGGCACTGGGTGAAGCCGAAGAACACCACCGGCATCAGGCCGCGGTACGAGCTCAGGGTGACGGTTTCGCCGTCGGTGTTCTTGAGCTTGAAGGTGCGGCCCATGATCTTGTCACTGAGGTCCTTGCCGTACTTGAAGTTCAGCTTGGGGCTGTAGTCACAGCCGCCCAGCAGGCTGCCCAGACCCAATAGGCCCATGCCGGTCAGCACTTTGCGGCGGGTGAATAACGTACTCATCAACTGTGCATCCTGTGAAACGCCTGTAGGGCCGTGGAGCTGCTCCGCCAGGCTTTGAAAAGGAGTAACGAGAAGGGTGCAGAGTCTAGCAACCCTGGCCGGCGCGCGTAATCTGCGACGTTCTGCCACAGGGGCGCGTCGCATTTCTTTCTTTTATGGCTTCGGTGGTAGAGTCGCCGCCATGAAATTGCGCCACTCTGACCGCTCACTGATCGCCTGGGCCCTGTACTTCTGCGTGCTGATGAACCTGTTCGCCTGCGGTTTGGGGCATGGCCAGATGATGGGGCAGCAGCTCAACGGCATCGGCGGGCTGTTCTGTTCGGTGGACGGCGGTCAGTCGCCAATTTCCGACAAAGGGTTGGCGAACCCGTCCTCCAGCAACATCTCGAACTACTTTGCCTGCCCGGTGTGCAACGCGGTTACCGTTGCCCTGGTGTTTCTGATCGGCCTAGCCTGGCTGCTCGGCCTCACCCAAGCCCCGCGTGTCGCCCATGAGCGGCGCAATAAGGCGCCGCCGCGCTATTCCTGGCCCTCGGCCAACCCCCGCGCTTCTCCCGCATCCTGACGTGTGCCTTGGGCTTCCTGTAACCAGGAGGCATTCTCTCGTCACGATTGTGAGAACACTCTATGAACCCTCAATTGCCTGCCGGCGCCGGCCGCCTGGTCAGCAAGGCGTCGCGGCGCCTGCGTGCGCAACCGGCGCTGTCTGATTACCCGAGTAATTCGCGCTGCTTCGTGCACCTGGATGCACGCCTGCTGCCTCACTGGCATACCTTGTTCGACATCTGCCCGGCGTTGCTCAAGCTCGACCCACCGGAGGGCTTGAACCTGTTTCGCGCCTTCATGACCTGGGCCTATCGCAACCAGCCGCCGCTGGACTGGACGTACCATCTGAACGTATGCCGCTGGTTGCTGAGTTCGACGTACCGCACGCAGGTCGATGAGGAGCCGATCGAGGCCTTCATGGCCGCCGCTGCTGCGCGCTGGGTGCTGACGGATGACAGCCCGGCGGCAGGCATTGTCTTGAGCTGGCGCGATTGCACCCTGTTCGACTGGAAGGGCCACCCTTCGATAGCCGCGCCGCGACCGGCATTGCCGCCGCCCGCCTGGGATTTTGCCTGGTCCCCGTTGGGTGCCCAAGGTGCTTTCAGCGGTTGGCTGCCGGTGCCATGAAGCGCCGCGTCCGGTAAGCCTCACGACACCCTCGGAAGCGCCGCACACTGCGCAGCGTGCGGAGCCCGCAGGCTGGCACCGGCTTGATGACTAGGCTCTAGGCTTCTTTGGTTTCCAGGTCATCAGGTTATGTCTTCTTTGCATCACAACACGCCCGCGCTGACGGTGGTCGACCCGCGAGGGTTGACCGTGCGCAGCGTGGCGTACCATCGCAATACCGCGCAGCAATCACCCAGCGCGCAGGTCACGCGGCAGGTGTTCGACGCTCGCGGCCTGTTGCAGCAACAGTGGGACCCCAGGCTGTTCGAGTTGCACGCTGCCGATCCCGACGTGCGGCCCAATCTGTCTCATCGTTATAGCTTGAGCGGGCAAGTGCTGAGCACCGACAGCGTGGATGCGGGCCGTCAGACGCGCTTGCTCGGCAGCGGCGGCCAGGTCGTGCAACAGTGGGACAGTCGAGGCACGCGCCAGCGGTTCGAATACGACCCGTTGCTGCGCCCCGTCGCGGTATTCGAGCGCGCGGAGGAGGCGGCGGCTGAACGCTGTGTCGAGCGCATGAGTTACGCGGGCATGACGTCCACGGAGGCGGCTCGCAATCGCTGTGGGCGCATGATTCGTCACGATGACCCGGCAGGCACGTTGCTCGTTGAGCGCTACGACGTGCAAGGCAACATCACCGAGCAAACCCGGCGCCTGTGCACGTCGCACACCGCGCCCGACTGGCCGCTGCCCGTGAGTGAGCGGGATGCACAGTTGCAAGCCCAGACCTTCACCACCACCTGGCAGCACGATGCGCTGGGGCAACGCCTGGAGCAGGTCGACGCGCGCGGCAATCGCCAGCAATCTCAATACGGTGTCGACGGCCAATTGACGAAAAGCGAGATCCTGTTCAAAAGCGGAGCGCGCAAGACCCTGGTGGATCAACGCAGCGTCAACGCCTCGGGCCAGGTGTTGAGCGAACGCTTGGGTAATGGCGTGCTCAGCGTTGCCGAGTATTCGGACACCGATGGACGTTTGACACGCTTGAGCGCCCACCTCAAGGATTCGGCAGGCAAGCGACTGCAAGACCTCTTCTACAGCTACGACCGGGTCGGCAATGTGTTGCGCATCCGCGATGCGGCGCAGCCGACCCGCTGGGCCAGCAACGTGCAGGTGGAGGCAGTAAGCACATTCGAATACGACAGCCTGTCGCGATTGATCAAGGCCACCGGTCGTGAAAACGCGCGCAATACTGGCGCATCCGCACTGCCGGGGCGAATCACGTTCGGCGCCACAGACGACAATCTCTGGGGCAACTACACCCGCCACTATGCCTACGACTCGGCCAGTAACCTGACGCAGATGCGCCATGTGCCCAGCACCGGCAGCGGTTATACCCAACGGATGCAGGTGGGCGAACACAGCAATCACAGCGTGATTGCCCGCGAGGGCGCAAAGGCGCCGGGCCTGGGCAACGGCTTCGACCAACGTGGCAATCTCCAGGCACTGGCGCCTGGTCAGGCGTTGACCTGGAATGGGCGCAACCAGTTGGTTCGCGTTGCGCAGGTGCTGCGTGACAATGGCGAACATGACGATGAGGTGTATCTGTATGACGGCACCGGCCAGCGAGTCATCAAGCGTCGCGTGGCACATGGCAAGACGCAGACTCACACCCATGAAGTGCTTTATCTGCCAGGGCTGGAGCTGCATCGCCACGGGCCGGATGGCGAGTGGTTGAACGTGGTGCTTGCTCCGGGCGGGCGGCATTCGGTCAGAGGGCTGCAGTGGGAGCAGCAGCGCCCCGACGAGATGCAGGACGAGCAACTGCGGTTCAGCCTCGACGATCATTTGGGCAGCGGCACTCTGGAGCTGGACGAGGCAGCCGGCCTGTTGAGCCAGGAAAGTTATTACCCCTTCGGCGCAACTGCCTGGTGGGCGGCAAAAAGTGCCTTGGAGGCGAACTATAAAACCCGACGTTATTCGGGCAAGGAGCGCGACGCCAGCGGGCTGTATTACTACGGCTTCAGGTACTACGCGCCGTGGTTGTTGCGGTGGATCAGCGCTGACCCGGCGGGGGATGTGGATGGGTTGAACCTGTATGCGATGGTGGGGAACAACCCCATGGGTTATGTAGACGAAGACGGTTTGCAGCGCCGCTCGATGCTGGAGGTGGTGACGGTTCTGCTCCTGGTGTTGTTGATCGGGCACGGAGTAGGGGTAGAGATAGGCTATAGGGCTGAACTGGCTTATTTCGGGCTGATTTCAGGTGTGGTGGGCGTGGCGCTTTACGCGCTTCAGCGATTAGGCACCACTGACGTTCAGCGCAGAGCGTTCTATGAGCAGTCCGTAACGGTCGGTGCGCAAGAGCTGGGCCGCCGACAGGGCGCTACCGAACATGAAGTCAGCGAGTTGGCGGACTTTTTCCTGGAACACCGTCTGGCTACCGCTGACACTAAAAGTCTGTCCTACGGGCTGACCCCGGCAGCGCGGGGCGGTCTCTATGGGTACGTTGGGCCCACCGAGCATCGGGACCGGGCTGAAACAGCCTCACGAACGGAGCGTAACCCTAGCTTTACGCTTGCCAGGTTGGGGTTTGTAGGTATAGAACTGCGCGCCCCGGCACGCAAAGTGGGCGCCAGCCCGCTGCCAGCGGCTGGGCTGACCCACACCGAAGTACAACCGCAAACCAGGGTCACGAGCGTGGGCCGCAGAGGCTCCGCTTCTGAGGTGCCCGCCGCGCAGCCGGTAAGCCCGGGACCTTCCTCCGGGCTGGTGCCTGAGCCCCTCGAGATTGACGTCACACCTATTCAGAATGAATTACATGGCCCGGGAGGTGAAATTCTCAGAAGGGTGATTGATCGGCTGGAAGACCGCACACTGGATTTTCATACCGGCCATGCCATGGCGGGTGGGCAGAATGTCCGCAGTTTTGACTTGCCGCGTTATCGCGGGCAGCGCGGTCGTGGCGCCTATCGGGTGATGATCCAGCACATCAGTGGGCTTAACTATCGGGCGGTCAGGGTGATGGACCCTCACCGCCGTTAATACGCGCAACGTCAGGCCAAGGAGCGCGGGCCGTGTAACGGCCCGGCTCTGTTGTCAGGCCGGCGCGTGCGTGTCGTTTTCGTCTTCAGCGATGCTGTACCAGGCGTGGTAGGTCTGGCGCCGCGTGTCGCCATTGGCATTGAGCACGCGTACCGGGCGCCCCAACGCGTCATGAAAGTGCTGCTCGCTGGGACGCAAGGTGTTGAAGGCCGCATCGTCGATATAGCCGGCACGGTCGGCAAAGTAAGGTCGCCAGGTGCGCGCCAGGCAACCCTGATTGTCATACTCCACACGGCCGCTGATCCGCCAACGGCGAGTGGCATCGGTTGGCTCGGCACCCGCGCTCAACATACCGGCGTCATCGACTGCAAAGGCCGGGCCCGGTTGCGCCTTTTCCTGGGTTTGCCGCACGCGGCCAAAGCCGTCGCTGAAGGCGAGGGCTACCTGGATCTGCGCCGTTTGCGACGTGCCTTGCCAACGGTCGGCGTGCAGTACCACGACGTGCACCGGCACTTGCCTGGCCGCCTGAATCAGGCGCTTGAGGGTTTGATGATGGGGGAGCGTAGCGCTCAGGCTGTTCAGGCGTGCCAACGCCGAGGCACGAATATGCCCGCTGGGCAGCAGGTAACCGTTGCTTACCCATTGCGCCTGGATGCTGGCGGGTGGAATGCGCCCCATCCAACTGAACACGTCGTAGAAGCACGCGCTTTGAGCGTTGAGCAACGCCGCCTTCGGATCAGCCAGGGCCTGCGCCGGGCCCGTATCGGGCGTGCGGATGAAGGGCGTAGGGGCGTCATGGCCGACGGGCTTTCCTTGCTCCTCACCCTTGAGGCCGGTCGCCAGCAGCTGCCCGTGGGCGTCGTAGTGCGCGTAGCGTTGTGTACGCTGTGCGTCAGTCACCGTCACCGGCAGGCCAAGGCGGTAGTCGTACTGCGCCTGGGTCGTGCAGCCGTCCGCCAATTGCACTTTGATGATGTACAGCCCATAGCGGTCGTACTCGGACTGCGTGAACCCATGGCTCAGGCTCGCCTGATGCCGACGAGGCCGATAGAACATTTCGGCCTGGCCGTAGCGGGTGTAACCCTGGCCGAGGGACCACAGGGTGATGGCCTCGTCCTGCCCGGGGTCCGGTGACAGGAACGCGGCCATGGCCCGATAGTGCTGTGCACTGAGCGTAGCAGTGACAGTGCGGCCCTCATATACCTCCAGCGCTTGCTGATCGAGTTCGGCCGTCTCGATATAGGCAGGCAGCGCCTGAAAACTCGCGGTGCCGGCCGGCAAGGGTTCGGTGTGCTCCGCCACGCAGTAGTGCTGCACCGACAGCCCCCCCAGCCTGCGTTCGGCCGCTGTTCCCAATGGATCGGACGGGCCCTGCGCGATGAAGTGTTCATAGCTTATTTTTTCAATCGCTAACGCCTCTTTGCTCAGCACCAGCACGTTGCTTCGTTGCTGGTAGGGCAAGTGCAAGCGCCAGCGCTGCGCGGCGTCCAGGTGAATGAAGCGGGCGCGGGTTTCGTTGAGGTAATACGTCTGCTGCGCTGAGTCGTGTGCGTCACGCCACCACTGCTGCTGGTGGGCTGGCCCGGGCGGTGGGGAGTCGCTGGCTGTCCTGCGACGGGCATAGTCGACCACCACGCTGTGCAGATTGCCGGCGTAGCGGTCCCAGCGCAGATTGAGGATGTGCCGGCAGCACGGGTCGTCCGGTTGGCGCTCGTAGCGACAGGTCAGCGACTCCAGCAACAGTGGCAGCAGCACCGCCGGTTCGCCGGCCTTGGCCGACGGGCTTAATTGCCGTATGAGATAGCGCTGTTGCTGCACCGAATACGGCACTGCCTGTGGTGGCGAATCGGCGGCGGCATAAACCTCTTCCCGCAGCAGGCTCCCCGCCAATGCACGCTGCATCGCGCGGCGGGTGGTTGCGACGGGCGTGGCGATCAGCGTGTCTCCCGTGCGCCCGGCCTCCAACTGGCCCAGCAGGGTTGGCCCCAGCGCGGGCGCCTGTGGGTCGCCCGGGTAAAAAGCCTCCTGCGAGGGCTCAAAGGTGTGGAACCAGCGTTTGGTCAACACCCCAGGCTGCGCATCGGCCGTAGGGGGTTGCTCGGTGTGCAACACCAGGCCAAAGCCGAGGAACTGGCGCTCCTCACGGTCATAGCAGGCTTGCCGGTAACGAAAATACTGGGTGGAGCGGTTGCCGCTGACCAGGTCCTTTTGCTGTTGCCGCTTGACCACCTGCACTGGGAACGCAAGGCTACTGCCTTGGGGCACTCCCAGGGTTTGCCAGTGCTGTTTTTCGTCGAGCCATTCCTGGGCGCTGCTGCGGTAGCTCAGCTGGGTGGTGGCCCCCCGGTTGTTGAGCGTGGCGGTTAACAAATACGGTTTGAGACTGACGAAGTCATACCGCCAGTGCTGGGGGGTCATGTGCGGCACGCTCAGGATCAGGCTGGAACAGCCCAGGCCTTGAAGGTCGGCAAAGCTGACCTGGCACGTCGCGTCATGTCGCACGCCCTCGGGCCAAGGCAATGTCAGTGGCTCCGATGCCAGCCCGCTGCCGGCGCGGTTCATATAGATCTGTACGTGTTCAGGCGCCAGGTAAATCAGGTCCACCGCGCCTGAACCATCCAGGTCGGCGAGGCGAATATGGGCGGCATCGAAGCTGGCGTGGTCGAACGCCAGTGTGGCGAAGACAAACCCTTTGCCGAAGCGTCCACGGCCGAGGTTGGGCCAGCATTTGATTTCGTTATGGCGGATACGCACCAGGTGTTGTTGGCCGCTGCCCAGGGGGTCGCAAAAGGCGATCAATTCAGCCGGCGAATGGCTGAGGGTGGGTAGCCCCTCATCGTCGGGCGCATGGCGCACCTCCTGGCCAGGATCAAACCCGCCGTCCTGGCGCTGAGCATACAGGCGCACGCTACGGCTGCCGATCAAGGCCAGGTCCAGCCTCCCACTGCCCATCAGGTCGGCCAGTTGCCCGTGGGGATGGAAAAACTCCTGGGGCATCGACGCAAAAGGCACGAAACCCGACCATTGCCGCTGCGAGTCGAGGCTGAAAAAACCACTCAGCCCCGGTTGCGCCACCACCCATTCCAGATGCCCATCGCCGTCAAGATCCGCCAGTGCCTGGCGCGTGGCTTGGACGGTATCGGCGAGGGGGATGCGTGGCAGGGCCTGCCATGGACCATAGATCAGCGCATTGCTGCTGGCTGTGCCGGGGGCCCTGAGCGGCTCGCGGTAATACCAGCTTTTATCGGTGCGGTGCAGGATGCCCGGCAAACCGTCGCGGTACAGGTCCACCAGTTGATAATGCTGCCCATCGTTGACGCCCGCCATGGCGTCGAACGCTTGGTAGCGCGCGGCGTCCAGCGTCGGCACGAAGGCGCTGTAGGCCAGTTCCAGGGGCGGCCAGGCACTGGCGTTCCCCTGGGCGTCAAAGGCCTGGTTGTGCACGGCGTTCAGGCAACTGCCGATGGCGTGGCGATGGGTGTACTCCAGCAACAGACGCCGCGTCAGCACCGGCTCGGCGCCCAGGCTCGGCTCGTCGGGGAAGTAATGAAACATCAGCACTTGCTGGCACCGCCGCAGGGTGCCGAGTTCAAAGCCATAGGCATAACTGCTGATCGGGTCGTTGCGGACCGGCCAGGCGTGTTGTTCGGCATAGGTCGGCACTTGGCTCAGGCCAGCGTGGCGTTCACCATAATCCAGCAGCAGTTCGAAGTGCCATTGCTTGTCAGCGAGGGCGTCCGCGCGCCACAGCGCCAGGTGCTCAAGGGGCTTGAGGTTGCCGTAGCACACCCGCGCCAGATAACGCTGGGCGCGATAGTCCCTGGCGGCGCTTGGCGGCTGGTTGTCGTGTTTGTAGTGGTAATAGATCTGCTCACCCAGGGGGTTGAGGCTTTCCTGCAACAGCCATTGGGCAACACGTAGATCGTCGTTCGGGTCTGCACAGCGCGCGATCAGAGTCTTGCCGAACAGGTGCACGCAGCCGTCGGCCCCCTGAACCAACCAGAACCCGGCCTTGTCGCTGTCGCAAGACCAATGCTCGATACGGTCGAAGCGCGCTTCTATCACCGGAAAATAGCGCACCACTCGGTGGGGTTCGTCCAGGACCAGGCCGTTATAGTGGTCCCAGGTCGTGGCCTGAATTTCGCCGTCGGCATCACGCTCAGGGATCATGTCGATGCCTTGGGGGCTGATGAAACGGTCGTCATCACCGTAGGCCGGTACGCCTTTGCGGGTATCACGACTGATGGCGCCTGCCGACATCGCCCAGCCGAGGCCGAAGGGCCCGTTGCCTAGGGCGCTGCGATAACCCAGGCTCAGGGCCGGCGTGAAGCCACGGCCAGGCGAAATCGGCAAGGGCACCTCCAGGCACGCCTCACCCCGTGTGCCCACGGCGCCCCATTGCGCGCCGGGGCCCTGGATGGCGCCACCGCCCTTGGGCAGCGCCGGAATCTTCGGTTCCAAGAGTTCGGGCGGCTGCACGCTCATCGTTGACCTCCGGTGTTTTTAGCGGTGTAGCGCAGGTGCACGATGATATCGGTGAGGGATTCGAGCAGAGCGTTTTGCCGGGCATGGTTGGGAAAGGTCAGTTGCCAGGTGGAGATCGCTCCTGTGTATTCGAACGGCAGGTAACGCTCGTCGCTGTCGAAGTTCAAGGTGAACAATCCGCTGTCGTTGAGCCCGCTGGACAGGGCGATTTGCTGTTTGGCGCGCAGGTCTTTTTTTACCGCGGCTTCGGTGTGTCTGGTCGCGGGGGTGACGTGCGTGGTATTGGCGGTTTGGGTCAGGATGGCCTTGATGTCTTCATAGGGGCCCAGCGTGGCGGGCAGGGACACACTGACGTGCTTGATACGCCGCAGGTAATGGCCTGGGTAGTCGTCGTCAAACAGCTTGAGGGTCAGTTCAAAGGTCAAGGTGCCGGTTTTTACCAGGTCGGCTTTAAGCGCGGCCCAGGGCATGTCGCGCGTGGCCATCGGGTCTTGGCTGTGCAGATGGCGCAGCGACACGGTTTTAGTGATCTCCAGCAAACGTTCGTTGTGGGTGACGTAGGCGTTACTCATGCTCAGTAGATTTTGCTTGAGCGCTTCGCCGGCGCTGAAGCCGCGATATTGATGGGTCCAATGCTGGGTTTGAATGAAGTGCTTGTCCCACTGAGCCCGTTCTTCCTGCCAGCAGGCCTCGGCCGCCAGGCACAGCGACAGGGTCGAGTCATAGGCTTGGTAGTAGAAAGTGGAAAGTTGGCCATTGAGCCATTGATACAGTTGGGCGTTGGTAAAGCGTTTGCCGAGCTGGTCGTACAGGCTTCGTGCCTGGGTCAGGCTGGTCTGGGCCAGGCCCAGTTGCAAGCGGGTATGGGCTTGCTGTTCGGTATAAGCCTGCAGTTGGGCGTCGACCTGGGCCAGCTCAAGGCGTGCCTGTTCCAGCGAATGGGCCCACTCGGCGGCGCGCCTGGCAAACAGGTCGGTGCGGTCCAGGTGGGCAGCGTTGGCGCGCTTTTCATTGGCAATGCCTTGGGACGCCGCGTGCAGGGCGTGAAAAGCGCCCTCGTAGCGCACGCCGCCGTTGGAGGTGCCAAAAATATTCGGTATCAGCATCGCCAGCCCCGCGCCGGCTTGTGCCACGGCGGCAGCGGTGTCCCAGCGCGCACTGTCCTGGTACTCCTGGGTGGCCTGGGCCTCGGCCGGGCTGATGCCTCGCTTGAGCTGCTGTTCGAAGAACGCCACCCGCGCTTCGACCATGCGGCGTCCTGCCAACAGCGCCTCCTGGTTCCTCGCATCGAACTGTACGGCCTGGGCCTGTTGCTCGACGGCCAGCCTCGCCAAGTCCCAGGCTTGCTGCTGCTGGGTTTCCAGGTACTGGGCCTGCTCTTTGCGTTCGAACAACGACAGTAAGGTCGTCCCCAACTGGATCAGGTTGTCGACCGCTTGCAAGGCGTGTCCCAGCAGCACCTGGAAGCGATAGTGCGCGGCATGGGCGGTGCGCAGCGACGGGCGCAGGCTGGCGCCGACCGCCCCTTGCTGGTACGCGGCAAGCAGCGTTTGAGGCGTCAGGGTCGCGGCGTACAGCGGCAGACTCAAGGGTTTGCCGGTCAGATCCAGGTGATGGCGCAGGTTGTGCAGGCGAGATTCGATCTTGTCCCAGCGCAGC
The DNA here is from genome assembly GCF_016405475.1 of Pseudomonas sp. MF6767. NCBI lineage: Bacteria > Pseudomonadati > Pseudomonadota > Gammaproteobacteria > Pseudomonadales > Pseudomonadaceae > Pseudomonas > Pseudomonas sp. MF6767. The sequence continues at coordinate 265,639 of NZ_JAEKCY010000002.1, read as the reverse complement.
AGCAGATCAGGGCTCAGGGACCGACACAGCCGCGAGGTGCCCGCAGGTACTGTCGTGCTGTCGAGCGTGGAAGGATTTTGCAGTTTGTCCAGGGTCGTGGCTGCCCAGGGATCGACCGGGTTGAGCGGCGGCCTTGGCCCGAGCAAGCCCTTGACGCGGATGTACCACAACTTGGCGTCGGCCAGGCCGTCACGGGTCATTTGCCGGTAGGCCGCATCCCCGCGATTGAGCAGGATGTCGACGTACAGCAGGTACAGCGCCTGACGAAAATGTACCGCGCTGCTTGTCGCCAATGGGTGGGACACGGACGAGACGTCGTGGCGTTGTGGCGCACTGGTAAGCAGCGCAGGCAGGCGCCAGAACCCGGATGGGTGTACGGGATCGAACACGTAGCGTATCCACGTTTCGGCCTCGGCGTATTGTTGCTCCTGGTTCAGGCGTTGTGCCAACAGCCAGGGCAGGTAAAGAAACAACTCCCAGTAATAGGTGCCATGGGGGCCGTGAAAGTCCAGGGGACTGGGCTTTTTCTCGCTTGGCAATGGCGGCTCGCGCCAGGCATCCGGCGCCAACGCAAACAGCTCATGCAAACCTGCGCCCGCGGTTTTTGCCAGCAGCCCGGCCACGCAGGTGTTGGTGCGTATGGGCGCTCGTTTGTTTTCAGGCTTATCGAGAGACTCGATAGTGGACCCGTTGAAGTCGATGAACTCTGCCGTGCCAAAGGGCGGGGTAGTGAGTCGCCGGATAAACGGAGCCAGTGGAATGATGGGGGTGCTGTTATCGGGCGGCAGGGTGAAAGTCGCGGTTTTCAGCGCGTAGCCCAGGATGATGGGGTCGGGGTAATGCACATCGCTTTCCAGTAGCAACACGCCGTGAATCAGCGTCAATGTGGAAGCCGTCGTGTCAGTGGAGTCCTCGTCGTAGGGGTGCAAAGTCGAGGGGGAGAGTTCGATCTGCGCCTCAAGCGTGTGCGTTTCGGAGAGTTCAGTGAACGTGTCGCGCAGGGTGCGCCGAGAGGCGTCTGCCAGGCCGACGAGTACCGTGTTATTGCGATGAGGGCTTTCCGGTAAAGCGCTGTCTCCCTGTCTGGGATACATCAACACGGGTTTGTACAGGCGTTGTTTCTGCTGGACCTGGACCTTGTCCAGTACCAAGTCGTAGGCATGGCTGCTGGACTCCGCTTGATTGTTGTAGAACGAGAGAATGACGGTATAGGTGGCGTCCGGCGTATTGAAAAAATAATCGAAGGCTTCTTGGCTAATGCGTTGGTCGCGCAGATTGAATGTCGCGCTTTTCGGGGTTTCTTGATCTTTTTCAATCTGCGGCAGGGTAAAGGTCGTCGGCTGATTCGCTGCATTTTTTATGAATTGGGCATAGCTGACGCCGGTCTCGTTGCACTTGAGGGTCAAGTCGATGCGCACGTTGGAGAAGGTTGCCAGCCTGGCGCTCTCCAGGAAAATCTCGGCGGTGGGGCCTAACGCCAGCATCTCGTTCTGGGCAGGACCGCTGCTGCTGAGGGTGATGGTCAAATTGGCCATTGCGTCTGCCTTGCTGAACCTGACAGTGCGGTGCGGTTCGAAGCGTTTCGCCAGGCGGGTGGTGACCTCCAGTACTGACGTCGTTCGGTTGAACCGGATATCGCTCTCAGCCGAAAGACTGCGGATATGCTGTTGATTGTCTTCGTAATTCCAGCCATGGGTGGTGCCATGGGGCGCATTGTTGGTCAGGGAGTGAACTTTGACCTGGACCGTTTCGGGCGCCCTGAATTGAAATCTTGACCTGTTGTGGTGCCCGAACAGGGCCTGGTACCGCCCGGCCAGTTCAGACTCTTTATGCCAGGAGAACATCCGCCGAGTGCTGCCCAGGGTTTCCAGCCAATGGACGTTGAAGTGCTGATCCAGCCGTACCGCTTGAAAGAAATGCCGATGCACGCCGTTGTGCGAGGAAGCCGTTTGATGGTTCGGCTGTGCGCTCAGGCCCAGGAACAGTGACGGCGGTTGGCTTTTTGAATCGAGTACGGCGATGGACGCAGTGGCACTCATCAGGTCTTCCGAGCTCAATTCGTCAAGGCCCTGTGCAAGGCTGTATTCCTGAATGCAGGCCTGCGGCACGCTCCAACTGTCATCCAGTTTTTTATAGGAAAAGTACAAGCGCAACTGTAGATAGGTGGTCTTTATCCGGGTTTCCAGCCGTTGTTGGTATTCCCTCTCCGATTCGACATCACCTCGTCCAATCGGGGTGATGTCCCTCGACGAGGACGTCGGGTTGATGCATTGGGCCCACACCACGAAGAGGCGCCCGTTGAACACCACCGGGCGAATCGTCTGTTCGGGGACGTTATCGTCAATCGACAGCGGGATCTTTTGCCAGGAGGACCAGGCTGGCGGAGTGGCCGCGTCGCCCGAGGCCATTTTCAGCGTGCGCCAGTAATAGGTGTTTTCCGGACTGGACTTGCCGGTGAAGTAATAAGTGCTGCTGGCAAAGCTGTCTTTATCACCGTCGATATAACCATTGAGGGTCTTGATGTTGGCAAGTGCTTCGAAGCGGCTGAGGTAACTGTGGACGGCTGTCTGCAGCGGCGCAGGCTCGATGCGAAATTGGTTGAGCTGGTTCTCCAGTTGCCTGAAGTTGTCGCTTTTGTCATGGCGCAATGCAGGGCTCAGGTAGGTGGCCGGGTAGTGCTGGAGTTGCTGGTGGGCACGCCACAGTGAATAGGACAGCAACTGGTCTCGCCACTCGGTCTGCTCGTCAGCGCTCATGCCCTGTTCGTCGTAGCCGGGCTCCAGGCCCAGGTAAATGCCTGTGATGTACTGCTGCAGGCTGGCAATGGCGCTGGCGACACGGGTGGTGGGCACCGTATGGCTGACCTGGGGGTCGAGCAGCCAATAGGTATAGACATCGTCTACGGTCTTGACGGTATCGGCCACCGCCGTGTCTTCAGGCAGCACGCTGTTGAGGTAGAACCCCAGCATCGCGTCGCGCAGGTGTTCGTTGAGGTGTTGGGTGAGGGTGTCAGACATGGTCATTCCTTGAACCAGGCGAAATACAACGGGGTTAGGGGGTTGTGGCGATCAATGCCGAGCCAACGTGTTGCCAGTCTTCATTCATCAAGGTGGCATGCAGGTCGGCAGCCTTGAGCAAGGCGCTGGCGGAGAGGCCGGTGAGCCTGACGGCTTCATGGCAACGCAGGAGCCAGTCCAGGTCGGCCAGGGTCTTCACCTGTTTGGCAGGCAGGGATTCAACGAGCAGGTTGATTTCATCGACATCCCACTTGAGCAATGCGGCCAGTTGCGAGGTGCAAGCCCCATTGTCAGTTATGGCGGAGCCTTCGACGGAGGATGAATTGGCGCACTGTAAATAGGCGAGCACGCTGTCCTGGGCCAGCCCGTAGGTGCTGAGGCAATGGGCAAAGCGTTGCAGCAGGTACAGCGTGCTCAGCGTCAGCTTGAGCAGCGAGGCCGCGGTGTGGTCCGGGCTCAGCCAGTGCGGATGGAGCACGAAGGCCTGCAAGGCCTCACGACTCACTGCCAGCCCCAAGGACACTTCGGCATCCGGCAGGCTCAGCAATACATTTTTGTGCAGCTCCGTGGTGGATTCGGCAGTGGCGGTTCGGGCAATTTGTCGAACCACGAGTTTGCGCCATTGCAGGTACGCGGCGGGGTCACCGGCAAGGTGTGAGGGAGCGTTGAGCAGCGTGTCGATTTTTGCTTTCAGCGGCTGCATTTGTTGGTAGAACGCGCCCAGCTTCTTGGTCACTGCCTGTTTGGCATCGCTGTGCAGAGCCGTGTTGCGTTCTGGGTCGAGGCTCAGGGTCTGGGCTTCGATAAGCTGCACCAGCCCATTGGGCAGTTCTTTGGGCGGCGCGGGCTTGAGCAGCGGTTGGCTGTGCAGCAGCCCTTGTACGATGAGGGCATGCCAGGCAATGGGCGCCGCTTTGGTGTCAGGCTCGGGCTGGGGCAATGACAGGTCAGCGAGGTCTTCTTGCGCCAACAGGCCATGGCGGGTCAATTCGACCACCTCATCGAGTTGGGTGATGTACGTCTGCACGTGGGGCGGTGGGGATTGGGCATCCAATAGCAATTGGCGGCGAAGCTGATCAACCGTTTGACCCGTGTCGTTGAGCCAGCGGACCAGCCAGTCCATTTGCATCAGCACATCGAGCAGGTCGGCAGGGGCATTGACGCCGGAGCGACGCAGGCTCGGGTTGACCAGTTGTGCGGTGTAATCCTTACCGCCCAGCAGCGCCGCCACATGGTAGCTGTCGAGCACTGACAGCCCGAACAATCGCGCGATACGGGTTTGGCGATACAGCGCGCTATAAAACGTAAGCGTTGGGCAAGAAGCGGGTAGATGCAGGCGGGCCTGCTTGATCAGCCAGTGCAACGAGGCCGGGGTGTCGCTCAGGTGCAGGCCGGTGCAGAGCTGGTGGCGCAGGGTTGTCGGGATTTCCTCCCTCAAGGCCAGGGTCGGCCTGTCCAGGGTCAATGCCTGGCCTGGCAACGGGCCGGGATTGAACAGCTGGTCGTACAGCGACAGACGAGTGCCGGGTGCCCACACCGGTATCTCATCCAGCACGGCGGCAAAGGCTTGCAATGACAGGCTGTAGCGGCGCTCCAGATAGCGATAGACGCCCAGTGCGCGCAGGGTATTGTCGTTGGCGGGCTGCGCCGGGTCGCCCTCGTGTTCACGCCGCACCACGCTCGTCGACAGGGCGTCGAGTGCGTCGAAGGGCAATTGCGTCCAGCGTTGCAGGCGGATCATTCGGTGCAGGCGCTGATAACGTTCCCATGAGGTATTGAGCAGGCGCGCACCATCCTTGTCCTGCGCATTGATCGACAGGGGCGACTGGGTCGCGCCGGCCTCGGTGATCGGCCCGTTCACGTACGCGGCACCGTTGTGCAGGCGCAGCTTGGCCGGCGGCGTTGGCAGGGCGCTTGCCAGAACATTGCTCGACAGCACCGGCACATACTTGCCGCAGGCCAGTAGCGCTTCGGTCTGATCGGCGGTGAGTCCGGTTTTCTGCAACCAGTGGGACAACTCCTCAAGGGGCTGCTCCTGGGTACCATAGTGCTGGGTAAAAAAATCTTCTGCCTGTACGTCTCCCGTTCTTATTAACAAAGGCTCGATCAATAACACCTGCTGGGCAGGGCTCAGCCCGGACAGCAAACGTTGCGCTTCATAGGCCTCGTGCCGGACCACGCCGTAAGTGTTTTGCGCGCGCTGGCTGGTGGGCAGCTTGAGGCTGATGCGGTAACTGAGTTCGCCCAATTGTGGCTTGCCGCCGGACAAACCGAGCCAGCACTGGCGATGCGCGCGTTCGAACGGCAGCACGAAGGGGAAGCGTTGCCTGCCGAGCACCTCATCAAGGGAGCGGCCGCGGTATTCACGGCGGGTTTGTTTGAGATGAGCGTCGATCTGGCGGGACAGGGTTTCGTTGATCATCGAGAGTTGAGGAATCACAGCGCTGAGGCCGCGTTCGTCCAGGGGCAGTGTCTTGAGTTCGGGGCGTCGCCGGTCGAGGGTGATCTTGGGCTGTTTGCCTTTACCGCTTTTTTCCAGCGCTTGGGCAAACAGGTATAACGCCTTCAGGTAGGCGATCGGGGAGTCGATTGCCGCCATGGAAGAGGCCGAACACAGCAGGTGCCAGTCCTCTTTGAACAGGTGGGTATAGGTGGGGGAGTGCGTGTCCATTGTGATGAATCTCCTGAAAGCCCCCGGCCACTGCCAAGGGCAATGGCACGCTAGCATGGGGCGCCAGGCCGGCTCGGTCGGCCGGATCGCTGAGTGAGCGAGGAGAAATCATCGGTGCAAATCGATAGCGCGACAGGGCCTGTGGGTCACTGTCGCGCGAACCTTGCTGCGAGGAGGTAGCCGTTACGCCGCCAGCGGTTTTTTCGCCATGGCTTTTTTGTGCGCGGCCTTCATCGCTTCCATCTCGGCTCCCAGCTCTTCGAGCAGCGCTTTACCCAGCAGTTTCTTGGCCTGAGGGAACATCTCGGTTTCTTCTTCTTCGATATGGTGCTCAAGCAACTCCTTGACCACTTTGACGCGACCGGAAAACTCGGTGGACGAGGGGTCGGTTTTCTTCAAGTCCGGCAGTACCAGCGAGTCGACGGTACGGTGCTCTTCCTTGGCTTCGTGGTACATGATGTCCTGTTCCTTGCCACCAGCTTTCCTGAACGCGGGGTAGAGGATCTCTTCTTCGAGTTGGGTATGCAGGGTGATCTCCATTTCGAGTTTGGCCAACAACTCGGTACGCTTTTTTACCCCGCGTTCAGTGGATTCGCTTAACTGGGTCAGCAGGGTCTTGACGCGTTCATGGTCGGCTTTGAGCAGGTCGATGGCATTCATAGGTAACCTCACGGGGGGTATGCGGGCGTGTCGAAGTGCACGCCTCGTGGTGAGGAAGGTTGCATCAGGCGTACCAACTTTTATGGTTAAAAATTATCTTGTAAATCAGTTGGTTGTATTTTTTTGTGTGCTTGGAGATCGTGCAGCTTGCATGGTCGGGCCGCGTTGAGATTGCACAACGCACAACCGGTTGCTGACGCTCCAGCGCAACGGGCGGCCATAAAGTGTGGCCAGGAAAATTCTAATGGAACCCTTGGGGCATCTGCTTGACCTAACGCTTAGACTTCAGGAGGTGAATCATGCAAATTGAATATATCTGGATCGTATTGGCGGTGGTTCTGCTGCTCTTGGAACTCTGGGCGATCAATATCGTTTTGCGCAGCACTGGCGGATGGGAGACCAAGGGGTTGTGGGTCGTGGTGCTGGTGTTCGTGCCGTTGCTGGGGTTGATTGCGTGGGCGATGTTCGGACCCAAGCGTGAAATGGCGCAGCAGCGTAAAAGCTGAAGCGGTAAGTGATAAAAAAACAGGCGCCCATGGGGCTAATGCCAGTCAGTTAAGACAGAATCGGTAACTGTGGCGAGGGAGCTTGCTCCCGCTGGGGCGCGAAGCGGCCCCAAAAATGGGACTGCTACGCAGTCCAGCGGGAGCAAGCTCCCTCGCCACAAGTCACTGGTTGTCTGCTCGAGCTCTTAACTGACTGGCATTAGCCCATGGGGCGCCTGTTTTCATTGCGGTCAACCGATCAGCCGCCGACGGCCTTGGCAATCGCCTCATTGAACGCCGGTAGATCGTCCGGCGTACGCGAGGTGATCAAGGTCCAGCCATTGGCCTGGCACTCTTTAACCTCGGCATCCACCACGCCGGCAGCGCCGGCGTTTTCAAGGTCGATGCGCACGCTTTTATAGGCGGTCAGGGTTTTGCCCTTGACCACGCCAGCGTCGATCAGGGTCCATGGCCCGTGGCAGATCGCCGCGATGGTCTTGCCGGCCTGCACGAACTCATTGATCAAGCGCAGCGCGGCGGCATCCTGGCGCAGTGTATCGGCATTCACTGTACCGCCCGGGATGACCAGCGCATCGAAGTCGGCGCTGACAACATCCGACAGTTGCACGTCGGATTCCACGGTCTGGTCTTTTTCCGTGTCGCCGACAAATGTCTGGGTTGTGCCCCCTTTGCTGGAGGCGTGCGTTACGGTCGCGCCGTAGCCACGCAGCGTCTCCAGAGGCTTGAGCAACTCGTCGCGCTCGATGCCGGTGTTGGAGGTGATGACGAGGATGTGCTTGCCGTTGAGTTGTGAGCTCATGGTCGAGTGTCTCCTTGGGTCATGGATGGATTAATGGGCGTATTTGGTTTGCAGTTCCTTGGCCATTTTCAGGTGGGCTTCAAGGGTGGGCAGGGTCTTGGTGGCGAAGGCTTTCAGCTCGGGATTGTCCGAGGAGGCCGCTTCTTTCTTGAACAGTTCGACGGTTTTTTCATGGGCCGCTACCTGGTTGTTGGCATAGGCCTTGTCGAAGGATTCATCGCGCATTTCCAGGATGGCTTTCTTCGCCTGGTCGGTGAGCGCAGCGTCATCGGGTACTTCGATATCGAGTTTTTTCGCTAGGGCCATCAGTTCCTGATTGGCCTTGGTATGGTCTGTGACCATATGCTGGGCGAAGGTCTTTACGTCCGCCGAGCTGCTTTTTTCCAGGGCCAGCTTGCCCGCTTCCACCTCGGTGATACCGCCCTCGGCGGCGTTGTCGACAAAGTCGTTGGAGGTCGCCGCCATCGCGGTGGAAATCGAGCCTGCAATCAGCATGAAGGTAAGGCCCATCGGTTTCATCAGTCGAGTTTTCATGGTGTCTCTCCTTGGAAATGGCGGGATGCCGTTACCTGACTGTTGAATCGAGAGGCGGGTAAAAGGTTTAAAATTTTTTGCGCTTTTTTGCCCAGCGGTGAGGCGAGGCAATTGACTTGAACCAATCCGGATTCGCAGGGTTCTGCTGCATAGGGCCGCCATCTCAGGGGCCTGCCACTGCCAGGAGGATTGCACTGTGACTGATCGTAAAACCGCCGATAAAACCCCCGACCCCGTCAGCTCTGAAGACGCGCAAAAAGGTAATGCCGAGACCACAAAAGGGCAGACGCTTGAACCTGCGAACCCCAAGACTGAAACCATCGACAAAGTCGTGACGCCGACCTCGATCAAGGACATTGAACGGCAAACGGATGCAATCAACGAGAAACTCAACAACGGGCGTTGAACCTGCTGAGTTGATCGGTGGAAAAGGAACGAGATCCTGTGGCGGCCTGAAAGCTGCCACTGCTATTTTTTATAAAAAAATATAATAATTAGCTTAGATTAAAATGTGCTTTTTATTATTTATGACCATCCCCTAGTCTTGCCTGGAAGTCCCTTAGGTCATCCAGGAAGATTTGCCATGAGTAGCGTCACGCCGATTTCCAGTGTCTTGAGCAATGTGCGCCAGCGGGTCACACCGCAAGAGTGGGAGGTGCGGGTCAAGTTGGCCGCGGCCTACCGACTGGCGGCGTTGTACAAGTGGACCGATCATATCTACACGCATTTCTCGGCGCGGGTGCCAGGGGCCGAGGCGCATTTCCTGATCAATGCTTTCGGGCTGTTGTTCGACGAAATCAGCGCCTCCAACCTGGTCAAGGTCGATCTGGACGGCACCCTTGTCGATGACCCTACGGGCCTGGGGATCAACTACGCCGGCTATGTGATCCACAGCGCCATCCACGGCGCACGCCATGATTTGCAAGCGGTGCTGCACACCCACACCCGCGACGGTATTGCGGTGTCGGCGCAGAAGCAGGGGTTGTTGCCGATCTCCCAGCACGCTATCGCATTCTCGGGGCGTGTGGCTTACCACGGTTACGAAGGCGTGGCGCTGGACCTGGACGAGCGTGAACGGCTGGTGGCGGATTTGGGCGACAAGAGTGTGATGATCCTGCGTAACCACGGCTTGTTGACGGGCGGCGTCAGCGTCGAGCATGCCTTCCAGCAACTACAAAGCCTGGAGCGGGCCTGCAACATCCAGATTGCGGCACAGGCAGCGGGGAATGCCGAGTTGATCTTCCCACCGGCTGACGTGGTGGCCAAGGTCGAGCAGCAGGCCAAGGTGTTCAGCAATGGCGAAGGCCCGGGCGTGGCGCGGCATTGGAATGCGCTGGTGCGCCAGCTTGAGCGTACCGATACCGACTACAAGAACTGAGTCGGGTGGATTGTTCCCACGCTCTGCGTGGGAACACAGCCCAGGATGCTCTGCGTCCCTAAGCGTGACGCGGAGCGGCACACGAGGCATTCCCACGCAGAGCGTGGGAACGATCATCAAAACCTCACGTCAAGGCGATAGTTGACACGTTGCTGTGCGGCCCGACGGTACTGGCTCGGTCTGCCAGGTAACGCGCCGGCGGTTGGCCCATGGCCTTGCGGAACATGGTGATAAACCCGCTGGCATTTTCATAACCCAGGTCCAGCGCCACGCTCTGCACACTCTCGCCGTTAGCCAGGCGCTGCAGTGAAAGGATTACATGCAACTGCCGGCGCCAGCGACCGAAGCTCAGGCCGATCTCTTCCAGCAGCAGGCGGGTCATGCTGCGTTCGCTCATGCCGATGCGCACGGCCCATTCGCCCAGGGTCGATTTGTCGCCGGGGTTGGCCAATAAGCTGGTGGCCAGCCGATGCAAGCGAGGGTCCTGGGGCATGGGCAAATGCAGGGCCTCGAGGGGGGCCAAGGCCAACTCGTCGAGTAACGTCGCCACCAGCCGGCCCGGGGCGCCGTCTTCGTCGTAGAGCTGCGGGAAGCTGACCGCCTTGCCGATCAATTCGTGCAGCAATGGCGACACCGACAGCGTGCAACATTGCCGGGGCAGGGCGCTGGCGGCGTCCGGGCTGATCAACAGGCAATATACATCTGCTTCGCCAGCGCCACGGGCCGCGTGGGTCACACCGCCGGGAATCCACAATGCGCATTGCGGCGGCACGATCCAGATACCCGCCTCGATCACACAATGCACCACGCCGCGCAAGGTGTAGATCAATTGCCCGTGTTGATGGTGGTGAGGGATATGTTCCCAGCGTTCGGACGTACTCGAGGCGCCCACTGCAACAATCGAGCGAGGGATCGCGGCGGCGTCCCGGACCCGGCAGGGGTCGTATTGGTCGAGGCGGTGATGAACCATGCTGATAACTGCCTTGGCTGGATTGCGAAATATTCTGGCTATTCTATGCAATGCTGTCCAGCGTCATGCGCCCTATGATGAGAACCAATCTCATCAAAGGAGCTTTGCCATGCGACTCGACAGTTCAACTTTCCCGGTGGTGAAAATCTTTTTCGACGCGCCTAGCGAGGGAGCGCCGGAAGACGCCTTCCTGACATTCGAACGTCTGCTGGCGCGTGAGCAGCCCTTCTTGCTGCTGCACGAAAAGGCCGTGGATGAGAACAATCACGAACACGCCCACGAAGAGCGCAAGCGCGCTTCTATCTGGATGAAGAAAAACAAGGCTGCCTTGCGCGCTTACGTCAAAGGCATGATCCAGGTGGAGCCCAGCGCTGCCAAGCGCCTGGCCCTCAAGCCCTTTGCCGTGACGTTCGGCAAGGCCTGGGGTTACCCGCTGCTGGTGGTGGAGTCCAAGGATCGCGCCTGGGCGTTGGCCCAGGATGTGCTGGATGCAGAAGTGTCGGATGTGGCGTATTTCTGAGCCTGGCCAAAGCTCGACAGCGTCCACAATTGAACTACCTTGATTGACGAGCCTTCCCACTCGGTACTCAAGCATGCGCACTTTATGGACGCGGTACCTGGCGTTGCTGGAAAACGACCTGAGCACGCAGATTTTCGACAATGTTAAAAACCTGTTGGTCTGCGCGTTGTTGTTTGCGGCGGGGACCAACGCGCTGGTGGGACCACGCGAGTTGCTGATCGGTATCTTCGCCTCCAGCGTCGCGGGCTGGGGCTTGATTGTGCTGTCCACGGTGCTGATGCTGTTGAACGTCAGCGACGGCATCCGCCGCCTGGCCAAGTTGCGTTATCACTTGGCGTTGCAACTGTTGTTGATCCTGATCTACGTGGTGATTGCCGAGCGGGTGGTAGAGATTGTGTGGGTGTTGCGCGCCCATTGACGTATCCTCCGCGCCTCGTTTACCACTGATTCGAACAAAGATGACAGGACAAGCTATGCAGGCGCTGCTGGAGTCGATCCTCGACGAAGTGCGCCCCTTGATCGGCCTCGGCAAAGTCGCCGATTACATTCCCGCGCTGGCCGACGTGCCCGCCAACCAACTCGGCATCGCGGTATACGGCAACGACGGCACGGCCTACTGCGCTGGAGATGCAGACACGCTGTTTTCGGTGCAAAGCATTTCCAAGGTCTTCAGCCTGGTGCAGGCCATCGACCATGGCGGCGAATCCATCTGGGAGCGCTTGGGCCACGAGCCCTCGGGGCAGCCGTTCAACTCCATGGTGCAGCTGGAATTCGAGCGTGGCCGCCCGCGCAACCCCTTTATCAACGCTGGCGCGCTGGTGATCTGCGACATCAACCAGTCACGCTTCGCCGTGCCGATTCTGTCGATGCGCGACTTTGTACGGCGCCTGTCGGGCAACCCGCAGATCCTGGTCAACAGCGTCGTGGCCGAATCTGAAGCCCAGCATGGTGCGCGCAATGCGGCCATGGCCTACCTGATGAAGTCGTTCGGCAACTTTCATAACGATGTGGACGCGGTGCTGCACAGCTACTTCAACTATTGCGCGTTGCAGATGAGCTGCCTGGACCTGGCCCGAGCGTTCAGCTTCCTGGCCAATGAAGGCGTGAGTGCCCACAGTGGCGAGCAGGTGCTGACGGCGCGCCAGACCAAGCAAGTGAACTCGATCATGGCCACCAGCGGGCTGTATGACGAGGCGGGCAATTTTGCATACCGCGTGGGCCTGCCGGGCAAGAGCGGGGTCGGCGGCGGGATTGTCGCGGTGGTGCCGGGGCAGTTCACGGTATGCGTGTGGTCGCCGGAGCTGAACGCAGCGGGTAATTCGCTGGCGGGGATGAAGGCGTTGGAATTGTTGAGTGAGCGGATTGGGTGGTCGGTGTTTTGAACTCGGTCCCCCTGTGGGAGCTGGCTTGCCTGCGATAGCGGTTTTTCAGTGCTGGATGTGCTGGCTGACACAGCGCCATCGATCACTGTAGGAGCGAGCTTGCTCGCGAAAAACGCCCAGGCTCTGCGGTCATCCAGGTTGCCCGCGTCATCGTTGACGATCTTCGCGAGCAAGCTCGCTCCTACAGTAGGTCAGTCGCGGGGCCTGTTGAGACGCGGCACGATCATGCCCACCTCACTCTGATAGCGCCGATACCGTTCACCAAACAGCGCCACTAAATCCCGCTCTTCGAAACGGGCGCCAATGAACAGATACACCGACATCCCCAGCGCAAACAGCAGATGCCCCACGGTCATATGCGGCGTTGCCCAAAAGGCGATCAGGAAGCCCAGGTACAGCGGATGACGCACGACTTTGTAGAGCATCGGCGTCCTGAATGTCGGGCCCGATTGTGGGGCGTTGCGCCAGCGATCAATGGCCTGTTTCAGCCCGAACAACTCGAAGTGACTGATCAAGCAGGTTGCCAGCACCACGATGCCCCAGCCCAGCCAGAACAGGCCGGTCAGCAGTGCCTTGGCCCAGGCGGCGTCAACCTCCCAAACGGTCTGTGTAATGGGCCGCCACTGCCAGAACAGCAGCGCGAGCATCAGGCTGGAGAGCAACACATAGGTGGAGCGCTCTACCGCTGCCGGGGCGAAGATTGCCAGCCAGCGCTTGAAGCGTTTACGTGCCATGGCGCTGTGCGGGATGCCGAACACCATGATCAATGACGCGTTGATCAGGAGTGCCTGCGCCCAGTCGATGCGCGCGCTGGAGTCGATGTGTTTGGGTACGACCACAGCCCCCACGAAGCCCATCATGTAAAGCAAGGTGAATAAGAAAACCAGGTAGCAGCAGGTGCTATAGGCCAGGCCGGCCAAGCGTGCCGTGAGGGTGTTTGAAGAGGTCTGCCGTTTCATGGACGATTCCTTTCGCACATGGTGAATGGGTGAGCCAGTCGATGGCTGGCTCGCTCAGACTAACGGCATTCAAGTAGGCAGTAACCTGTTGGAATTGACAGTTGCAAGAGCGATTGGCGATTAACCGACGTTCAACCGATCCAACAAGCTATACCAGGCCACGCCTGCGCCAATGTAGAACCGCTGCAAGCGATGCAATGGCAAGCGCTGCAAGGGCGTTATCGGGTAGGCGAAGTCGGCCGTGCTGTCGCATAGCCGCCCAGCCAATTGCTGACCCAGGCTGGTACACAACGCGATCCCGCGCCCATTGCAACCCAACGCCAAGGTGAGCCCCGGCGCCGGTTCGTGGACATGGGGCATGAAGTCCCGCGTGATCGCGATGCGGCCGGCCCAGCGGTAGTCGAATTCCAATGGCCCCAGTTGCGGAAACAGCAATGCCAGGGAGCGCTCCAGGTGGGCAAAATCGGCCGGCCCGGTGGGGTCGTTGAACAGACCGCGGCCGCCCATCAGCAGGCGTCCATACGCGTCTTTGCGAAAATACAGTAGCAAGCGTTGCGCGGTCGACACGGTCTCCTGCCCTGGCAAAATGCTTTCGGCTGCGCGGCCACTCAATGGCTTGGTGGCGACGATAAAACTATTGGCCGCGAGAATGCTCTGGGCCATGCCTGGCCATAAGTGATCGCTGTAGCCATTGGTGGCCAGCACCACTTGATCTGCCGTGACCTGCGCGCCGCCGGCTGTCTGCAATTGCCAAACCGAGCCCTGGCGCTGCAAGCCTGTCACCGCACTGTGGCCATGCACCCGTGCGCCGGCCGCCAACGCCGCTGCCACCAACCCGCGGGCATACGCCAAGGGTTGAATGGCCCCGGCACGTCCATCCAGCCAGCCGCCGGCAAACGCCGAGCTGCCCATGCGTGACGCCACCGCAGTGGCGTCCAGGCGCCGTACTGGCACGCCGCGTCGGGCCCATTGTTCGGCCCGTGCATGTAACCCGGCCACCGCCTTTTCACTGTACGACACCTGCATCCAACCCTTGCGCACCGGCGCGCAATCGATGCCATGGCGTTCGATCAGCTTGAACACCAGGTCCGCTGACTTCGACACCGTGGCGATCAACGGCTCGGCGCGTTCCGGCCCGTACTTCTGTACCAGCTGCTGCGGGTCATATTTGAGCGTGGGGTTGACCTGCCCACCGTTGCGCCCCGAGGCGCCCCAGCCTGGCTCATGAGCCTCCAGCACACACACGCACACGCCACGCTCTGCCAAGTGCAGCGCCGTCGATAAACCGGTATAGCCGGCTCCGACAATCGCCACGTCGACCTTCACCGACTCGTTCAATGCCGGTGTTGGCACCACTGACGGCGCAGTCGCCGACCACAACGACTTCATGGCAGGCTCCGCGTGTTGCCTGTGGGGTGCAGCACGCGCCGCAGGAAGTCCTGGGTACGCGCATGCTGCGGGTTGCCCAGCACCTGTTCGGCGGGGCCGCTTTCGACTATGTAACCGCCGTGCAGGAAGCACACGCGGTCGGCCACTTCGCGGGCAAAGCCCATTTCGTGGGTGACCACGATCATGGTCATGCCTTCATCGGCCAGGGTGCGCATTACCGCCAGCACATCGCCGACCAGTTCCGGGTCGAGGGCCGAGGTGGGTTCGTCGAACAACATGGCGTCGGGTTTCATCGCCAGGGCGCGGGCGATGGCAACGCGTTGCTGCTGGCCGCCGGAAAGTTGTTCGGGGTAGGCGTCGGCCTTGGCGCTCAGGCCGACTTTTTCCAACAGCACAAGGGCTTCTTCGTGGACTTGGCGGGGCGGTTCGCCTTTGACGTACACCGGGCCTTCCATTACGTTTTCCAGCACCGTGCGATGGGGGAACAAGTTGAAGCGCTGGAACACCATGCCCATGCGGCTGCGCAGAGCGTGTACGGTCTTGCTGCCACGTTGTACGGTTTCGCCGAACACGTTGATATGCCCGCCGTCGTAGGCTTCCAAGGCGTTGATGCAGCGCAGCAGGGTGGATTTGCCCGACCCGGAGGGGCCGATCAGGCACACCACTTCGCCCTTGGCCACGTCAAGGTCGACGCCGTGCAGGACGCGGTGATCACCGTAGTGTTTTTGCAACTGGCGAATCTCGATCATGCTTTTTTCCTCCGGCCCAGGTACTGCTCCATGCGACGCAGGCCATACACCAGTGGCAGGCTCATCAACAGGTAGAGCAGGGCGACCAGGGTGTAGACGGTCATGTTCTGGAAGGTCGACGAGGCGATCAGTTGGCCCTGGCGCGTCATCTCGGCGACGGTGATGGTCGACACCAGTGACGAGTCCTTGAGCATCATCACCAGGGTGTTGCCGTAGGGCGGCAGGGCGATGCGAAAGGCCTGGGGCAGAATCACACGGCGCATCATCAGCCCCGTGCGCATCCCTAAGGCTTCGGCGGCTTCACGTTGGCCTTGTTCGACGGCGATGATGCCGGTGCGGAAGTTCTCCGCCTGGTACGCCGAGTAGGCGATGCCCATACCGATCACTCCGGCATAAAACGCGGTGAGATGGATGCCCATGTCTGGCAGCACGAAGTAGATGTAGAACAGCTGCACGATAATCGGCAGCCCCCGGATTACGTTGATGATGGTGCTGGCGGTCCAGGACAGCGCGCGAATCGGCGACAGCTTGAGCAGTGCCAGCACCAAGCCGAGGGCGCTGCTGAGCAGGAACGACAGCACGGTGATCTGGATCGTCACCCAGGCGCCTTGCAGCAGGATCGGCAGGAAGTCCTGGGCGTTCTGCAGGAACTCAGCCAGGTTCATGGGCGCTCCTGGGCGTCCAGCCCCCATTTCTTGAGGATGCTGTCCAGCGTGCCGTCGGCCTTGATACTGGCGATGGCGGTGTTCAGGCGCTCAAGGGTTGCGGCATCGCCCTTGCGCACCACCAGGCACACTTCGCCGACGTTAGTGGGCTTGTAGTCAGGCGCCAGTTTCACGCCTTTGAACAGCTTTTGACGGATCTGGTAGGCCACCACCGGCTGGTCACCCACGGCGGCCTTGATGCGGCCCAGGGACAGGTCGCGAACCATCTCACCGATGGAGTCGTAGGTGCGGATCTCCTTGAAGATGCCCAGCTTGTTCAGTTGGTCGTAGAAGATTGTGCCGGCTTGCACGCCGACGACCTGGCCTTTGAGCGGCATCAGGTCAGGGTAGGCGGCATCGTCGTCGGCGCTGATGATCAGCCCTTCACCATAGGCGTAAACCGGGGCGCTGAAGTCGACCACTTGGGTACGCTCCGGGGTCTTGAGCATGCCGGCGGAAATAAAGTCCAGCTTGCCGGACGTCAGGGACGGGATCAGCGCGGCAAAGTTGGTCTGCTCGATCTGGCTGCTGAACCCGCCGGCCTTGCCGACGGCTTCGGTCACGTCGACCATCACGCCCTGGATGCTGTTGCTCTTGATATCCAGGAAGGTAAACGGCGAACCACTGGCGGTTGCACCGACTTTGTACGAGGACGCACTGCCTGCGTGCGCGACACTGATGCAGAGCGTGGCGCACAGGCCGAAGGCAAGGCGGCGGAACAAGGGCGAAAGACTGTTCATCGGGTTACTCCAGACGGAAAACGGAAAGCCAGTACCGCAAGCGGCTGTCGATAAAATCGCAAGCTCTATGCCATTTCGAATCAAATAAATCGCAAACGATGATAAAAATATTGGAAAATGAACCGGTCGTATCGATATACGATATTTAATGGTCATTAATCTAGTTTTAAGGTAGAAATATCACCACGCCTGAGCCACCTGCCCGCGAGTTCGCCATGCCCGAAGACCGCAACAGTTTGCACAACCAATCCCTAGAAAAAGGCCTGTCTGTGCTCAAGGCTTTCAGCGCACAGCGCCGTAGCATGAGCCTTGCAGAGGTGGCAGAGGCCGCTGGCATGACCAAAAGCTCGGCCCAGCGCATGGTGTTTACCCTCGAAAGCCTGGGTTACCTTCGGAAACACTCGCGCACACGCCATTACCAACTCACCCCTCGGGTATTGGAGTTGGGCTTCAGTTACCTGGATGCGCATTCGTTGATTGAAGTGGCCAACCCGTTCTTGTCCGAGTTGACCCGATTGACCGGCGAGACGTCGTGCCTTACCGAGCCGGCGGGCTACGACATGACGTACATCGCGCGCTTTGTCAGCGCAGGGTTCGTGCCGGTGCACATGCCGATTGGCTCACGGGTGCCGATGTATTGCACGGCGTCGGGGCGGGCGTATTTGAGTGCGTTGCCGCAGGAGGAGGCGTTGGCGTTGATCGAGAACAGCCAGCGAGTGGCGCATACCAGCCGCACCCTGACTGACGTCGAGGCGATCATGGCCTCCTTGGAGCAGGTGAGGGCGCAGGGCTATGCGGTGAACACTCAGGAACTGTTCCTCGGCGACATGACCATCGGCGCGCCAGTGCTGGGTGGCAATGGCCGGCCCGTGGCCGCAGTGCATGTAGTGGCGCCGACCAGTCGCTGGAGCAGGGCGGATTCTGAGCAACAGTTGGCGCCTGCGCTTTTGCAGTGCTCCAGAGCATTGAGTAACTCTGCGCGTAATCTCGAATAACAAAAGTCTGGGCTGACCTGTGTTTTATCGCCCCTGTTTTTGCGCAAGCCACCTTTGGTCAACAGAGTCCAAGACGTTCCTGCAAGTGATTTTGCATTGATAGCCTTTTGCCAACTGGTAGTCTTTCATATCCTGACTAATCAAGTAGAATTCTCGGCGTTTGTCACGTCTCGATCATGCAAGACCTTTTTTGTTGTACGCCTTGGAGGCTTGTTTGAAAGGATTTCCTATCGACCTTGATCGTCTCAAGGGCTTGGCCGCCACCCGGGGTGGGCGTGTAGCGTTGGCCGGGTTCGAGTATCAGCGTGCCTTTGCGACATTACGAATGGTATCCATGCTGATTGGTCACGTCGTCAAAGGATCTAGTACGCAAATTCCGGCGTGGATACGTTATGAGTGGGCGGAAGATATCGACGAGTTGGACACCAATGGTGGTGTCACCTTGTGGCAATGCAAGCAAGGTAACGATTGGACCGAACCCGCAAAATTGGCCAAAGTTTTTTCCGGTTTTGCGCCTAAGTGGTTATGGACAGCGGACACGCAGCGCGAGCGCCTGAATCTGCGCCTTGTGACCAACGACGTTGCCTACGCTGAGTTTCGCGACTTGCCAGGAGCATTGAAAAAAAAGACTGAAGTGTATGCGCATTTTTTGAACGCTGTTCGGGAGACTGCCGGAAAGGGCAGCGATCTTGCGCAGTGGCAAGATGAGGCTCAAGCGTTCGGCCTTAGAAAATTGTTCAATGAGATGTGGTCAGCAACGCAGGTTCTGTTTGTGCCCGATGAAGCAGCCGCGAGTACGGCAGCACTGTGGCCAGCCGAAGATGATGCTGTGAATGCATTGGCCAGGGCGCACTGGCTGGCACCGGATCAAAACCCCCAGGACGTTATTCACTGCTTGCATGCATTGCTGGGACTTGCGCCTTCGAACACCGGTCTCGGCGGGCAGATTGACCGATTGACTACCACTCCGCTGGGCATCAGGCCGATTGATGTTAACGATCGGCTCGACCCTTTCCGTCGAGAACATGTGAGCTCAAGCTTGTTCCTGCCATTGATTGACCGCACCGCGCTGCAGCAATTGCGAAAACTCCCCCAGAAGCGATATGTCGCACGTCGGCCGGAATGGAAGGATGTGGTGCACGGTAGTGACGCTACCATAGGTTTTTTTGAGCGCAGCATTACATCCGATGTTGTTGATGGTCTGCGCAACGCATTGAACGATTGCCTCCAGTCTCAAGAGAAACTGCGCTTGCAGTTGCTGGTCGGTGCGCCAGGTAGCGGCAAAAGCACGCTGGCTATACGTGCAGCGGCACAGTTGGTAGACGAAGGCGTCTGTACTGCTATCGACGCTCGTTTTGCAGTGAATGACGAAGAAGAAGTCCTTGCGGTGGTCGCTACGTTGCAAGGGCGGCAGGATCCCAAGCGGGCCTTGTTGCTGGTGCTGGATGACCCGCTAGGTGTTGCCAGCCTTTGGCCACGTGTGCTGGACAAATTGTCCAAGTTGCGACCGAGAATGGTGGTGTTGGCCGCGACACCTGAGTTTTTGCTGGATCGATATAGTCAGCAACTAAGCAGTTTGCGCTTATTGCCTCCCAGGCGAGTGGAGCGCCCTGACTGCTCCGAGCGTCTAACGCTGGCCCGCTTTTATCCAAAGTCGGATATGACGGAGCTATCATCGGGTAATGAGGAACTGCTGGTGTTAACGATGCTAGCCGCCACTAATACCCCGTTCGATGAGATCATCGATGGGCTATGGGACAACTTGGCAGAAGGTGCTCGATTGCCACGGACAGTCCTGGGGCGTGAGCTACCGTGGCAAGTAGCAGCACTTTGGCTGGTGGTGTTCTTTAATCGCGCCTACGGTGCGTGCCCGCTACTTCTACTTAAGGCATTTCTGGCTCCGTGGTTTCGTGATGACGAAGAAGTGGGTGAGCGGCTGGCACAAATGAAAAGTGCTCACGGTTGGGGGGTGTTTCAGATCGAGGAATCACCTGCGAGTTTCGCCTCCCAAGGCGGTGTGGTTCGTACCATGCATACACTGGTTGCACAAGCTGCCTGGGATCGGCGACCTGCCGCCAGTTGGTCGGTGACCGAGTCTATCGCGAAGGCCAGCTTGCGTTTTCCAATGGCGGCACGGCCTCTGGCGCAAGCGCTGGTAGCACTTCATGAGTTTTCTGCGGCGGAGGCTAAACCGTTGCTCACCGCAGTGGCCAATGCCTGGTGTGCCGCCGATGTAGTCACGCTGGAAACGCGTTACCTGTGTGAGCTTTGTTGGATATGGAAACGTAGTGCGGTGCCAATGCCGCCCTGTATCAATGGGGCGTTACTGCACCGAATAGCGTTGAATGATGAGCAGAGTTGGTTGGCGGCTTACCACGTCCTTTATCTGGGCTCCACGACACAGGTACGCAGTTTGTCCCATGCGTTGCCCTATCGGGACGTGCTGGACTCAGCCGATTTTTTTATCGAGCAGAGTCGCGCAATGGCTCTGTGCAGCGCACTTGTAGATCAGCCTACGCTGCAGGCAAGGTTGCTGGATCACATCTGGTGTGCTTTCGACGACACCAAAGGCGCGAGAATCAGCAGCAATTTTCTCAACTGGATGATGATTCATGGTGGCGCCTGGTCGGTTGTCTCACGCAAAGACGTCATTCGTGCTTGGATCGCACAACACCCTGACGACACTCACGTGCGTGTCGCCTTTATGATGCACCTTAAGCGACTCACTCCGGCTGATTGCACTGCGACGCTCAATGATTTGCGTCGATGGTTAGCCGAACACCCCGAGGATATGGATGTACGCAATAGTTTTCTGGCCCATCTTGGCAAATTCAGTGAGATCGACCAGGCTGCCATTCTAGACGACTACGTGAGCTGGCTTGCCGTTCACCCTAACGATTCAAATGTACGTAATGGTTTTCTCAAGCACATCGACAAGCTCAGTGTTGCGGAGCAGATATTGGTGCTTGATGCTTATTGGGAATGGCTGGCCGACCATCCTGAAGATACGAATGTGCGCGCCGCTTTTCTAAGTCATGTACACAAGTTCAGCGAAGAGAAACAGGCGTTTATTTTCAGTGAGTATTCCGAATGGCTGACTCGTCACTCTGATGACACCAACGTACGTTCAGCTTTGCTGAAATGTTTGCACCAGCATGCACACCACACGTTGCCGAAAGTTATTGAGCAGACACTTGCCGGGCTAAGCTACGAGACACGAGACTTCCACCCTGCTGGAGCCGTGCTTCTGGCTGTGGGGGGGCTTGGCGTAGAGCATCTGCAGCTTATTGTTCGCTGGCTTCAATGGCTTGCACAGGTGCTTGAACGCTACAAAGGGATTAAGTCAGCAGCATTTTTCATGAGGGGCTCTCTCACCAACGTTCTCGAGCAGGCACGTGGGCATGCGCAAAGCGATGAATGCCCTGAGCATGACAGGGTATACGCATTACAAGCCATTGAGCATTTGGAGAACTCAATCCGACAGTGGAGAGAGTCTGTCGGTCGACCCGTGACAGCATGAAAAAAATGCGCCCCTGAGGGCGCATTTTTTGCTCGGTCAGCTATGGCCTATCAGGCCGTCGCATCCCAGGCCCGATCACCGTTCTCGTCTTTGATCCGAGTCGGTAAGCCCATCACATCCAGCGCCTTGAGGAACGGCTCGGCCGGTAGTTCCTCGACGTTGGCCATATGCTTCACATCCCACTCGCCACGCGCCACCAGCAGCGCAGCGGCTACCGGTGGTACGCCTGCGGTGTAGGAGATGCCCTGGCTGTCGGTCTCGGCATAGGCCTCTTCGTGATCAGCCACGTTGTAGATGAACATCTCACGCGGTTGGCCATCCTTGGTGCCTTTGACCAGGTCACCGATGCAGGTCTTGCCGGTGTAGCCCGGGGCGAGCGAAGACGGGTCGGGCAGCACGGCCTTGACCACTTTCAACGGCACCACTTCCAGGCCTTCGGCGGTCTTGACCGGCTGTTCGGAAAGCAGGCCGAGGTTTTTCAGCACGGTGAACACGTTGATGTAGTGTTCGCCGAAGCTCATCCAGAAACGCACGTTGGGCACGTCGAGGTTTTTCGACAGCGAGTGCACTTCATCGTGGCCGGTGAGGTAGAGGTTCTGCGAACCGACTACCGGCAGGTCGTCGGTGCGTTTGACTTCGAACATGGTGTTGCTGGTCCACTGGCTGTTCTGCCAGCTCCACACCTGCCCGGTGAATTCGCGGAAGTTGATTTCCGGATCGAAATTGGTGGCGAAGTATTTGCCATGGGAGCCGGCATTGACGTCGAGAATGTCGATCGAATCAATGCGGTCGAAATGCTGTTGCTGCGCCAGCGCGGCATACGCGTTGACGACACCTGGGTCGAAGCCCACGCCAAGGATGGCGGTGATGTTCTTCTGTTTGCACTCTTGCAGGTGGTTCCACTCGTAGTTGCCGTACCACGGCGGGGTCTCGCAGACCTTGCCCGGCTCTTCGTGGATGGCGGTGTCGAGGTAAGCCACGCCCGTGTCGATGCAGGCACGCAGTACCGACATGTTGAGGAAGGCGGAGCCGACGTTGATGACGATCTGCGAATCAGTCTCGCGGATCAGGGCCTTGGTCGCTTCCACGTCCAGGGCGTTCAGCGCGAAGGCTTGGATATCGGCGGGAACCTTGAGGCTACCCTTGGCCTTGACGCTGTCGATGATGGCCTGGCATTTGGAGATGTTGCGCGACGCGATAGCAATACGACCGAGTTCGTCGTTGTGCTGCGCGCACTTGTGGGCCACCACCTTGGCGACACCTCCTGCACCAATGATAAGAACGTTCTTTTTCAATTGCTTTATCTCTCCTTTATCCGCCAGCTCAGGACAGGCTGGACAGGTAGTCGTCGTAACCAAATTCACGAACCACCTCGACTGTACCGTCGAGTTGTTTCACTACGATGGACGGCATTTTCAGGCCGTTGAACCAGTTTTTCTTGACCATGGTGTAGCCTGCGGTGTCGATGAACGACAGCCGATCGCCGATGGCCAGCGGACGATCAAATTGATACTCGCCGAAGATGTCCCCGGCCAGGCAGGATTTGCCGCACACCATGTAGGTGTGTTCACCCTCGCTCGGCGCCAGTTTGGCGTTGAGGCGGTAGATCAGCAGGTCCAGCAGGTGGGCTTCGATGGAGCTGTCGACCACGGCGAGATTCTTGCCGTTGTAGAGAGTGTCGAGCACGGTGACTTCCAGGGAGGCGCTGTTGGTGATCGCCGCTTCGCCGGGTTCCAGGTAGACCTGCACGCCGTACTTCTCGGAGAACGCTTTGAGCCGTGCGCAGAATGCATCCAGTGCATAGCCTTCGCCGGTGAAATGGATGCCGCCGCCGAGGCTGACCCACTTGACCTTGTGCAGCAGTTCACCGAAGCGTTCCTCGATGGTGCCGAGCATCTTGTCGAACAGGCTGAAGTCACCGTTCTCGCAGTTGTTGTGGAACATGAAACCGGAGATCTGATCGATCACGCCATCGATCTTCACCGGGTCCCACTCGCCCAGGCGGCTGAACGGGCGCGCCGGGTCGGCCAGCAGGTAGTCAGAGCTGCTCACCTGCGGGTTCACACGCAGGCCGCGGGTCTTGCCTTCGCTGCGTTCGGCAAAACGCTGCAGCTGGCTGATGGAGTTGAAGATGATCTTGTCGCAGTTCTCGAGCATCTCTTCGATTTCATCGTCGGCCCAGGCCACGCTGTAGGCGTGCGCTTCACCTTCGAACTTCTGGCGACCGAGCTTGAGCTCATACAGCGACGACGAGGTGGTGCCGTCCATGTATTGCTGCATCAAGTCGAATACCGACCAGGTGGCAAAGCACTTGAGCGCCAGCAGAGCCTTGGCGCCGGACTGTTCGCGCACGTAGGCAATCTTCTGCATGTTGACCAGAAGCTTCTGTTTATCGATGAGGTAGTACGGCGTTTTGATCATTTTTGAGAGCCTGCGGCGGTGCCTGCCAAAAAAGGACACGCATTGTGCCCGCACTTGGAACAGATCGAAAGGTTAGCCGGCGGATTTTGCGCGCCACGTTAAGCATAGGGCGTAAGTATGACCGTTCATAAGAATCATGCCGCCTCCTGTGGGAGCGCTCGAGCCTCAGCGAGGCCGCGATGACGGCGCCCCTGGCACCCCACACATCAACAATAGCGCCGCGAATATCCTGCTTACCTGAACATGAGTAAATCTTGTGATGATCTAGAACAGAATGAGTTTGTCTCAAGACGCCCCTCTGCCGACAATGACCGCCATTAATCACACCATCGGAGTTGTAAGTCATGGCAGTCGCTCATTCCCTCGGGTTTCCACGCATTGGACGCGATCGTGAACTGAAAAAAGCGCAGGAAGCGTTCTGGAAGGGTGAGCTCGACGAAGCCGGCCTGCGCGCCGTTGGCCGTGATTTGCGCAGCACCCACTGGGCGCTGCAACAGCAAGCCGGTATCGACCTGTTGCCGGTCGGTGATTTCGCCTGGTACGACCAGGTGCTGACCCATTCGTTGATGTTCGGTGTGGTCCCTGAGCGGTTCCGCCCGGCGGATGGCCAGGCCACGTTGCATACCTTGTTCGCCATGGCCCGTAGCGTCAGTGACAGCTGCTGCGGCGGTGCCCATGCCCAGGAGATGACCAAGTGGTTCGACACCAACTATCACTACCTGGTGCCGGAGTTCAGCGTCGATCAGCAATTCCACCTGGCGTGGGACCAACTCTTCGAAGAGGTCCAGGAAGCCCTCGACCTGGGGCACAGCGTCAAGCCCGTGGTGATCGGCCCGCTGACCTATTTGTGGCTGGGCAAGGCCAAGGGCGCTGACTTCGACAAGCTCGACCTGCTCGAGCGACTGCTGCCGCTGTATGGCCAGATATTCCAGCGCCTGGCCGAATTGGGCGTTGAGTGGGTGCAGATCGACGAGCCAATCCTGGCGCTCGATCTGCCTCAGGATTGGAAGAACGCTTTCGAGCGCGCCTATAACCTGATCCAGCGCGACCCGCTGAAAAAATTGGTGGCCACTTACTTCGGCGGCCTGGAAGAAAACCTTGGCCTGGCTGCCAACCTTCCGGTGGATGGCCTGCATATCGACCTGGTGCGTGCGCCGGACCAGTACCCGACCATTCTCGACCGCCTGCCAGCGTACAAGGTGCTGTCCCTGGGCGTGGTCAACGGCCGAAACGTGTGGCGTTGCGACCTGGAAAAAGCCCTGGCCACCTTGCAGCATGCCCATGAGAAGTTGGGCGATCGCCTGTGGGTCGCGCCGTCCTGCTCGCTGCTGCACAGCCCGGTGGACCTGGAGCGGGAAGATCAGTTGGGTGCCGAACTGAAAAGCTGGCTGGCCTTCGCCGTGCAGAAGTGCGCGGAAGTGGCGCTACTGGCCAAGGCCGTCGATCAGCCCGAAGCCCCTGGCGTACTCACCGCCCTGGCTGCGAGCCGCGCGGTGCAGGCAGCTCGTGCTGCATCGCCACGCATTCACAAGCCTGCCGTTCAAGCTCGTGTAGCGGCCATCACTGCACGGGACAGCCAGCGCCAGTCGCCGTTTGCCCAGCGCATCGAAAAGCAACGGGCCGGCCTTAACTTGCCGCTGTTCCCGACCACCACCATCGGCTCGTTCCCACAGACCGCGTCGATCCGCCTGGCGCGTCAGTCGTACAGGGCGGGCAAGTTGAGCCACGCCGAATACGTCGAAGCCATGCACAGTGAGATCAAGCACGCTGTCGAGGTGCAGGAAAATCTCGGCCTGGATGTGTTGGTGCACGGTGAAGCCGAGCGTAACGACATGGTCGAGTACTTCGCCGAACAACTGGATGGCTACGCGTTCACCCGGTTCGGCTGGGTGCAGAGCTATGGTTCGCGCTGTGTGAAACCCGCAGTGATTGTCGGTGACCTGAGCCGCCCGAACGCCATGACCGTGGAGTGGATTCGCTATGCCCAAGGCCTCACCGACAAGGTGATGAAGGGCATGCTCACAGGCCCGGTGACCATGTTGATGTGGTCGTTCCCACGGGAAGACCTGAGCCGCGAAGTGCAGGCCCGGCAACTGGCCCTGGCGATTCGTGACGAAGTGGTGGACCTGGAAGCGGCCGGCATCAAGATCGTGCAGATCGACGAAGCGGCTTTTCGTGAGGGCTTGCCGTTGTGCCAGGCGCAGTGGCAGCACTACCTGGACTGGGCGACTGAGGTGTTTCGTTTGTGCGCGAGTGGCGTGGGCGATGAAACCCAGATCCACACCCACATGTGCTACAGCGAGTTCAACGATGTGATCGAGTCCATCGCCGCCATGGATGCCGACGTGATCACCATCGAGACCTCACGCTCGGACATGGAGCTGCTCGACGCGTTCGAAGCCTTCGCCTACCCGAATGAGATCGGCCCGGGGGTCTACGACATCCACTCGCCACGGGTGCCGGATGCCTCGGAAATGGCCAACTTGCTGCGCAAGGCCGCCAAGCGGATTCCGGCAGAGCGCTTATGGGTGAACCCCGATTGCGGCTTGAAGACGCGGGGCTGGCCGGAGACCGAGGCGGCGCTCATTCATATGGTCACCGCCGCTCGGCAACTGCGTGCTGAGTCAAACTGTAGGAGCGAGCTTGCTCGCGAAAAACGCCAACGATTACGCGTAGCTTCTGAATGAACGTGGCGCCTGTGAGTTTTTCGCGAGCAAGCTCGCTCCTACAAGGGGAGGGGGCAATATTCGCCCCCTGCATCAGGTCAGAGGTATTTGAGCCACGCCAGGTCCCGCCGCCGTGCTTTCAGGCCGGCGAACCAACGCACGGGCAAGTACAGGGCAATCGGCAACAGCAGCGCTGCCAACCACACCGCACCGATATCGTCGAAGCCAAAGTAAGTGCCATGGTTGAGGCCAAACAGCGCAACGCAGGCTACATAGAGGATTTTCAATACATAGAGGTGCAACAGATAAAAGAACATCGGCGCCGCGCCGAACACCGCCAGCACGCCGATCCAGCGCTTATGCCCGGCGCGTTCAAACGCCAGCAGCAACAGCAAGCCAATCCCCAGGGTCAACGCCAGGAACAACAGCGAAGGCGGGTACTTGGTGATATTGAAAAAGCTCATCAGCGTCAGCACGCTGCTGTCATACGCCTGCCAAGGCTGCTCGCCATAGCCGTTGAGCGCTCGCAACAACCCAAAGCCCACCAACGCGCCCACCCCTGCGACCAGTAAATAACGCTGACGCACAGCCGGCAGCGTGGCATTGGCAAACCATGGCCCGAGGCCGTAACCCAGGGCAATCACACCGATCCATGGCAGCACCGGGTAGGTGGTGCGCAGGCGCAGGTTTTCAGAGACTTCAATCCAGGTGCGTTCATGCAGGATGGCCCACGGCACATGCAACATCGAACCCGCTGCGAAGTGCAGCCCATCGAGCAGGTTGTGCCCGGCGATAATCACCAGCGCCAAGCCGATCAGCCAGGCACGCGGTAGCCAGACCAACGCGGCGAGGGCGATCATGCTGATGCCGATGGCCCAGATCACTTGCATGTAGATCACGCTGGGCGGCAGTTGGAAGGTCCACGCGAAGTTGACCAGGGTGAATTCCAGCACCACCAGGAACAGCCCGCGCTTGAACAAGAATGCCGACACGTCGCGACGACCTTGATATTTCTGACCGTACAGCCAAGCCGACAAACCGGTGAGCAGCACAAACACCGGCGCACACAAGTGAGCCAGGGTGCGGCTGAAAAACAACGCAGGCTCGGTGCTGTCTATGCTCATGGGGTCGCTGACCTGGCGGTGCAGCAGGAAGGTTTCACGCACGTGGTCCAGCAACATGAACAGGATCACCAGGCCGCGCAGGGCGTCGATGGACAGCAGGCGTTTGCGTAAAGTCATAGCGTCAGTCATAAGTTAAGGATCACACGCAGGCAAAATATTGACGTTATTCTATAACATTAAGCGAGGCGCTGATGACAAGCATGACCCCACACTCGGCCGAAGCTGTAATCGCGTTCTGGAAACAGGCGGGGCCCAAGCGTTGGTTCGCCAAGGACGAGGGGTTCGATAGGGACTTTCGCGATAGATTCAACGCGGCTCATATGCAGGCTGCACGGCGTGAACTCGAAGGTTGGTTGACCACGGCGGATGGCGCGCTGGCGTTATTGATTCTGCTGGATCAGTACCCGCGCAACGCCTTTCGCGGCACGGCGCATATGTTCGCCACCGACCCGCTGGCGCGGTTTTATGCGCGAAAGATGGTGGACGCGGGATTGGATCAACAGGTTGAACCTCAGTTGCGCGCGTTCTGCTATTTGCCTTTTGAACATTCGGAAGACCCGCAGGACCAGCAACGCTCCCTGGCCCTGAACCAGCAGTTGGATGCCAGCACCTACCACTGGGCCAAGGAGCATGCCGACATCATCGAGCGGTTCGGGCGGTTTCCCCATCGTAATGGGGTGTTGGGCAGGGCGAGCACCGATGAAGAACTCGCCTTCCTCAAGGCCGGTGGCTTCGCCGGTTAGGCGTGTTCTGGCGCCAGGCTCTGCTGGGTGGCGACACGGCGAAACCGCC
Source organism: Pseudomonas sp. MF6767 (assembly GCF_016405475.1). Taxonomy (NCBI): domain Bacteria; kingdom Pseudomonadati; phylum Pseudomonadota; class Gammaproteobacteria; order Pseudomonadales; family Pseudomonadaceae; genus Pseudomonas; species Pseudomonas sp. MF6767. The sequence continues at coordinate 237,143 of NZ_JAEKCY010000002.1, read as the reverse complement.
GCACGCCCTTGAGGTCTATCGCCCACCGCAACGCTTCAGTGGCTGAAGGACGCGGGCCTTGGGTGATCGCCTGTTCATCCTGGCCCAGTGCGTCGAGGTAACCCTGGGCACCGCCGCGTTCGCTCCAATAGTGAGTATGGCTGAGCCAGGACTTGGCCAGCCAGCCTTTGCCGTTGCCCACGGTCACCGGCAAGTCCAGCACGCCGCCGCCCATCACGGGCTTGACCGGGCCGCTGACGATGTCGCCGAACAGGCCGAAGGGGGCAGGGAAGTACAGGTTGGTCCAGCGCGTGACGGCAAAGGCTGCGGCGTGGTGCAGGTAGTGCGGGGTGAAGGGCTTTTGGCCGAGCATCAGCGGTTGGCGGGCGTTGTAGCCGTAGCCTTGGGTGTCTTCGGTCGGCGGGCAGGCCGGGGCTTCGCGGCGTCCCATGCGCTGTTTGAAGTCACTGACGCTGCGGCCCAGCAACAGGCTGGCGTGGGCCATCGGGCTGCCGACCGTGACTAGGTCGGTGATGCGCCAGGGGTTGCCCAGGCCGCGCTGTTCGGCAAAAGCTTCGGTCTGTTGCTGACGAAAATTCAACAGGCTGCTTAGGCTGCCGTCCAGCAAGGCGCCGGCTGCGGGCAGGGCCTCCTTGACCACCGGTTGCAGCGGTTCGCGGTTGGCATAACGGGCTGCCAGCTCACGGTTGCTGGGGGTCAGTTGGGTCAGTTTGTCGTGGTACTCATGCCAGAGGTAGCCGACGATGTCATAGGCAATCACGCTGCCCAAACTGTGGCCCACGACGATGATGCGCTCGTAGTCACCCTGATTGTGCAGAGCGCGCAGCAGGTCGACACCATCAGCACGGATCTGCTCGCGCACCATCACGTTTTGCGGGTTGGGGCTGAGGTAGCGTGCGGCGTCTCCCAGGTAGGCCAGCGCCGAATAGCGCAGCGCCAGTCCCATGGCCGCGAGCAGCAGGGGGATCAGCGCGAAGGGGTTGTCGCTGGGGGGCAATTGGCCCCAGGCCGTGGCCAATGTACCGCTGGCAACCAGCAGCAATAACACCAGCACCGTCCAGCGCGTGCTGCGCCAGATCGGCACGATGGCCTCGGGAATGTCGCGACGCGGGCGCTTGAAGATGTCCCACAGCCAGCCCAGCAGATGGCCGAACTTGGTGCCCTGCATCTTGTGGGCCCAGTAGTACTCATAGAAATCCGTCGAGGTACGGCCCGAGGCCTTCAGTACGCGCAGGTCGAAGTTGCGCGACAGCCGATCCGGCTTGCTCCAGTACAGAGGTGTGCCATCGGGGGTGTCCGTGGGGATCATCGCCTCGACAAAGCCGCGCAAGGTGTCCATTGGGCGCTGTTCGCCGATGCCGTGGATAACCACAACTGCTTGTTTCATGTGCTGTTCCTTCCTTGAAAATCAGCGTGAGCCATAATATTGCCACTAGCCGCGCTATTCCTGCCAGGAATGCCCCCATAAAAACCCTGCATTGTCTTTATCGGCCCTGATCTCGTAGCGTGATGCCTCACACCAGGAGATTGTCCATGAGCCAAGGCCCGCTGCACCTCTACGTTGATTCGCTGTTCACCAGCCCCTATGCCATGTCGGTGTTTGTCGCCTTGCGCGAAAAAGGCCTGGCGTTCGAGACCCTCACCCTGGACCTCGATGCCGGGCAGAACCAGGCGGCAGATTACGTCCAACGCTCCCTGACCCAGCGAGTGCCGACCCTGGTAGACGGTGATTTTGCGCTGTCGGAGTCTTCGGCCATCACCGAGTACCTGGACCAGGCCTACCCTGAGACCCGCGTGTACCCGGCGGATGTGCAGCAGCGGGCGAGGGCGCGACAGGTTCAAGCGTGGTTGCGCAGCGACCTGCTGCCGATTCGCCAGGAGCGCTCGACGCTGGTGGTGTTCTGCGGGCAGAAGAGGCCGCCGTTGTCAGCAGAGGCTCAAGCCGCCGCGACCAAGTTGATCACCGCGGCGCAAGCCTTGCTGGCGGATAACCGCGAGTACCTGTGCGGCCAGTGGTCGATTGCCGATGTGGACCTGGCGGTGATGCTCAATCGCCTGATCCTCAACGGTGACGCCATGCCAGCGCAGCTGGTGACCTACGCGCAACGCCAGTGGCAGCGGCCGTCAGTGCGCGAGTGGGTCGAGCTGCGACGGCCCGCGCTCTAGCTCTGCCTGCTGGGCAACGCGCCGGTCGAGGTCTTCCCAATCGGCCATGCCCAACACGCGCATGGTGTTCAAACCACGCAAGTAGCCGCGCAGTTGCTCGGCGCTGGCGCTGCCTTTTGCGGCGTCGGCGTGTGAGTCCAGCAGCACGGTTTCGTACTCGACCAGGTAGTCGGCGACTCGCTCGCGAAACTCTGGCAGGACTGCCTCGCGGATACGATCGAAGATTTTCTGGTAGGGCTTCATGGCGGGTCCTTATAGATTTTATGGGCGGCCTGACACTATCGGTTCAAATGATAGTCACCATCAAGGATCACAAGTTCTGTTTTTTCGCCAAACGCGCAGAATCTGCACATCGAGACGCAGCCCAAGGAAAATGCGCGATGAGGACGATTATCCAGTTGGCTTTGATGGCCCTGATGCTGGGCACCGCGGTCATGACCACCCCGGCGATGGCCGATGACGTGCGTACAGGCCATTTGCTGCCACTGGTGGGTAGCGTAGACTCTCTGCAGCGTGCCCAGTCGGTGGGGGTGTTGTTCAGCGAAAACACCCGCGACAACCTCAGCTACCTTGAACGCTACCACGCCATGGCGCTGAACGGCGCCAAGGATGCCCTGGATGGGCGGATTCGCGAGGCGTTCGTCAACAGCTCCGACCCGGAACTGGCGATCGACTGGTTGATGCACTCGTTGCAGGGCACTTTTTTCTCGGTGACGGTTTATAGCAGCCTGGATGCCCTGGTGCAGGCGCACCCGGATGTGGTGGTGGTGCTCGATACCCATAACCAATTGCTGACCCAGCGTAATGACCGGGTCGAAGCACGCTTTGTCGCACGCTTCTACGACGCGAACCTGCAGTTTATCGCCAAGGCCGAAGGCTCGGTGGACAAGCACGTGCCGTCAGTGTGGGTGCACGACAAGGCGGCGCCGGAGATTGCTGCACTGATCGAGCAACAACGCGATGTACAGCAAGATGCCCTGAAGCAGTTCGATGCGTCGCTCAAGGCCCTGGTTCGCGCAGGTTGACCCGCGAATGGTTGTGAACCCTATTTGGTTATTTTCAGGAATGTTTATGCGCTCTTTCTTCGCCCCGGCCCTGGCTTGTGCTTCGTTATTGCTGACCGGCTGTATCACGGCGCCAAATGCCCCATCACTGACCCTGCAAACCAACAAGACCCCCGACGGCTATGTGCAATGCGTGTTGCCCAAGCTGGAAAAGCACGGCATCACCTCGACCGTCACCCAGAACTCGCGCCACGCCAAGGTGCTGCTGACCAGCAAGATTGCCGCCGATGATGTGCTGGAGGCCTACAAGTCCCAGGACGGCACCAAGGTCTTCCTGTACGAGCGCAAGCCGCTGGCTTCGGCGATCAAGCCATCGCGGCTGGAGCAGGCCGCACAGGATTGCAGATAAACCCAGGCACAACGCAAATCCAAAGGTGGGCGGGGGCAACTTCTGACACCCTGTAGGAGCGAGCTTGCTCGCGAAAGACGTCAACGGTAACGCGCGCCCCCTGAATAAACGCGGCGCCTATGATTTTTTCGCGAGCAAGCTCGCTCCTACAGGGTATTGGCCCCATTTGGATCAGGGTTTGGCTTCGTTGCTGAAGCTGTCGACAGTCTTGACCAATCCCTGCGCCGCCAATGCCACCAACTCACCGCCTTTCTCCACAGTAGCCAACGCCGGGTCCGAGCCCATGCGGCCGTCAGGGAAGCGCGCCCGGAAGTCCAGGGCCTCGCGGATCGGGCCGGTGTTGGCAATTCGTGGTGAGTAGTCGGCAGACTTGATCGCGTCCGGATACGCCCACTGCGTCACAGCAATTTCCGACGGCGTGGCGTGGCTGCCATGCCCGACCGGGAATTGACGCTGGGCCAGGTCAGTGACGCCTTCCAGGTCCCACCAGTTCACGAGCTTCAGCGCGAACCCGGCCGGGCGGCGGGCGAAGCTGGCTTCGGCGTACAGCTCGGAGAACGCCGCTTCAATCGTGGCGATGTTGCCGCCGTGGCCGTTCAGGAACAGGATCTTTTCGAAACCATGCCCGGCCAACGAGCGCACCCAGTCGCCAATTGCGGCGATAAAGGTGGAAGGGCGCAGGGAGATGGTGCCGGGAAAGCCCAGGTGGTGTTGAGCCATGCCGATATTGAAGGTCGGGCCGACCAGGATATCGGCGTGCTTCTGGGCGTGGTGGGCGATGATCTCCGGGCACATCCAGTCCGTGCCCAGCAGGCCGGTGGGGCCATGTTGCTCGTTGGAACCGATGGGAATCACCACCGTGCGGCTGCGTTCCAGGAACTGCCCGATTTCGATCCAGGTGGAGGTGTGTAGAAGCATGCGACGCTCTCTTTTATCTATGGGGACAGGCTATCCGCCACGGATTGTACGACTACTCGCCACCTGTTGGGGTTTGCAATTGAGGTAGGTCGACGACTTCAACCAGCGCTGGTCGGGGTACCACGAAAACATGAACTGCCCGTCCTTGAGCTTGTCCACCACTTGACGGGCAACTTGCGGGCGCACGGCCGGGCAACCCTGGCTGCGGCCGATGCGGCCTTCGCGCTTGCTCCATAAGGGGCTGACGTAGTCGGCGGCATGAATCACGATGGCGCGGTCGCGGGCCTGGTCATTGAAACCGGGTTCCAGACCGTCCATGCGCAGCGAGTAGCCATGGGCGCCCAGGTAGCTTTCCTGGGTGCGGAACAACCCCAGGCTCGACTGGTGGCTGCCCTCGAGGTTGGAGAACTGGGTAGCGAAGTTTTCCCCGGACTTGGCGCCGTGGGCCACCAGGTCGCGTAATACCAGGGTCTTTTTGCGCAGGTCGAAGATCCACAGGCGACGGGCGGTCGAGGGCTGGGAGTAGTCAATAACCGCTAGGCGATCGGAACGTTCCTCGCCGTTATTGACCGCGCACTGTACGGCGCTCAGGGCGCTTTTCAGCACGGTGGGATTGAGTTCTGGAGCCGAGCGCGCCAGGCTGCTATACAGGGAAGGAGAGGTGCCATTGGCGGCGAGCGCAACATTGCTCAATAAAGCCAGGCACCCAGTGATCAAGCCCAGGCTGGATAGCCTGAGCAGGCGTATAAAAGTCAGCATCTACAGTCGAGTCCCCGCTGTGGAGTGGAGCTAAGTCAATTGTTCAAAAAACACGCATGTTACTTGAGCATTTGCCTGCTCGTTGCACCATTGGTCGCTACAGCCGAAACGCTGCCGGTGGAGCCATTGCCCGTCACCACCCCTGCACCGGTCGCGCTGGCGCCACTGCAACAGGCGTTGGCGCAGTTGACCAGTGTCTGCCCGCACCTTGCGCCGCGTATCGATGCTGCCGCGTTGGTGCGCCTGCAAGCCTTTTACCAGCAGCAGGGCGATGCCCCGCTATGGTCGGCTGACGAACGCCGGCAAGCCTTGCACAGCCAGTTGCTGATGCTTGCCGACGATGGCCTGGACCCCACCCACTATAGCTTGCCTGCGGCGGATGCCACGGCCAACGTGCTGTGCAGCGATATCGCCAACAGCCAGCAGTACCTGCAAGCCCTGCAGGATTTGCATTACGGGCGTCTACAGCAATCGCGCTTTGAGCCTCTATGGCATTCACAGCCGCCCAGTGGCGATCCTAATGCCGAGGTACTGGCGTTCGCCGCCACCGGCCTGCAAGACATGGCCCAAGCCTTCGATCAGGCGCGGCCCAGCGCTGATTTGTATCGCAGCCTGCGCAATGCCTACGCCGGCGTGCGCCAGCAACCGCTGCCCCATTGGGACCCGGTCGCCGAGGGCGCGTTGTTGCGCCCGGGGATGAACGACCCCCGCGTGCCGGAACTGGCGCGGCGCCTGCACAGCGGTGGCTACCTGGCCCAGTTGCCCAGTGGCAACGGCAAGCAATACCAGGGCGAACTGGTCAAAGCGGTGAAAGCGTTCCAGCTCAGCCACTCGTTGCAGGCCGACGGCGTGGTCGGCGCCGGCACCGTGGCCGAACTCAATATCAGCCCGGCGGTGCGTCGTGAACAGCTGCGCATCAACCTGGAGCGCTTCCGCTGGCTGGCCCAGGACCTGGAGCCTGAAGGTGTCGTGGTCAATGTGGCCGCCGCACAACTGAGCGTGTATCAGAGCGGCATCCCGGTGTGGCAAACCCGCCTGCAAGTAGGCCGTGCCGAACGCCAGACACCACTGCTCAAGTCGCGCATCACTCGGCTGACCCTCAACCCCACCTGGACCATCCCGCCGACCATCATGCGTGAGGACAAGCTGCCCGCCATCCGTCTCAACCCTGAATACCTGCGCCAGCAGAACCTGCAGGTGCTCGACGCCGAAGGTCACCCATTGACCCCCGACCAAGTCGACTGGGCACGCCCCGGCAATATCCTGCTGCGCCAGCAGGCCGGCCCGCGTAACCCGCTGGGCAAGATTGTGATGCGCTTTCCCAATCCGTATTCGGTGTACCTGCATGACACCCCCAGCCAGCCCTTGTTCACCAAGGGCCCACGGGCGTTCAGTTCGGGATGCGTGCGGGTCGAGCAACCGTTGTTATTGCGCGATCTGCTCGTAACGCCCGCCGAACGCACCCGCACCGATGAGCTGCTGGCGACCGGCGAAACCCATGAATTCAGGCTCGCCACGCCGGTACCGGTGCTGTTGGGGTATTGGACGGTAGAAGTGGATCGCCAGGGCGAGTTGGTGTATGCGCCGGATATTTATGCGCGTGACCCGGTGTTGATCAAGGCCATGGGCAGCGTGTTATAGCGTCAGATGGCTTGATATGAATGTAGGAGCGAGCTTGCTCGCGAAAAACGCCAACGATAACGCGTGCTTCCTGAATGAACGCGGCGTCTGTGAGTTTTTCGCGAGCAAGCTCGCTCCTACGTTCTATTCCGGCATCAGTTGCTGGCGGCATTCCAGCACCAGGCGGGCGCCGCCCAACTCACTGGTGCCGACCTCCAGCTTGAAGCCATGCAAGTTGATGATCGCCGCCACAATCGACAGGCCCAGCCCAAAGCCGCCTTGCTGATCACTCTCATCGACCCGATAGAAACGCTGGAACACCGACGCGCGCTCGGCGGCTGGAATGCCTGGCCCGGAGTCGAGCACTTCGATGCGCGTACTCCCAAGGTCGTTGACTGCTCGCAGGATCACCTTGCCATTGGGCGGGGTGAACTTGATCGAGTTACTCAGCAGGTTGGCCAGGGCTTCAAATAACAGCGCACGGTCACCAGTAATCCACGGCAGTGAGTCAGGCGCCTGCAACACCAACTCCAGTTCGCCTTCTTCGGCCAGGGGCAGGTAGAAATCATGCAGTTCGCGTAGCAGCGGCAGCGGGTCCAGCACCAGGAAGCCTGAGCGACGCTGGTGGTCTTCCAGTTCCGAGATGCGCAGCAGCCCGCGAAAACGCGCCATCAGCGTGTCGGTTTCGGCGATGGCGTCATCGAGTTTTACCGCGTGGGCCGAGTCTTCCTCGGCTTGTTGCTTGATGCGGTAAAGCTGGGCGCGCAAGCGAGTGAGCGGGGTGCGCAGGTCGTGGGCGATGTTGTCGCACACGCCCTTGACCTCGTTCATCAGTTTTTCGATGCGGTCGAGCATGGCATTGACGATGGCGGCGAGCATGTCCAGCTCGTCGCGCCGGTTGGACAGCGGCAACCGGTGCGTGAGGTCGCCGGCGACGATGGCCTCGGCGCTGGCCTGGATCCCGCGAATGCGCCGCAACGGGCGGCGGCGCAGCAGGTGCCAGCCGGCAGCGCCAGGAATGATGGTCAAGGACAGCGCCCACAGCAGGGCGTGCCAGATAATCCGCGTTACCCCGAACAACGAGCCGTTGGCGCGTACCAACACCAGCCAGCGGCCGTCTTCGGTGTGGGTGGCCACGGCGTCGCAGCTGTCCTTGGGCAGTTTGGGGTCATCGGATTGCACGCAATTGGTCAGGGCGTAAATCTTGCCATCCAGCGGCAGGTCGGGTGGTACGGCGCGGATCGGCCCGCTCAAGGGGCGAAATTGCTCATCGAACAGGCCATAGGCGTCAACACCCTTCATGTCGAAGGTCATGCTGGTGGTCAGCGCTTCCACCAGTTCTTCGCCGTCGAAACGCTGGAAAAGATGCTGGCGCTGCAACAGGGAATGGCGCGACAAGTCGCTGAGGTAGCCTGAGACCTCGTAGTACAGCACCCCCATGAGGATGCAACTCCACGCCACGAACAACGAACTGTACAGCGCCAGCAAGCGGCTGCTGGAAGAGCGCCAGCCTTTAGAGGGGTTCAGCAATGACATAGCCCGAGCCTCGTACCGTGCGGATCAGCGGCGTGAGGCCCGGTGGGTCGATTTTCTTGCGCAGACGGCCGATGTGCACGTCGATCAGGTTGGTGCCGGGGTCGAAGTGATAGCCCCAGACTTCCTCGAAAATCATCATCCGCGACAGGATCTGCCCGGTGTTGCGCATCAGGAATTCCAGCAGTTTGTATTCAGTGGGCAGCAGCGTCAGCGGCTGGTCGGCCCGGCTGGCTTCGCGGCTGATCAGGTTCAGTTCCAGGTCGGCCACGCGCAGAGCGGTTTCGAATTCCTGAACGGTGCTTTTACGCCGCAGCAGCACCTCGACACGGGCGGCCATTTCATCCGAGGCGAACGGCTTGGTCAGGTAGTCATCACCGCCGGCACGCAGGCCGCGCACGCGCTCGTCGACATCGGAGAGGGCGCTGATCATCAGGATCGGCGTAGACACCCCAATGGTGCGCAACGTGGTGACGATGGCCAGGCCATCCAGCTCGGGCAGCATGCGGTCGAGGGTGATCAGGTCGTAATCCCCACTCACGGCACGGACCAGGCCCTCGCGGCCGTTGTCCACCCAATCTACGTCCAGTCCATGGCTACTCAGCTCGGCGACAATCTCGCGGGCCGTTACGGCGTCATCCTCGATGGTCAAAATGCGGGTCATAGGATTACCTGGTGAGCGTTCACACTAGAAGTGACGACATTTTGCCAAGAAGTTGCTGAATGTTTCCTAAATAAAACTTCATCTTCTTCAAACCGACATCGCCCTGTGGGAGCTGGCTTGCCTGCGATGGCGGCTTACCTGCTGGCATATTCGTTGGCGGTCATGCCGCTATCGCAGGCAAGCCAGCTCCCACAGGGGAGTGCATTACGCCCGCCTAATATCGCCGTTTATTGCAACCTGCATGATCTGGCTAAGTTCAATTTAAATAAATCATTGAAATTAAAGGAATTTAATTTTAATCGCCGCTGGCACGCTGCCTGCACTGTCCGTTTTGAGACTTGTAACATCATTTTTCGTGCCTGGAGCAAAACAACAATGATCACATCCTCAACCACGCTGCAAGAGTCAAGCACGCTCTCCGGGGTTTCCTGGGGGGCGATTTTCGCCGGTGCCGCTGCGGCGGCTGCACTGTCATTGATCCTGGTATTGCTGGGCTTCGGCCTGGGCTTTTCGGCGGTGTCGCCTTGGGCTGACAGCGGTATCAGCGCCAAGGGCCTTGGCATTTCCACAATTGTCTGGCTGGCGTTCACCCAGATCGTTGCGTCGGGCCTGGGCGGTTATATCGCCGGTCGTTTGCGGGTGAAGTGGGCCAATATGCACGGGGACGAGGTGTACTTTCGCGACACCGCCCATGGCTTCCTGGCTTGGGCAGTGGCCACATTGATCACGGCGATGCTGGTGGTTGGCTCGGTCAGCAGTGTGGTCAGCGGCGGCGTGAAAGCTGGCGCCAGCGTGGCATCGGGCGCCGCCAGCGGCCTCACCCAAGCTGCGGGCAGCGCGGCAAAAGGTGCCGACAGTGGTGACTTCGGTTATTACGTCGACAGCCTGTTTCGCGATGATCGCCCAGCGGCGGTCAGCGATGATGCAGCCCACGCCGTGGTCGGTCGTATCCTGACGCGTACGTTGAGCAACGACGGCCAACTGGCAGCGGAAGATCGCGCCTACCTGGCCCAACTGATCAGCCAGCGCACCAACCTTAGCCAGGCCGATGCCGAAGCCCGTATCGACAAGGTCTATGGCGACGCGCGCAAGGCCGTTGAAGACGCCAAGCTCAAAGCCAAACAAGCCGCTGACACCGCTGCGAAAGTAGCGGCCTACACCTCGCTGTGGACCTTCGTGGCCCTGCTCATCGGTGCGTTCTTCGCCAGCTTCGCCGCCACCTTCGGCGGTCGCCGCCGGGATGCCGTGGTGTATGTCGAAACCGAAAACTACGTTCGTTAATTCAAGGAGAACATGATGCGCTCATTACTGCTGTGGTTCCTCGGCGTGCCGATTCCGGTGATCATCCTGATCGCGATTTTCATGCACTAATTGTAGGAGCGAGCTTGCTCGCGAAGAACTGCTGGGCGCCGCGTTCATTCAAAATGGCCGCGGCGTTCTTGCGTTTTTCGCGAGCAAGCTCGCTCCTACAGTTGGAGGTTCAGTCGTCGAACCCGACCTGTTCGTGAATCTCATCCACCTTGAGTTCCAACCGATACGCCACCGCAATAAACAGCGCCTGGCACAGGCACAGCGTGGCGCTCAGCGAGCGGAAAGCAAACGAGGAACCTTCATTGACCAACAACACCGCATTCGCCCGCTTGGCCAGGGGCGACAGGTTGCTGTCGGTGATGATCAGGGTCTTGGCCTGGTGATGCTGCGCGATGCGCAGGCAGTGCTGGGTCTCTTTGCCGTAGGGCGTGAAGCTGATGGCTATCACCAGGTCATTGGCGCGCACGCTGCGCATCTGCTCGCGATAACTGCCGCCTAGCCCCGAGATCAGGTGGATGCGCTTGTTGGTGTGCTGCAGGTTGTAGACCAGGTAGTCGGCCACCGCAAAGGAGCGGCGCACGCCGACCACGTAGATGTTGTCGGCATTGACTACCAGGTCCACGGCTTTCTCGAAGGCAGCGTCGTCCAACTCCAGCCCCAAGCGTTCGATGCCCGACAGGGTGGCGTTGACGCACTCGCGCGCCAGGTCGCCGCCGCTGGCCTTCTGGGACTTGTTGGCGATCATGCTGCGAATGCGCTGCTGGTAGTTTTGCACCGGCGTGGTCTTGTGCGTATACGCCTCGCGAAACAGCGCCTGCATCTCACTGAACCCGCTGAAACCGAAGCGCTGGGAAAACCGCACGATGGCCGAAGGGTGCACTTCGCATTCCCGGGCGATGTCGCTGATCCGGTCGACCATGATCCGGTCACTCTGCTGACTCATGTAGCTGGCGATACGCTTGAGCTGGCGCGGCAGGCTCTCGTATTCGTCGGTGATCAGCTGCAACAGGCGTTCGGCATTGATCGGAGGGCTGGCGATAGTTTCTTCCAGGGTAGTCTCGGGACCGGTGCGGGACATGGGCAATCCTTCTGGCGTGTTCGTCTGATGCGCTGATAGGTGGCGCAAGTCTACAGGGTAGGCACAAAAAAATACCCCGGCATCGCGGCCCGCGTGGCCTGCTGAAACGATGCATGGGCGCTGGCGTGCCACTATCCTGAGGTATTGGAAAAAATATTCCACTAAAAATAATTATGGAATAAATATTGATTGCTGCCAGCGGACGTTCTAGTCTGCTCCCACCAAGAGCGTTTGCCGTCGCCACGGCGGCACAACGCAGGCTGATAAAAATAACAGGAGCCAGCATGGGCCAGACTCGTTTTGCCAGTGGGCGTCAATTGGATCTGATTTGCCTCGGGCGCCTGGGCGTCGATCTTTATGCGCAGCAAGTCGGTGCGCGGCTTGAGGATGTGTCCAGCTTCGCCAAGTATCTGGGCGGTTCTTCCGCCAATATCGCTTTCGGCACGGCCAGGCTTGGGCTCAAGTCGGCGATGCTGAGCAGGGTGGGTGATGACCATATGGGCCGTTTCCTGGTGGAATCCCTGGCCCGTGAAGGCTGTGATGTCAGCGGCATCAAGGTCGACCCGGAGCGCCTCACCGCCCTGGTGCTGCTGGGCCTCAAGGACCGCGAAACCTTCCCTCTGGTGTTCTACCGCGAAAACTGCGCCGACATGGCCCTGCGCGCCGAAGACATCAGCGAAGCCTTTATCGCCTCCAGCAAAGCGTTGTTGATCACCGGTACGCATTTCTCCACCGACGGCGTGTACAAGGCCAGCCTCCAGGCCCTGGATTACGCGGCCAGGCACAACGTCAAGCGCGTGCTGGACATCGACTACCGCCCCGTGTTGTGGGGCCTGGCCGGCAAGGCCGATGGCGAAACCCGTTTCGTCGCCGACCAGAATGTCAGCCAGCATGTGCAGAAGATCCTGCCGCGTTTCGACCTGATCGTCGGCACCGAAGAGGAATTCCTGATTGCCGGCGGCGGTGAAGACCTGCTCACCGCCCTGCGCACCGTGCGTGAACTGACCCCGGCCACCCTGGTGGTCAAGCTCGGCCCCCAGGGCTGCACGGTGATCCACGGCGCAATCCCGGCGCGCCTGGAAGACGGGGCCATCTATCCTGGCGTGCGGGTTGAAGTGCTCAACGTGCTGGGCGCAGGCGATGCTTTTATGTCGGGCTTTCTCAGCGGCTGGATCAATGACGCCAGCGATGAGCGTTGCAGCCAGTTGGCCAATGCCTGTGGCGGCCTGGTGGTATCGCGCCACGCCTGTGCGCCAGCGATGCCGACCCCCGCCGAACTCGATTACCTGTTCAACAGCCCCGTGCCCATCACCCGGCCGGACCAGGACGTGACCCTGCAACGCCTGCACCGTGTCACGGTGCCGCGCAAAGCCTGGAAGCAACTGTTCGTCTTTGCCTTCGACCACCGCTGGCAATTGGTGGAGCTGGCGCAAAAAGGCGGCCAGGCCCCTGAGCGTATCAGCGACATCAAGCAGTTGTTTATCCAGGCCATCGAACGCGTGGAGCGCAAACTCAGCGAGCAGGGCGTCGAGGCGGATGTGGGCCTGCTCGCCGACCAACGCTTTGGCCAGGATGCACTCAACGCCGCCAGCGGTCGCGGCTGGTGGATCGCTCGCCCGGTGGAAGTGCAGAACTCGCGGCCCCTGGCGTTCGAGCACGGGCGTTCGATCGGCAGCAACCTGATTGCCTGGCCCCAGGAACACATCATCAAGTGCCTGGTGCAGTTTCACCCCGATGACGAGCCGATGCTGCGCCTGGAACAGGAAGCGCAACTCAAGGCGGTGTACGAGGCGTCGCTGGTCAGTGGCCACGAACTGCTGCTGGAAGTCATCCCACCCAAGGATCACCCGTCCACCTACCCGGACGTGCTCTACCGCAGCCTTAAACGCCTGTACAACCTTGGCATTTACCCGGCCTGGTGGAAGATCGAAACCCAATCGGCCGAAGACTGGAAAAAGCTCGACGAACTGATCCAGGAACGCGACCCCTACTGCCGTGGCGTGGTGTTGCTGGGCCTGAATGCTTCCCCCGAGTTTCTCGCCGATGGCTTCAAGCAAGCCAGCCAGAGCAGCACCTGCCGTGGGTTTGCCGTGGGCCGCACGATCTTCCACGAGCCGAGCCGGGCGTGGATGGCGGGGGAGATTGATGATGAAACGCTGATCCAGCAGGTGCAGGCGACCTTCGAACAGCTCATCAATGCCTGGCTCAGCGCCCGACAGTAAATACGATCAAATGTGGGAGCTGGCTTGCCTGCGATAGCAATCTATCCGTTGCAAATGTATTGCCTGACACACTGCTATCGCAGGCAAGCCAGCTCCCACACAAAGCAGATCCCAGTGAATTCTGAAGATAAAAACAAAAGGTGCAGCCATGCCCGCAATCCGAATTGGCATCAACCCGATCTCCTGGAGCAACGACGACCTCCCGGCCCTCGGCGGTGAGACCCCGCTGAGCACGGCCCTGAGCGAAGGCAAGGACATCGGCTACGAAGGTTTTGAACTCAACGGCAAATTCCCCAAGGATGCCAAGGGCGTCGCTGACGTGCTGCGTCCTTATGACCTGGCGCTGGTGTCCGGTTGGTACTCCAGCCGTCTGGCCCACCGTTCGGTGGCTGAAGAAATCGAGGCGATTGCCGCCCATGTCGAACTACTCAAACACAACGGCGCCTCGGTACTGGTATACGGCGAAGTGGCTGACTCGATCCAGGGCTCGCGCATCCGCCTGATCGAGCGCCCGCGTTTTCACAGTGAACAGGCTTGGCAGGCTTACGCCGACAAGCTTACCGAGCTGGCGCGTTTCACCCTGTCCCAGGGCGTGCGCCTGGCCTATCACCACCATATGGGCGCGTACGTCGAATCCCCCGAGGACATCGACCAGTTGATGAAACGCACGGGCCCGGAAGTCGGCTTGCTGTTCGATTCGGGCCACTGCTACATGGGCGGCGGCGAACCCATCGAGGTGCTGCGCAAGCATATCGACCGCGTCTGCCATGTGCATTTCAAGGATGTACGCAAACCCGTGGTGCAACTGGCGCGTAACCAGATGTGGAGCTTCCCGGACTGCATCGTCAACGGCACTTTTACCGTGCCCGGCGATGGTGATATCGACTTCGCACCGTTGCTGGATGTGTTGCTCGCGGCGAACTACAAGGGCTGGCTGGTGGTGGAAGCCGAGCAGGACCCGGCCGTGGCGCCCAGCTATATCTACGCGAAGAAGGGTTACGACACCCTGCGTGCGCTTCTCAACCAGAGGACTTGAGTGATGAGCTTGTTGGTCAAAAGCAGCAAACGCGGGCAAACCATGGTTGCCCTGGAGGCGGGTCGCCTGGAGTACGTAGGCTTTGCCGCGTACCGCCTGAGCCTGGGTGAAACCCTGCCGGTCAGTGCGGGCGATCAGGAACTGTGCCTGGTGCTGCTCAGCGGTCGGGTGACGATCGAAGGCTCGGGTTTCAGTTGGCAGAACCTCGGTGATCGCCAGTCGGTGTTCGAAGACAAGTCACCGTTCGCCGCCTATTTGCCGCCGGGCACTGACGCCCGAGTCACGGCCCTGAGCGACGTGCAGATTGCCGTCTGCGCAGCGCCGGGTGCTACGGGTTTTGCCCCGCGTTTGATCCGCCCCGAGCAGTGCAAGCGCAGTGTGCGCGGCAAAGGCGCCAATACCCGTTACGTGTGCGACATCCTGCCCGACAGCGAGCCGGCTCATTCGCTGCTGGTGGTGGAAGTGCGCACGCCGTCGGGGCATTCTTCCAGCTACCCGCCGCACAAGCACGACACCGACGACCTGCCGCACCAGAGCTTTCTGGAAGAGACCTACTACCACCAAGTCAACCCGCCTCAGGGCTTCGTGTTCCAGCGCGTGTACACCGACGATCGCAGCATCGACCAGGCGATGGCCGTGGAAAACAGTGACCTGGTGGTGGTGCCCAAGGGCTATCACCCGGTCAGCGTGCCGTATGGCTACGAGTCTTATTACCTGAACGTGATGGCCGGCCCCAAGCGTGCCTGGCATTTCCATAACGACCCGCAGCACAGCTGGCTGCTGGACCTGTAAACGGTGTTGCACGGAGAACAAAAACAATGAAGTCGCCGCTACGTTTTGCCCTTAACCGCATGGTCGCCCCCAACCTGTCCCTGCCAGATTTCATCCAGTTGGCGGCGGCTCTCAACTGCGAGGCCATTGAGATCCGCAACGACCTCAAGAACCGTGAAATCGAATACGGCACACCCGCCAGCCGCGTGCGTGAATTGTGCGCAGCGCAGGGCATCAAGGTGTTGTCGATCAACGCGCTGTACCCCTTTGATGTGTGGAATGACGAACGCCGTGCCCAGGCAATCGAACTGGCCACCTACGCCCGTGAGTGCGGGGCCGAAGGCTTGGTGATGTGCCCGTTCAATCAGCCTGGCGATACGCGCAACGACGCGCAGCGCGCGGCTGGTTTGCGCACGGCGTTGAGCGAACTGGCGTTGATCCTGCGCGAGTACGGGATTCTGGGTTTCATCGAGCCCCTGGGCTTCACCGTATCCGCCCTGCGCCGCAAGCGCGTGGCAGTGGATGCAATCAAGGCCATCGGCGGCCTGGATGTATTCCGGGTGGTGCACGACACCTTTCACCATCACCTGGCCGGCGAGCATGAGTTCTTCCCGGAACTGACCGGGCTGGTGCACATCTCCGGGGTGGAAGACCGCGAGGCGCCGCTGGACTCGATCCGCGACGGCCACCGCGTGCTGGTGGGCGAGGACGATATCCTCGGGAATGCGGCGCAGATCGACACCTTGCTGAGCACCGGCTACAGCGGCTATCTGTCGTTCGAACCGTTTGCCGAAAGCGTGCACGGGTTGGCGGATATCCGGCAGGCGTTGGGCAGCAGCATGGCGTATTTGCAAAAGCCCTTGCCATAACGCGATCAAAAATGTGGGAGCTGGCTTGCCTGCGATAGCGGTGTGTCAGGCAATACCTGTGCAACTGATAGACCGCTATCGCAGGCAAGCCAGCTCCCACAGTGGATCGGTGTTGAACATTCCAATTGCATTCATACAAGGTGCAAGTGATGACCACAACAAGATTGACCATGGCCCAGGCCCTGGTGAAGTTCCTGGACAACCAATACATCGAAGTCGACGGCGTACAGAGCAAGTTTGTCGCCGGGGTCTTCACTATTTTCGGGCATGGCAATGTGTTGGGCCTCGGTCAGGCTCTGGAGCAGGACAGCGGCGACCTGGTGGTGCATCAGGGCCGCAATGAGCAAGGCATGGCCCACGCCGCCATCGGGTTCGCCAAGCAGCACCTGCGCCGCAAGATCTATGCGTGCACGGCCTCGGTCGGGCCGGGCGCGGCCAATATGCTCACCGCCGCAGCGACTGCCACCGCCAACCGCATCCCGTTGCTGCTCTTGCCCGGCGATGTCTATGCCAGCCGTCAGCCCGACCCGGTGTTGCAGCAGATCGAGCAGTTCCACGACCTGAGCATCAGCACCAACGATGCCTTCCGCTCCGTGAGCAAATACTGGGACCGCATCAACCGCCCCGAGCAACTGATGACCGCGGCGATCCATGCCATGCGCGTGCTGACCGACCCGGCCGAAACCGGCGCAGTGACCCTGGCCTTGCCCCAGGATGTACAAGCCGAAGCATGGGACTATCCCGACTATTTCCTGCAAAAACGCGTGCACCGCATCGACCGACGCCCGGCCACCAGCGCCATGATCGGCGACGCGCTGGCTGCGTTTCGCGGCAAGCGCAAGCCGCTGATCATTTGCGGCGGCGGGGTCAAATACTCCGCCGCCAACCAGGCACTGCAAGCCTTTGCCGAGCGTTTCGATATTCCTTTCGCGGAAACCCAGGCGGGCAAGAGCGCCGTGGTGTCCAGCCATCCGCTGAACGTCGGCGGCATCGGCGAAACCGGCTGCCTGGCGGCTAACCTGCTGGCGCCTGAGGCGGACTTGATCATCGGTGTCGGCACCCGTTATACCGACTTCACCACCTCCTCAAAATCGCTGTTCAAGCACCCCGAGGTGAAGTTTCTCAACCTCAATATAAGCCCCTGCGATGCGTTGAAGCTGGACGGCGTGCAAGTGCTGGCCGATGCAAAAGTCGCCCTTGAAGCACTGGCCGATGCCCTGGGCGATTACCGTTCGGGCTGGGGCGAGCAGATCGCCGACGCCAAGGCGCAACTCGACGCTGAAGTGGACCGCGTGCATCAGGTGCACTACCAGGGCGATGAGTTTGTCCCCGAAGTCGACGACCACCTGGACCGTGCCGTGCTGCGGGAATTCATCGAGCTGACCGGTTCGTGCCTGACCCAGAGCGCTGTGCTCGGCGTGCTCAATGCACGCCTGGCCGATGACGCAATCATCGTGGCCGCCGCTGGCAGCCTGCCCGGCGATTTGCAGCGTGCCTGGCGCAGCAAGGGCGTCAACACCTACCACGTCGAGTATGGCTATTCATGCATGGGCTACGAGATCAACGCTGCCCTGGGCGTGAAGCTGGCCGAGCCAAGCAAGGAGGTGTACGCCCTGGTTGGGGATGGCTCCTACATGATGCTGCACTCGGAGCTGGCCACCTCGATCCAGGAGCGCCGCAAGATCAACGTGGTGCTGTTGGACAACATGGCGTTCGGTTGCATCAACAACCTGCAGATCGGCAACGGCATGGACAGCTTCGGTACCGAGTTCCGCTTTCGTAACCCCGAGAGCGGCAAGCTCGACGGCGGCCTGGTGCCGGTGGATTTCGCCATGAGTGCGGCGGCCTATGGCTGCAAGACCTACAAGGTCGGCACGGTAGAGCAGCTGGAAGCGGCCCTGGCCGATGCGCGCACGCAAACCGTCTCGACCCTGATCGATATCAAGGTGCTGCCCAAGACCATGATCCACGGCTACCTGTCGTGGTGGCGGGTGGGTGTGGCGCAAGTGTCCACCAGTGAACGCACGAATGCAGCGGCAAAAAAACTCAATGAACACCTGGCCAAGGCCCGGCAGTACTAACAACAAGAGGAGTGTTTGCATGTCTTTGAAACTTGGAGTGATTGGTACGGGCGCCATTGGCCGGGACCATATTCGTCGTTGCAGCCAGGCCTTGCTCAACAGCCAGGTGGTGGCCGTCACCGACATCAACCTTGAGCAGGCGGCCCAGGTGGTGGCGGACTTGAAGCTGGACGCCGAGGTGTACCCGGACGGCCATGCGTTGATCAACTCGCCAGAGGTCGAAGCGGTACTGGTGACGTCCTGGGGGCCGAGCCACGAAGAGTTTGTGCTGGCCGCGATTGCTGCCGGCAAACCGGTGTTCTGTGAAAAGCCGCTGGCGGTGACGGCCGAGGGCTGCCGCAACATTGTCGAGGCCGAAGTGGCACACGGTAAGCGCCTGGTCCAGGTGGGTTTCATGCGCCCGTACGACCAAGGCTATCGTGCCCTCAAGTCGGTGATCGACAGCGGCCAGATTGGCGAGCCGTTAATGCTGCACTGCGCGCACCGTAACCCCACGGTGGGCGAGAACTACAACACCGGCATGGCGATCACCGACACCCTGATCCATGAGTTGGACGTGCTGCGTTGGCTGCTCAACGACGACTACGTGTCCGTGCAGGTGGTGTTCCCGCGCAAGACCAGCAAGGCGCTGGCGCACCTGCGCGACCCGCAGATCGTGCTGCTGGAAACTGCCAAAGGCACGCGTATCGACGTGGAAGTGTTTGTGAACTGCCAATACGGCTACGACATCCAGTGCGAAGTGGTAGGGGAGAGCGGCATCGCCAGGTTGCCGGAACCATCTCAGGTGCAACTGCGCAGCGACGCGAAGCTGTCCAACGCAATCCTGATGGATTGGAAGGATAGGTTTATCGGTGCCTATGACGTGGAGTTGCAGGCGTTTATCGACAGCGTGCTGGCCGGGCAGGTCGGCGGGCCGTCGGCCTGGGATGGGTTTGCGGCGGCGGTGGCGGCGGATGCGTGTATTGAAGCCCAGGGCAGTGGGCAGATTGTAAAAGTCAGCCTGCCGGATCGCCCGCGCTTCTACGGCTAACTCACTGCAGAAAAGTGGTTGACACTGTGGGAGCTGGCTTGCCTGCGATAGCGGTCTATCAGTGACAGATTGATTGCCTGACTCACTGCTATCGCAGGCAAGCCAGCTCCCACAGTTGATTGGGTTTCCAAATCAATTCTGGAGTTGAGCATGCGAATCGGACTAGTGGGCTACGGCCACGGCGGGCGCTTTTTTCATGCGCCGTTGATTGCTACCCTGCCTGGCGCCACCTTTGTCGGCGTGGTGACGCGTTCACCCGAACGTCGCAAGCAACTGAGTACTGACCTTCCGGGTGTCAAAGCCTTCGACTCCATCGGCCAGATCGTCGAAGCCGGCGTCGATGCCCTGGTGATTTCCACCACCCTCAAAGGTCGCCCGGCCCTGGTGCTGGAAGCCATCGAGCACGGGGTAGCGGTGGTCAGCGATAAACCCTTTGCCGCCAACGCCGAACAAGCCCAGGCCCTGATTACCGCTGCCGAGCGCCAGGGCTCGCTGCTCAGCGTCTACCAGAATCGGCGCTGGGATTCGGATTACCTGACCCTGCGCAAACTGATCGACGCTGGCGCCCTGGGCACCATCACCCGCTTTGAATCCCGCGTGGAACGTTACAGTCCGCAGGCCGTGGGCAATGCCAGCGGTGGAGGATGGCTGCGTGACCTGGGCAGCCATCTGGTGGACCAGGCGTTGCAACTGTTCGGCCCGGTGGAGCGGGTGTTCGCTCAATTGCACTACACACCAGAACATCCCACGGTGGACCACGGCTTCTTTGTCTCCCTCACCCATGCCAATGGCGTGATTTCGCACCTGTGGGGCAACGCGTTGCAGAACAGCCAGGCGCCGCGATTTCGCGTCAGTGGCAGCCTGGGCTGCTACACCGTCGACGGATTGGATGGCCAGGAAGAAGCGCTGCTGGCCGGCAAGTCACCGAAAACCGAAGGTGAACACTGGGGCGCCGAGGAGCATCGGCGCTGGGGCTGGTTTGAGCAAGGGCCGGAGCGTGAGCGGGTGCCGTCGGAGAAGGGCTGCTGGCCCCAATTCTATCGGCAGTTGCAAGCGGCCGTGGTGGGGCAGGGACCGCTGCCGGTCAATGCCTATGACGCCCTGGAAACCACCCGTATATTGGACGCCGCGCGCCTGAGTGCCGAGCGCCAGCAGGTGGTTTCGACGAAAATAGAATAAAATTCTAAAACATGTTGATATGGAAATTATTTTCTAATACAGTCTTTTCCAGGTTGCATAAAGTACGTCCCGGAACCTACGGGCGACTCAACAAAAACAAGATCAAAAACAACCAGGTACCGTCAGATGAAAATCTTCAACGCTGTACTGCGAGTTTTACGCCCCCTCCAAGCGCCACGCGGACTGCCCCGCGCCCGGCCGTTCTACTTCTCCTTCCTGAATGTGCTGTGCGTCGAAAACCAGGGCGCGCTGGTGTGCTGCATTCCAGGCGCGCCGGTGGTGCGACTGACAGCCGAGTCCTGATCAACGCAACGTCGAAAAAAACCAACAAGAAAGTGGAGACAGACCGTTCATGAAGACCCCGATCCGTTTTACCGCCCTGGCCTTGTCCATGCTGCTGGCCAGTGGTGTGGCCGGCGCCGCCGATCTCAAGGTGGGCGTGACGATGTCCGCGTTCGATGACACCTTCCTCACCTACCTGCGCGAGGACATGGACAAGCAAGCCAAGTCCTATCCAAAAGGTGATGGCGTGCAACTGCAATTCGAAGATGCCCGCGCCGATGTGGTCAAGCAATTGAGCCAGGTCGAGAACTTCATCAGCCAGAAGGTCGACGCGATTATCGTCAACCCGGTCGATACCGCGTCGACCAAGAACATCATCAGTGCCGCCACCAAGGCGGGTATACCGCTGGTGTTCGTCAACCGCCGCCCCGACCAGAAAGACTTGCCCAAGGACGTGGTGGCCGTGACCTCCGATGACGTCGAGGCCGGCCGCCTGCAAATGCAATACATCGCCGAAAAACTCGGTGGCAAGGGCAAGGTCGTGATCCTTTTGGGTGACCTGGCGAACAACTCCACCACCAATCGCACCAAGGGCGTGAAGGAAGTGCTGGCCAAGTACCCGGACATCAAGATCGAGCAGGAACAGACCGGCATTTGGTTGCGTGACAGGGGCATGACCCTGGTCAACGACTGGCTGACCCAGGGCCGGGAGTTCAATGCGGTGCTGGCCAACAACGATGAGATGGCGATCGGGGCGTCCATGGCCCTGAGATCGGCCGGCAAGGAAAAAGGCAGCGTGTTGATTGCCGGTGTCGACGGCACGCCCGATGGCTTGAACGCGATCACCAAGGGCGACATGACCGTGTCGGCCTTCCAGGACGCCAAGGGCCAGGCGGTAGGTTCGGTGGAGGCAGCGCGCAAGATGGCCAAGAAGGAGCCGGTCGAGCAGAACGTGGTGATCCCGTTCCAGTTGATCACCCCGGACAACGTCAAAGACTTCAAGTAGCCCCGACATAACAACAAAAGCTGGCAGGGCGGTCACGGCCGCCCTGCAGATGGAGTACCTCCCTATGCCTGCTCAAGCCGCCACGTCTCAGCCCGCCGCCCACCCGGCGCTGGCGCTGGACGAACCCTACCTGCTGGAAATCCTCAACATCAGCAAAGGCTTTCCCGGTGTCGTGGCCCTGGACGATGTGCAGCTGCGGGTGCGCCCCGGCACGGTGCTGGCGTTGATGGGCGAGAACGGTGCGGGCAAGTCGACGCTGATGAAGATCATCGCCGGCATCTACCAGCCCGACGCCGGCGAAATTCGCCTGCGTGGCAAGCCGATCACCTTTGAAACGCCGCTGGCCGCGCAAAAGGCCGGGATCGCGATGATCCACCAGGAACTCAACCTGATGCCCCATATGAGCATCGCCGAGAACATCTGGATAGGCCGCGAACAGCTCAACAGCCTGCACATGGTCAACCACCGCGAAATGCACCGCTGCACCGCCGAGTTGCTGGCGCGCCTGCGCATCAACCTCGACCCCGAAGAACAGGTCGGCAACCTGAGCATTGCCGAACGGCAGATGGTCGAGATTGCCAAGGCAGTGTCCTACGACTCCGACATCCTGATCATGGATGAACCCACCTCGGCCATTACCGACAAGGAAGTGGCCCACCTGTTTTCGATCATTGCCGACCTCAAGTCCCAGGGCAAAGGCATCGTCTATATCACCCACAAGATGAACGAAGTGTTCGCCATCGCCGATGAAGTGGCGGTGTTCCGCGACGGCCAATACATCGGCTTGCAACGGGCCGACAGCATGAACAGCGACAGCCTCATCTCGATGATGGTCGGGCGTGAATTGAGCCAGCTGTTCCCGGTGCGCGAAACGCCTATTGGTGAGCTGTTACTGTCGGTGCGCGACCTGAGCCTGGACGGCGTATTCAAGGATGTATCGTTCGACCTGCACGCCGGCGAGATCCTCGGTATCGCCGGGCTGATGGGCTCCGGGCGCACCAACGTGGCGGAAACCATTTTTGGTATCACCCCAAGTTCCAGCGGGCAAATCACCCTGGACGGCAAGGCGGTGCGCATTACCGACCCGCATATGGCCATTGAGAAAGGCTTTGCGCTGTTGACCGAAGACCGCAAGCTCAGCGGCCTGTTCCCGTGCCTGTCGGTGCTGGAGAACATGGAGATGGCGGTGTTGCCGCACTATTCGGGCAACGGTTTTATCCAGCAGAAAGCCTTGCGTGCCCTGTGTGAAGACATGTGCAAGAAGCTGCGGGTGAAAACCCCGTCACTGGAGCAATGCATCGACACCTTGTCCGGCGGTAATCAGCAAAAGGCCTTGCTGGCGCGCTGGCTGATGACCAACCCACGCTTGCTGATCCTGGATGAGCCGACGCGTGGTATCGATGTGGGCGCCAAGGCTGAGATCTATCGCTTGATCGCCTTCCTCGCCAGCGAGGGCATGGCGGTGATCATGATTTCTTCCGAACTGCCCGAAGTGCTCGGCATGAGCGACCGGGTGATGGTGATGCACGAAGGTGAACTGATGGGCACTCTGGATCGCGCCGAGGCGACCCAGGAAAAAGTCATGCAGTTGGCTTCCGGGATGACCGCAGTCCACTGATCTACAGAATAAGAAGGTGATGGGTTATGAACGCAATAACAGACAACAAGCCGGCAACCGCGCCGGTCAAGAACCGTCGACGCATGCCCACCGAGCTGAGTATCTTCCTGGTGCTGATCGGTATCGGCCTGGTGTTTGAATTGTTCGGCTGGATCGTGCGCGACCAGAGCTTTCTGATGAACTCCCAGCGTCTGGTGCTGATGATCCTACAGGTGTCGATCATCGGCCTGCTGGCCATCGGTGTGACCCAGGTGATCATCACCACGGGCATCGACTTGTCGTCCGGCTCGGTGCTGGCCTTGTCAGCGATGATCGCCGCCAGCCTGGCGCAGACCTCCGACTTTTCCCGGGCGGTGTTTCCGTCCCTCACCGACTTGCCGGTGTGGATCCCGGTGGCGATGGGTTTGGGCGTAGGGCTTTTAGCGGGGGCAATCAACGGCAGCATTATCGCGGTCACCGGCATCCCGCCGTTTATCGCAACCCTGGGCATGATGGTCTCGGCCCGTGGCCTGGCACGCTATTACACCGAAGGCCAGCCGGTGAGCATGCTCTCTGACTCCTACACAGCGATCGGCCATGGCGCGATGCCGGTGATTATCTTCCTGGTGGTGGCGGTAATCTTCCACATTGCCCTGCGTTACACCAAGTATGGCAAGTACACCTATGCCATCGGCGGCAATATGCAGGCGGCGCGTACTTCGGGGATTAACGTCAAGCGTCACCTGATCATCGTCTATAGCATCGCCGGTCTCCTGGCGGGCCTGGCCGGCGTGGTGGCCTCGGCACGTGCAGCGACGGGGCAGGCCGGCATGGGCATGTCCTACGAGCTGGACGCGATTGCCGCCGCAGTGATCGGCGGCACCAGCCTGGCCGGTGGAGTAGGGCGCATCACCGGCACGGTGATCGGCGCGCTGATCCTCGGCGTCATGGCCAGCGGGTTTACCTTTGTCGGGGTGGATGCGTATATCCAGGACATCATCAAGGGCCTGATCATTGTGGTGGCGGTGGTGATCGATCAATACCGCAACAAGCGCAAGCTCAAGCGCTGAGTACCTAACCCTGTAGGAGCGAGCTTGCTCGCGAAAGCTGCAAAGATAACGCGGGCTATCTGATTGAACGCGGTGTCCTTGAGTGCTTCGCGAGCAAGCTCGCTCCTACAACCGTTTGTCTTCTATATAGCTCCACAACACTGAATTTCTTGCTATAAACGCACTCCGATGACCGTTCGCCAAGCCCGTCCTGGTGCTTTTGGGGGTTGATCGGGAAAAAATGCCTGTCTTTTCAGTTGCTGCGCCCTCAAGTCGGCCTTAGACTGCCGCCCCTCGTAAATTGAGTGCCGGGTGGCGCTTGGAATGGATGGCGCCCTTCCGAGACCTGCACAGGTCGGCCGGAACGCTCCCTAATTCGCCTTAATGCACGTATTTTTTATAGAGAAATCAATGACAAAGGAAAAGTTGCTGGCCATGCCGGCGGATGACTACATGAATGCCGAACAGCACGCTTTTTTCGAGAAGTTGCTGCAAGACATGAAGGTGGAGCACCACGAGCGCATTGAGCAGAACCGTATCGCCATTGAGAGCCTGGACACCCCGGCCGACCCGGCTGACGCGGCTTCTGTCGAAGAAGAGCGCACCTGGCTGGTAAACGCCATTGACCGCGACCAGCGCATGCTGCCGCAACTTGAGCGTGCTCTGGAACGCATCAAGGAAGATTCCTTTGGCTGGTGTGACGACAGCGGCGAGCCTATCGGCCTCAAGCGCCTGCTGATCAGTCCTACCACCAAGTACTGCATCGAAGCGCAAGAGCGCCACGAGCAGATCGACAAGCACCAGCGTCAAGCCTGATGCGGTGAAGGGGGCGGCTCTCTAGCTGGCCGCCCTGGATCGGCATTGTTGCTGTTTATGCAATGAAGCTATTCCGTGGATAGCTTTTTCCAACTGGAATAAAGCCGTAGCATGGCCAACATTGTTAGCCAGCTAACTAATGCTGCGGAGAAGCTCCATGCAAAACAAAGTCGATGTGGCCGTAATGATCGGCAGTGGCGTACCCCAAACCCTGCGAGCCCTGGGCCAGCGAGCTTGCTGGGTGGTGTTGCTCAACGGTGAGCAGCGCGGCACTGCATTCGCCAGCCGGGACGAGGCGCAGGAATGCCAGGCTGCCTGGCAAGCGCTATTGCGCAGGGAAGCGTCAGACAGCCTGCATTGATCAAGCGCGGGGAGGCTCATGCAGCAGCGCATTGAGGTCATCCACTGCGGGAGCCCATTCTGCGTCGACCTGCAATTGTTCCCTGAGGAAGTTCGCCTGCTGTTCGCTCCAGAATGGCGCGTCGATGAGTTTTACATCATCGGGCAGTCGATGTTCGGCGGTAAAACGTTCGATGGCTTCCTGGCTGGAATCCAGCCCCAGTTGTTCGAACAGGGTTTCAAGGGTTGGGGTGGTGGTGTCCATAGCGTTCTCCATGCGGGCTTATCGTCATGCATGTGAGGGGCAGGGCACGCCAGAGTTCTATCGGATTGTCAGGTATTGAGCGCGCCGCAATCCACGGCAGTTTTCAGTGCCTTGGCCGCCTCTTTGCCAGCCACGGCCGCTGCGTCGGCGGTTTTGAACCAGCGGTCTTTCTCCACCTGGTGCGCGGTGACCTTGTTCAGCGGTGGTTTGGCTCGCATGATGATGACCGCTTGAAACTCACCGTCTACTTCCCTCGCATCGCCGTGGATAATAAATTCGCCAATATCAAATTCCGTCACGTATGGCTTTCCCTTCAAGGTAACTGCGTTGATGAAACCTGACCCGCGGGGGGCAAACTTCCATGGACAGGCCAGTATGGCAGTTGTTGAGGGGCAGTGGCGCGGTAAAGTCATCCAGGCGACGAAACGATTCCGCCGCCTGAGGCGTATAGCTTGGCTTCAAGGGACTTGGCCAGTTCGCAGGCTTTGATGTGATCGCTGCGAAACCCCTTGATCTTGCCGCTGGGCACTTCAAGAATATGAAAAAAGTTCTTTCCTGCGGGTACAACTTGGTAAAGCACCGAATTGGAGTACCCATTCAGGTTCAGCAGGCAGTAGTATTGCTGTTCGTCGGGACATGGTGAAC
The DNA here is from genome assembly GCF_016405475.1 of Pseudomonas sp. MF6767. Lineage (NCBI taxonomy): Bacteria > Pseudomonadati > Pseudomonadota > Gammaproteobacteria > Pseudomonadales > Pseudomonadaceae > Pseudomonas > Pseudomonas sp. MF6767. The sequence goes on along the minus strand of NZ_JAEKCY010000002.1, from coordinate 210,494 downwards.
GAGTGTGGAAAGACGTAGCGTCGTGTTGACGTCGTTGCATGCTCAGCTCCTGTCGATCGATCCTGATAGCTTGTCTGCATTGTTTCGGGTGGTTTTCACCCTGGTTGCTGTTCTAGTATTGTCGTCGGTAGTTCGTGACTGGTTCCATGCCCAGATGTTTTTTTGTGTTGGGGTGTCGGAAAACTGCATTTTTAACTGGGTTATTCTCTGAAGTCGGCAGACCCGTATTCTCGGGTCGTTGAACCTGTGATTTGCTGTATAGCGGTTGACTTCCCATGAGGTCCGCCGTTGAGGTTTGTACTAGCCTTACGAGTTCTCTTCAGTTTTTTAATGACTCTGTATCGTGTCGTAACGGCCATTTTTTGTGCTGTTCGCTTTGGCGGTCAGTGCTTTTTTGATGTGGGGGCGTTTCCTTGGCAGTCAGTAATCTGGATATGCACGCGTTATTCGTGCTGGGTGATTTGCGCGCAAAGTTGGTCAAGCAGTTTCAATCTCGGTTTGTCTACGTCACTGAACAGACGCCGGAAGGTATTTATATCGCCGAAATCGATACCGAAACGGCGCTGGTCGTGGACGACAAGCCACGTCTGGAACTCAAAGTAGGTGACCATTTTCGCGCAGCGGTATTGCCCAGCCGCGAAGGTGGCAAGTTCGAATTGAGGTTTCGCGATATCAAGTTGACCGTCTACGGCCTCGGCGACTATGCCTTTGTGTCGTCGAACGAAGGCCAGGGTATTGTGTTCAAGGAAGGCCACAGCGTGATGCTGGTATTCGCCGCCCATGAGCAATTGCAGGAAGGGTTGACCAAGACCCTGAAGGCCGTGACTGGCAAAGCCGCCAAGTGGCGCAAGGGTGAACTGGTGACCTTCAAGGCCAGCGAGTAGGCGATAAATACGCTGTGCATCTTTGTCTTTTGGAACCTCTACTACAGTTGAGTTGACTTAACTATTCAGAGGCTTCGCGCATTCGCAGCAAAGCCGTTCGCCATGACTGCGAAAACGCGAGGTGCACAGGCATGAAAGGATTGAAGTCACTGCTGGCGGCGGGCCTGACGACCCTGAGTCTGTCATTGCCGGTATCGGCTGCCCAGGCACCGGTGCATTTTGCCGACCTGAACTGGGAAAGCGGCAGCCTGATCACTGAAGTACTGCGTTTTATCGTCGAGAAGGGCTATGACCTGCCCACCGACACCTTGCCTGGTACCACCATTACCCTGGAAACCGCCCTGGCCAAGAATGACATCCAGGTGATCGGCGAGGAATGGGCAGGCCGCAGCCCGGTGTGGGTCAAGGCTGAAGCCGAAGGGAAGGTGGCGGGCCTGGGCGATATCGTCAAAGGTGCGACCGAAGGCTGGTGGGTGCCGGAATACGTGGTCAAGGGGGACCCCTCCAAAGGGCTAAAACCCCTGGCTCCAGACCTCAAAAGCGTGCAGGACCTGGCGCGCTACAAGGACGTGTTCAAAGACCCTGAATCTCCGGGCAAGGGGCGTTTTCTGAACAGCCCCATTGGCTGGACCTCCGAAGTGGTCAACAAACAGAAACTCAAGGCTTATGGCCTGGACGACAGCTACGTGAACTTCCGCAGCGGTTCGGGGGCGGCGCTGGATGCGGAGATTGCCTCGTCGATTCGCCGGGGCAAGCCCGTGCTGTTCTATTACTGGTCGCCGACCCCGTTGATGGGGCGCTATAAATTGATCCAGCTGGAAGAACCGCCATTTGATGCAGCTGCGTGGAAGACCCTGACTGACGCAGACAACCCGAACCCGAAGCCGACACGCTCATTGGCTTCCAAGCTGAGCATTGGCGTGTCGACGCCGTTCCAGCAGGAACATCCACAGATTGCCCAGTTCTTCGAGAAGGTCGAGTTTCCCATCGAGCCGCTTAACAAAGCCTTGGCGACGATGAGCGAGCACCACACGCCGCCTCGGGAGGTGGCCCAGGCGTTTCTCAAGGAACATCCGCAGGTGTGGAAGGCCTGGTTGACGGAAGATGTGGCGCAGAAGGTCGAGGCGAGCCTCAAGTAACCGGCGGTCTTTGTATCGAGCGAAGATCAAGATGTGGGAGCTGGCTTGCCTGCGATGACTGAGTGTCAGACAACATATTTTTATGCTGACCCACCGCTATCGCAGGCAAGCCAGCTCCCACATTCAATTGCATTTCAAGTCAACGGTCGTTGCAGCGTTAGAACTTGGTCTGTACGGCCAGCTCAAAGGTCCTCGGTGATCCCAGATAGTACGCCGGCGACACATGGGCAAACTCGGCATACACCTCGTTAGTCAGGTTACGTACGCGCCCGGTTACCGAGGTATGCGCATCCACCTTATAGCGCAGGAAGGTGCCGAACAGCGTATAGGCCGGTACGGTCTGGGTGTTGGCATTGTCCGCATACACCTGAGCGACATAACGCGCATCCACCCCGCCTTGCCAATTCTCGGCAAAGTCATAGGTCAACCACAGGTTGCCCACGCGCTTGGGCACGTTGGTTGGCGTATTGCCCTTGCGCGACACCACGGCGCCGCTGGCGATTTTCTCGTTGAACTCATCGTACTGCGCGTCCACCCAGGCGAAGTTGCCTTCGGCCAATAGCCTCGGCGTGATGCGCAACGAACTGGCCAGTTCGATGCCCTTGGACGACTGCGCGCCCACCGGGATGCTGCTGGTCGGGTCCAGCGGGTCGGTGACGGCGAAGTCCTTGCGTTCGATCCTGTACGCGGCGACCGTGGCGGAACCGCGGCCCTCCAGGTAATCGAACTTGCTGCCGATTTCCCATTGCTTGCCGGTGGACACGTCGAACACCTGGGTAGTGGTGTTGGGCTGTTCGACGGCGGTGCTGTATTGCACATAGACGTTGGCGGAGGGGATGAACTGATAGGTCAGGCCCACCCGGCCCGTTACCGGCTCCCAACTGCGCTTGAAGTGTCGCGGGTTGGTGGCGGTGATCGTACGATGGTTGGTCACGTCCAGATCGATGGCGTCATAGCGCAGGCCAGTCAGCAGCGAGAGCTTATCCGTCAGTCCCAGACGGTTTTCCACGAACAGTGCCTTGGTCGTCACCTGGTTGGTCTTGTCCTTGACGAAACCTGGCCGGGTACCGGGAATATCATAGAAGTGCCCCGGGTTGTAGTGGTTCGGGTCTACGGTACTTTTGCCCGGCACGTTCAACGGGCTGTTAGTGGTGCTGTTGATCTTGTACTCAAAACCGCCGGACCAAGTGGTGGCGAGGCCGAAGACGCTCGTGTCATGGCGCAGTTCGAACTGGTTGCCGTTCTGCTCGCCCTGATGCCGCACCTGATAGGCCGTCGAGCGGTTCACCGCGCTGTTGTCGGCGTTGTATTGGTAGGTCTCCAGGTTGCGGTAGTCGCGCTGGCTGTCGAGGTGATAGAGGGTGTTTTTCAGTGTGGTGCTGTCGTTGATCCGGTAGTCGATGATCGAGCGTGCCCAGATCGTACGTTGCTCATAACGGCCGTCGGCAACGTTGTAGTTATTGAAGCGGTTGTGCTTGTCGATCTTCAGCTCACCGGCCTTGGGGTTGAGTACCGGCGTGCCCCAGTACGGGCTGTCTTCATGCTCGTCCTGATACTCCAGCGCCAGGGTGTGGGACAGGTTCGGGGTGAGGTCGCTGAGCAGGGAAAACGCCACGCTCCAGGCATCGCGCTGGTCGCGGTCGATGTAGCTGTGATTGGTGTTGCGGCTCACATCCAGGCGGGCGTAGTGCTGCACCTCGGTGCCGGGTTCGGTCAGCGCATGGTTGAGGCCGAACGCCATACCGGCGGTGTCGTAACTGCCATAGCTCAGTTGGCCCTCGATGGCCTGTTCCTCGCGGCTTGCCAGCTTGGTCACGTAGTTCAGCGAGCCACCCACTGAGCCTGCGCCGTTGATCAGGGAGGAGGGGCCGCCTACCAGTTCGACGCGGTCATAGATCCACGCATCCACCGGTCGCGCCAGGCCCGTGGCGACATTGATGCCGTTGAACATCTGGGTGATCTGGCTGCTGGTAAACCCTCGGTACGAGACAAACCCGCCAAACCCAGGCGGCGCGCTGGCGTTGACGCCGGGCAGGGTATTGGCCGCATCGCGGAAGGTCTTGGCGCCGTGGCGCTCGATATCGTTGCGGTTAGCAATGGCCACCGACGCCGGGGTTTCCCGCACGCTCAGGCCCAGGCGCGAGGCCATGCCGCTGGATTGGTCCAGGGCCAGCCCAGGCTCGGCACTTTGCTCGCCGTCAATGGTGGTTGGCGCCAACTCAAGGGCCGAGGCGCAAACAGGCAGGCAGCCGAACAGGCCCGCCAACAGGGGTAAATGTTTCATGGTTGAATCCTGAAAACTTGGCTCGAAAACAACGCACTGCTCCCCGTACTCCTTACGGAAACGAAGCGGTGCAGATCAGAACGCGCAGGGATCAGGCGAAGGCAGGTGGCGCGCGCGGATTAGCCGCAGGCCAGGTGAAGCGGGCGGGAATGTCGGCGGCGAGCACCACCGCTGCGGGTGGCGCATGGGGTTGCGGCAGGACTGCCACATTCAGGTGGGAGTTGAGCGCCGGGCCCATGCCGCCGGTAGAACACAGCGGGCAACCAAACGCCTTCGACAGCGTTGGCAGGCTCTCATCCGTAGAATTGCTGGGCAGGGGCGCCTGGGTACGTGGGTCCACCGTACAGAACTGGCCGCTGATGCCGTTGAGCTGCATCCCCACCATCTGCCCATGACCAATGCTGCAGGCGAACACATTGAACAGGACGCAGCAGTAGAGCGTCCAGGCAATGAGTGAGCGGTCGGCACGGGCGAGTTTCATGGGGCGGCACTTTATCATCAGCGACCGACGAAATGCCTGCAAAAAAACTCAGGGCGACTATCCTCATTCGCACATTTTTATGGAGCGCCGACCATGAGCTTTGTGATTGCGCGGTGGATCGTCGGGGTATTTACCTTCATCAGCATGGTGCACCTGTATTGGGCTGCGGGTGGCAAGCTCGGCAGCCTGGCCGCTATCCCGCAACTGCCCGGAGAGTTTGCCTGCGGGCCGCGACCGGCGTTCAAGCCGTCGGCGCTGGGTACTTTTCTGGTGGCGATGGGGCTGGTGGCGATTGCCTTGCTCGTGTGTCTGCGCGCCGGGCTGTATTTCTCGCCGGTGTCCCACGGGGCGTTGCAGTGGGGTATCAGCGCGATTGCCGTGCTGATGTTTGCCCGGGCGATTGGGGATTCGGAGCTGGTGGGGTTTTTCAAGAAGGTCGGCGGGTCGAGGTTTGCTCGCCTGGATACCTATTTCTATTCGCCGTTGTGCCTGGTGTTGGGCGCCGGCTTGCTGGTGGTGGCGTGGAGCTGAGCCTGAGCCCACAGATACCTGGCTGACACCGCGCAATCCAAATGTGGGGGCTGGCTTGCCTGCGATGCAGACACCTCGGTCTACCAGCCAAACCGGGTTGATCCCTTCGCAGGCAAGCCAGCTCCCACCTTCAACCACGCTCGACAGGTAAGCCCGAGCGCCACCAAGCCCCTGTGGCCGCCATTTGATTCACCTCCAAGTATTTCCCAGACAAAAACACACCCCCCGGTTTTATAGCGCTTGACCTTCCCAGTATGGCAAGCCGGATAAAAACCCCACGTGTCGGTTTGTCTTGAAAATTCCAAGGAGGGTGAACGATGTGCACCAAACCAGTAAGCCTCATTACCGGGGCGTTGGCCGTAGCATTGATGCTCGGCGGATGCTCGGACAATGCGCCGCCAGCTGCAGCAGCCAAGCCACCCGGCGTGCCGGTCGCCCAGGTGGTGGCGCGTGCGGTGACGCCGTTTGTGGAGTACACCGGTTCGTTGACCGCCATCGACCAGGTTCAATTGCGCCCGCGAGTCAGTGGCTATCTGCAAAGTGTCAGCGTGCCCGAAGGGCAGTTCGTGGCCAAGGGCAGTCAACTGTTTGTGATCGATCCGCGCATGTTCCAGGCGGCAGTGAACGCAGCCAAGGCACGTCTGCGCGAGGCCGAAGCCAATGCGTTGCTGGCCCAGGCCGAGCATGGCCGTGCCGAGCAGTTATATGCCAAGAAGGTGGTGGCACGTGATCGTCTCGACACCGCCGTTGCTTCGTTGAACGCCGGCAGAGCGCAGGTGGAGGCCGCCAGGGCTGCGTTGGATACGGCCCAACTGGACCTGAGTTACACCCGCGTCACCGCGCCTATCAGCGGGCGCATCGACCGCGCATTGGTGACGGAAGGCAACTATGTGACCCGCGGGGAAACACCCCTGACCACGATTGTCTCCATCGACCCCTTGCATGTGTATTTCGATGTGGACGAACGCACTTACCTGCATTCGCTGGCGGCGACGCGGCAGCACGCCGGGTCCAAGGACGACCAAGCCGCCAAGGTCATGGTGGCGATGCTCAACGACACCACCTATGCACGGGCCGGTCGCGTGGATTTTCTGGCCAACTCGGCTGACCGCAAGACTGGCACGGTGCGCGTGCGTGCGGTGGTGGAAAACCGGGATGGGCGCTTGACGCCGGGGCTGTTCGCCAAGGTCAAGCTGGATACCGGCTCGGCGCAACCCCGGGTGTTGATTGCCGACCATTCCATCGGCACCGACCAGGGCCGCCGTTATGTGCTGGTTGTCGGTGAGGGCGACAAGACCGAGTACCGCCCGGTGGAACTGGGCCCGGTGGTCGACGGCCTGCGGGTCATCGAACAGGGCCTGCAACCGGGCGAGCGCATTGTCGTCAAAGGCCTGGTGCGCCCCGGCATGCAGGTAACACCACTGGCTGCCAGCATCGAGGGCAAGCCGCTTGAAGCACCGCTGGCGGTGGGGGGCGTGCAATGAGCTTCCCACGCTTTTTCATTGACCGACCGATCTTCGCCATTGTCCTGTCGGTGTTGATGATGATCGGCGGCATCGTGGCCTTCTTCCATTTACCGTTGAGCGAATATCCCGCCGTCACGCCGCCCACGGTGCAAGTGACGGCGTCGTATCCGGGGGCCAACCCGCAGGTGATTGCCGAGACGGTGGCGGCGCCGCTGGAACAGGTGATCACCGGGGTTGAGGGCATGCTTTACATGACCTCGCAGTCGGCCACCGATGGCCGCATGATCCTGACCGCAACGTTTGCCCAGGGCACCAATGCGGACATGGCCCAGATCCAGGTGCAGAACCGTGTGTCGCGAGCGTTGCCGCGCTTGCCCGAAGAGGTGCAGCGCCTGGGCGTGGTCACGCAGAAAACCTCGCCGGACATCCTCATGGTGGTCCACCTGCTGTCCCCCGACCAACGTTATGACCCGCTCTACATCTCCAACTATGCCTACCTGCAGGTGCGCGATGAGTTGTCGCGCCTGCCGGGGATCAACGATGTGCTGGTGTGGGGCGCGGGTGAATACAGCATGCGCCTGTGGCTCGACCCGGACCTGATCGCCGCCCGTGGCTTGACCGCCGGCGATGTCATCACCGCCGTGCGCGAGCAGAACGTGCAAGTGGCGGCCGGCTCGGTCGGCCAGGCACCGGATTCCACTGCGGCGTTCCAAGTCACGGTCAATACCCTCGGGCGCCTGACGGATGAAGAGCAGTTCGGCGATATCATTATCCGCACCGGCGATAACGGCCAGGTCACGCGCTTGCGCGATGTAGCACGTATCGAGATGGGGGCCGATGCCTATGCGCTGCGCAGCCTGTTGGACGGCGAGCCTGCGGTGGCCTTGCAAATCATCCAGAGCCCTGGGGCAAACGCGCTGGATGTGGCGCAGTCGGTGCGCGATACCATGCAGCGTCTGCAAACCAACTTCCCCGAGGGGTTGGTGTCGCGGATTGCCTATGACCCCACGGTGTTTGTGCGCGCTTCGCTGGAGTCGGTGGCCATCACGCTGATGGAAGCGATCCTGCTGGTGGTGATCGTGGTGGTGGTGTTCCTGCGCAACTGGCGCGCGTCGCTGATTCCATTGATGGCCGTGCCGGTATCGATCATCGGCACCTTTGCGGTCATGCACCTGATGGGCTTCTCCCTCAATACCTTGTCGCTGTTCGGCCTGGTGTTGTCGATCGGCATCGTGGTCGACGATGCAATCGTGGTGGTGGAGAACGTCGAGCGGCATATCGAGAACGGCGAGGAGCCGATGCAGGCTGCGCGACGGGCGATGAGCGAGGTCACCGGCCCTATCATTGCGATCACCTCGGTGCTGGCGGCCGTGTTCATTCCCACCGCGTTTCTCAGTGGCCTGCAAGGCGAGTTCTATCGGCAGTTTGCGCTGACCATCGCGATTTCCACCATCCTCTCGGCGGTCAACTCGTTGACCCTCAGCCCGGCGCTGGCCGGCCTGTTGCTGCGGCCACGGCATGCCGCTGTGGTGCATGACCCGCGCAGCCTGCGTGGTCGTGCCGCACGGCTGTTGGAGGTACTGGGCCGGCCGTTCCAGCGTGCGCCGCAAGCCTATGGCAACACTGTGCGCAAGGTCGTCGGCCGTCGTGGCGTGGCGCTGTTGGCTTACGGCGGCTTGCTCGCATTGACCTGGTTCGGCTTCAACGCGGTACCGGCCGGCTTCGTGCCGATGCAAGACAAGTACTACCTGGTCGGTATCGCCCAGCTGCCGAACGCGGCCTCGTTGGAGCGTACCGATGCGGTGGTGCGGCAAATGTCGAAAATCGCCCTGGATGAGCCGGGGGTCGAGAGTGTCGTGGCGTTCCCGGGACTGTCGGTCAACGGCTTCGTCAACGTTCCGAATGCGGCGGTGATGTTCGTCATGCTTGATCCGTTCAAAGAGCGCACCTCGCCGGATATGGCGGCGGTCGCCATCGCCGGGCGTCTGCAGGCCAAGTTTGCGAGCATCCCCGACGGCTTCCTCGGCGTGTTCCCGCCGCCACCGGTGCCGGGGCTCGGGGTAACCGGGGGCTTCAAGCTGCAGGTCGAGGACCGTGGCGGCGTCGGGCTGGAGGCGCTGGTGCAGCAGACCCAGGTACTGATGACCAAAGCCACTGAGTCAGGCCAGGTAGCCGGGCTGATGACCAGCCTGGACGTCAATGCGCCGCAACTGAATGTCGACATCGACCGCACCCAGGTCAAGAGCCAGGGCGTGCGCCTGGCGGATGTGTTCGAGTCGCTGCAGGTCTATCTGGGGTCGCTGTACGTCAACGACTTCAACCGGTTTGGCCGCACCTACAAAGTCACGGCCCAGGCCGACGCGGACCATCGCATGCAGGCCGAAGCCATTGGCCGCCTGCAGGTGCGCAATGCCGCCGGGGACATGCTGCCGTTATCAGCGTTTGTCACGGTCACGCCGAGCTCCGGGCCTGACCGGGTGATTCACTACAACGGCTATCCCTCGGCGGATATCTCTGGCGGCGCGATGCCTGGGGTCAGCTCCGGGCAGGCGGTTGCGCTCATGGAGCGCCTGGCCCAGGAGGTACTGCCCGAGGGCGTGACCTATGAATGGACAGATTTGACCTACCAGCAAAAGCTCGCCGGGTCATCGGCCCTGTTTATTTTCCCGCTGTGTGTGCTGCTGGCTTATCTGATCCTTGCCGCGCAGTACAACAGTTGGCTGCTGCCGTTGGCGGTGTTGCTGATCGTGCCCATGTGCCTGCTCAGCGCAATCCTCGGCGTGTGGCTGGTGGAGGGCGACAACAACGTGTTCGTGCAGATCGGGTTGGTGGTGCTGGTGGGCCTGGCGGCGAAGAACGCCATCCTGATCGTCGAGTTTGCCCGCAGCCTTGAAGCCGAAGGCGCCAGCCCATTGGAAGCGGTGATCCACGCCTGCCAATTGCGCCTGCGCCCTATTTTGATGACGTCCCTGGCGTTTATCGCCGGCGTAGTCCCGTTGGTGTTTGCCAGTGGCGCCGGGGCCGAGATGCGCCATGCCATGGGGGTTGCGGTGTTTGCCGGGATGTTGGGCGTGACGCTGTTCGGTCTGTTCCTGACGCCCGTTTTCTATGTGGTGATGCGCAGCCTGGCGCTGCGCGTGCAGCGTCAGGGGGCGAGTCCGACGGTGCAGCTAAAGGAGAGCGCATCATGAAACAGGCGTATCCAGCTTTTCTGTTGTCGTTGACCCTGTTGGCCGGTTGCGGCTCGGTGGGGCCGGATTATTCCGCGCCAGTGCTGCCCGCTGCGCAGCGGGCGACGAGCTTCGGCGCGCCCATCGCCGGGCTTGGTCCGGGCGAGGTCGAAGTGCAGTGGTGGCAAGTGTTTGACGAGCCGGCATTGAGCCAATTGATCCAACAGGCACTGGCGGCCAACCACGACATCGGCATCGCCGCCGCACGCCTGGACGAAGCCAAGGCGCTGTTGCGCGAAAGCCGTCAAGGCTTCCTGCCCAGCGGCGGCGCCGCCCTGGGCTACGAGCACCGCCAGCGCAGCGAGGTCGAGACTCCCTTCGGCGAGCAGCGCTCTATTGAAACCACCCGTGCGGCGGTGGATGCAGCCTGGGAAATCGACTTGTTTGGGCGCGTGCGTCGCTCGGTGGAGGCGGCCCAGGCCCAGGCGGGGTCGCGTCAGGCGTTGCTGCGCAGCGTGCAAGCGAGCGTCGCGGCGACGGTCGCGGCAACCTGGTTCGAGCTACAAGGGATCGAAGCCGAACAGGCGGTGGTCGCGGATATCAGCCAGAGCCAGCGCGACAGCCTGGGCCTGGTGGGGCAGATGGTCAGCGTCGGCGCCGCCACCGAATTCGACCGGCTGCGTGCCGAGGCCTTGTTGCGCAATGTCGAGGCGGTAGCGCCTGACCTGGAGCGACGTCGCGCCAAGTCAACCAACGCGCTGGCGGTGCTGCTGGGGCAAGCGCCCCAGGGGTTCAAGCCACCGCTGGCCCGGCCTGGGCGTGAAACCTTGAACCTGCGCACGTTGCAGGTGGGAGACCCGGCCGGCTTGCTGGCGCGCCGTGCCGATATTGCCGCGGCCGAACGCACGCTGGCGGCTGCGACCGCGCAGATTGGCGTGGAAACCGCTGGCTTGTATCCGGATATCCAGGTGCAGGGTTCCATCGGTTTGCTGGCCGGAAGTCTCAGCGCCCTGGGCGATGCGGGCATGCAGTCGAACTTTATCGCGCCGGTGATTCGCTGGTCACTGCTGGACACCGGGCGCGTACGAGCGCGGATTGCCGCCAGCGAGGCACGCACCCAGGCGGCATTGATCGCTTATGACCAGACCGTGTTGCGGGCCCTGCAGGAAACCGATGATGCGTTCCAGGCCAACCGTACGGCCGGCAACGCCCTGGGCTTGCGGCTGTTGGAGGCGGCCGCCAACCGTGAGGCAGCCAGCTTTGCGCGCGAGCGGTTTGCGCAAGGCGAGGGTGTGTACCTGGATGTGCTTGAGGCCGAGCGCGCGGACTTCACCAGCCGCCGGGCGTTGACGGCGGCGCGCACGGAACAGCGCTTGGCGGTGGTGGGGATCTATAAGGCGCTGGGTGGTGGGTGGGAGATCTGTGAGAGGGCGGGGCAGGCGTGCAAGGGGGCTACGGTGTTGCGCTAATGTGGACCTGTGGGAGCTGGCTTGAACTGCGAAGGCGGCCCGCCAGCCGACGCCTATCTACCCGACACCCCAACGATCCAAATGTGGGAGCTGGCTTGCCTGCGATAGCGGCCTGACAGCCGACACAGGTGTCAGACCGAGTACATATCCATTCCTGCGGTAACGGCCACTTAGGGTTCCGCTCTTACAGCGGGTCACTTTTGGAAAAGAGCCCGGAATGCCGGCCCAGCCAAAAGTAACCAAAAGGGCTCTTGCCCCACCACTCGGCACCTCGCCCAGGCTCGGTGTGCCCGTAATCCGCCAGTGATTTGGGGGGCCGCCGCCACGCGCCATCCATGGCGCGGGGCGGCTAAACCGGCATCCCTGCCGGTTTACCCCCCAAATCCCTGTCGAATTCCGGCCAGCGTGGTTTAACGGGGCGCTTAAGATCAAAAGCAGATCAAGAGCAAGATCAAGAGCGGCTCGCTTCGCATCGTGGTTACCGTCTACCGCTATAGCGTTGTGCAAATACTCATCCTCGCCTCAGGCAAACAGGCCAAGATTTCGCGCCTGGACAGCTCTGCGTCCGTCATACTGGCAAGCATGACTTTCGACTCGCCTCTCGCCGCTTACCAACATGCCATCGCCCAGCCAGGTTTCGTCGCCGACGACGCCCAGCGCCGGGCGGTACAAGCCTTGCAAGCCTGTCACGAGGCCTTGCATCAAGGGCGTTCGTCGATTGCCGGCGTTTACCTGTGGGGCCCGATGGGGCGTGGCAAGACCTGGTTGATGGACCAGTTCTACCAAAGCTTGCGCGTGCCTGCGCGGCGCCAGCATTTTCACCACTTCATGGCGTGGGTGCACCAGCGCTTATTCCAGCTCACGGGCACCCAGGACCCCTTGCAGGCGTTGGCCAGGGAGCTGAGCCAGGCGGTGCGCGTGCTGTGCTTCGATGAATTGTTTGTGAATGATATCGGTGACGCGATCATTCTCGGCCGCCTGTTCCAAGTGATGTTCGAAGAGGGTGTGGTGATGGTGTGCACGTCCAACCAGCCGCCCGACCAGTTGTATGCCGGTGGCTTCAACCGTGAGCGTTTCCTGCCGGGTATCGACGCGCTCAAGCAGCATATGCAGGTGGTGGCCGTGGACGGTGGCGAAGATCATCGCTTGCATCCCGGCGTGGGCATGCAGCGCTATTGGGTGAATCAGCCCGAGGCACTGGCGGCGGTGTTCCGACAGTTGAGCCAAGGCCAAACCGTGACCAGCGGGGTGGTAAGCGTAGGGTACCGCACCATCATGACGGTGCAGGCCAGTGACACCGTGCTTTGGTGTCGCTATGCCGACCTGTGTGAGCAGCCCCTGGCCGCGATGGATTTCATGCTGTTATGTGATCGCTTCCACGCCATCCTGCTAGGAAACGTCCCCAACCTCAGTGCACAGAAACGCCCGGGCCGGATTGCGCGTGGCACTGAGGACAGCGCCGAGCGCGTAGTAGCCGGGGATCGAGAGTTGCCACAGTTGTCGGTGCATGACGACAGCGTACGGCGTTTTATCGCGTTAGTGGACGAATGCTACGACCGCAAAGTGCCACTCTTTATCGACGCCGAGGTGCCGTTGCACAGCCTGTACACCGAAGGCTACCTGGAGTTTCCTTTCCGCCGCACCCTGAGCCGTCTGCAAGAGATGCAGTTGGAACGCTTCGCCACCTAGGAAAAATCGCCGCTCCAAAGCTCTTTGCACGCTTTGATGCGCGCAACCTTCGCATTTTCTGTCAGCGATTTGTCGCTTATCTCCTTCATCTACTGCCGACTCCACGCTTACAATCGCAGCTCTCAAAGGGAAACGATTCCCTGGTTGTCGCTATCGAGGAAGGAAATGGACACCCCAGACATCCTGGTGCTGCAAGCCAGCTATACCAACGCCGTGCACGCCGACGCCATTGGCCTGTTGCTCAACCATTACGCTGAAGATCCGATGGGCGGCGGCCACAGCCTGCCAGCCGATCTCTTGCAGCAGTTGCCAGCCGAACTGGCCAAGCGCCCACACGCGTTCAGTGTGCTGGCGTTCGTCGGGGGGGAGCCAGCGGGATTGGTCAATTGTTTCGAGGGCTTTTCGACCTTCGCCTGCCGGCCCTTGGTCAATGTCCATGATGTGGTGGTGAAAGAGCAGTTTCGGGGGTTGGGGTTGAGCCAGAAGATGCTGCAAAAGGTCGAGGAAATCGCCCGGCAGCGCGGTTGCTGCAAGATTACCCTCGAAGTGCTGGAAGGCAATACTCTGGCGCAGGCGGCGTACCGCAAGTTTGGTTTTGACGACTCAGTGTTTGATCCGGCCCATGGGCGGATGTTGTTCTGGAATAAACCGTTGTAATAAATAACCGGCAAAAAAAGGCGCCATTAAATGGCGCCCAATAAACCTTTGCCAACGGAGCAGAATGGCGCAGGGTGCTACGGATTAAGTAAGCATTAACTCAGCTGTTCGGTTGCGCCTGTTCAACCGTGTCGGCCTTGACCGACTTGCCATCGGCGCTGGCAACTTGTTGCTCAGCCTTGCCGTGGGTTTTTTCCTGAATGAAGCTGAAGTTGTTGTAGAACTCCTTGGAGCGCTCTGCGCCGCCCTCTGCAAAGGCAGCGGCAGAGGTCAGGGTCATCAGGCTGGCCAGCATCAAGGTCGAGAGTTTCATAGTGGTATCCCCATTAAAGTGATAGGTGTCTGGTCGCTTCGTGATCAGATCATGGAGCGACTATGGCGTTATCTTATTAAGTGGGAATTAACGGGAGATGCCGTTGAAGTTAACAGTTTTGTTAACTTCAACGTGCGAGGCTATAACTTCCAATCCAACGCCAGCGTGACGGAACGCGGCTCGCCCCAATACACCCCGTTATAAAAACCCACGCGCTCGTAATATTTCTTATCAAAGAGATTATTCACGTTGACCGACGCCGAAACCTGTTCGTCGAATTGGTAGCGCGACATCAGGTTGACCACGGTGTAGCCCTGTTGCGTGATTTTCGCCCGTGTGGTTATTGGCCGGCCTTCGCTGTTGCGCTGCCCGGTCGGGCGGTTGCTGAAGTCGTAGGTTTCGCTCTGCCAGTTCACGGCGCCGCCCACCGTCAGTTTGCGCCAGGCGCCCGGCAGGCGATAGGCGCTGGAGATCTTCACCAGGTTCAAGGGTTGGCTGGTGTTGTTGCGTTTGTCAGAGCCATTGACCGAATGGGTGTAGGTGTAGCCGGCGGACAGGTTCCAGTCCGGCGTGATTTCACCGGCGGCTTCCAGCTCGAAGCCGTTGACCTTGTTACCTTTGCCGCCGGATTTGTAGTACTCCTCTCCCGTGACTGGGTTGGGCGGGACTGAGTCATCCCGCTCGGCGACGTTGTCCTGGGTACTCCAGAAGTACGCGGCGGCCAGGTTCAAACGCTCGTTCAGCACACTGCCCTTGAGGCCCACTTCGTAGTTACTGCCGACCACGGGCTCCAGGTACTTCTTGTTGGCATCACGGTAGTCCTGGGGTTTGAAGATGTCGGTATAGCTGGCGTAGACGGTGTACTGCGGCGTGATGTCGTAGAGCAGGCCGGCGTAGGGCGTCCACATATCATTGTGGGTCTGGCTGGTTTTGCCCGAAGCGGTCAGTTGGTCGTTGGCATCGTATTTGGGCTCTGCGCTTTCCAGCTCCCAACTGCCGTAACGGCTGCCCAGTACGGCGTGCAAGCGGTCCGTGAGGCTCAGCCTTGTGGCCAGGTAACCGGCTTTCTGTTGTTTCTTGCTGTGCTCGCCTTTCAGATCGGTCACCTGGTCGGTGAACTTGCTGATGCCGCCCATGTGCTTCCAGTCCTGAATGGGGTAGTAGCTGGCTGGCAGGTCGCTGCGCATGAAGGGCGAGACATCCCGTTGTGCGGCTTCGCCATAGCCCATCATCAGCGCGTGTTCGCGGCCCAGCAGCGTGTAGCTGCCGGCCAGGTTGAGGTCGATGGCCTCCATGCGCGAAGTGCCGCGCATATGGCTGGCCCAAGCCGTCATGCCGCTGCGGTCGGGGTTGGGGAAACCGGCGCCGCCGTAATACACCTTGCCATCGGTGTCGCTCTGGCGATGGGTATAGGCGGCCTTCAGGTGCCAGTCGCCGCCGAGCCGATGGTCGAGGGTGGCGAAGGTGGTCTTGTCGGTCAGCGGCCAGGAACTCCAGTGCGCCGCCATGTTGGTGGAGCGGGGTAGCCTGGCCTTGCCGCCCTGGCTGTTCCAGTAGGGCACGGTGCCCCAAGACGTGCCTTGCACCTGTTTGTCCTGGTAATCAAAGCCTGCGGCCAGCACGGTATCGTCGGAAAGGTCAGCCTCGAGAATGCCGTAGCCCACCGCCCGCTGCAGCCCATAGTTGTCACGAAAAGACTTGCTGTCGCGGTAAGCCAGCACGCTACGCCCGCGCAGTTTGCCGTCGAACGCCAGCGGGCCGCCCACGTCAACGTAGCTGTAGTAGTTGTCATGGCTGGCGCCACTGATGCCGGTCTTGGCCTGCCACTGGGCGGTAGGGCGCTTGCGCACCATGTTGACGGTGGCCGAAGGGTCGCCTGCGCCCGTGGTCAGGCCCGTCGCGCCGCGCACTACTTCGATGCGGTCGTAGATGATGGTGTCGGCGTCGGTCTTCATGTAGCCGAAAGTGTTGAGCATCCCGTCAACCTGGAAGTTGCTGATGCCATAGCCTCGGGCGGAGTAGTAGACACGATCGGAGTCGTAATGCTGAACGTTGACGCCCGTGGTCTGGCGCAACACATCCGTCAGGGTATTGAGATTGAAGTCGTCCATCTGCTGGCGTGTGATCACCGAGATCGATTGCGGGGTTTCCTTGACGGAGAGGTTCAGCCGCGTGGCGGTGCTCATCGAGCCAGTAGTGTAGGCGCCGGTGTGCTCGGTGGTGGCGCCCAGGCCGTCGGCGCTGATGGTGGTCGCGCCCAGTTCCAGGGCTTTGGCGGGGGCTGTATCGGGGGCGGGGTCGGCCCGCGAATCCGGGCTCAGCGCCAGGCTGAACAGGCCGAGGGTGAAGGTCATGGAACGGGTGAAGGGCGCAAACATCGCTGCAGACTCCTTGTCGTCTTTGATGCCTCCCCAGGCGGGGAGGGCTTGGTTCAAAGACGAAAGGAACTGCGGAACTTTAGGCTCAAACGAGAATGATTGTTATCTTTCTGTTACAAGGCCCTGGCTTACTTGGCCACCACTTCGGCGCCGTCGGCCTTCTTGGGCTTGATCAGGCTGAAGTCGATCAGTGCCTTCTGCTTGGTCTCGTAAGGGTTGCCGATCAACAGGGGGCGTGGCTTGAAGCTGTCGCTCACCAGGCTCTTGCTGTGGTCCAGCTCATCGAAACTCAAGCCTGCCATGTCGGCCCAGGTGTGGATCAACTGCGAACTGCTGTAAGGCCGCTGCAAGTCGCCGGCGAAGCTCCAGTCGTGACTTTCGCGCCATTTTGGCGAGGCGTAGGCCATGAACGGGATGGTGTACATCGGCGCGGTCGGCTTGCCTTCGTTACGGCCCAAAGTGTCGTGGCCGGCCGAGTCGAACACGTCTTCGCCGTGGTCCGAGAGGTACAGCAAAAAGCCGTTGGGGTCGGTCTTTGCGTAGTCCTTGATCAGGCTGGAGACTACGAAGTCGTTGTACAGCACCGCGTTGTCATAGCTGTTATAGGTCGGCAACTGCGCATCGCTGACACCCGCCGGCACGCCCTGGCGGTCGGTGAACTTGTCGAAGGTCTGCGGGTAGCGGTACTGGTAGCTCATGTGGGTGCCCAGCAGGTGCACCACGATGAACTTGCGTTCGGCGGTATCGGCCAGGGCCTTGGAAAACGGCGCCAGTACATCGCCGTCGTACTGACGGGCGTTCTGGTTGCGGTTGTTGTTCAGGTACACCTGCTCGTCGGCCTGTTCGGAAAAGGTCGTGAGCATGGTGTTGCGTTTGGTCATGGTCTGCTGGTTGGTGATCCAGAAGGTCTTGTAGCCAGCCTGTTTCATCACGCTGACAATCGACGGTGTCTTGAGGTACAGGTCCGGGTTTTCTTCGTCAGCGAAGGTCAGCACCTGTTGCAGCGCTTCAATGGTGTAGGGGCGCGGGGTGATGACGTTATCGAACACGGCCAGTTGGTCGCGCAGCTTGTCCAGCTCCGGCGTGGTGTTGCGCGGGTAGCCGTAGAGGCTCATGCGCTGGCGGTTGGTCGACTCGCCGATGACCAAGACAAGTGTGGACGGCTGGCCGGCCATGCTGTCCTTGAGGTTGTTCAAGGGCGGGATCTTGCTTGCACTGGTGAGCATGCCTTGCATGTTGTCCAACTGCTCGGTGTAGCGACGATAGGCGACGATCATCTGCCAAGGCACGGCAGGCTCGATGCGGGTTTCGAAACGATCGATGGCCAATTCCATGGTTTCGCTGGTGGCGATCTGCTTGACCAGTGGGTAGCCCACCACCGCCAGGACGATGGCTATGGCTGCCACGATCGACTGGCCGCGAGGCAGATACACCGGGCGCAAGCGCGTCCACAGGAAGATGGCGAAGGCGGTGTGGGCAATGAACGCCAGCACGATCCACCAGGCAAAGTATTGGGTGGCGTATTCGCCGGCTTCAGAGATGTTCGACTCGAACATGATGAAGATGACGCTCTGGGAGAATTCCTGCTGGTAAATGAAGAAATAACCCAGGCTCGCCATGGAGCAAGCCCACAGCACCACGCCGATCAAGGCGGCGAGCAGGCGCGTACGACGCGGGAACAGCAGCATCGGCGCCAGCCACAGCGCACTCATGAAGAAGGCCTGGCGGAAGCCACTGAAGCCGGAGGTGCCGGTCAGTTGGATAAGAAGTTGGGTAATACCCGAGAAATACCAGAAAAACAGGAATAACCAGCCAAGGCCGGCCCAATCAAAGCCTTTCGCAGTCGTCGTGCTGCGTTTGAACATCGCCATCCAGCGCCCCATCAGAAAAAGATTGTCGCGCGCAGGCGCGCAACATCGGGCCGCCCAGGAAGTGAGCGGCATCGCGGAACGGGAGTATCAAGAGGGGAATGTGAAAACTTTGTGAGTTTTCTGTAGGTATTGCCTTACAACGCGTTCGGCCAAGACTTCAGCACAGGACTGGCTTGGCATCTGACGGCTGATCGAGCTGGGCTTGAAGGTGCAAGCGCAGGCGCAGGACTTCCTGTTGCAACTGATCGCGCTCGTCTTTCAACTGGCGCAGTTCATCGCGACGGAGGGTGACGTAGAGGGTCTGTGGCGGACGGGTCATCTGTGCTGTGCTCATTGCTTACCTCGCAAATAGCCGGTAGATCGCGGTGCCAAAACTGGTTTCTGGCAACAGTCGGAAGCAAGTTTGAATTCTTTTTCGCAGCAAGGGAACTTTTTTATTTTTGGTGGTCGTGTGACTTTTGCCGGGGTGATGGTGAAACGATGGCAACTTTTTTGCCATGAAACTACACGGATCCGCTCTGGACTAACCCTCATTAGCCTCATTGCGCTATAAACTATGTCACACATTTTTTAGAAGTTAGGAGCATCAGCACATGCAACTGGGGATTATCGGACTAGGCCGCATGGGCGGTAACATTGCGCGGCGCCTGATGCTCAATGGGCATACCACCGTTGTATACGACCGTAACGAAGCCTTCGTCAAAGCCTTGAGCGAGGAGGGCGCCACCGGCGTCGCCGACTTGAAAGCGCTGGTGGCCGGCCTGCAAAAGCCCCGTGCTGTCTGGGTCATGTTGCCGGCGGGCGCGCCCACTGAAGACACCATCAACGCACTGAGCGAACTGCTGGAAGACGGCGATGTGATCATCGACGGCGGCAACACCAACTACAAGGACGACGTGCGTCGCGGCAAGGCCCTGGCTGAAAAGGGCCTGCACTATGTGGACGTGGGCACCTCGGGCGGCGTCTGGGGCCTGGAACGTGGCTATTGCATGATGATCGGTGGCGACACCGAGACCGTGAATCGCCTCGACCCGATCTTCAAAAGCCTCGCGCCGGGCCTGGGTAACATTCCGCGCACCAAGGACCGTTCGGCCTCTGCCGACCCACGTGCCGAGCAGGGCTACATTCACGCCGGCCCAGCGGGTTCCGGGCACTTCGTCAAGATGATCCACAACGGCATCGAGTACGGGATGATGCAGGCGTTTGCCGAAGGTTTTGACATCCTCAAGACCAAGAACTCGGAAAACCTGCCGGAAGACCAGCGCTTTGACCTCAACGTTGGCGACATCGCCGAAGTCTGGCGTCGTGGCAGCGTGGTGTCGTCCTGGCTGTTGGACCTGACCGCCGACGCCTTGGCCACCGACCCGAAACTCGACGGCTACTCGGGCTCCGTGGCCGACAGCGGTGAAGGCCGTTGGACCATCGAAGCAGCCATGGAGCAGGCGGTGCCGGTTCCGGTGTTGTCGACCTCGCTGTTCGCGCGTTTCCGTTCCCGCCAGCAGAGCACCTACGGTGACAAAATGCTGTCTGCCATGCGCTTCGGCTTTGGCGGCCATGTGGAGACTTCCAAAAAATGACCGCCAACGGCAAGAAACCCAAGGCCGAACCTGCTCCACCCACCACATTGTTTCTGTTTGGCGCCCATGGCGACCTGGTCAAGCGCTTGCTCATGCCTGCGCTGTACAACCTCAGCCGTGACGGGTTGCTCGGTGATGGCCTGCGTATCGTCGGCGTTGATCACAACGCCATCAGCGATGCGGACTTTGCCAAGAAACTCGAGGACTTCATACGTACCGAAGCCTCCAGCAAAGTCAGGGGCAATGCCGAGAACGCCCTCGACCCCGCGTTGTGGGCACAACTGGCCAAGGGCATCAGCTACGTCGAGGGCGATTTCCTCGACGACAGCACCTATGCCGATATCGCCAGCAAGATCGCTGACAGCGGCACCGCCAATGCGGTGTTCTATCTCGCCACTGCACCGCGCTTCTTCAGTGAAGTGGTGCAGCGCCTGGGCAGTGCCGGTTTGTTGAATGAAACGGACGAGGGCTTTCGGCGCGTAGTTATCGAGAAGCCGTTCGGCTCCGACCTGGCCACCGCCGAGGCGCTCAACGCCTGCCTGCTCAAGGTGATGAGCGAGAAGCAGATCTACCGCATTGACCATTACCTGGGCAAGGAGACGGTGCAGAACATCCTGGTCAGCCGTTTCTCCAACGTGCTGTTCGAAGCGTTCTGGAACAACCACTACATCGATCACGTGCAAATTACTGCCGCTGAAACCGTCGGCGTTGAAACCCGGGGTAATTTTTTCGAAAAAACCGGCACCTTGCGCGACATGGTGCCCAACCATCTGTTCCAGCTGCTGGCAATGGTCGCCATGGAGCCGCCGGCAGCCTTTGGTGCCGACGCGGTGAGGGGTGAGAAGGCCAAAGTGGTCGGTGCGATCCGCCCCTGGTCGCTGGAGGATGCGCGGGCCAACTCGGTGCGCGGCCAATACACCGCTGGCGAAATCGCTGGCAAGCCATTGGCCGGGTATCGCGAAGAAGCCAACGTCGCGCCGGACAGCAGCACCGAGACGTTCGTCGCGCTCAAAGTGATGATTGATAACTGGCGTTGGGTCGGTGTGCCGTTTTACTTGCGTACCGGCAAGCGCATGAGCATCCGCGACACCGAGATCGTGATCTGCTTCAAGCAGGCGCCTTATGCACAATTTCGCGATACCGAAGTCGATGAACTCAAGCCCACTTACCTGAAAATCCAGATCCAGCCTAACGAAGGCATGTGGTTCGACCTGTTGGCCAAGCAGCCTGGGCCGACCCTGGAGATGGCCAATATCGAATTGGGCTTTGACTACAAGGACTTCTTCGAGATGCAGCCGTCGACGGGTTACGAAACCCTGATCTACGACTGCATGACCGGCGATCAGACCCTGTTCCAGCGCGCCGACAACATCGAGAACGGTTGGCGTGCGGTTCAGCCGTTCCTGGATGCGTGGAAGGAAGATGATGGTATCCAGGCCTACAAGGCCGGTGAAGATGGCCCAGCGGCGGCCGATGCCTTGCTGGCCCGCGATGGCCGCGCCTGGCATAGCCTCGGATGAGTGACGTGACGATTCATCCCATCCGGTTTGTCCTCAGTGATGTGGACGGGACGCTATTGCATCCCGACCACAGCCTCAGCCAACGCACCGCCGATGCCATTCGCGCTATGCGTGAGGCTGGAGTGATTTTCAGCCTGGCCAGCGGGCGTCCGCCCAAGGCCATGCGGCATTTGATCGAGACCTTTGGCATCGATGTGCCGGTGGCTGGCTTTAATGGCGGTACGTTGGTCAACCCGGATGGCAGCATCCTGGTTGCTCATCATCTGCCGGCGGAAGCTGCACTCATCACCCTGGCGCTGTTTTCCGCCGAGCCGGACGTGGAAGTCTGGGTGTTTGCCGATGGCGACTGGCTGCGCCGTGATCCGCCCGGGCCCATGGTGCAGCGCGAAGCCGATGGCTTGGGCTATGGGCCGGTAGTGGTGGAGAGTTTCGAGCCTTACCTGGACAGGGTCGACAAGATCGTCGCCGCCAGCAACAACACCCAGTTATTGGTGGAGCTGGAAGCGCAATTGCAGCCGAAAGTGCAGGGGTTGGCCCAGGTGTCGCGTTCGCAGCCGGTGTATCTGGACGTGACCGCGATGCTGGCCAACAAAGGCGAAGCCTTGAAAACCCTGGCTGAACACCTGGGCGTACCGCTTGCACAAACGGCTGCGATTGGAGACGGTGGCAATGACCCGGCGATGTTTCATGTGGCGGGGTTGTCGATCGCCATGGGCCAGGCCGAAGAAACCGTCAAGCGCCAGGCCAATGTGGTGACCGGCAGCAATGTCGAGGACGGCGCTGCCGAGGCGTTCGAACGCTTTATTCTCGCCGCACGTTAAGCGTGCAAGTATGACTGTACAACTTCCAGCTCAAGTTTTACTTGGGCTGGAAGTTGCTGCATTGCATTACTTTGGCATCGCCCAGTGTTGCAACTGGTGGCCATCTTTATCGAGCTCGGCACGGGCCTGCAATAGCAGGTTTTCAAGTTGGGCCGGGTCGGTATAGGCAGTCGACGGCAACTGTTTGCTGCCGATGCGGGTGTTGGTGCGGTCGATGACGCTCAGGCTGAGGGCGCCAACGCCATCGTGCCAGGCCACGCATTGAAAAGGCTGGAAGGCACGGTCTGCAATCAAAAGAGCTTCGTTGATGCGCAGCGGAGCGTTCATTTGGGTCTTCTCTCTGTATGCCCATTCAAGTGAGTACCGGCGGTTGGGCGGACCGTGCGGTGGGTTACTTGTACTGATGCACGATGGTGGGGTGCGGGTCACATGCTAGGGCAAGAAATTTTAACGTTCCCTGATTGACGTCATGTAAGCGGCAGTTTTGAAAGCGCAATAAACCTTTGACTGGCGAGCAACTTCTGGCGCGCTACGAAACAGGCATGGCTTTTTGCCCACGCTTATAGCGAAAGGGTACAAGGTAAGCGTCAAGATCTTGCTAGGGTTACCAACAGTCGACACAAACTGTTGTTTCTAAATAACTTTAACAATATTGGCGCCAAGGAACAGTCATGGTTGCGACACCCGCCCAACGCCGCTTACTGGTGGTCGACCCCTGTGACGATTGCCACGGGTTATTACCCGGCTTACGCACCGCCGGCTGGGAAGTGGACAGCTGTGCCTTGGAGGCGGTAGGTGAGCGCTCCTGCGATGTGGGCCTGCTGCGTTTGCAACGCGATCACTTGGAACGCCCTGAAGCGGTCAAGGAGTTGATTGGTCGCAGCGGCACCGAGTGGATCGCCGTGCTCAGCCAGGATGTACTGCGTTTGCAGAACGTCGGCGATTTTGTCTGCGAATGGTTTTTCGACTTTCACACCTTGCCCTTCGATGTATCCCGGGTGCAGGTGACCCTGGGCCGTGCGTTCGGCATGGCGCGCCTGCGTGGCAAGGGCTACGCCCCGGTGGATGAGCCCCATGAATTGCTGGGCGAAAGCCGTCCCATCCGAGAGTTGCGCAAATTGTTGTCCAAGTTGGCGCCTACTGAGTCCCCGGTGTTGATCCGCGGTGACAGCGGTACGGGCAAAGAGTTAGTGGCCAAGACTTTGCACCGCCAATCCCAGCGGCACGCCAAGCCGTTTGTCGCGATCAATTGCGGCGCCATCCCTGAACACCTGATCCAGTCCGAGTTGTTCGGCCACGAAAAAGGCGCGTTCACCGGCGCCCACCAGCGCAAGATCGGACGTATTGAAGCGGCCAACGGCGGCACCCTGTTCCTCGATGAAATTGGCGATCTGCCGATGGAGCTGCAAGCCAACCTGTTGCGCTTTCTTCAGGAAAAACACATCGAACGCGTTGGCGGCAGCCAGCCGATCCCGGTGGATGTACGCGTGTTGGCTGCCACCCACGTCAACCTCGAGGCCGCGGTGGAGAAGGGCGCTTTTCGCGAAGACCTGTATTACCGCCTGAATGTGCTGCAAGTGGTCACCGCGCCGTTGCGCGAACGCCATGGC
This sequence comes from Pseudomonas sp. MF6767, assembly GCF_016405475.1. Taxonomy (NCBI): domain Bacteria; kingdom Pseudomonadati; phylum Pseudomonadota; class Gammaproteobacteria; order Pseudomonadales; family Pseudomonadaceae; genus Pseudomonas; species Pseudomonas sp. MF6767. The sequence continues at coordinate 186,634 of NZ_JAEKCY010000002.1, read as the reverse complement.
GACGTGGCGATGCTGGCCAACCACTTTTCACGTTTCTACAGCCAGGAAACCGGACGGCGCCCGCGCAGTTTCAGCGAAGAGGCTTTGGTGGCGATGGGGCAACACCCGTGGCCGGGCAATGTGCGTGAACTGGCCAACCGCGTGCGGCGCGGCCTGGTGCTGGCCGAAGGGCGGCAGATCGAAGCGGTTGACCTGGGGCTGCAAGGCCAGCAAGTCATTTCGGCGCCGATGGCGACATTGGAAGACTACAAGCACCGTGCCGAACGTCAGGCGCTGTGCGATGTGCTCAACCGGCACAGCGACAACCTCAGTGTCGCGGCCCGCGTGCTGGGGATTTCCCGGCCGACGTTCTACCGGTTGCTGCACAAACACCAGATCCGCTAGGGCGGGTAAACCCAATGTGGGAACTGGCTTGCCTGCGAAGGCGGTGGTTCAGTTAAAGCTTCAGTGACGGACACACCGCCATCGCGGGCAAGCCCGCTCCCACAGGTGATCTGTGCCAGGCGTTGATTCTGTGGGCAATGCATGGCCAATGTGAGAGCTGGCTTGCCTGCGAAAGCGGTGGTTCAGTTAAAGCTTCAGTGACGGACACACCGCCATCGCGGGCAAGCCCGCTCCCACAGGGAACTTGTGCCAGGCGTTGATGTTGTGGGCAATATAAAGCCAATGTGGGAGCTGGCTTGCCTGCGAAAGCGGTGGTTCAGTTAAAGCTTCAGTGACGGACACACCGCCATCGCGGGCAAGCCCGCTCCCACAGGGGATTTGTGTCAGGCGCTGATTCTGTGGGCAATACAGGGCCAATGTGGGAGCTGGCTTGCCTGCGAAGGCGGTAGTGCAGTCACCGATGCAGCAACTGACACACCGCCCGCAGGCAAACCAATCAGAAGTAATACGGGAATTTCAGGCTGAACGTAAAGTCCGGTGCATCATCGGTCATCCCAATCGCCAGGTTCGGCACGATGGTCAGGTTATCCGAGGCGGCAATCGTCATACCCACGTTGAAGTAGCCCGCGTTGGCATCGCTGGACACCACCGATTGCCAGTCGCCGCCATCCGGCTTGAGCTTGCTCTTGCGCTGCACCAGGTCGGAAACCGAGAACGACATGCTCATCTTCTCGTTCAGGGCAAAGGCGACGCCGACCCCAAACTGGAAGCTGTCGCCCAGGCGCACCTTGCCTCCCACCTTCTGATTGACTTGACTGCTGATGTCATCGAACGAGTCTTCAAAGTTATGGGTGTACGACAACGAACCGAACAGCACGGCCGGGTCGAAGGTCTTGACCAGGGAAATGCCCGGTGTGACCGACCAGACCCCGTTGCCCGTAGGCAGGCTTTCAGGCACGTAGAGGTTGTCGTTGTTCGGTTGCTGGACCAGTTTGATGCCAAAAGGCTCCTTGCCCGTCGGTGCCTTGACGCGCACGGATACCACTGCGTCCGGCAAGGTCGAGGTTTCGTCGAGGAACTTGTACGCCACGCCAAAGTTGACATCGCCGATGGTCGGGTCACGAGTCACGGAACCTTCGGAGGTGGCGGTGGCGTCGTTGCCAGCGCCGCCCGACTGGTAGGTGGACTCGCGGTACACCACCGGCACGTTCAGGTCGAACTGCCAGCGGTTGTCGACGTTGTAGCGCCCGGTAAGGTCCAGGGTCCAGCTGTCGGATTTGATCCGGTCCAGGTTGATGTTGCCGAGGAAAATCGAGTCCAGCGCCAGGAAACCATTGAGCGTCAACTGGCGCGCGTCATAACGGGCATAGGTGATGCCGGTTTCCACGCTGAACTTGCCATTGCCGAAAAAGCCGCTGGCTTCGTTGTACAGGTTGCTCACACTTTGCGCAGGGGCCGAGTCGTCCTTGAGGGACTGGCCGTAGGAGCTGCCACCCCCGCCAGCGCCACCGGATGCCGAGGCTGCGCCCGTACCGCTAGCCGCGACAGTGTTAGCGCCGTTCTTGAAGTCAGCCGGTGATTTGGCCAGGCGCCTGGGGGCGGGCGTTGCCGGTTGGTCCTCGACCTGGCGCACACGCTGCTCCAGCACGGCCAAGGCTTTTTGCTGCACGTCGTAGCGTTGCTTGAGTTCCAGGAGTTCCTTCTTCAGGGTTTCGATGTCAGCGTCTGGCGCGGCATACAGCACGGATGCGGGCAAGAGCGTACTCAAACAAACCACCGCACGTAGCGATAACGATCGATGCATGAAATAAGCCGTCCTTTTCTAATGCGTAAGTGTCGAGGGTCAGCGTAGTTCAATAACCGAGCGTGCGTAGGCCTTTGAGTTGATCCAGATTGCAGTTCAACGCGGCGTTATTCAGCCCGTTATTGTTCATCACGACATTGATCTGGGTGATGTTTCTGACAAGGTTGCTATCGCCGGTCAATACCGTGCCCTGCAGCACATTCCCCGCGCCGATCTGTTGCAGGCTGTTGCCCTGGTTGTGATTGGCCTGGATGGCCATCTGCACGCCGCCACTGTTGGCCGATACGCTGACACGGCCCGCGGCGCTGTCCCCGGTCACTGTGCCGCCTGCCACCAGCACCTGGCCGGACTGCAGGTTATTGGCGGGGCTAACCCCATTTTCGACGTTGATGCCCACATTGTTGTAGGCGGCGTTGCCATCGCCGGCGGCGCGTACACTTTGGGTCACGCCCTGGCCGCTGCCGAGGCCGGCACCACCGACCACATTTCCGGTGCCCGTGTTGGGGCGCGTGCCGGTACCGGTCGAGCCGGTGGTTTGCACGTAGAACTGTGGAGTAATGGTGGTCTTGTCGATGTGCATGTTGGCCGTGCCGGTGATGTTGTCACCGACGGCATTGGTCCAGGTGCTGCTCATGACAATGCCAAAGCTGATGATGCGCCCCGGCATCACGTAACGGCCACGCAGCTCGGCCATTTCGGCGTCCTTGAGTTCGATGGGCTTGAACCCCGAGGACGCATAAGCAGGCATTGAGGCGGCCAGACACAAGACCGTCAGCCAACGGGAAGTGTTCATCTGCTGCTCCTGGGGCGTCCTGCCCCTTATTGCGCTTCTAGAAGAAGTCGCTCTGGATAAAACCGAAATCCATCAGCTCGGCATCGCCCACAGGCCGGAACTCATTCATCTGGCTCTTGGCGGTCAGCGGCAGGGGCGGGTCGAGCAAGACGTTGGCCTTGTCGTAACCCTCGCCCAGTACGGCGAAGACAATGCCATTCCAGCCTTTGACGAAATCGTCATGGGAATAGCGCTTGTGGCCCAATACGGGGTCACCGATGTACACCCAGTCCTTGTCGGCCCGTTGCAACACCACGAAGTGCTTGTAGCCGCGGATTTCCAGCAGCACCACCACGGGGATTTTCACGGTCAGCAGGGTCTCGGGCGCGATCTTGTAGCCCCGGGCACGCATGCCGATGCTTTCGAGGTAGCGCTTCATATCCAGCATGGAAAAGCCCTGGGTTCGTACCAGGTCCTGGTCGGCGGTGACCAGCATGCCTTTGATGATGTGTGCTTCGTCGACGTCCAGCCAATAGGCCTGGCGCAGGATGGTGGCGAGTGCCGCGGCACCGCAGCTGAAATCGGTTTTCTGTTCCACCAGGTTGGCGAACCGGCGCTCGCGAATGCTCTCCACCTTCTTGAAAATCACCGCACCGCCGGGCATGGCGGAGATTGCCATGGTGCCTGCCCAGGTCGTGCCGGTGAGTAACATCAGGAGGGTGAGGGTCGCGATACGCATGATCGAATGACCTGTTGGACACTGAAATAAAAAGGGCCTTGTCGCCAAGGCCCCGTTGGATCAGAAGCGCACGCCGCTGGCGCAGACGCTGCAACCTTGGCCGATCGACAGGCTGTTGCTGCCTTGGTTGCCCGCACCGGATTGCAGGTTGACACCTACGTTGCCGGAGTTGCGGTTAACCGAGTTGTCGAGGCTTGCGTTGTTGGACACGTACTGAGGCTTGCCATAACCATGGCTGCTGGCGGCCGTGTTCAGGTAGCTGTTGTTGAGCGAGTTCTGCTCGGTGTTGGAAGCCGCTGCGATGTTCTTGCCGTCAGCGGTGGTGATGGCCAGGTTGTTTTTACCCTGGTTGCCCTGGCCGGCCTGGCCGTTGTAACCCACGTTGCCGGAGTTGCCGGTGATGGAGCCGTCCAGAGAGGCGTTGTTTTGCGTGCCTTTGTTGACGAAGTTGTTATGCGAGCTGCCTTGGTCGACATCAATCACGGCAAACACGGTGGCGAAGTCGCCTTTGGCACTGGAGATGGCGCCGGCGTTGTCAGCCTGGTTTCCGGAACCTGATTGTGCGTTGACCCCGACATTACCGCTGTTGCTATTTACCGAGTTGTCGGCTGATGCATTGTTCTCGGTGTTGGTGTCATCGAATTTGTTGTGTTCGCTTTTTTGCACATCGGTGACGACAGCGGCCACGGTACCGGTGGGTTGTGGGGTTGGATGCCAGCCACCCGCTTGAGCAGCAGCAGCCATGAGTGCGGCGAGAGCGAAAACCATTGGTTTCAGAGCCATTTGAGGTTTCATGGTGTTTCTCCTTGCTTCTAATTAGTTGGTTAAGTGTTGGTACGGTCTAACGAACGTCTACCAAGCGGTTACTTGATAGTGATGCCCAGGGTGTTAGCCACTCGGTTCCCCACCCCGGCACTCTGGTTCACCTGTGTCACTCCTCGGCTGCCGGTGAAGGCCTGGTCGCTGGTCACGACCTGGCGGCTGCCAGTGGTGGGGGTGAGCCCTGAGTCGGTTGCCAGCGTCGTCGTGTTCTGTTGCAACAGGACGCTGTCATCGATGCTCTGCGGGCCAGGGTTGAGGCTGATCCGCACAGCGTTGATGGATTGGTTATTGGCCCCGGCAGACTGGTTGATGCCCAGCACACCGTTGCCACTGCTGAATGAGTTGCCCTGGATCGCGGCCTTGGCGTTCAGGGACGGGTCGACCTTGCCGTCGACGCGCTGGATGTCGAGGTTGGTGGCCTGGCCACCGAGCGCGATGGCGCGGCTGTTGGACATCTGCTGCCCCGTGCCGGCGGCCTGGTTGATCGACAGCACACCGTCGTACTGCTGGCCGCTGTGGTTGATCACCGCGCTGTTGTCGGCCATTGCCGAGGCGCTGCCCAGCAGGGCGAATATCAACAGGGCGCGCTTCATCACTTGCCCCCCATCATGCTGCCGAGGTTGTTGAGCGGCGCCATGCCACGCTGGACCGAGTCGCTGATCTGCCCGCCCATGCTGCCGCCGCTGCCCGCACCGTGGCCGGCCGCTGCGCCAGCGCCAAGTGTCGACATGCTGTTTTGGGTGGCGCCCAGGCCCGACAAGCTGCCATTGGGCTGAAGGGAGCGGGCGAGGCTGGAACCACTGCTGATGCCGCCGATGTCCCTGTCACTGAGTTCGCCGGTCAGGGCGCTGTTGATCTCTTTGCTGGGGTTGGCGTTGGCGGTATTGGGGTAGGGGTCGGGCAGGGAGGTGCGCCCGTACATGTGGCCCTGCACCGTACGCCCGGTCACGATCACACCGTCACCCGCCTGGCTCGTCAGGCTGACACCTGCACTGAGCACGCAACCGATCAGCAGTACGTTTATCGACGAGGTGTGTGTGAGTGTGTTCACGGCGGCAGTCCTTATTCTTAACGCTGACCCTAAACAGCGTTGTCAGGGAAAGAGCAGAAGGCGTGCCGCTTTTTATTAGATGTTGATATTCAAGGGGTTGGGATTAAGTCGGGGCAAAGTGATGGCAACTCTGTTTCAGCGTTGAAACAGTCCTGAGCGCTTGAGATATGCCTGTGCTCGCCTCACGCCGTCTCAGCCATGTAACACTGCCTGTGACAGAACCATGAATCCGCATACGGCGGGCGATGCAGGTGAGGGAGGTGTTTCAAAAATGGACACCCGCGGCCCAAACGTACCGCTTGGCGCGAGCGGGCTCAGCCCTTGGGGGTTTTACGCGGAATGGAATTGAGCACGGGGTTGCCGTCCTGGTTTTGGGTCAGGTAGACCGGCAACACCTTGGGCAGGGAGGGCACGAGGTTGTTGACCTCGTTGATGTTATAGATACCGCCGACGCGAATCGCACCGGTACTGGCGTCTGCAAGCATCACCGGCTTTTTCAGGTAGCGGTTGATCAGGGGCAAGGCGTCCGTGAGGGTCAGGTTGTCGAGCACCAGCTTGCCCTGGCGCCATGCCAGCGCGGTGTCATCGGGATTGATAGCGGCGACCTGCGGGGTGGCGTCACCCTGGCGGAAACTGGCTTGCATGCCTGGGCTAAGCGGCACACTGGCATGCTCGCCGTCGCTGGAGATCTGCACCGAGCCCTCCAGTAACATCACCCGCACCTGATCTTCATATTCCCAGACATTGAACTGCGTGCCGGTCACTCGCACCTGGCCTTCGCCGGCCCGCACGATAAACGGGTGGTTGCTGTCGTGCGTGACGTTGAAGAACGCTTCGCCCTTTTTCAGGGTGACACGGCGCTGGTCCTTGTAATGGCTGTAGACCAATTCGGTACCCAGGTTCAACTCCACTTGGCTGCCATCGCCCAGGGTGACTTTTTTCAAGCCATTGGCTGCTTCGAACCGTTCATATGAGCTGGGCAACCAGCCCGCTTCCCAGCCGGTGAAGGCGGCAAGCGGCAATGCCGCCAGGCACACCGCTGCGGCCACCGCGTAGGTGCGCAAGCGGCGGGCCGGCTTCTTGATTGGGACCACCACCGCCTCAGGCTTGTCGCGGGGCAGGTGGTCGGCCACGTCCCAGATTTCGAGCATGGCTGCATATTCGAAGGCGTGCAGCGGATGGCCATCGTGCCACTGGGTAAAAGCCTGACGTTCGTCCGCCGTGCAATCTGCAGCATGCAGGCGCATGCACCAATGCGCGGCGGCGTCGGTGATGGCGTCATATTCGGTTTCTGAAAGGGGCTTTTCGCTCATTAACTCATCCTGATTTCCCACATTCTAACCTCCCAAGGTAGACGGCGAGAACCGCATCATGGCGATTGCACATCAATTGGAACTTATTCTTGTTTGTGTGCGCCTAAAAAATCAGGAATTAACCTGTCGTCCACTATGGAGTACGAAAATGTTGAAGAAAACCTTGATCGCCCTGTGTGCTACTTCCGCGCTGTTGAGCGCTGGCGCCGCCATGGCCGACAAGCCGGGTGCAGGCTGGATCACCATTGAGAAAGCCATCGAGGTGGCGAAAACCAAGGCCGGCTACATTGAGGTCTACGCCGCTGAAGCGGATGACAATGGCTATTGGGAAGTCAAAGGTCGCAAGTCCGATGGCATCGTGTATGAGGCGCGCATCGACGGCGCTTCCGGTAACGTGCTGCGTGACCAGAAAGACTGATGCACTCGCCGGGGGCCGTTCAGGCCGCCGGCTCCAACTGGCGGCCAAGATGGGTGATCAGGTACGTCACCGAGTCGGCGTTGGCCAGGATGGTGTCAATACGCTTATCAGGGACTGACATGAAAATGATCCTTGCGTCCTGCAGGGTCTTGGCGCCAGTAGCCTTGAAAATTTTCTTTTCAATTGCAGAACCAGGCTTAAAGTCTTCCCACAATTCGGTGAGGCTGTCTTGAGTCTTGAACAACATCGTTGCAGGCGTCATCGTCGATAACGCGGTGCTGCGCAAATCTTCCAAGGTGGTTTTAAGCACTTCGGCGCCGGGCCTTGCGACATTGATCAAGTCTGGGAAGGGTCGCATGCTGTCCAGGTAGGCGATGTCCACGGTGTCGAGCTTCAAGTGCGATAATTCGTGAATCAGCGTGCTGGCCCTGGCGTGCGTCGATATGTTGAACGCCACATTCTCCAGCAGACGGTTCTGGTAGACGTCCAGATTGGGGTCGAAGAATCGGCTCAGCAGATACAGCTTGCGTTCTCTGTCGGCGGGAATCATGAATGCATAATCCGACGCCGGATCCTGTCGGCTGGTGCCCGCGACAAAGCGCATGGAGTTCGGACCGGTCAAGCTGGGGTCGGTGAGTTCATCGATAATCTCGTCGATTATTTTTGTGACTCTCAAGACCTGGTCCGGGGTCAGTGTGACGACACCAAACATTTCCCCTAAAAATCGCCCAACCCGGCTGTCAGGGTCGCGTTGTACAGCAAATTGCGCAACGTTGCGGCGGCAGTTCAGCGCGTAATAAGTCGCAAAGTTCAACGCTTCAGTGATGGCTTGGGCTTTCCAATAGGTCAACGCGCCAATATCGCGGATACCGACCGCTTCAATGTTGATATCCCGTACTTCATTGCGCCACGTCTTGAGGTACGACTGAGCCCTGCCGAAGCGCGGCTCCTGGCCGCCCAGCTCCAGTACCCATATGCTCTGCGCATTACGGCCGATGTACGGCCCCACCTGCTCGTCGTTGGCGAGGCGCCAGTGTTGTGCGGCTTTCTTGACGCTATACACCTTGCCGGCCAGCGGAACATAGTATTTCGAGTTTTCCTGGTCTTCATACACCTGGCTGAGCGTGCTCTTTTTCAGGTCTTGCAACGCCACATCCTGTGCCTCGAACGGCTGCAGCCGGGTGCGCGAAGGGCAGGTGATATGCCAGGTGGCGAGGGTGGTGGCTGCGGGCAGTGACTCATCTGTCAGCTCGGCCAGCGAGCGCTCCTTTTCAGTGGGTGGGGCAATGACGGTGCCGTCCAGCGCACTGCGCAGGGCGGCCATTTGCGCCACGCCCCTGACGAAATCCTTGAATGCAGCCTTCCACTGGTGTAGTTGCAAGGCTTCGGCCGAGCGCTTGAACAAGGTGTAGCTGCGCCATACCACCAGCGGGTAGGCGAGTTTGCCGGCCATGAACTGCACCGCCGTCGGGATGTCCTTGCCGAACAGACGCGTTGCGTGATCCCACAGGGTCTTGGCGCCTTCTTCGAATTGGCTGCCCAGCACCTTGAGCAACATCAATGTGTTTTCACTGAACAGGTAATGCAGCACATTGCCCGTCACTGCCGAAGCGGCCAGGCGGATATCGGGCGGGCTATGCTGGTTGTTTTTCAGCAAGTGGCGGTAAGTGGCCTGATGCGGATCTTCCAGGTGCATAAGCACCCAGTCCTGCAGGGCGCCTGGCCCTTGTATCTCATCCAGTAAGCCCGTTTCATCCGCGTATTCCTTGAACACATGCTGTTCGCTGTACGGCGCGTAGAGCACCCATGGACCCTCGCCGGGAAACTGCGGGCCGATCAGGTACACACCCAGCACCTTGGCGGTACTGGCGCCTTCGGTGGCGATCAGTTCCAGCGGTCGAATCGTCGCCGTGGACCCGCTGAGTGAAGCTCGGGCCACGGCGTCCGGCATATCGAAAATCTGCTGGACCAGGCTCAAGGCTCGCGTGGAAAGCTGCTCCTGCAACCTTTGCTCGTGGGCGTGTTGCAGCGCTTGCCACGGCAACTGACGGCAAAACAGACGCCTGCGTTGGCGTGCATCATCGGTTTGCGCCTCAAGGTGGCTTCGCACCTGTTGCTGATAAGCGCTTTTGAGATCCAGCTGGCGCACCATTTGTATCACGGCACTTGCGTCCAGGGCTTGCGGTAATGGCTTTGCCGTGCGTGAACGCGGGCGGATGTGTTGAACGGTCAGATCTGGCCAGTGCCGCAACGCAAAGTCGGTCAGGTTGTCGACATTCACATCGAGCACTGCATCGGTGGGGATCAGGATGTGATCGGGGTTGAGCGCCTGGCCGGGAAAGCGCGCCTCAAGCAGCGCCATCAGCGTGGTGAAGGCATAAGCACGCAGGGGTTGGATGTCATGCAGGTAGTCGTGTTCATCGTCGGCGTTGTTGCAGTATTGCTCCAGAAGCTCGGCCTGGTGGATTTGGTCCTGGGGCGGCGCCATCCCCAGCCACAGTGGCAGTGCCTGCTGGTTGACCATGGCATCGGCCAGTGTGATTGCCCTGCCAAGGTTGGTGGGCGGAGGCTGTTCGATGACGGCGTCCAACCGGTCCTGCAAGGCACGGGCGCGCAGGCCCATGGATTGCAGGTGATCCACGCCTTCCATGACCGCGTCGTTGTAGCTGTCTACTCGGTCATTCAACAGGTCCTGATCAATACGTTGCAGCGGGCCCTGGCTAAATGCCTGATGGGGCTCGCGCAAGCAGAACGGCAGATTCTCCAGCAGGCTCAAGCTGTTGAGTGGGTGCGCCAGGCGCTGGGTGATTTCATCGCGCAGGGCGTTGATCGAGGCAAAGACTTCGTAGCCCAGGCGCGGGGTCCAGAGCAGCGCCTGGCCCGAGCGCTGCGGGTCGATACCGCCGCGCTCAGTGATCACGAACGTATTGGCCAGCGGTTGTGGCGTATCGACGGCGTTCAAGTCCAACGTCAAGCCATAGGCATCCGGCAAAAATCCGTTAAGGCCATGGCGTGTCAAGCGCGACAGACTGTCGGGCTGAAATAGCGTGTCGAGAATGGCCTGGCTTGTGGGCGCCAGGGTTTTATCCAGCGACCTCAGCTCGGCTTCGCTGCGTAACCCTACCAGCATCGAGTGGGCGTGTTTGGCGTGAGTCTTGACGAGAAACTCATGGGGTTGCTGGCGCATGGCGTGCTTGGAAAACAGCAGCAGGACGCGCTCGATGACGGTGTTGAACGTCTTGAGCGTCATGCTTGGCAATTGCATGAAGACATTGCCTTCGCCCCGTGTATAGAACTTCGTCCTGGACGAGAAGGGCACCGCAGGCGCCTCTTGGGCCAGGCGTTCAATGAAGTGCTCAAGCATGCTCAATGACTGCACTGCCGGACGCTCTTCACGCTCCTGGGCACGCGTGGCGTAGGTATTGATATACACCTCCTCGGCTTTGACTGGCTGTTGCTGCAGTTGCAGTTCAGCGTTGAGCGTGTCAGCGACGATGCTACGTAAGGTCGGGTGATGCGCGCGCTCCATCGCCAGCGCACGCTCAATCGCCCGCAGGTTCTGAAGCTGCAGCCGGGCGCGCTCGGCCTTGACGGTCGAAGGGCGGCCATTACCGCGGGTGACCGGATGCAAGGTCCAGCGCCCGTTGGTCTCCAGTGTGGCCAGTTGATTGTCCAGCAAGGCACGTACGTCCAGGGCACTGTCGAGCAGGGCTGCGAGGTCCACTTGGCCATCGCTGCGCCGGTAGATTTCCAGGGCGTGGTTAAGGTTCTCCGTTTGCTTGCGCGCAATGTCTTGTACCAAGGTCACGAACACATTGCCGGGTATCGGCCTTGCCGCGACGGCGATCGGGTCCAGGCCGAGCAGCGTGTCGCGCTCATCCAATGAGAGGAAGTTGAGCCATTCGTCCTCGTAGCCTTCGGCCTTGAGCATGCTCAATAACAGGTCTTTGAGGTCGTCGAGGTTTTCCAGCACCTGTAACCCGCGCGATTGGGTGTAGAGGTACGCGTGGTGCTCGGTGATCATCAAGGTGCTCGCCGGTTCAACGTAATGTTGATGGGGGGCATAAAGGCGCACCTTTTCCACGCTGAGGTTTTCGGCATGGGCGCTGCGGGCGCTTTGGTCGCTGAGGAGCAGGGCCTGAAATGCGTGGCTTTCCTCGGCGGTAATAATCTCGCCCTGGCGCTTGAGCAACACATCGAGGCGAAACTTCTGCGCCACGACCTGGGCAAAAAAATCCACGCGCGAGGTGCCGCTGTCGATATCTTCATTCCAGTAGGTCTGCAGCAGGCTTTCCAACAGCTTCGAGAAAGTACTGGAGCTTTGTTCGATCAAGGCTTCCCAACGCTGGTGATCTTCTTCCCGTTCGGAGGCAGTGAAGCCAGTGGTGTCATGTTTTGGGTTCGAGTATTCGCGTGTCTGCCCTTTGGGCCACCCATGGCGCACATAAAATTGCAGCAGCGCTTCGCTCAAGGTCAGCGAGTTGACCCAACGTGGCGTTGCTTGCTCAGCTTCGCGGGTGAAGACATTGACCCGTGTGTCCCGTTGATCCAGGTGTTTGAAATGGGGGCGGGCCATGACGCTCAGCAGCGTGTCGAGCATGTCAGGCAAGGTCGGGGTTTTTTGCAGGTGGTCGAGCATGGCCTTGACGTTATCCAGCTGGCAGGCCTGGAGCATGCGTGCTTGCTCCGGCATGACTTCACCCTCGATGAGCTGAGTGGTCAACACCATGGGCGTGTCAGCGCCCAGCGCATTGCGTTGGTCCATCGACAGGTAGCTCAGCAAAGGGGCGCTCTGCAGTGGGTCTTCCAATTGCTCGATCAACTCGCTCAGCAGGGCGGCGTGGCTGTCATAGACCTGTATGCCGTTATCCGGGGTGTAGAGCAACGCCTTGGCGGCGTCGGGTGTCGGGCTGATCGCGAACGCGCCGGCAAGGGGGATGGGGGGCTTGCCGGAAATGTTGATCAGGACCTTTTCAACGCGCATGGGGTGATCGTGCCGGCTTGTGTCCTGCCGAGACTCGTCGGTAGCCAGGTAAAGGTTGTACAGCCAGTCAAGGTCTTTGGCGGTGAGCCCTAGCGTGCGTTCACGAGCGGTGGGCGAGGCTTTGCCTTGGGGTTTGAGAAACTCAGGGAAGAAATACGGGGGGGTTAAGCGAACCACAGCCTGTCTCCGGCGTGCCAGGAAAAGCACAGGGTAGGCAGGCGCCCGTGGTGCAAGGCGGTAAATATTCAGCGCTGCGCACGTTGACAACGCAGAGCGTGCGTGGTGTTTAATCGAGGGTCTGGATGTCCCATTCGTTGCCCCTTCCAATCATAAAAACGGAGCTTCAAATGTCTGCGCAGTCGACAGTTGCCACCGCTTGTGCCTCGATCCGCTTTGCTGAACTGGTGGAGTTACTTCAACAGGTCTTCGTCCGGCACGGCACATCGCCGCAGGTTGCTGCGATTCTTGCGCACAACTGCGCAAGTGCCGAGCGTGACGGTGCCCACAGTCACGGTATTTTTCGCATCCCCGGTTACCTTTCGACGCTGGCCAGTGGATGGGTCAACGGCACCGCCGTCCCCAGCGTGACCGATGTGGCCTCAGGCTTTGTGCGCGTCGACGCGGGCAATGGTTTTGCCCAGCCGGCCCTGGCAGCGGCGCGCCCGTTGCTGGTGGAGAAGGCACGCAGCGCCGGCATCGCGTTGCTGGCGATCCATAACTCCCATCACTTTGCAGCCCTGTGGCCGGACGTCGAGCCGTTTGCCGAGGACGGGCTGGTGGCACTCAGCGTGGTCAACAGCATGACCTGTGTGGTGCCCCACGGCGCGGATCGCCCGTTGTTCGGCACCAACCCTATCGCGTTTGCGGCACCACGGGCCGACGGTGCGCCGATTGTGTTTGACCTGGCCACCAGCGCCATGGCCCATGGCGACGTGCAAATCGCCGCACGCAAAGGCGAGCGGTTGCCACCGGGCATGGGCGTCGATAGCCTCGGTCAGCCGACCCAGGACCCTAAAGCCATTCTGGAAGGCGGCGCACTGTTGCCATTTGGCGGGCACAAGGGTTCGGCACTGTCGATGATGGTCGAGTTGCTGGCGGCAGCGTTGACGGGCGGCAACTTCTCTTTTGAATTCGATTGGACGGACCACCCAGGCGCGCGTACGCCGTGGACAGGCCAGCTTCTGATCGTGATCGACCCGAGTAAAACCGCAGGGCAAAGCTTCGCCCAACGCAGCCAGGAGCTGGTGCGGCAGATGCATGCGGCGGGGTTGCGTCGATTGCCGGGGGACCGACGCCATCGTACGCGGGCGAAGTCGCAGGAAACCGGGATCGAACTGGACGCGCAGGCGTTGCGCGAGTTGAGGGCGTTGGCGACGGGGTGAAACAGGCTGCGCGATGCGCAGCCTAAATGGATCAGTTACGGCGACCCAGCAACAGGCCGACCACCAGGCCAAAGCCTGCGGAAATGGCCACGGTCTGCCATGGGTGCCCACCGATGTAAGTCTCGGTGGCATCCACAACCGGCTTGCTGCGTTCACGCACGTTGGACACCGATTCCAGGGCTTGCTTGAGTTTGATGGCAACCTGCTCGCGCAGGGTTTCACCTTCCTCGCCCACCAGGGATGCGCTGCTTTTAAGCAGTTTGTCCGACTCTTCGATCAATGCGCTCAGTTCGCTGAACGCTTGGTCCTTGATTTGATCTTCGACAGCTTGGGCGGCGGTTTTGCGGGCCATTGAGTGACTCCTTGCAGGTGGATGTGGCAGTGAACAATGGAGTATCGGGCGGTGGCAAAAGTTGCAGTTTTTTTGCCGGCGCGCTCATCCGAGGCAAAATCCGGATCGGGAACTTTGGGCCTACAGTGTAAGATGTCACCTATTTGTGCAGCAGGTAATTCAACATGAGCTTCAATCTCGCCAACAAGACCCTCGCCGAACGCGCCGAGCTGGAAGATGAAAAGTCGCGCCTCTACGACCTGTGGCAAACCAACCTGGGCAAGGCCAAAGGCGAAGCCGCGCGCTTGTTCGGTGAGCGCGCCAAACGCAAGGGCAAGTGGGCCGAATGGGTACGTGCCGAACTCGATGGCATGTCGCCGCCGGAGTTTTCCAACATGGTGCGCAGTGAAGTCAACAAGCTGATGGCGGCGGCAAAGTAAAGCACGCCACAATCGCTTCGCGCACCTTGAGCAGCAACGGGTCCAACTGAGCCTGGGTGCGCCAGCCCAACTCCACCGGGTAATGCGGTAGCGCCAGCGGGCAGGGCAGCACGCGCAGGCCGGTCATTTGCGCAATGGCGTGGGCCGCATGCCCGGGAATGGTTGCTACTGCGGTGCTGCCTTTGAGCAGATACGGCAACGCGGCAAAGTGGCTGGTGGACGCGCACACGTGGCGGCGCAGCCCGTGCGCCGCCAAGCCTTCATCGGTAATGCCGATAAACCCGCCTGACGACACCAATACATGTTCCCGTGTGACAAACCCTTGCAGGTCGATAGTCTCCTCGCCCGGCGCCAGGCTATGGGGGTCTACCAGGCAACGATAGTCACCTTCCCCCAGCACCTGTCGGCTCAGCCTGCGCTCGGTAAAACCGCCGGCGGTAATGGCCAGGTCCAGCGTGCGGTCGAGCAGGGCGGCGGCGACGATCTGGCTGTAGGTCTGGCGAAAGATCACCCGTAGCTTGGGCAGGCGCAGTGCGATGGCCTCCATCAGGCTTCGGCCATAGGCAATCTCGAAGTCATCTGACAGCCCCAGCACCACCGAGCGGCCCTCGTAGTGCAGGTTTTGCGGGCTGATCATCGCCAGGCTCTGGCGGCAGCGATCCAATGCCTCACTGATCACCGGTTTCAACTGGTTGGCACGCAATGTGGGCGCCAGGCCGCGTCCGGTGCGCACGAACAAAGGGTCACCATACAGCTCGCGCAAACGCCGCAAGCCCGCGCTGATCGCCGACTGCGTCACGCCCAAACGCAGCGCCGCACGGCTGGCACTGGACTCGTCGTGCAGGGCTTCGAAGGTTTTGAGCAGGTTCAGGTCAACCTGGGCGATATTCATTTGGCTCATATCATTTAGCACTGAGGTGGGCTTTATTCATGATCGAGTCTGGCCGGAGAATGGGCAACCCCTATCTATCGGAGTGAGCCTGATGCCCGTATCGACTGTCGCAGCCCTGCAAATCGGCGCCTTGCCTGGCGGCAAGGCTGAAACCCTGGCGCAGATCCTGGCCTATGAGGATCAAATCCAGCGCAGTGGCGCGCACTTGGTGGTCATGCCCGAGGCGTTGCTGGGCGGCTATCCCAAGGGCGAAAGCTTTGGCACGCAGTTGGGCTATCGCCTGCCCGAGGGCCGGGAAGCCTTTGCACGGTATTTTGCCAATGCCATTGACGTGCCGGGGCCAGAAACCGAGGCGCTGGCCGGGATGTCGGCGCGTACCGGTGCCAGCCTGGTGCTGGGCGTGATCGAACGCAGTGGCAGCACGCTGTACTGCACGGTGTTGTATTTCGAACCCTCGCACGGCCTGGTGGCCAAGCACCGCAAGCTGATGCCGACCGGCACCGAGCGGCTTATCTGGGGCAAGGGCGACGGCTCGACCCTGCCGGTGATCGACACCGCGGTGGGGCGTATCGGCGGCGCGGTGTGCTGGGAAAACATGATGCCGTTGCTGCGCACCGCGATGTATGCCAAGGGCGTTCAGGTGTGGTGTGCACCCACCGTGGACGAGCGCGAAATGTGGCAGGTGAGCATGCGCCATATTGCCCATGAAGGGCGTTGCTTTGTGGTCAGCGCCTGCCAGGTGCAGGCATCGCCCGAGGCCTTGGGTGTGGCGGTTGCCAACTGGCCGGTGGACCGTCCGTTGATTGCCGGCGGCAGCGTGATCGTCGGGCCCATGGGCGATATTTTGGCGGGGCCGTTAGTGGGCGAGGCGGGGTTGTTGACGGCGCAGATCGATACTGACCAGTTGGTGCGGGCCCGCTACGACTACGACGTAGTGGGGCATTACGCCCGGCCGGATATTTTTGAATTAGTGGTGGACGAGCGCGCCAAGCCAGGCGTTCGCTATATCACTGACTGAACGCAATCAACCTGTGGGAGCTGACTTGCCTGCGATAGCGGCGTGTCATTCAATTCCTCTGTAACTGACGCACCGCCATCGCAGGCAAGCCAGCTCCCACATTTGGTTTTCAGCCACTTACCAGGTGGCGGTGTTCGGCAAGTCCAGGGTGCCACGCTCTACAAAGCGCATGGTGCCAAACAGTCCGCCCGCCAGTTTGCCGCGCAGCACGTAGGGCAGGTTGTTCAGGCTTTGGGTCTGGCTCAGGCCCAGGGTCTGGCGCAACACCGAAAACGCCGAAACGCTGACCGGCACCATCAATACGGTTTCAGAAAAGCGTGGGATGCTGCCAGCCTGATCGCTGACGCCAGAAGCGAGTGGCCGGCCATTGACCTCCAGGTCCAGGGCCACGCCGTTGTAGTCGATTGCCGCTTCATTGGGGTTTTGCACCCGCAGCTTCACGGCAAAGCGCACTTCCAGGTCCTGGCTTTGCAGCGGCTCGATGCCCACCACATTGATGTTCACCGGGTCGCGGTTGGGAAACAGTGCACAGGCGCTCAAGGTCAGCAGCAACAGCGATAGAACCATGAGCTTGCGCATAAAGAAATGCTCCTACTTTTGGGTGACGTCCGGGTCCTGCATGACCTTGAGGGTAGAGGACTCCGGCTCGAATTCATCTTCTTCCAGCTCTATGAACTCTTCGGGCAGGAAAATGTTCAGCAGGATTGCACAGAATGCACCCACGGTGATCGGCGATTCGAAGATGTTGTGCAGCGCCTTGGGCAGCTCGCGCAGCACTTCGGGCACCGCGGCGACGCCCAGGCCCATGCCTAGGGAAATTGCCACGATCAGCACATTACGCCGATGCAGGCCCGCTTCGGCGAGGATCTTGATCCCGGCCACGGCCACGGTGCCGAACATGATCAGGGTCGCACCGCCGAGTACGGGTTTGGGCATCAGTTGCAGCACCGCGCCGATCATCGGGAACAACCCCAGCAGCACCAGCAGGCCAGCAATGAAGTACGCCACGTAGCGGCTGGCCACGCCGGTCAATTGGATCACGCCGTTGTTCTGGGCAAAGGTCACCATCGGCAGGCTGTTGAAGGTGGCGGCCATCGCGGAGTTGAGGCCGTCGGCCAGCAGGCCGGACTTGATGCGTTTGATATACAGCGGGCCCTTGACCGGTTGCTGGGAAATCATCGAGTTGGCGGTCAGGTCGCCGGCGGCTTCCAGGGGCGAAATCAGGAAGATCACCGCCACCGGGATAAACGCCACCCAGTCGAACGAGAAACCGTACTTGAACGGCACCGGCACGCTGATCAGCGGCACCTGGGGCAGGGCGGCCATGTCGACGCGGCCCAGCAGCCACGCCACTACGAAGCCCAGGGTCAGGCCGATCACGATCGAACCCAGGCGCAGGAACGGGTTGTTGAAGCGGTTGAGTACCACGATGGTCAGCAGCACCAAGGCCGCCAGGCCCATGTTGCCTGCGGCGCCCAAGTCGCTGGCGCCATAGCCGCCAGCCATGTCGGTGACTGCCACCTTGATCAGTGACAAGCCCATCAAGGTGATGATGGTGCCGGTCACCACCGGGGTGATCAGTTTACGCAGTTTGCCGATGAACTGGCTGAGCACCACTTCGATAAACGCCGCGAAAAAGCAGATGCCAAAGATCGTCGAGAGGATTTCATCGGTGCCGCCGCCCCGGGCCTTGACCATGAACCCAGCGCTCAAGATCACGCTGATAAAGGAAAAACTGGTGCCTTGCAGGCACAACAGCCCCGAACCCACCGGCCCGAAAGTGCGCGCCTGCACAAAGGTGCCAAGCCCCGAGACAAACAGCGCCATGCTCACCAGGTACGGCACTTCGCTTTCCAGCCCCAGTACGCCGCCGACGATCAGGGTGGGCGTGATGATGCCGACAAAACTCGCCAACACATGCTGCAACGCGGCAAAAATCGCGGCGGTGAAGTGCGGGCGGTCTTCGAGGCCGTACATGAGGTCGGATTTATAGCGCGGGCGGCGGGCTTGAGCGTCAGACAAAATGATGGCTCGGGTCAGAAAATGGAGGCGCAGGATGCCAGAAAGTGCCAGGCGTCTGAAGTGTAAAAAAATATTTATAAAAACCCTGCGCTAAAGCCGTGGCCCAGCCGATATCAAGCATAGGCCCACACTACAACGACAACAGTGGTGACCAAGGTCTGGGCAGCGCGTTGACGCTGACGGATCGTTTCGCGGCAAGGATGCACGCAAACACTACTTCTGAGAGCAGCCCTATGTCCCTCCGTCACCTGAATATTGCCCCTCGCGCGTTTATCGGTTTTGCCTTCATTGCGGTTCTAGTGGTGCTGTTGGGCGTGTTTGCGGTCAACCGTATGACGCAAATGCGCCAATCCTCCCAGGACATGAGCGCGAACCAGCTGCCCAGCATGACTCACCTGGGCACCATCACCGAAAACGTGCTGCGCATGCGCATCCTGTCGTTTCGCGTGCTGGTCAACCGCGAGCCTGCCGCCCTGCAGGAAGCCGAGACGCGCATTGGCGTGCTGGCTGACAAGGTCAAGACCGCCCAGGCCAAATACGCCACGCTGCCTGCAGGCGCGGAGGAGGCTGCGCTGTACAAAGCCTTCGGCGTCACCCTGGACAACTACCTCAAAGCCCAGGCCGAGATGGTGGCATTGTCCAAGCAGGGCAAGGTCGATGAGATGCGCGCCCTGATCAACAGCCGTATCAAGGACGGCACTGACCAGATGGGCGAGCAACTGAACAAGCTGATCGCCATCAATGCGGCCGACGCCAAGCAGGCCGACGAGGATGCCGGGCAAAGCTACGAAGGAGCGATCACCGGTGTGGTGGCGGTCTCCGTGGTGGCGGCATTGCTCACCGTGCTGCTGGCCTGGTTGCTGACCCGCAGTATCGTGACCCCGTTGCGCAAGGCTGTGGAAGTGGCTGAAACCATTGCCGCCGGCAACCTGAGCAAAACCATCGAGGACGATGGCAAGGACGAACCGGCACGGTTGCTCAGTGCGCTGTCGACCATGCAAGCCAGCCTGCGCCAGACCATCCAGCACATCGCCGGCTCGGCCACGCAACTGGCTTCGGCCGCAGAAGAATTGAGCGCGGTCACCGAGGAGGCCTCCCGTGGCCTGCAACAGCAGAACAATGAAATCGACCAGGCCGCCACGGCCGTCAATGAGATGACGGCGGCAGTGGAGGAGGTGGCGCGTAACGCGGTTTCCACCTCCGAGGCGTCCGGGCAGTCCAACCAGGCGGCGCGGGAAGGCCGTGATCGGGTGATGGAAACCGTCGGCGCGATCCAGACCATGACTCAGGACGTGCAGAACACCTCCGCGATGATCGAGGGCCTGGCCGCTCAGGGCCGGGATATCGGCAAGGTGCTGGATGTGATCCGCGCGATCGCCGAGCAAACCAACCTGCTGGCGCTCAACGCAGCGATTGAAGCCGCCCGTGCCGGCGAGGCCGGACGTGGATTTGCGGTGGTCGCCGATGAAGTGCGCGCCCTGGCCCATCGCACCGCGCAGTCGACCCAGGAAATCGAGAAAATGGTCGCCGGCATCCAGAACGGTACCGGGGAGGCGGTGCAGTCCATGCAACAGAGCAACCAGCGCAGCCAGACCACCCTGGAAATGGCACGTGCAGCCGGCGCCTCACTGGAGCAGATCACTGCGTCTATCAGCCTGATCAACGAACGCAACCTGGTGATTGCCAGCGCTTCGGAAGAACAGGCCCAGGTCTCCCGCGAGGTGGACCGCAACCTGGTCAACATCCGCGACCTGGCCACCCAGTCGGCGGCGGGCGCCAACCAGACCAGCGCGGCCAGCCATGAACTGTCGAGGCTGGCGGTGGATTTGAATGGGATGGTGGCCAGGTTCGTCGTCTAACTGCTGCCACAACACCCTGTGGGAGCTGGCTTGCCTGCGATAGCAATCTTACAGTCGGCACATCATGGGTTGGCTTACCGCTATCGCAGCATAGGGATCTACACAACTTGGGCCGGTGCTGGACCTGTGGCGAGGGCGCTTGCTCCCGTGACGGACTGACAGCCGACGCTGATCTAACTGACGCGCCGCAATCCAAATGTGGGAGCTGGCTTGCCTGCGATGGCAGCCTTACAGCCGACCAGGATGTTGGATCTGACCGCGTACATATCCGTTCCTGCGGTAACGGCCACCTATGGTTCCGCTCTTACAGCGGGTCACTTTTGGAAAGGCCCAAAAGTAACCAAAAGGCCTTCGCCCCACCACTCGGCACCTCGCCTGCGTTCGGCCAGCGTGGTTTGACGGGGCGCTTCAGTTCAAAAGCCAGATCAAGAGCGGCTCGCTTAGCATCGTGGTTACCGTCGATCGCTTCAGAGTTGTGTAGATACCTATGGCTATCGCAGGCAAGCCAGCTTCCACCTTTGCTCTTGTGTTGTGTCAGTGCCGCCATGCCCCTGGATTCACCAGGTTTACCGGCTTTTCGCCAGCCAATGCCGCCAAAAGATTATCCACCGCACACTTGGCCATCGCCTCCCGCGTCTCATGGGTGGCCGAACCGATATGCGGCGTAGCTACCACATTGTTCAACCGCAACAACGGCGACGCGTGATCCAGCGGCTCCTTCTCAAACACATCCAACCCCGCCGCGCGGATAGTGCGTTGCTGCAACGCCTGCACCAGTGCCGCCTCGTCCACTACCTTGCCTCGGGAGATATTGATAAAAATCGTCTCCGGCCCCATCAGCGCGAATTCCTCGGCGCCAATCAACTTCTCGGTCTCAGCGGTCAACGGCAGGGTCAGGCAGACAAAATCAGCCTCTTTGAGCAAGTCCTGCAAGCTGCGGTACTGCGCGCCAAAGCGCGCTTCAACCGCCGGCTTGGGCGAGTGGCTGTGGTAGATCACTGGCATGCCGAAGCCACAATGCCCGCGTTGGGCCAGGGCTTCGCCGATACGGCCCATGCCGATAATGCCCAGGGTCTTGCCATGTACATCGCTGCCAAAATGCGCCGGGCCGATGTTTTTGTTCCATTGGCCGGCGCGCACCATGTCGGCCAGCTCGACCACGCGCCGGGCGGTAGCCAGGATCAGTGCAAAGCCGGTGTCGGCGGTGGTTTCGGTGAGCACGTCCGGGGTGTTGCTGAGCAGGATGCCGCGTTGGGTCAGGTAATCGATATCGTAGTTGTCGACGCCCACCGAGACGCTGGCCACTGCTTCCAGCTTGGGTGCCAGGTCGAGCAACTGGGCATCCAGGCGCAGGCTTGCCCCCAGCAGGCCGTGGGCGTTAGGGAGGGCATCGCGCAGGTTGGCCAGGCCGGTTTCATCCAGAGCGTCAATCAGCGTGACATCGACCTGCTCGTGCAGGCGAGCCATGAGCGGCGTGGACAGTTTTTTGTACAGCACGACAGATTTTTTCATGAGGTTTTTACCTTCAACTCCAGGGTTGGCGTCGGCGAGCGGTCACTGGCGCCGGGCTTGAGGAAAATCGTCAGCACCACGGAAAGCAGCAGCGCTCCGCTCATCAGCAGGTACGAAGCGCCGGGCGAGCCGGTGCTGCTGTTGAGGTAGCCCACCAGGTACGAACCACCGAACGAGCCCAGGGCGCCCATGCTGTTGATCAGCGCCATGGCGCCACCGGCGACGTTGGCCGGGAGGATTTCCGGGACGATGGCGAAAAACGGGCCGTAGGGTGCATACATGCAGGCCCCGGCGATCACCAGCAGGGTGTAGGACCACCAGAAGTGTTCGGCGCCCAGCACGTAGGACGCGTAGAAGGCAATCGACGCAATCAATAGCGGCGGCCAGACAAAACGCTTACGTTTCTGCAGCTTGTCCGAACCCCAGGACACCACGAGCATGCCAATCACCGCCGCCAGATAGGGCAGGGCCGAGAGCCAGCCGGCTTCGACCATGTCCATCTGCAAACCGGCCTTGAGGATTGATGGCAACCACAGCACGAAGCCGTACACGCCAATGCTCCAGCAGAAAAACTGCAACGCGAGAATGATCACCTTGGGCGAACGGAACGCCTCGGCGTAGTTTTTCACGGCCTTGATCCCCACCTGCTCGGCGGCGAGGGCGGTTTCCAGGCTGTGCTTTTCGGCGTCGCTCAGCCACTTGGCATCCTTGGGGCGCTCATCGGCCAGCTTCCACCAGATAAACGCCCACAACACCGCCGGCAGGCCCTCGATGATGAACATCCAGCGCCAGCTGAAATGCTGCACCAGGTAGCCCGACACCACCGACATCCACAGCATGGTGACCGGGTTGCCGAGGATCAGGAACGTGTTGGCCCGTGAGCGTTCGGCACGGGTGAACCAGTGGCACAGGTACACCAGCATGGCCGGCATCACGGCGGCCTCGACCACCCCGAGCATGAAGCGGATGACGATCAGCATGTAGGCGTTGGACACCACGCCAGTCAGCGTCGCCAAGCCGCCCCAGAGGATCAGGCTGACGAAGATCAGTTTCTTGACGCTGCGCTTTTGCGCGTAGATCGCCCCCGGCACCTGGAAGAAAAAGTAGCCAAGGAAAAACAGCGCACCGAGCAGCGAAGACATGCCTGGCGTGATCATCAGGTCTGCGGCCATGCCGGACGCGGCGGCGAAGCCGTAGTTGGCGCGGTCGAGGTAGGCCAGGCTGTAGGTGATAAACACGATAGGCATGATGTACCACCAGCGACGGGTGGCGAGTTTCACGGTTTCCATGGGGTTGCTCCTGAGCTTGTTGTAGTTGTGGCAACAGGTAATGGGTCACGCAACGGATCGGGTGGGTAATTCAGCGCGGGTCGGCAAACCTTCCATATCGCCACGGCTCTGCACGGCGCGGCTGCCGATCCAGTTACCGCGCTGTACGGCCTCGGGGAAGCTCAAGTTTTCCAGCAGGGCGCTGATCATGC
This sequence comes from Pseudomonas sp. MF6767, assembly GCF_016405475.1. Lineage (NCBI taxonomy): Bacteria > Pseudomonadati > Pseudomonadota > Gammaproteobacteria > Pseudomonadales > Pseudomonadaceae > Pseudomonas > Pseudomonas sp. MF6767. The sequence continues at coordinate 163,411 of NZ_JAEKCY010000002.1, read as the reverse complement.
CCACGGCAAAGCCATCGCCGGCGCCCACGGTATCCACGACCTTGGCCACCGGTACGGCGGCGACAAAACCCTGGTCCATATGGGTGCGGTAATAGGCGCCCTCGGCGCCGAGCTTGATCGCCACGGCTTCGGCGCCCTGGTCGAGATAGAACGCGGCGATGTCTTCCGGGTCGTCAAAACCGGTCAGCAGGCGACCTTCGCCCAGGCCCGGCAGGACCCAGTCGGCCAAAGCGGCCAGCGCATTGATTTCGCGGATCATCTGCGCCTGGCTGGCCCACAGGGACGGGCGCAGGTTCGGGTCGAACGACACACTGCGTCCGGCCTTGCGCATTTGGGTCATCAGCTCGAACGACAGTGCGCGAGTGGCATCGGACAGCGCTGGCGGAATGCCGGTGGCGTGCAGATGGCGGGCTTGCAGCAGCGTCGGATGGATGGCATCGATGGACAAGTGGCTGGCCGCCGAGCCTCTGCGAAAGTACTCCACTTGAGGGTCGGCGCCGGCCTCTTCCCGGGATTTGAGTTGAAAGCCGGTGGGGTTCAGCGGGTCGACGGCCACATGGTGGCAATCGAGTCCTTCTTTTGTCAGGGTATCGACCACAAAACGCCCGAGGGAGTCGTTACCCACGCGGCTCAGCCAGGCCACGTTGAACCCCAGGCGCGACAGGCCGATGGCGACGTTGCTGTCGGCGCCGGCAATGCGTTTGTGAAACTGCCCGACCTGCGCCAGGTCGCCGGTCTGTTCGGCGACAAACATCGCCATGGTTTCGCCAAACGACAGGATATCGAGCTCAGACATGGGCGTTCTCCACATGGGGTTGGCCAAGGCGGGCCAGGGTCGCGACCTGTTGCGCGGTGACTTCGGTCAGGTCATCGCCCTGCAACGGAAATTCCACTGCCCGGGTAATACCTTGAGTCATGTGTTTAAGCAGTTGTTCCCACAGATGCAGGTCGGTGGCGCCCGGCGGCAAGGCGACGAGCTTGCCATCGGCGCGACGGGCCACGGCCTTGCAGTGCAGGTAATCCACATGCCGGCCCAGCAACCGCGCAGCAGTGAGCGCGGACTGGTCTTGCCACTGCCAGTTACCGATGTCGAAGGTCATTTTCACCGGCAGGCCGAGACGTTCGACTTCAGTGAAAAACCGTTGCATCGGTTCAATGCGCCCGCCGTGCAGGGTCTGGTCGTTTTCCACCAGCAGCTTGACCGGGTGGCGGTTGAGCAGGGCGTGCAGGCTTTCCAAGTCGTTTGTGTCGGTGAAGTAACCGAGGGACACCTTCAGCCAACCCGAGCCAAAGGCCTGGGCGCGGTCCAGGGTAGCGGCCAGCTCGGCATTGGGCTGGGCACGGCCGGCGACCCAGAGTTCCAGGGGCGAGGAAAACACGCTGTCCAGGCCTTGCGCGGCAGCGGCCTGGGCCAGGGTGGCGGGGTGTTCGTCGGTCAGCAGCTCCTCACGCCATTCAATGCGCTGGGCACCGGCAGCGCTAAGCAATGCGACAAAACTCAATTGGCCCTGCTGGCGAACCAGGTCGGCGCCGTAGCTGGAAAGGCTGATGGAGACGGGGTATTTATGCATTGTTGTTTACCTCTGAAACCGGTTTCATTTTTATCGACAAGAACACACTGACTGCTTGTGGCGAGGGAGCTTGCTCCCGTTTGACTGCGCAGCAGTCACCGGCTCTTGGCGGCGCTTCGCACCGTAGCGGGAGCAAGCTCCCTCGCCACAGTAAAGCCAGGGTCATAAGGGGGCGTCGAGCCGCGGATAATCAGCTCGGGTAAAAAATCCAGGGTGCGGGTGGGGGCGGTATCGCCGCGCAGGCGCTTGAGCAAACAGTCGAAGGCGCTGGCGCCAATCGCTTGCGTCGGTTGGGCGAGGGCGGTGATGCCGTTGCCCACCAGCGGGTACCAGTCCAGGTCATCCAGGGCGATCAAGCCCACCTCGCCGAACAGGTCGCAGCCCAGCGCCTTGAGCACCCGGGTGCAGGCCAGTGCGGCCACGCCGTTGGCGCAAAACAGTGCCTTGGGGCCGGGTTTGGCGAGAAAGGCTTGCAGACGCTTTTCCAGGTTGCCATCCAGTTCAACCACGGCGCCTGTCAACGCCGGGCGCTTGGCAATTTCGTGATTGAAACTCTCCAGGCGCTCCAAACGTGAACTGGTGCCGTCGGTGGTCTCGCTTACGAGCAGCACGTCGCGGTAACCCTGCAGCTCCAGGTGTCCCACCGCCATGCGCACCGCCGCCGGGTTATCCAGGCCCACCAGGTCGCTGTGCAGCGGCGCGACCTTGCGGTCCACCAGCACCAGGGGCATTTCCTGTTGCAGCTCCAGCAGTTGGTCGAGGTGATGGCCCAGGGTGTTCACGATCAAGCCTTCGATGTTGTACGAGCGCAGCGCCGCCAGGTGTTGGCGCTCTTGCTCGTCATCACGGTCGGTGTTGCACACCACCAGGCTGTAGCCGTGCTGACGGCAGGCGGTTTCGACGCCGTGCATCACGGCAATGGAATAGGGGTTGCGGATATCGGCCACCAGCATGCCGATCAGGCGGGTGCGGCCACGTTTCAAACCACGGGCCATCTGGTTGGGGCGGTAGCCAAGCTGTTCGATGGCTTGCTCGATGCGCAGCGCGATCGCGTCGGAGAGCAGGGCGCGGTCATCGCCGATAAAACGCGACACGCTGGCTTTGGACACGCCGGCGCGTTGAGCGACGTCGAGCATGGTGACACGGGTGCGCTGGGCGGCGGAAAAAGGAGTCACGGTCGCGGGCCTTTCTTATTGGAGTTTTCTGGGCCTCAGTCGGGAATACCCAGGCTGAAACCGGTTTCAGGAAACCTCAAGTCAACCGTTTCGTCAAGCATCCGATGTGGGTGGAATCAGCTACCAAGCGACGAATGGCAGTGCCTACCTGTTAGTTCTGACAGTATTCGATACCGCAGATTGCGCGTTTAATTGGTCGCAGGCACGCCTTTGGGGTGTAGGTACAAGCGGTCTGACGGGAGAGTCTGATGAGCGCTCAAAAAACCACTGGAAGTAGACTTTCACGCAACGGCATTTTCCGATTGGTCGATATAGAGGTGCCCATCCTGGATGATGCTAATCCGCCGATTCCTGAGGGTTATATACCTCATCAATATCTTGATACCGATCTTGTTGTGCGCATTCCGCAACTGTGGGATGACGCTGCGCAGGCCGGTGAATTCAATATTGTCGAAATCGTTTGGTCACGCAGCGGAGGCGAAGGTGTCCCTCCTTTCAAGGAGCGGTGGGATGGCCCCATTACCAAGCCTTTCCCTTTTTCCGTCACCGTGCCGCGCGACTATCTGGAAAATGACGGTACCGTCCGGCTGGCTTATCGGATCACCGACGAAACCGGTATACCCACAACCTCGGACTTCCGTACCCTGGTAATTGACCGGACGCCGCCAAACAATAACGTTACGCCGCCAACGCCGGCCTTCCCGGTGGGTACGATAGATGAGGACTACGCGGCCCGGCATCGCACAGTCGATTTGGTATTGTCTGCTTACCTCGGCCGGCGGGCTTATGACAGGGTTTATTATTATATTTCGGACCAAAGTCCTCCACCTGATAGTGCACCGAGTGGCTATGTAGAGTTTCCCGACGAAAATAGCCCACTTGTTATTCCCATTCTTGTGGATTTGTTTCGCCTGTACCGCAACGGAACTCAATACGTTCACCTGCGCCTTCAAGATCGCTCCGGTAATCGAGGCCCCAGGTCCGACCAGTCGCCCGTTGAAGTCCGATTAAAGGAAGCGCCCTCAGACCTCAAACCTCTTGTCATCCCTGCCATGGCAAGTGGCTTGATCAATCGGCACGATGCACGGATTGGTGTGGTGGCCAACGTTCAGTATGACAACTGGAATGCTCGCGATCTTGTCACCATTCGGTGGGGCAGTACCCTGCTTGATGCGCAGGAGGTTACCGAGATGCCGTTCGGCGCCGGTATCCCGTGGTCGAAGTTGATAGCGATGGGCATGGGGTTTGCAGAAGGTTCGGCCACCTACACCATTACACGGTACGGCAGCAATACGCCGACGTTGCCCAGCCCCCCTACGTTAATCCGTTGGGACTTCAGGGTGGCAGGGCAAGACCATATCAACGCCCCCGCGTTGCTTAACCTCGACTTGCCAACAGTGACTGTGTTTGGCGAGGGCTCGAAGACGGACAACCATATTGATATACGTGATAAGGATCAGCGCGTATATGCCAGCGTCCTGCTTTATCACCAGCCTCGTGATGGTGAGGTGTTGGAGTTGTTCTGGGGGGGCTTCCCCAGTATGGATAAGCCGGTGGCAAGTTATATTGTGGATACCGGTAGTGGCGATGCTGAAGGCGTACGCGTGACGTTCAGTGATATTCCCTGGCAGGTGATTGTCGATGCAGGGAATGATGAAAAACTACGAGTGTACTACTCGACATTCAACGGCGTTAATGAGCAGCTTTCCAATTTTACTGAAGTCATGGTCGATGTTGTACCTCCACAGGTATTAAGGCGTGTTGAGTTTCCAAGTGCCAATAGCAATATGTTTATAGGCTGTGACGCTAACCCGGCTATGTGGGATCACATACCTGTCCAGATTCTTCCGGAAACGGTCTTTCGCAAAGATGACGATCTTGTCGTGGAGTGGCAGGGCTATGAAGAGTTTGCGGGAGGGGGACAGGCGATTACATCAACTGCGGATACCCTGACGCATCGGCTGACTGAAGAAGAGGCGAAAAAAGGTTATACCTTCGAACAACGCAACTATGACGAGAAGATTAAACCCATCAAGTCACCAGATCCCCAGAGCCCGGGAAGTTCGGTGTCGGTTATCTATACGTTGTGGCGCAAAAACAGAGTGATAGGTTCCTCAAGATTACGCTATGCAAAAATTGATCGTAAAAGAGTGGGCAATATCTATTGCGGGCCGAATGGTGATGGCCCTGAAGACTAGAGGTATAAGCCGACTTGAGTAGTTGGTCGTCGATGTAAGTTGCAGCGTTTGGCAGTGGCAGCGCAACAGTTGTTCTATTTGAAACGTGTCTTTTTTCGAAGGCATGTGTTTGTTCGATTGTCTTGGTGTTACTCAGTGCAAAAGGAGAATACAGATGGCAACGTTGAGTAAGAAACAAAAGGCCGCCATTGCATCGCGCAAGGCCAATAAAGAACTGCTGTGCCAGCGCAGGGCGGGTGTGCTGGCGATGCCCCTGCCCACGTTTGATGCGTTGAATAATGATGGGTTGATTACCAAGGAGGCGTCGAAGAAACCGCTTACTGTAACCTTCGATATTGGGCAGTTTGCAGATGACGAAGGCATTGACCCGGCAATCACCAGACTCGCAGTGCATATGCGCGGTAAAGGCGCAACGAACTGGGGTGCGCCGATGCACATGGTAGACTTCAATACAGCTTCTCCTGTCCACGAGCCTATTGATCAACCGTTCACCCGTGATATTCCGGCGGCCCGTTTGGTGGAAGGGGAGCATGAGGTCGGCTATGTCATTCATGAAGGTAACTCGCAGACGGGATTGTTAAGAGGTGCTCCCCTGGAGGTCGACCTTACCCCGCCAGAAGACCCCAGGCACCCGGCAGCGCCCTTGTTCCCTGCTTATTTGGAGTCGAAAGGTGAAATTACTGAGCAGGATGTGGAGGATCACCCAGCCGGGATGGAATGTACATTTCGCGACTATCCCATCTCTCGGCGCGCCGGTGATGATATCGAAGTCTTTTTTTCATCGGAATTTTCTTCACAGCTGTCTGAGCCTATTGACACCTTTCCTGTGGACGACTCGTTGAGTTTTACGCTGCCGTGGAACCTGATTACTGGTAATAAAGGAGGGCAGAACTACTTGTTCTACCGCCTGTGGGATCTTGCAGGGAATGTCAGCAAAGACTCGGTACCTGCGCGAATTGAGTTGAACCTGACACCAGCTCCTGATCCGCAGGAAGCCTATGTGCCGTTGGCGCTTCTTCCTGGTGACGGGCTGCTTGATTTACAAGACCTTTATGAGCCGAACGGGGTTTTCATTGCTATTCCAGAATATGAAAATAATTTAACCGACATTGACGTGATCGAATTGACCATCGGCACGCAGGCTCCGGAACGTTTTGACGTTAAGCTTTATCTGCCTTTTCCGTTAATGCTGCCTGTCGGCAGTGATACTCTTTTGGCCCATTATGGTGGAGGTGCTGGCGAGATTCCCATGACCATCGACTATTTTGTTGATCGCAATGGGACATCAACCGATGCGCCTACTCACACTATTGATGTCGATTTTTCTGCGCCTGGCCCTGCTCCGGGTGAAGATCCGGAAAACAGTTTGCTCGCGCGCGTGCGGGTCTTCGGCGTTGACCCGACTAAGGAAAATGAGCTCACAGACGCTGACTTCAATAGGGACGCGACTATCGAGACCGTGCTTTGGAGCACCCCTCTTCCCGCGCCGGGTACGATAATCAAATGGTATTGGGGGGATCTGGCCCACAAGTTTGATGAGTTGACACTGACGAACGAAGGGGGCGGTGACACTCTTACGCGAACGGTGCCTTGGTCAATCATTCGTGAAGTCGGCAATAGAACGCTCCCAGTGTTTTATACGCTGGGATGGCCGACTAATGACAATACCCAGCGCTCACTTGCGCAGAATGTAGTTGTGGCGGCCAACAAAGTCGTATTGGAAGAGCCAAGGTTCGTCAAGGCGACCGCATTTTTGGCGTGTACCGACCTCAATCGAGCGACTCGCGAGGCGACGGTCAGGGTTCCTGGTAATACAGTGTATTTCCAAGAGCACATGGTCGTTCGATGCGAATTCCGCGTATTCAGTGACATTACCGGAGACACTCAGTTGGGCAATACACTGGCCCTAAGCTCGTTGCCGCTGACGCCCGATATGGTTTCCAACGGTTTCGACATAAAGATCCCCTATACGGCCCTTCGGCCAGCGGCGCGCAATTCGGTGGACTTTCACTATTTTGTGTCGATCCCGGGAGAAGGAGAGCAGCCTTCGGTAAGAGCCTGGACCCGTACACGGTTCACCGACTTGAACGGGTTTTTTTGCGAGGAGCAACCACCCACTGCATTGGAAGACGGCCTGGTAGAACAATAGACTGCGGACTGCGGGGTGCTTCGGCACCCTTCGGTTGCACTGCACGCGCTTTGCACTTTCACACAGCTAATCTCCCCATCTCTACCCTTATGTTCGGATTAATCCTACATATTAGGGTAAGCCTGATCTGTAACTTTGCGGCCTTGAATGGCCTGGCTCCACCCCTCTGGAAATAGGCCGAACAGTTCCGTTCTGGAATGCCTGTTAAATGAGTGGTGTCTTGTGAAGATCAATTCGTACTTTAAATTAAAACCCTTGGTTGCAATGATGCAGGTGCCATCTGTTGTGACCTTGTTGCTTCTGGCGCCAAATGCTCATGCTCGGTTGATCGAAAATGGCACCGAAACCATCCGGCACGATGATTATATCGATACCTTTGAATTGCAAAATGCCACGCTTAACGTCATACGGGGCTGGACGCAGGCCATTTATGCTAATGCCTCGAACCTGAATGTCAGCGCGGACAGTACGATCCTGGGGACGGTTGTCGCTCAGAACGGCTCTAATGTGGCTGTCGATAACAGTCGTATCACTGCTTCCGGGGCTTACGAAACTGGCGTAACGCTGCTCAGCAGCGCTGCGCAGATCAACGACAGTATGATTTCCAGTGCCGATTACCATGGTTTACTGGTGAGCAAATTTACAAACTCAACCGATATATCCACCGCGACGGTCAATGGCAGTGTCCTGGTGGGAGCAACCGGTGGTGCAGTTGTTACTGGTGGCAGTGCGTTGGAGTTGGTGCGCAGTCAGTCAATCGGCACGGGCGCCGACAGCTTTGGGTTGAGGTTGGAGAGCTCGGCGGCACGGGCGTCTGGGAGCAATATTTCAGGCGGACGTAACGGTATTGAAATGTCGTTTGACCGGCATGCGCCCGGGCCTAATACCCTTATCCTGGACGATTCTCATGTCACCGGTACCACAGGTGCTGCGTTGCTCGTAGACGGTGCTCGGGGCCAGGGTGCGGTGGCGAATATCGAGGTACGCAACGGTTCGACGCTCACCGGTGGTAATGGCAACTTGCTGGAAGTCAAAGGCGGCTCGACGGCGAATATGAATATCGCCAATAGCCAGCTCAAGGGCGATGTCGTTGTCAGCAGTGGTAGCCAGGCTCACCTTCAGCTCACTGATCTCGCCTCATTGACTGGCCGCCTGGAAAACGTTTCGTCGTTGAGTCTTGGCGAGCAATCCATGTGGGTCATGACCGGCAATAGCCAGGTGGGTGATTTGCGCCTTGCCGATAGCACGGTCAAGTTTGGGGATAGCGATGCGTTCTATCAACTTGACCTCAAGAGCTTGTCGGGCCAAGGCACTTTTGTCATGGGCACTGATTTCGCTCAGGGCCTGACGGACTTCCTGAATATTACGGGTGACGCAACCGGCCATCACGACCTGTTGCTTACCAGCAGCGGTACAGAACCGGTAAACCCAGGTGATGTGCATATCGTTCACACGGGTGGCGGTGACGCACAGTTTGCGCTGGTAGGCGGTAATGTGGATGTTGGGGCCTGGTCCTATGGCCTCCGGCAAGACGGTAATGATTGGTTCCTTGACCCGAATAATCGCACTGTCAGCCCAGGCACCCGGTCGGTATTGGCCTTGTTCAACACTGCACCAACCGTGTGGTATGGCGAGATGACATCTTTGCGTAGCCGCATGGGAGAGATTCGGCATAACGGCGCCGCAGCCGGTGGTTGGTTGCGTGCCTATGGCAATAAATATGAGGTCAGTGGTGGTGATGCGGGTGCCTATGAACAAAGCCAGCGCGGGTTCTCCTTGGGGGCGGATACCCCCTTGGGAGAAGGCCAATGGCTGCTGGGGGTAATGGCGGGCCATAGTACTTCTGATCTGGATCTCAGTCGGGGTACTTCGGGTAGTGTGCAGAGTTACTACGCAGGTCTGTATGCCACTTGGTTGGATGAGGAGAGTGGTTACTATTTTGACGGCGTCATCAAAGCCAACCGCTTGAACAATGATTCCACTGTCGGTTTGAGCGACGGCAGGCAAGCGAAGGGCAAATACAGTACAAATGCCTTGGGTGCGTCTGTGGAAGCGGGCCGTCATATCAAGCTGGATAATGATTTCTTTATCGAGCCTTTCGCCCAAGCGTCCGTGGTTACAGTACAAGGCAAGAGCTATAGCCTGGACAATGGTCTCAAAGCCAAGGGTAGCCACACCGACTCCGTGCAGGGCAAGTTGGGGGTGACAGTAGGCCGCGACTTTATGTTGGATGACGGCAGTATGCTTCAGCCTTACTTGCGTGGTGGCGTTGCCCACGAATTTGCCAAGAGCAACAAGGTGTCGGTCAATAACCAGACATTTGACAATAATCTGTCGGGGTCTCGTGTCGAGGTCGGCGTGGGTGTCGCCCTGACACTGTCCCAAAATATGCAATTGCATGCAGATTTTGACTACGGCCAAGGCAAGCACGTGGATCAGCCATGGGGGGCAAATTTCGGCGTGCGATATAGCTGGTAATCAGGCAGTGCCACTGGATTTCAACGATGCTTGAAAACGCCCCGAGGTTCGGGGCGTTGACTTTCATGCCGGGGTTTATCGAGGTTGAACGGTATTGACACGGGTAGGTCTGCGCCGCGTGGTTCTATCGAGGCTGAACAGCATTTGCACACGCAGTTCTTGGTTGTTGACATCCATAAGATAGACGTCGAGTGCGCCCGTGACCGTATGGTCGTCGGAATTATGAAAGAATTCGACGGTGCCTCGATGTGCTTGATAAGCCGGGAGGGGCGTTTCATTAATGGTCATCAGGATGACGGCTAACTGATGTTCGTCACTGTCTTTCTCCAACTGATAACGGCCGGAGTCCGTGGTAGTGGGGTACTTGAAAATGACCACCTGTCTTGACGTTTCTGTGGGCGGTATCTTCATGGCGCCTTCCGCCAGCCAGAAGTTGTTTTTCAATTCATGTTTGCGAAAGTCCGCCTTGAAGTTTTCGCTTCCGATCGAACCTTGAAAAAAACGTTCTGCGGATTTCTGGCGGGCAGCTTTTCGGGCATTGGCATTGCTCATGGTACGGTTCTCCTGCGATGGGCGGTACGTGTGTGTGCGATGAGGGCGGTTTTGATTAATCGTTGGCACGGGGGCTGATTTCAGGGACAGGTTGTCAACCACGAGGAAGGTGGTGCCTATCACTTCTAAGGTGATTTCAGTCACGCCTGCAGGGATGGTCAGCGACGACGTGTAATTATCCCAGTCGCCACCCCCCCGAAGTTCTATCTGTGGCGTGTTACCGGGTGCAATATGGAACATCGCGAAACCGTGCCCTCCGGTTGGCGTCATGGCATCGATGGAAAAATCATAGGTCTGGCCGGGTGTGACCGCGATCTTTTGTTCGATGGATCCCCCCTGGTTTGCCTGGCACTCGTTGTCGGAAAATGTCACGGAGGAGCCCACTGGCCGGTTGGCTATCCAATGATCGCTGTTGTCGGCGAAATCACCGTTACGGATCAACTCGACAGGGATGACCACGCCGCCGTCTTCCACCAGTTGGAGGCTATCGAACCAGACGTCGCCAGCATTACCCATCAGTTGTAGCGTCAGGCCGGTTGTGCCGGTAGGTGGGCGAAAGGTGCTCACATGATGGGTCCAGCCATGGTTCCCTGTTAGCGTGATTGTTTCAGTCGCCCCCGAGGGCTGCCATACCAGTCGGGCTGACCCGGCGCCGTTATAGGTAATCAACGTGTACAGGCTGAAGGAGTAGGAGGCGGTATCGGAAACCGATATGTCTTGTTCCGCCCGGCCTCGCCCCGTGATCACGCAATGCTGGCGGGAAAAATCAACTCGGCCTGGAGCGGTGGCAGTAACGTTCCAATAGCGTTCACGATGGGCGAAGTTGCCATTGAGCACCAAGTTACTGTTCATTGGTTGTGTTGACATGGATCAGCCCCGTGCCCTTGGATGGGTTGGTTGTGAGCGATTCAATTCAGCGCCATAAGCACGCGCTGCACAACTGTCAGAACTAACAGGTTTGCCGGTCCATTCGTCGGTTTTCTTTACCCATACGCTTAGCCAGGCCTAGCCAAACAACCCTGCCGCAATATTGATTGAGAACCCCAGGATCGCGGTATTGAACAGAAACCCGATCAACGATTGCCCCAGCACCACTTTACGCAAGCTACGGGTGGCAACACCCACGTCCGATGTCTGCACGGCCACGCCGATGGTGAAGGAGAAATACAGGAAGTCCCAATAATTGGGGGTGAGCAAGCCCTCGGCAAAGCGCAGCGCCGGCTCCTTGCCTTGCCAGGTGTAATAGAGCCTGGCGTAGTGCACGCTGAAAATCACCCCGATCAGCAGCCAGGAGCCGATCACTGTCAGCCCGGTAAAAGCGTAATGCAGCAGACGTTCGGAAGTGGCCAGGTCCTTGCTGCCCACCAGTTCGAAGGTGATGGTGGCCAGGCTGGCGATGGCGGCGATGCACACCATGAACAGCACCAGGCCGGCGTTCTCGTCTTCGACTTCGGCGATGCGCTTGACGTCTTCGGCCTTGGCGCGAATGGTCAACCAGAGCATCAGTATCAGGTAGGTCCAGACCCCGGCGTTCCAGCCGATCAGGATTTTGCTGGCAAGGGTGTCGGCCGGCACCAGGAGGCCGACCGCAAGGCCCAGTACGGCGGCGGATGAGAGGCGAGGGTGGGTGCGGGCGAGGAAGGGCATGGTGGCTCACAAAGAACGCTGGAAACCATAGCCTATCCCTGTAGGAGCGAGCGTGCTCGCGAAAAACTTCAAAACACCGCGTGCATCCAGACGGCCCGCGTTATCGTTGACGATCTTCGCGAGCAAGCTCGCTCCTACAGTGTGGGCATTACTGGCGCTTGCGCACCAGCTTCATCACCACCACGAAGAACACCGGCACAAACACCACCGCCAATGTCGCCGTGATCATTCCGCCAATCACACCGGTGCCAATCGCCTGCTGGCTGGCCGAGCTGGCCCCCGTAGCAATCGCCAATGGCACCACGCCGAGGATGAATGCCAGGGACGTCATGATGATCGGGCGCAGTCGCAACCGTGCCGCTTTCAAGGTGGCGTCGATCAAATCCTCGCCCTGGTCATACAGGTCCTTGGCGAACTCGATGATCAGGATCGCGTTCTTCGCCGACAGGCCGATGATGGTGATCAAGCCGACTTTGAAAAATACGTCGTTGGGCATCCCGCGTAGCGACACGGCCAACACCGCACCCAGTACCCCCAGCGGCACCACCAGCAACACTGAGGTGGGAATCGACCAGCTTTCATACAGCGCGGCCAGACACAGGAACACGATCAGCAGCGACAGGCCCAACAGCAGCGGGGCCTGGGAACCGGACAAGCGCTCCTGCAACGACAAGCCCGTCCATTCCTGGCCCAGCCCGGCGGGCAGTTGGCTGACCAGACGCTGGATTTCGTTCATGGCCTCGCCAGTGCTGTGCCCCGGCGCCGCTTCGCCGCTGATGGCGATGGCCGGGTAGCCGTTGTAACGGGTCAACTGCGTGGGGCCCTGGGTCCACTTGGCTTCGACGAAGGCTGAGAGCGGCACCATCTTCCCGGCGTTGTTGCGCACGTGGATTTTCATCAGGTCGGCCACCTGGCTGCGCTGGTCGCCTTCGGCTTGCACCACCACGCGCTGCATACGGCCCTGGTTGGGGAAGTCGTTGATATACGCCGAACCTATCGCCGACGACAGCACGTTGCCTACGTCGGCAAACGACACACCCAGGGCGTTGGCCTGCTTGCGGTCCACTTCCAGCTGCACTTGTGGTGCTTCAGCCAAGGCGCTTTCACGCACGTTGGCCAGGATCGGGCTTTTCGCTGCAGCGTCCAGCAATTCGGTACGTGCGGCCATCAACCCGGCGTGGCCGACGCCACCGCGGTCCTGCAAACGGAACTCGAAACCACTGGAAGTGCCCAGGCCGTCTACCGGTGGCGGCAGGATTGCATAGGCAATCGCGTCCTTGAGCTCGCTGAAGGCTATGTTCGCGCGATCGGCGATCGAGGAAGCGGAGTCATCGCTGCCACGTTCTGACCAGTCCTTGAGCGTGGTAAACGCCAGCGCGGCGTTTTGCCCGGAACCGGAGAAGCTGAAGCCCATGATCATGGTGGTATCACCCACCCCAGGCTCGCCTGCGTTATGTGCCTCGATCTGTTCGGCCACCTGCACCGTACGGTTCTTGCTGGCGCCCGGCGGCAACTGGATATCAGTGATGGTGTAGCCCTGGTCTTCCACCGGCAGGAACGAGGAGGGCAGGCGGCTGAACAACAGGCCCATGCCCACCAGTAATACCAGGTAGATCAGCAGGTAGCGGCCGCTGCGCTTGAGGGCATAGGCCACCCAACCTTCGTAACGGTTGGTGAGTTGGTCAAAGCGCTGGTTGAACCAGCCGAAGAAACCACCCTTGGCATGGTGCTCGCCCTTGGCAATCGGCTTGAGCAAGGTGGCGCACAGTGCCGGGGTCAAGGTCAGGGCCAGGAAAGCGGAGAACAGGATCGAGGTGGCCATCGACAGTGAGAACTGCTGGTAGATCACGCCCACCGAACCCGGCATGAAGGCCATCGGCAGGAACACCGCCACCAGCACCAGGGTGATACCGATGATGGCCCCGGTGATCTGGCCCATGGCTTTCTTCGTCGCCTCTTTGGGCGACAGGCCTTCGGTGGCCATGATGCGCTCGACGTTTTCCACCACCACGATGGCATCGTCTACCAGGATGCCGATAGCCAATACCATGCCGAACATGGTCAGCACGTTGATCGAGAAGCCCAGCAGCAACATGGTGGCGAAGGTGCCCATCAGCGCGATCGGCACCACCAGCGTGGGAATCAAGGTGTAGCGCACGTTCTGCAGGAACAGGAACATCACCGCGAATACCAGCGCCATCGCCTCCAGCAAGGTGTAGACCACCTTGGTGATCGAGACTTTGACAAAGGGCGAAGTGTCGTAGGGAATCTTGTATTCCACATTGGCAGGGAAGTAGCGCGACAACTCGTCCATTTTCGCCCGCACCAGCGTTGCGGTACTCAATGCATTAGCGCCGGGCGACAGTTGCACGCTGACGGCGGTGGACGGCTTGCCGTTCAGGCGGGTGGAGAACTGGTATTCCTGGCTGCCGACTTCAACCCGTGCCACATCGCCGATGCGCACGGTGGAGCCGTCGGGGTTGGCCTTGAGCACGATGTCGGCAAACTCCGCCGGGGTGGACAGTTGCCCCTTGACCAGCACCGCCGCGGTGATCTCCTGGGTGTGGGTGCCCGGCAAGTCACCGATGCTGCCCGCTGAGACTTGGGCGTTCTGGGCGCTGATCGCGGCGTTGACGTCGGCCGGCGTGAGGTTGAAACCGATCAGCTTCTGCGGGTCGATCCAGATACGCATCGCTCGCTCGGCGCCATACAACTGGGCCTTGCCGACCCCGTCCAGGCGCTTGAGCTCGTTCATCACGTTGCGCGCCAGGTAATCACTGAGCGCCACGTCGTCGAGTTTGCCGTCGTTGGACGTCAATGTGACCAGCAGCAGGAAACCGGCGGAGACTTTTTCCACCTGCAAGCCTTGCTGAGTCACGGCCTGGGGCAGGCGCGGCTCGACGACCTTGAGGCGGTTCTGCACATCCACCTGGGCCATTTCCGGGTCGGTGCCCGGCTGGAACGTGGCGGTGATCGTCGCCGAACCCAGGCTGCTCTGGGATTCGAAATACAGCAGGTGATCGGCGCCGTTGAGCTCTTGCTCGATCAGGCTGACCACGCTCTCATCCAGGGTCTGGGCCGAGGCACCGGGGTACACCGCGTAGATTTCCACTTTGGGTGGCGCGACGTTGGGGTATTGCGCCACCGGCAATTGCGGGATCGCCAGGAAGCCCGCCAGCAGGATAAACAGGGCCACCACCCAGGCGAAGATAGGGCGGTCAATAAAGAACTGCGGCATGACGGGTTATTCCTTTACGAGCGGGCTGTCGTCCACTTCAACTTTTTCACCGGGGCGTGCGTGTTGCAGGCCCTCGACGATGATGCGGTCGCCGGGCTTGAGGCCGCTGGTGACGATCCAGCGGTTGTCGATCACCGCACCCAACTCCACCGGTTGCTGGCTGACGGTCTGTTCGGCGTCCAGCAGCAACACCATCGGGATACCGGCGCTGTCACGGGTGATGGCGCGTTGCGGCACGCTGATACCTTGTTTGTCCACGGCCTGTTCCACGCGCACCCGCACAAAGCTGCCGGGCAACAGGTCGAGGTCCGGGTTGGGGAACTCGCTGCGCAGGATGATCTGCCCGGTGCCCGGGTCGACGCTGATGTCAGCGAAGAGCAATTTGCCTGGCAACGGGTACAGGCTGCCGTCGTCCTGGATCAAGGTGGCCTTGGCCTGGTCCTGGCCGACCTGCTTCAAGCTGCCGGCACGAAAGGCGCGGCGCAGGTCGTTCAGCTCACGGGTGGACTGGGTGAGGTCGGCGTGGATCGGGTCCAGTTGCTGGATAATCGCCAGCGGCGTGGCTTCGTTCTGGCCGACCAGCGCGCCTTCGGTCACCAGGGCGCGGCCAATGCGCCCGGAAATCGGTGCGGTCACGGTGGCATAGCCCAGGTTCAGCCTGGCACGCTCGACGGCGGCCTTGTTGGCGGCCACTTCGGCGTTGGTCTGGCGCAGGGCGGCGCGGGCGTTGTCGTACTCCTGGCCGCTGATGGCGTTGCCTTCGACCAGTTGGCTGTAGCGCTGTTCTTGCAGGCGCGCCTGGAACGCATTGGCCTCGGCCTTGCTCAGGTTGGCCTGGGCACTGTCCAGGTCGGCCTTGAACGGCGCCGGGTCAATACGGAACAACACGTCGCCTTGCTTGACGTCGTGGCCTTCGTTGAACACCCGCTGCATGACCACCCCGGCGACCCGGGCGCGTACTTCGGCGATACGCGGTGCGGCGATGCGCCCGCTCAGTTCGCTGGTAATTGAGAGGGGCTTGGCCTGCAGGGTTTCGATCCGCACTTTGGCCAGGGGCATTTGTGGCGCCTCGTCTGCCGACTGACCACACGCGCTCAGCGCCAGTGTGAGGGCCAACAGGCAAAACGGCGCAAACAGATTCTTCGACATGCTCTTATCCCAATATTGACTGGCGCATCCTAGGGGCACCTGCGCCGTGGTGCTGTGAAGCTGTGTAGCGGGTCTGTGAAGAAGTGTAAGGTACGGCGCGCAGGGCGTCGGGGGCGTATATCCTTGCACAATCCTGCAACACACCAACAAACAGCATTATTTGGAAACACCATGCCCAACATCCTCCTGGTGGAAGACGACGCCGCACTCTCCGAGCTGATTGCCAGCTACCTGGAACGCAATGGCTACCACGTCAGCGTGCTCAGCCGCGGCGATCATGTACGCGAACGTGCACGCCTTAGCCCGCCGGACCTGGTGATCCTCGACCTGATGCTGCCGGGCCTCGACGGCCTGCAGGTATGCCGTTTGCTGCGCGCCGACTCGGCGGGGCTGCCGATCCTGATGCTGACCGCCCGCGATGACAGCCACGATCAGGTTCTGGGGCTTGAGATGGGCGCCGACGACTACGTGACCAAACCCTGCGAGCCGCGCGTATTACTGGCCCGGGTGCGCACATTGCTGCGTCGCAGCAGCCTGTCCGAACCCCAGGTGGCCAGCGACCAGATCGTCATGGGCAACCTCTGCATTGATCTGTCCGAACGCACCGTGACCTGGCGCGAACAGGCGGTCGAGCTGTCCAGTGGTGAATACAACCTGCTGGTGGTGCTGGCCCGGCATGCCGGCGAAGTGCTCAGCCGCGATCAGATCCTGCAACGCCTGCGCGGTATCGAGTTCAACGGTACCGACCGTTCGGTGGACGTGGCTATCTCCAAGCTGCGACGCAAGTTCGACGACCATGCGGGCGAGGCGCGCAAGATCAAGACGGTGTGGGGCAAGGGGTATCTGTTCAGCCGTTCCGAGTGGGAATGCTGAACCATGTTTCGCGTACTGCTGCGCCTCTACCTGATCACCATCGTCACCTACAGTGCGGCGATTTACCTGATTCCCAAGCTGGTGATCCAGCTGTTCGAACACCGCTACATGGACTACAACATCGAACAGTCCCGCGGCCTGCAAAAACTCATGGTCAAGCAGTACCAGCGCGCACCGGTGGAGCGCTGGTCCCAGGTGACCGACCAGTTGAGCCACGATTTTGCACCCTTGAAAGTGCAACTGTTGCTGCGCCAGGACGCCCGCTACACCCCTGAGGAAGAACAGCTGCTGGAGCAAGGCAAGCCAGTGATCCGCCTGGGCGAATGGGGCTGGATGGAGGAAATCAGTTCGCCGATCAACCAGCAGTTCGCGGTCAAGCTGACCGTACCACCAGACCCGTTGGACATGAACCTGCTGTACTGGTCGATGAACGTGCTGGTCGGTGCCGCCTTGCTGGCGTGCCTGCTGGTGTGGCTGCGTCCGCACTGGCGTGACCTGGAGCGTTTGAAAAGTACCGCCGCGTTATTGGGCAAGGGCCATCTGGAGGCGCGTACGGGGCTCGCACCCAGCTCCAGCATCGGCGGCCTGGCGGCGGTATTCGACACCATGGCCGACGATATCGAGCGCCTCTTGAACCAGCAGCGCGATTTGCTCAATGCGGTCTCCCATGAACTGCGCACACCGCTCACCCGCCTGGATTTCGGGCTGGCCCTGGCGCTTTCCGAAGACTTGCCCCCGGCCAGCCGCGAGCGCCTGCAAAGCCTGGTGGCGCATATTCGGGAGCTGGATGAGCTGGTGCTGGAATTGCTGTCTTACAGCCGCCTGCAAAACCCGGCGCAATTGCCCGAGCGGGTAGAGGTGGCGCTCGACGAGTTTATCGACAGCGTGTTGGGCAGCGTCGACGATGAGCTGGAGAACCCCGATATCGTCATCGATGTGGTCCTCGATTGTGCCGTGGAGCGCTTCAGCCTCGACCCGCGCCTGACTGCCAGGGCCTTGCAGAACCTGCTGCGCAATGCGACGCGCTACTGCGACAAACGCATCCAGGTGGGCGTGCGGGTATGCCCCAAAGGCTGTGAAATCTGGGTGGACGACGATGGCATCGGCATACCGGCGGAGCAGCGCGAGCGCATCTTCGAGCCGTTCTACCGCCTGGACCGTAGCCGCGATCGCGCAACCGGTGGCTTTGGCCTGGGCCTGGCGATCAGCCGGCGCGCCCTGGAGGCCCAGGGCGGCACTTTGACGGCCTTGGCGTCTCCCTTGGACGGGGCGCGGTTTCGTGTGTGGCTACCTAACCTTTCGTGATCAAAGCACTTTGACTGCGCGGCCGATCCCGTGAATCGGCCCGGTGGGTTTGCCGGTGGGCGAGCCATTGGGCCCTTCCAGCGTCAGTTCAAACAACTGGTTCGGCGCCAGTGGCGGCAGCTTGTCCAGCGGCACCGACAAGGTCTGCCCCGGTTTGACCAGCCCCAGGGATACGGGCCCCTGCCAGCCATCGCCCTTGGTCCAGAACTCCAGGGCTTTGTCGGCAGGAATCTCGATCACCCCCAGTGGAATCAACTGGATCTGCTGATTATCACTGGCCTGCACCACCCAGCCCGGTGCCTGGCTTTGTGGCGCCATCAACACCACCACGAAGCTGGGTGCGGGCATGGGCGGGCGCGTCAGTAATAAAGCCGCCAGCACCACGCTTGCCATCAGGCCCGCGGCAGAGAGCCCGCGCCAGAACGCCAGCAGGTTCCACCACGCCACGCTCGTTTCGGGGGCTTTGATTCCGCGTTCAATGCGCCGCCACAGCTGTGCCGAAGGCGGCACCGGTTGTGCCAGCGCGACCAGAGGCAACAGACGCTGCTCCCAGGCATCCACCGCTGCACGCAGTGCCGCATCATGGGCCAGGCGTTGTTGCACCTCTGCGCGCTGTTCGGCGGGCAGTGTCCCCAGCACGTATTCACTGGCCAGTTCATCCAGGCTGTCGTTCATGCCATGCACTCCCGCAAGGCGGCGAGGCTGCGTTTGATCCAGGCTTTGACGGTACCCAGAGGGGTACTGAGTTTTTGCGCAATTTCGCTGTGGGAGTAACCGTCCACATAGGCGTGCAGGATGCAGGTGCGGCGTGTCGGGTCGAGCTGCTCCAGGCACTGGTGGATCTGCCCGGAGCGTGCCGCAAACTCAACGGTCTGGGCAGGCTCTGCCATCGGTTCATACTGGTCGTCCAGTGGCACGTCACGCCCGGCGCTGCGTACAACGTCCAGGGCCAGGTGGCGAGTCACGCTGAACACCCAACCCCGTGCGGAACCTCGCAAGGGGTCGAAACTGCGCGCGCCGTGCCAGATCTTGATAAAGGCGTCATGCACGATGTCCTCGGCCAGTGCCTTGTTGCGGGTAATGCGCAGCGCCACACCGAGCAAGCGGCTGCTGTCCTGCTCATAGAGTTGGTGCAGGGCGCGATGATCGCCGCGGGCGCAGGCTAACAGGCACACTTCATAATCAAAGATGATTTCAGCCAAACCAGAATTCCTGCCACTGAGGAGACGTCTACGCGTGGTAGGCGCGAGGTTGCTCGCACCTACCTGGCCAGCGTAGCTGAGTTTGCTCAGTTGGCGGCCCAGAAGATGTAGTCCGCCTGGTATTTCACCACTTCCTTGGCGCCTTTGTTCGCCGTGGTGCATGGCGTAGCGGGAGCGACTCCGCCCTTGAGCGCAACCCGCTGGATATACGCCACGCCACTCATCGCACCTTTGCCCTCGGCCGGGTTGGCCTTGACCAGTTGATAGGGCAGGTTACCGGGGCTCGACGGCGCCACGGCCAATTGCGTGCCGGTGATGGTCGAGCCGTCCTTGGCCTGCCACGTGGCAGGTGGGCCGAAGTAGGTGCCGACCTGCTGGCCATTACGGTCGTTCAACACGGCTTTGGGGCCGACGAAGGTCCACTCGGTCTGGCCGGCAGCGCTGGCCTTGTCGCGGCATTCATAGGTGATTTCGCCGACCCCGGTGGTTTGCATCGCCACCTTGTGGCCATCCGGCACCTTGATGCTGTCCGGCAGGCCCGCCTGGGCAAACGCCGACGGTGCGGCGAGGAGCAAGCTGGACAGGCACAGCAGTGTTTTAGCGTTCATGGTGTTTCTCCATTGGGTAGAACAGCAGGGTTACGTTGATGACTACGGCCCAGGCCCGCCCATTGGATGCAGGGCTTTGCGAAAAAAGTGAAGATTTCCAAAAAAGCATAAACTCAGATCGCATCGGTATAAGTGGTTATAAGAAAAATCGCTATCCTGCGGCCAGAAATTTATAAGGCCTCGGGTAGCTGGAATGGATGTAGGTAATATTGGTTTCGTGGTTGCCGGCCTGATCGTGGGTTTTATCGTGGGCATGACGGGGGTGGGCGGCGGTTCGCTGATGACCCCGATCCTGCTGTGGTTTGGCATCAACCCAGCCACTGCGGTGGGCACCGACCTGCTGTACGCCGCGATCACCAAGTCCGGTGGTGTGCTGGTACACAGCAAGAACAAGAACATCGACTGGACCATCACCGGCTGGCTCACCCTGGGCAGCGTGCCGGCGGTGTTGCTGACGTTATGGTTCCTGGCCAGCCTGCACACCGACCCCAGCGCGATGAACGCGGTGATCAAGCAGGCCCTTGGCGTGGTATTGCTGCTGACGGCCCTGGCGATCCTGTTCAAGAAAAGCCTGTTGGCCTTTGCCCAGCGTCATGCTGGCGATTCCTACCATCTGCGCCCGCGCAATCTGAATGCGCTCACTGTTGTGACAGGTGCGATCCTGGGCACCATGGTGGCCCTGACCTCGATCGGCGCCGGCGCCCTCGGCACGGTGGCGCTGTTTATCCTGTACCCGTTCCTGGCCACGCGGCGCCTGGTTGGCACCGAGATCGCCCATGCCGTGCCCCTGACCTTGGTGGCGGGCCTGGGCCATGCCAGCATGGGGAACATGGACTGGCATCTGCTGGGCTTTTTGCTGATGGGGTCGCTGCCGGGGATCTATGTGGGCAGCCACATGACTGGCAAGATTCCCGACGGGGTACTGCGGCCGTGCCTGGCGGTGATGTTGATGGCGGTGGGTTATAAGTTGGCGTTCTGAGCACGTGGCCTGCCACCCCGCGCTCCAAATGTGGGAGCTGGCTTGCCTGCGAAGGCGGCCTCACAGCCGACGCCTGCTAACCTGACACCCCACGCTCCAACTGTGGGAGCTGGCTTGCCTGCGAAGACGGCCTCACAGTCAACGCAGCTGGATTGTGTACATATCCATTCCTGCGGTAACGGCCACTTAGGGTTCCGCCCTGACGGCGGCTCACTTTGCAAAAGCGGCAAAGTAAGCAAAACGCTCTTGCCCCACCACTCGGCACCTCGCCTAGGCTCGGTGTGCCCGTAATCCGCCAGTGATCTGGGGGGCCGCCGCCACGCGCCATCCATGGCGCGGGGCGGCTAAACCGGCATCCCTGCCGGTTTACCCCCCAAATCCCTGTCGAATTCCGGCCAGCGTGGTTTAACGGGGCGCTTAAGATCAAAAGCAGATCAAGAGCGACTCGCTTCGCATCGTGGATACGTTTGACGGCGCTGGTCGCAACTGTTGCTCCAGCAACAGCAGATCCACAAACTGCTGCGATCCCAGACACTGGCAAGCCATCGCTTCAATCCCCCTTTTTTTCCGCAACCCCCAGGCTACGGGCATTTGCCTGCCCCTGGCACGCTTGCTGCGTAAGCCCTTGTAAATCCCCTGTACGAGGTACCGTCCGATGAGTCAGCAAGCCGTGAAATTTGCCTATTGGGTGCCCAACGTCAGCGGTGGGTTGGTCGTCAGCAAGATTGAACAACGCACCCACTGGGGTATTGATTACAACCGCAAACTGGCGCAACTGGCGGAGGCGGCGGGCTTTGAATATGGCTTGACGCAAATTCGCTTCACCGCAGGCTACGGCGCCGAGAACCAGCATGAGTCTGTGGCGTTCAGCCATGCGTTGCTGGCGGCGACCACCACCCTCAAGGTCATCGCGGCGATCCTGCCCGGGCCGTGGCAACCGGCGTTGGCGGCCAAGCAATTGGCGACCATCGACCAACTGACCAATGGCCGTATTGCGGTGAATATCGTCAGTGGCTGGTTCAAGGGCGAGTTCCAGGCCATTGGCGAGCATTGGTTGGAGCATGATGAGCGCTATCGGCGTTCCGAAGAGTTTATCCGTGCTCTCAAAGGCATCTGGACCCAGGACGATTTCACCTTCAAGGGCGATTTCTATCGGTTCAACCAATACACCCTCAAGCCCAAACCCCTGGGCCAGCCGGAAATCTTCCAGGGTGGCAGTTCGCGGGCGGCTCGGGACATGGCGGCGCGGGTGTCGGATTGGTATTTCACCAATGGCAACACGCCTGAAGGGGTCAAGGCCCAGGTCGATGATATCCGCGCCAAGGCCGCTGCCAACCAGCATTCGGTGAAGGTGGGCGTGAACGCCTTCGTGATCGCCCGCGACACGGAGGAGGAGGCACGGGCGGTGCTGGCGCAGATTATCGACCAAGCCGACCCGGAGGCGGTCAACGCCTTTGGTGACGCGGCCAGGCAAGCGGGCAAGGCGTCGCCGGAGGGCGAGGGGAACTGGGCCAAGTCCAGCTTTGAGGACCTGGTGCAATACAACGATGGCTTCAAGACCAACCTGATTGGCACCCCGCAGCAGATCGCCGAGCGCATCGTGGCACTCAAGGCCGTGGGTGTGGACTTGGTGCTTGCAGGCTTTCTGCACTTCCAGGAAGAAGTGGAATATTTCGGCAAACGCGTATTGCCGCTGGTGCGCGAGCTTGAAGCCAAGGCCACTGTAGGAGCGAGCTCGCTCGCGAAAAACGTCAACGAAGAAGTGGGTAGCCTGGTTTAACGCGCAGTCCTTGAGGCCTTCGCGAGCAAGCTCGCTCCTACAGGGTGTGAAGGTTTTGAGTGGCTTGCAAGGTCAACACCTCAAACCCGTCCGCCGTCACCGCCACGGTATGTTCCCATTGCGCCGAGAGGCTGTTGTCCTTGGTGACCACCGTCCAGCCGTCTTTCAGGCTGCGGGTTTTGGCGCTGCCCTGGTTAAGCATCGGTTCGATGGTAAACACCATGCCTTCGCGCAGTTCCAGGCCGGTGCCAGGCCGGCCGAAGTGCAGAATTTGCGGTTCTTCGTGCATTTGTCGGCCGATGCCGTGGCCGCAGTATTCGCGCACCACGCTGTAGCCGTTGGCTTGCGCATGGCTCTGGATAGCATGGCCGATATCGCCCAGGCGCGCCCCGGGCTTGACCTGGCGTATACCGGCCCACATCGCCTCGAAGGTCATGTCCACCAGGCGCCTGGCCTTGGGCGTCACGTTGCCGATCATGTACATCTTGCTGGAGTCGGCAATGAAGCCGCCTTTTTCCAGGGTGATGTCGATGTTGATGATGTCGCCGTCCTTGAGCAATTGCTTGGCGCTGGGCATGCCGTGGCACACCACTTCGTTGATCGAGGTGTTGATGCAGAAGGGGTAGTCGTACTGCCCAAGGCTGGCAGGGCGGGCCTTGAGGTCATTGCGGATGAAGGCTTCGACGGCGCTGTCCAGCTCCAGGGTAGAGCGGCCGGCGGCGACGAAACCGTCGAGCATGTCGAAGACTTGCGCCAACAGGCGCCCGGCTTCACGCATTACGACCAACTGTGCGGGAGTCTTGATCATCAGCTGCGCCCTCGGATCAGGTCGGGTTTGTCCAGCAACAGCTTGTTGATCAGCTCGTTGTAGGGCAGGTGCGGGTTGAGTTCGGCGAGCAGGCCGATCTTGATCCAGAACTCGGCCTGGGCGTTGATGGAGCGGTCCATGGCGGCGCTGGCCAGGCGCAGTTGTTCGTGCAGCTGATCGGTGATCTTGACGATGCCCATAAGGTTCACTGTGTTTAATTGATATACGAATCGTATATGTTTCGTATGTTTATCGCAAACCGCCTTCGGCTGAACGGTGATGGGTTGATTGGTTGCGATAGGTTGCCGAAAAAAGGATTTCCACATAAACGCCGGTCCCCACGCTGCGGGTTAAACGTTTAATCGATGTAGTTCGACGATGATGCCAAACAGGTTGTCTTCTTTAATATGAGCAAGCGGTTTGCTTATGAGGAAAGGTTACAACCACCACAGTTTTTGCCGAGTAGGCTTACTGATTGAAAGCGTCTTCCAGGGTTGGCAAGACGTGGCAGGCAAGTGCCTGTCGGATACATATAACTGTTGGCAGTCTCAAAAAAGGAGAGGTTAGCCATGCTTTCAGAACTAGAGCTTCGCAGCATCATTGAAGGAAGTTTCCTGCCTAAACGGTGCGAATGCACCAAAGCCGAAGATGCCTCGTTGACGATCAAGGTCTACGACGACCGCGACCGGGACCGGGTGGATTTGGAAGTCAAAGGTATACACCCTGACAAGCTCGACAGCAGTCGAGCGATTTGCAACCTGATCACCGGGTTGCGTGAGGACCTCAAGCAAAGCCACGCACCGGTACTGCAACGAGCCGGCGCGCGCGGTTATTACTAGCGGATGCTTGAGTGTAAGTTGACCCCATGGGCCTGGTAGTTGCCAGGCCCAATGTTGACGTCCTTCCTGTTTACCAGCGCACTCTTACGCCGAGATTGCCACTGACACCCTCAAAGTTGTTGTCGTCCAGTTGGGTGCCATAGTTACCCTCCATATAAACGCTGAACGCGGATGACAATTGAGCTACAACACCGACACCAATATCAGCCGTGGAGGACTTGTGATCGCTCTTGATCCGGTCCACCTTGTCGAACGTCACCGTGTCGCTACCGCCGAAGGTGTGCCAGACATTCGCCCGTAGGTACGGCTCCACGGGTGTGTTGCTGACCAGATAGCGGCCCTTGAGGCGTGCGCCGATGCGGCCGGTCCAATACTCCTGGGAGTCGAAAGAGACCTTGGAAATGCCATCGTGCTGACTGTCCAGATCGATCTTCTGGCCGATGACTTGGGCCTGAGGTTCCATCTCCCAATGCTCGGACAGCCTGAACGGGTAGCCGGCCTCGGCGGATAACGCCAAGGCGTGGCCCTTGGTATCCATCTTCACCCCTCGGTCGGACTTGTTGTCGCCATCCAGGCGGGTACCCATGGCCACCAGGTCGACGTACCAGCCGGTCGGATCGGTGAGTGTCCAGTAAGCGCCGAAGTTGTCGCCGTCGAGTTTGACCCGCCCGGAGCGATGGTTCTGCCAGCCCATTGCAAAGCCCTTCACGTCGCCGCGCAGGCGGCTCTGGCCGATAAAGAGGCCAAGGCGTTGCGTCTGCCCGCCGCTGGTTTCGGCGGCGTAAAGGTCATGGCCAACCTGATAGCCCTTGACCGTGCCGTCAAAACTCGGCGCCACGGTGCCCGACCAGCTTTTGTTGAAATCACTGCCATAGGCGCGGACCCAACCTGCCGGCACTGCACCGGTCTCGGTCAGCAGGCTTTGCTCGCCCTGGCGTTCATGGAAGGTGCCCAGAGCCTGCAACGTCATCAGTTGCGCAGCGGGGATGTCTACGGAGTAGACCGGAACTTCCAGGCGATACAGTGGAATCGGCGCGGCACCTGCCACGGCGGTAGGAAGCACAGGGTTACTCGCCGCCGATTGCGGCGACGTGGCCGCGGCGACTTGGCTGGGCGGTGGCGCGGTAGGCTCGATCGGGGGCTGCGGTTGCGCAGTGGGCGGTTCCACGGAGGGTTCATCCGAATCCACTACAGGGGGAGTGGCGGGGACCGGCGGCACCGGCACCACCACGGGCGGTGTCGGCGGTACGGGCGGGACCGCGGGCGGTTGCACGGCCACCACCGAGGAACGAAGGAACCAGCTGTTTTCTGTATTGGCGGTGGTGCCGCCCTTGAACAGCAGGTATTCATAAGCTCCGGCGGAGACCGAGCCCTTCAAGGCGAATGCATCGTTGGTGCTGACGGCGCCGTTGAGTGCCTGGACCACTTCGATACCGTTGTTCTGGGTCAGCCCGCCGATACCGCCGAGGTTGCTGACGCTCAATTGGGTGTGACCGCTGATGTTGCCGTCGGACACTACCAGCTTGTCGGTGGCAGAGTTTTCGTCGCCCAGTACGGTCTGCAGGTGCAACTGGCCGTTGTTGCCCACGTAGTTGCCATGCACCGTCAATACGCTGGTCGCGCTGTTGTCGGTGGTCATGTCGACAGTGCCGGCGTTGTTGAGCGTCGCCAGTTGTCCGGCGGTGTAGGGGCGGATGCTGCCTTGGGTCACGGCCAGGGCACTGCTGCCGTCGATGTTGAACGTGCCGGTATTGCTGCCACTGTCACCGAGGAAAAAATCCCCGGCCAGGTCCAGGCGTGAGTGGTTGGTGAGGTTGACGGTCTCCCAGCCGATATAGCGGGCCGCGGTGCTGGATGTCGTTGTGTCGAAGGTCAATTGATCGTTGCCCAGGCCACCATCGACGGAGGGTGTGGTGGCCAGCAGGCTTTCATTCAAGCCGCGCAGCAGGGCGGTGTCGTCACCATCGCCCATCAACACCGAGGACTTGATCTGCCCACCGTCAAGCCACCGGAAAGTGTCGTTGCCGACGCTGGCACGGATCTCACCACTGATCACGCCGCCACTCACGGTAATGCTGTCGTCACCACCGCTGGTGCTGATATTGCCGCCGATGCTGCCAGCGGAAATGATGATGGTGTCAGTATCAAAACCGGTGACCAGGTTGCCCAGGATGGCGCCTCCGGACATGTCATAGAGGTTCTTGTCCAGCTTCATATTCACTCGGCCAATGGTGCCACCGCTCTGGTAGGCCACATCGCCGTCCTCAAAGGCATCGACGATGGTGCCTCCCTCCATCCTGAAGGTGTCGAGCCCATCGCCCTGGAACAGCGCCTGTATTTGCCCACCGAGCATGACGAAGTCATCGATGCCAGCCCCTTGTTGCACCGCGCCGGTGATCTGCCCGGACTCTATGCGCACCGTATCCACGCCAGGGCCAAAGGTGACATTACCGTTGATGGTGCCGGTGCCGCCTGCAGGGAGGGTCAGATGGTTATCCCCGGAAAGGTCGGTAAGGCCGGGACTGCTGCCGCTGTCGCACGTATAGGTATCGTTACCGGTTCCCGGGGTGAGAACGCAGGCGGCATGAGAGGGTTGAGGGATCATGTACTGCAGTGAGATGAGGCCGACAGCTAAAACGGCCCGGGTCGAGAAACCACTGGGCTTTTGCATGGGTGTGTCCTGGGTTTGTTGTAATAACTGCTCCTGTTTTTGGGTTTAGCACAGTTTTCCAGTAGCGCAATTTTTTATGCATGGCGCGCAGGCCACGGAATACGTGGCCTGCGTGATGGCACTTTGAGTTTTGGCCGCTCAGCTCAAGCCAGTTGTTGACGATAGGGCAGGTCTGGGCCGGTCTTGCCGCAGGTCAGTGCGGCAGCCCGAATCGCGAAGCCCAGCATGGCGTCGATCTGCTCGCGACTGAGGCTTTGCAGCCCCTCAACCGAATCCAACTGCTGTTCCGTGAGCCACGCAATCAGCGCCGCCTGGAAGGTATCACCAGCGCCCACCGTATCGGCCATCACCACCTTGACCGCAGGTTGCGACCAGGTGCCATGTTGGCGGCTGTACACCGATGCACCGTCGCCACCACGGGTGAGGAACACCAGTTGGCAGCGGTGGTGTAGCCAACCTTGCAGCACGCTTTCCGGTGTCTGGTCGGGGTAGAGCAGGTGCAGGTCTTCGTCGCTGACCTTGATCAGGTCGGCGTGCTGCACCAGCTCTGCGACGCGTGCGCGCCACAGGTGAATATCGGGCTGCGGGTTAAGGCGCACGTTGGGGTCGAGGCTGATCAAGCGCTTGCCGCTTTCACGCTTGACCAGGCTGAGCAGTGTGTCACCAACCGGTTGCACCACCAGCGAAAACGAGCCCACATGCAGCCCGCGAATCTCGTCGCCCAAAGGTGGCAAGTGGGTCAGTTGCAATTGCCGGTCGGCACACCCTTCGCCGCGAAAGCTGTACTGCGGCGAGCCATTGGCGCCCACGGCTACCATCGCCAGGGTGGTCGGCGCGTCGAACTCAACCAGAAAGCGTTCGCTGATACCTTCGTCTTTCAGTACTTGCTGCAAGCGCCGTCCAAGGTAATCGGTGGACAGGCCGGCGAAGAACCCCGACTCGATCCCCAGGCGGCGCAAACCCACCGCGACGTTGAACGGCGAGCCACCGGCAATCGCCTTGTAATTGAGCTTGGCGGCCTGCCCGCTGGCATCCTCCTCGCTGAAGAAATCAAACAGCGCTTCACCACACACCAGATACATAGTTGCTCGCTCTTAAAGGGTTGCCACGTGCTGTTGATAACGCTGATACGCCTGTTGATAGGCACTGACATTGGCGGCCACGGGTAAGGTGCGGCTGGCCGGGTCAATGCTCACGCATTTGTCGCACAGGCTGGCCAGCGGTTCGCCGCTCTGGCACCACGCCGCCTGGATCGCCGCGCCCAGGGCGGCGGCCTCGCTCTGTTCGGTACACACCACTTCGGTGTGCATGATATCGGCGACCATCTGCCGCCACAGCGGGCTTTTCGAGCCGCCACCGATCAGGCGGATGCTCTGGCTTTGCAGGCCGGTCTGGCGCAGCAGGTCCAGGCCATAACGCAGGCCGAAGGTGGTGCCTTCGACCACCGCGCGGCACAGGTTGGCGCGGGTCAGGTTGGTCATGGTCAGGCCCTGCAGGCTGCCGGTGGCGTGGGGCAGGGCGGGTACGCGTTCGCCGTTGAGGAACGGCAGCATGCTCACGCCATCGGCGCCGATGGGTGCCTGTTCGATCAGGGCGTTGAAGGTGTCGAGGTCCAGTTCGAACAGCTCGCGAATCACCCCGGTGGCGTTAGTCAGATTCATGGTGCAGATCAGCGGCAGCCAACCGCCGCTGGAGGAGCAGAAGGTCGCCACCGAGGCTTGGGGGCTGACGTTTGGCTGGTCGGCAAAGGCATACACGGTGCCCGATGAGCCCAGGCTCATGGTGATCACGCCTGGGGCGATATTGCCGGTGCCAATGGCGCCCATCATATTGTCGCCGCCACCACTGGACACTACCGCGTCAGGGTTGATCCCCAGGCGCTCGGCAATGGCCGGCAGGATCGTGCCCACCGCTTGGTCGGCCTCGATCAGTGTCGGCAAAGCGGCTTGCAGGCGGCCACTAGGGTCGATGTGCTGGAGCAACGCCACATCCCATTCGCGGCGGCGCACGTTGAAGTAACCGGTACCCGACGCATCGCCATACTCGGCGCAGGCGCGGCCGGTGAGCCAGTAGTTGAGGTAGTCGTGGGGCAGCAGGATATGGGCAATGCGCGCGAAAACGTCCGGGTGCTGCTCGCGGGTCCAGAGCAGCTTGGACACCGTGTAGCCTGGTGCGATGGCCACGCCCAGGCGCTCCAGAGAGCCGCGTTCGCCGCCCAGATGGTGCAGCAGCCGGTCGTTCTCCGGCGTGGTTTCGGTGTCGCACCACAGCTTGGCCGGGCGCAGCACTTGGCCTTGATCATCCAGCAACACCAGGCCGTGTTGCTGGCCGGATACGCCGATGCCGAGGATGTCCTGGCCATCCACGCCGGCCTGTTGCAGGGCGCGATGGGTGGCAGCGGTGAAGGCGTCCAGCCATTCCTGGGTGTGTTGTTCACGACGGCCATTGACGCCGCTGATCAAGGTGTGCGCCGCGGCGCCCAGGCCCAGCACCTTGCCGCTGGACGCATCGAGGACGATGGCCTTGGTGCCCTGGGTGCCGCAGTCGATGCCGAGGTAGAGGTTTTGCTGGGTCATGATGGAGTGCTCAGCAGTCTTATTGTTGGATTGAAAATACGGTCAATGTGGGAGCTGGCTTGCCTGCGATAGCGGTCTGGCAGTCACCGCAGGGTTGACTGGACCACCGCTATCGCAGGCAAGCCAGCTCCCACATGTTTAATCCGGTTTGTTCAAGAGGTTTTGCAGTGTGGCGGTGACGCCTTTGTCGCGCAGGCTTTCATAGCAACGCTGGAACGCTGCCACAAACGCCGCCGACTTGGGAATAGCCGTGCCAAAAATCTCTTCCACCCCCAGCAACCGCTGGCTGATCAGCGCGTCATCGCTCACCAGCTCCTGGCAGAACGCTGCCCGTGGGTCCGGGATGCTGTAGCGCGCGCCGTTTTCATCCACGCCTTTCAAATACAGCGCCCAGGCCGCCACCACCAGGGCGGCACGGTCCGTGTCGCGGCCGTCGGCAATCAGGCGGTTGATGGTCGGCACGGTGAACTTGGGAAACTTCGATGAACCATCGGAGCATACGCGCTCCAACTGGTCGGCAATCGCCTGGTTGGAAAAGCGATCCACCAGGGTCTGCTTGTATTCGGTCAGGTCGATACCAGGTACCGGCGCCAGGTTCGGCGTGACATCCAGGTCCATGTAGGCGCGCATATACGCCACGAACAGGGGGTCGTTCATGGTCTCGTGAACGAACCGATAGCCCTTGAGGAACCCCAGGTACGTGAGGGCCAAGTGGCTGCCGTTGAGCAGGCCGATCTTCATTTCTTCATAAGGCGTGACGTCATCGGTGAACTGCACGCCGACCTTTTCCCAGGCCGGGCGGCCGTTGACGAATTTGTCTTCCAGCACCCACTGCACAAACGGCTCGCACACCACCGGCCAGGCATCGTCGATCCCGTGCTGGTCGTGCAGTTGCAGGCGGTGGGCGGTGCTGGTCATTGGCGTGATGCGGTCAACCATGGCATTCGGGAAGCTCACGTTGGCCTTGATCCAGTCATGCAGGGCCGCGTCGTGCAGGGCGGCGAAGGCCAGCAAGGCCTTGCGGGTGACGGCGCCGTTGTGAGGCAGGTTATCGCAGGACATCACCGTAAAGGCCGGGGTGCCAGCGGCGCGGCGCTGGGTGAGCGCAGCGCAGATAAAGCCGAACACGGTTTTCGGCACTCTCGGGTGCGCCAGGTCATGCTGGATCTGCGGCAGGTGAGCCATGAACTCGCCGTTGCTGTCGTCGATGCAGTAACCGCCTTCGGTGATGGTCAGCGAGACGATGCGGATCTGGGGGCTGGCAAGTTTATCGATCAGCGCCTGGGCGCCGTCTTCGGCCAGCAGCATGTCGCTGATCGAGCCGATCACGCGCACTTGCGTGTCGTCGGTGTCGCCCAGTTCATACAGGGTGAACAAATAATCCTGGCCGGCCAAGTCATCGCGGGCCTTGCGGTCTTCACTGCGCAGGCCGACGCCGCAGATGCCCCAGCCCAGGCCCTCGCCGGTGTTCATCAGGGCATCGGTGTAGAACGCCTGGTGCGCACGGTGGAAACCGCCGACGCCGATGTGCGCGATGCCCTGGCGGGTGTCGGCAAGCGCGTAGGTCGGCACCTGCACTTCGGGCGCCAGTTGGGTGAGGTTGGCTTTATTCAGTTTCATCTGGAAATACTCACGAAATCAGGCGGCAGCGCGCAGTGGACGGGCCACGGCTACGCCATCGGTGTCGAACAGATGGCAGTGCGCCGGGTCCAGGTGCAACTGCAGCGTTTCGCCGTATTGGCTGGCCATGTCGCCACGGATACGCATGGTCAGCGGTTCGCCGTTGCGGGTGATGACGTGGCAGAAGGTGTCGCTGCCCAGGCGTTCGCCAACGTCAGCGGTCACGGTCAGGGTGGTTTGCCCTGGCGCGGCGATTTCCAGATGTTCCGGGCGAATGCCCAGGGTTACCGCGCTGCCCACGCTCAGGGCGGCGCCGCTCAACGGCAGGCTGATCAGGGTGCCGGCGTCCAGTTGCACCTCGCAGCCTTGGCTGTCGACGCGGGTGACCTGGCCCTTGAGGAAACCCATCTTCGGCGTGCCGAGAAAACCGGCCACAAACAGGTTGGCTGGCTGGTGGTACAGCTCCAGCGGCGAACCGACCTGTTCGATGCGCCCACTGTTGAGCACCACCACCTTGTCGGCCAGGGTCATGGCTTCGACCTGGTCGTGGGTCACGTAGATCATGGTCGCTTGCAGTTCTTTATGCAGGCGCGCCAGCTCCAGGCGCATCTGCACGCGCAGTGCCGCGTCGAGGTTGGACAGCGGTTCGTCGAACAGGAAGATCTTCGGGTTGCGCACAATCGCCCGGCCAATCGCCACGCGCTGGCGCTGGCCGCCCGAGAGTTGCTTGGGCTTGCGCTCCAGCAAAGGCCCCAGCTCAAGGATGCGCGCCGCTTCGCTGACTTTGCTCTCGACCAGCTTCTTGTCGACGCCCGCCAGGTCCAGGGCAAACGACATGTTCTTGCGCACGCTCATGTGCGGGTACAGCGCGTAGGTCTGGAACACCATGGCCAGGTCGCGCTTGGCCGGGGTGACTTCGGTGATGTCGCGGCCATCGAGTTCGATGGTGCCGTCGCTGACTTCTTCCAGGCCGGCGATCAGGCGCAGCAGGGTGGATTTGCCACAGCCCGACGGGCCGACGAACACCACGAATTCCTTGTCGTTCACTTCCAGGTCGATGCCCTTGATGATGGAAAAACCTTCGAAGCCTTTTTGCAGATTCTTGATTTTCAGGTTGGCCATGATGGGCCCTCCGCTGGGAATTATTATTTGACGGCGCCGAAGGAAAGGCCACGCACCAGTTGCTTCTGGCTGATCCAGCCAAAGATCAGGATCGGCGCGCAGGCCAGGGTCGAGACGGCGGACAGCTTGGCCCAGAACAAGCCTTCGGGGCTGGAGTAGGAGGCGATCAAGGCGGTCAACGGCGCGGCGCTGGAGGAGGTCAGGTTCAGCGACCAGAACGCCTCGTTCCAGCACAGGATCAACGACAGCAGTACCGTGGACGCCAGGCCACCCTTGGCGATTGGCAGCAGCACGCGCACCATTTCCTGCCACAGGGTGGCGCCGTCCAGGCGGGCGGCTTCGAGGATGTCCTTGGGGATGTCCTTGAAGTAGGTGTACACCATCCACACCACAATCGGCAGGTTGATCAGGGTGTAGATGATGATCAGCGCAATGCGCGTATCCAACAGGCCAAAGCTCTTGGCCAGCAGGTAGATCGGCATCAGTACGCCCACCGGCGGCAGCATCTTGGTGGACAGCATCCACAGCAGCGTGCCCTTGGTGCGCTGGGTTTCGTAGAACGCCATGGAGTAGGCGGCCGGTACCGAAATCAGCAGGCACAGGGCGGTGGCGCTGAACGAAATCACCACCGAGTTCCAGGCGTAGGCAAAGTAGTTGCTGCGCTCGTTGATGTGCAGGTAGTTCTCCAGCGTCGGCGTGAAGATGAACTGCGGCGGCGTGGCGAACGCGTCGATTTCGGTCTTGAAACTGGTCAGCACCATCCAGAAGATCGGGAAGAAAATCAGGATCGTAATGGCCCAGGCCAGCGTGCCGAGCAACAGGCTTTGCAGGCGGCGGGATTGTTGAAGCGTCATGGCGCGGCCCTCAAGGTTTGTCAGTCAGATTTTTGCCGATCATCCGCACCAGGATGATCGCGGCGATATTGGCGATGACCACGGCAATCAAGCCGCCGGCCGAGGCCATGCCTACGTCGAACTGCACCAGCGCCTGGTTGTAGATCAGGTAGGCGAGGTTGGTCGAGGCGTAGCCGGGGCCACCGTTGGTGGTGGTGAAGATTTCGGCGAACACCGAGAGCAGGAAGATGGTTTCGATCATCACCACCACGGCAATCGGGCGGGCCAGGTGGGGCAGGGTCAGGTGCCAGAAAATCGCAATGGCGCCGGCACCGTCCAGGCGTGCCGCTTCCTTTTGCTCTTGGTCTAGCGACTGCATCGCGGTCATCAGCAGCAGGATCGCAAAGGGCAGCCATTGCCACGACACAATGATGATGATCGACAGCAGCGGGTAATGCGCCAGCCAGTCCACCGGTTCGGCGCCGAAGAACTTCCACACCGCGGCGAGAATTCCCGACACCGGGTGAAAAATCAGGTTCTTCCAGATCAGCGCACCGACGGTGGGCATGATGAAGAACGGCGAAATCAGCATCACCCTCACGATGCCGCGGCCCAGGAATTCACTAGCCTCCAGCAGCGCACTGATCAACACGCCGAACACCACGCTGATGAGCAATACGCTGCCTACCAGCAACAGGGTATTGGTGGCGCCAGGCAGGAACCCCGAGTCGGTGATGAAGTAGCTGAAATTTTCCAGCCCAACGAATTGGTTTTCGCCAGGGTAGAGCAGGTTGTAGCGGATCAGCGAAAAGTACAGGGTCATGCCCAGCGGCACGATCATCCACAGCAGCAGCAAGGCCACCGAGGGGCTGACGAGAAACCAGCCGGGGTTGGCCAGGCGGTTTTTTGGAGGTGTATTCATGGTGATCAGAACCAGTCAGATGCCTACAGAACCTGCGTCGGAGCGCGGTCACTGTGGGAGCTGGCTTGCCTGCGATGGCATCGCCTCGGTGCTACTGATAGACCGAGTTGTTTGCATCGCAGGCAAGCCAGCTCCCACAAAAGCCCAGCGCCTACATGTGCGGTGGTGTGGCAGGGTTATTTGGGGTAACCGGCCCGCTTCATTTCCCGCTCGGTGGTGGTCTGCGCGGCGGTCAATGCAGCCTCGACGGTCTGCTGACCGGTCAGCGCACCCGAGAAGAACTTGCCCACCTGGGTACCAATCGCCTGGAATTCAGGAATGGTCACCAACTGGATACCGATATACGGCACCGGTTTCTCGGTCGGCTTGGTGGGGTCGGCCACTTTCAGCGATTCCAGCGTCACCTTGGCGAACGGCGCGGCCTTCATGTACTCCTCGCTGTAGGTCGAGGTGCGTGTGCCCGGTGGTACGTTGGCGATGCCATCGGTCTTGGCCACAAGTTGGCCGTATTCCTTGGAGGTGGCCCAACTGGTGAATACCTTGGCGGCATCCTTGGCTTTGGAGCTGGTCGGGATCGCCAGGCTCCAGGAATACAGCCATGACGTGCCCTTGTCGGTCTTCTCGTGAGGCGCAAACGTGAAGCCGACATGCTCGGCGACCTTGCTCTGGCTCTTGTCGGTAACAAACGAGCCCGCCACGCTGGCATCCACCCAGATCGCGCACTTGCCGCTGTTGAACAGTGCCAGGTTCTCGTTGAAGCCGTTGCTGGAAGCACCCGGCGGGCCGGATTTCTTCATGTTGTCGACGTAGAAATTCAGCGCGTTCTTCCACTCGGGGCCGTTGAATTCCGGCTGCCACTTCTCATCGAACCAGCGCGCGCCGAAGCCGTTGGCCAGTGTGGTGATCAGCGCCATGTTCTCACCCCAACCGGCTTTGCCGCGCAGGCACAGGCCATATTGTTCTTTGGACTTGTCGGTGAGCTTGGCGGCGAATTCGCCGATCTGGCTCCAGGTCGGGTGCTCAGGCATGCTCAGCCCGGCGTCCTTGAACAGGTCGGTGCGGTAATAGGTGATCGAGCTTTCGGCGTAGAACGGCAGGGCATACAAGGAGCCTTTGACGGACAAACCGTCACGCACCGAAGGGAACACGTCATCAAGGTCATAGGAAGCCGGCAGGTCTTTCATCGGCTCCAGCCAACCCTTGGCGCCCCACAGTGCGGCTTCGTACATGCCGATGGTCAATACATCGAACTGCCCGCCCTGGGTAGCGATGTCGGTAGTCAGCCGTTGGCGCAACACGTTTTCTTCGAGCACCACCCAGTTCAGCTTGATCTCCGGGTGCTCGGCCTCGAAGGTTTTCGAGAGCTTCTGCATGCGGATCATGTCGCTGTTGTTGACGGTGGCAATGGTCAGGGTTTGCGCGCCAAGGCTGACGGCGCTGAGGGTCATGCATGCAGTCATGCAAGAACAGGCAAGCAGGGTTTTTACTGTGAACTTCATCGCGCACTCCATTTCCGCGCCCAGGGGGCTACAGAAGGACGGTTATTGTTGTTGTGTCTTCCTACAAGGAGTCAGGAAGAGTGTGCGTTGATTACAGCCTTCAAAAGCGGCGGTGACAAATCCTTGGGAGCACTGGGACTGATACTTTTTTGCACTGAGAATCTTCGAGCGCGGATCAGGCACCCGAAGAGGGGTAATGCCTATTTGCTATTTATAGGCACTCCCCAGCCAAACGGCTGACGATGTATCCGATACAAAGCCTTCCAGCACAGGCCCATAACCTGCCTGTGCTTTCGCGTCATAGGCATACCAGCTACCGTTCTGGCATACCGCATTGAGTTCGACCGGCTCGTTGGCTCCGGAGCGCAGAATGCCTTGCGCCATATTGGCCTGCTGAGCAAATTGCTCGCCCAGTTTGCGTGGTGAACAGACCGTCAGGGGTGTATGGGTGCTTTAGTGGTTTTTTTTCGAACGGGCCCCAGCACGCTGATGCTCTCGATCACCATTTTCCGGTTGGAGTCAAATTTGAAGCTTACCCACACCTCGCCAGTCGCCGTGGACCTGATGTAGAACCGATAAAGGCTTGGCTTTTCGACTGATATGTCGTTGAGCCGTCCTGTTCCTTCCGGATGAGCGGCGATGAGTGTTTCACCGGCTTGTTCGCCGCGCAGCCTGATGACCACTTCAACGTCGGCGGCCCCGGTCAGCGCTTTGCCCCAGTCTCTATTGACCGATGTCGAGAACCAGCGACTTTGTTTGTCGTAATTGTCGATATGTATCTGGCCTTCGCCGGTCCAGCCGAAGGTCTCTCCGGGTATTTCAAAGCGGCTGAACTCATTGATTGCACGAGGGGTGGCTGTTTTCTTCATGACGGGGCTCCAATGGACTATTCACAGAGCCAGAGTTCACAATCGCCGTGATCCAGGGAACTGTCACATCTACCAGTTCAGACGGGTGGGCGCTTGCTCAAGCCAGGCTCTGCTCAGTCAACGGGTGCGCCGCCCTGCGCGCGGGCTCATAACCTCAAAGCTCGCGAGCTGGCGGAGGCGGGGGGAGTAAAGATTTTCCACTCATGGTCATGGGGTCGACGTGGGTTGGGGAGCTTTTCCAAAATCCAATACCTGTCCTTCATGACTTCGAACTGTGTGACAGTACCGACGGGGGCCTTCACGGGAACGTTCAAGCGTTTGGATAACTCTTCAGCGAAACCTGTACTGCCGGATTTACTACTGATCATTCTGATTTGGGTAGCGCTGGTTTTTTCCAGCATGGGCGCGATCAGTCCAACGAACGCTTCGGGTGAATAAGACTGCGCATTTTTCAATTCGCTTTTGAAGGTCACTCCACCTTTGTCGCCATGCCCAATGATGTTTAATCGGATTTCATTACTGCCCGCTGGTCGATCCAGGAAGTACTCATACTGGCCGTCTTCAGAGGGGGTAAAGGCAATACTGTTTTTGATTTTTTCAGGCTCGGGTAGATCCTTGAAATCCTTGTACTCACCCAGGGCGTTGAGTTCTTTCGAGGGGCTTTGAATTTCGGCAGGGGCCGCACTTGTTCGTTTCTTGGACGAGCCGAAGCGCTTGGGCCGGTAATCGACTTCGATCTCCTCCCAAAGAGGTTTTTTAATAGTGCCCCAGTTAACATTTACTTTTTTGCCACTCTGTTTTTCCACGTGGGTAAATATATCAACGTCTTTCAGTTGTTTGTTTAACTCCATCTCTGCCAATTCGATAATGTCGGCTTTAGAAAATCTTGGGTACTTTGCCTTGTATTTTGCAAGGGCAGTTTTGTAGATATCCTCAGGATCTATGTCCGCATTGGATTTGTAGCCCACGACTACCGAGCCTTCATAACCCTTGACCGGCACGCCAGTAAGCGCGTGCAGTTGTGATGCCAGTGAGTTATCACCGCCCTTGGCGGAGTAACAGACCAGCAAACGCACTTCCGGATAGTCCCTGATATCAATGCCACGGGCGACAAGTTCATTATAAACGTCTTCAGCAGTAAGGAGTTTTTCATCCTCCCCGACAATCATCGCTCCTTGCTCGCCTTCAGGCTTGGCCGCGTGACCGACGATATTCAAGCGTTTAACTTCCTCACCTTTACGATTGTAAGTATCTACATTGGTCTGGATCTCACCGTCCACAGGTGTGATCTTTTCCAGCGGGCCTCCCATTCGAAAGCGTTGTGGCGGCGGGGTAAGGCGTGAATCGCCGTCGATCAATACGCTGGTGTTGGTTGCCGGCCTGTTTGAGGTGACGGCTGAAGGCTCCGACAATGAGCGCTCCTTGAACTGGGCGAGCAACGTCGTCAGGTTGACCAGCAGGTCCGTCAGGGCCGCCTCTTTATTTTGCGCGTCATCATCGAGCAGGACGCCCAGGTCATTGATTATGCCCTGGGACTGCATCATCAAGCCGAGCATGGCACCGGGCCCGCGCAATACTGGCAGGACAGAATTGAGCAACAGGAAGCCACCTTCCTTGAGGCTCGCCCAGCGGCTTTGTGCGTCGGATGTCGATTGCTGTCCGGCCAAGGTGATCAAGCTGCGGGCGTTGGCTTCGTACAGGTGGTTCATCAATGTTCCCGCCTGCAGCGTCTGTTGCAGGCGGGTATCCATGGCCAAGGGAATAGTTTTGTTCATCGGGATAGAGCCCAGGTTTAAACCGAATATCACCAGGTTTGGATGTTTGAAACCGTTGCCACTGTAGGTGTTGCGGGTCTGTTCGTCAGGCAACCAGGCGAGGATGTCGTTTTGCAGCTTGCCTTTGTTCTGTATGGCTTCCAGCAGCGCCTGGCGGGTTGGAAACTGCATCAACGACGCATCGCCCATCAGGGGGCGGTACAGGATGTGCGGGCCGTTCGTGCTGTCCTTGGGTTCGATCAGATAGGCGCCTTCGACCACATCGGTTTTCCCATTGGCCCGGTTATCGAACGCCAGCGGTCGGATCACGATTTCCTGGCCATCAACGATCCTGGGGCCAGGGCCTGGCTTGAATAGCTCCTGAACGTAGCGAAAACCCGTGGTGTTGAAACCGGACTCTGCCTTGATGCTCAGTTCCAGCGCCTTGAACTGCAGCTCCAGCGGTACCTGCTGAGCGAACAGTGCCTGGCGCCGGGCTTTTTCGGTTTGGTCCTCAAGCAGTTTTTTCCTCAGCAAGTCAGGGTAGGTTTTGCCGATATCAAGGTCGTCGACCAACTGCTTGAGTACGCCTTCTTTCTCTAGCTCCGGCACCCTGACTTTGAAGTCAGAGCCTTTATACTTGAGCCCTGTATTGTAAAAGACCTCAATCTGGCCGCTGGGTAATCCTGACAAGTTATTGAGGAGCATGTCTGTCAGGCTCATGGTCTGGCGGACGATTTCCCCGGCGGTACCCTGTGCCCCATAAGCGACTTTGAAGACCACCTCGAGTTTAGCCGCGGGGTGCGCCGTGAGTTTTTTGCTTCTGGGCAAAAAGTCGAATTGCTGCTGGGCGAACGTGTGGATGTCCTTGATATCGCTGTTGTAGCTGCGGCCTTCGTTCAGTTGGTTGAAACTGGCCAGTCCCAGGCTGAGTTCATGCATGATGAAACGCTCGGCCTCGCCTGCGTTGCTCATCCAGTCGGGCAGTGTGGGCGGCGCCTGCACCGAACTGTCCGGGCCACGTGGGGAGGCAGGGGAAATCAGACTGCTGCCGAGATGCCGATTGATGAGGACGTCGGCCTGGCCATCGAACAGATTGCCGGTCATCTCTTCCTTTGAACCGCCCAGGCTTTCGAGCTCATCCCAACTGTTGAAGGGAGTGATTTTGCCGTTGGGCTCCACCAGCAGCAGGATGTCGCGATTGGCTTGCGCCAGGTAGCGATGAAACACCATGTTCGGTGCGGAGTCGGCCAGGCTGTAGACGGTGGCGCCCGATGAGTTGGGGTCAAGTGGGGCGGGGCGCGTGGCGCCTTCGGGATGCCTCACGACCATGTCGATGGTCTTGCGCTGTTCATCATCCAGGCCGGATTGTTTAAGGCTGGCCAGTTGCAGGTTGCTTTTCAGAATGCGGCTGACCAACGTCCGGTGACTGCCGCTGAAAACGGCACCGGTATCAATGCCCGTGTTGAACGCAGGTTTGGCCCAGTACTCACGCAAATTTGCCTCATAGGCCTGGTTCAGTCGGTCTGGCAGCGCACCCATGACGCCGCTCAGAGCTGAAAAGTCGAGGTCTAGCGGAGTGTCGGCAGCGGTGCCTGTGCGTGCCAGTCGATCGGGACGCGTGTCAAACGCCCTGGCGGAATCGAGGAAGTCTGGGGCGTCACCGCCAGTCAGGTAGTCGAAGGCAAGTGCCATCAATTGTGTGCGCTTGGGTTTGGAGGGATTGTCCGGATCGGGCGTTTCAATGGCAATCTGGTTGATGTCGAAATCCAGCCCTGGAGAGGCTTCCTTCAGCCTGTCGCTGAGCACTCGAGCGACCACCGAGTAAACGTTGGGCTCACCGGCAAACTGGCGACGGGCAATATCTGCGACGGGGTCAGTGGTGGCGCTCGAGGTTCCGATCGGTGTGGTGGCCGGTTCTGCGCTGCCGGGCGGCGCCGGCGGCTGCACGACGTCCGGGCGTTGTGCCTGGGGGAACTTGCCAGGCTCAAGCATGACCTGCAGCGCAAGGTTCTGTATGGCTTCATCCCGCATATGCCTGACGTGCTGAACGTCCTGTCGGTGGGGCCGCGCAGCATTGCCTTCAGGAGCAAGTAGCGATGGGAATGTCTTGATATCCTGCAACACCCGGATTTGCTCGAGTGCCTCGGCCTTCGTCGTCGGAACCCTCATGGCGTAAAAAGCACCGACGGCATGGGTGGTGGCGGTGTGTTCGCCGATATACACAATCGGGACGTTGTTCGTAGAGAGTTTGCGCACAACCTCGAAGACGTTGACAGCGGCTTCCTCGAAGCCATCGTCGTATTTGGAAAAACTGCTGCGTTTGCCGTTAATAGTGCCATCCAGAAATCCGGAAGGCGTTAGTTTCAGGTTTGAAATGTTGATGTTGTTATTCTTCGCAAACGTCGCGAACGGCTCGTTTTTGAGTGCGTGCGTCAGCTGTGACCAAAGCTGCCCGAATGTTGAGTGAGTTGGAATGTCATGGACTGTGCCGAAGGAAGACGGCATGTAACGGCTGGTAGCGTGTACATTGACCTCCTCCATCAAAGCGGTGGCGAGTTTATCTGCCATGTCCGCGTCAGCCTGACTCACCAACGGCTCGGCTGTGTTTCGGCCTTCCAGGGTCACTACACCGGCCGATGGGCTGCGTGGGGTCCGAATCAAGCTGGTTTGTGCGCCCACTGTTGCAGGGGATGGAGGCAAATTTCGGGGCGGGGTGGGTAAGGGCGAGTGCGTTGCAATAATGCTCATGGGGGCCTCATGGGTACGATAAGAAAGCGCGTGGTCAGCAACTGACTTGTAGCTTTTTGGTCATACACAGGGAGGCGTTCCGCCCCAGCTATTACGGGATGTGATCGGGACAGGCGTGAGAGCGTTCGCCAGATGGCCAGCTTGCGGTTTTTTAACTGAAGTGCGAGGTGTCTACCGGCATCAGGTTCTGCTCCGTCAACCGCTGCATCG
The DNA here is from genome assembly GCF_016405475.1 of Pseudomonas sp. MF6767. Classification (NCBI taxonomy): domain Bacteria; kingdom Pseudomonadati; phylum Pseudomonadota; class Gammaproteobacteria; order Pseudomonadales; family Pseudomonadaceae; genus Pseudomonas; species Pseudomonas sp. MF6767. Next base: position 122,033 of record NZ_JAEKCY010000002.1, on the reverse strand, counting down.
CCAACCGTCGATAGTGGGAAGGGGTCATGCCCTTGAGTTGCTGAAAGCGTCGGTTGAAGTTGGAGATATTGTTGAAGCCTGACTCAAAGCACACATCCGTGACGGCCTTGTCACCGTCCGCGAGTAATTCGCAGGACTTGCTGATGCGCAGCCGGTTGACGAATTCGATAAAGGTGCGACCGGTCGCCTGCTTGAACACCCGCGAGAAGTAGGTCGGCTTCATCCCCAGGTATTGCGCCACTTCTTCCAGCGGCAGCTCGCGGGCGTAATGTGCAAAGATGTAATCCACTGCCCGGTTGGTGCGGTCTATGCTGTGCTCGTCGGCCAATTGCGGCGTGGTTACGCCGGACAGCAATTGGTAGTCCTCGCACACGCTCAACACGTCCAGCAAGATAAAAAACTGCCCCAGGCGCGCCATGCCCTTGGCGTCCTCGATGTGTTGCATCAAGGTCATGGCCTGGGTGATGGTTTTTTTGCAGCGAAATTCGATGCCGTACTGCGCGCGCTCCAGCAGCGGTGCGAGGTTCTTGAGTTCAGCAAAAATATGGCTGCCGCTCTCGAACAGGTCATCGGTGAAGTTCACCAGCATGTCACGCTTGGGCACCACTTCGTCTTCTTCCACCTGGCTGATCCAGTTATGGGGCAGGTTGGGGCCGGTGAGGAACAGGCTTTCGGGGTAGAAGTTGCCGATGTAGTCACCGATAAACACCTTGCCAGAGCTGGCGACGATCAGGTGCAGCTCGTATTCCTTGTGGAAGTGCCAGCGCACCAGCGGGCAGGGGAAGCCGTGTTGGCGATAGATGATGGACAGGCCGTTGTGGTCGTCCATCAACTCGTAGGAAGGGTCGGTGATGCGCGTTGCTCGGGTCATGCTGCCGTCGCTTTATTGTGATCGCTGCGTAGGATAATGCCCCGTCACGCACGTCCTCGCCAGCAGCAGTGTTTACAGGGTGCGGTTTTTCGCCTCGATCCACTGGGACATATATTGGGTACTTTTATGCGCGTGGTGGCGCAGCATGCCGCCGGTGAAGTTGTCCCTGCGATGGGCAGCGAGGTTGCGGCGACAGCGTTCCAGGCATTCCACCAAGGCGGCCCCGTGGATGTTCTGGTCATAGCGCCGGGCCAGCAGTTGGCGCCCGTGTTCCTGGGCGCGGGTCCAGCGCTCACGGTCCTGATAAAGGGCCACGGCAGCGGCAGCCAGGGCCGGGGCATCCTGTGCAATCACGCCTGGCCAGGGCTGGTCATCGCCCATGGCCTCGGCGCCGATTGGGGTCGTGACACTGGGCGTGCCGCACAGCATGGCGTCGACCAACTTGCCCTTGATGCCCGCGCCAAAGCGCAACGGTGCCAGGCAGATGCGCGCGGCGGTCATGACTTGCAGCGCATCTTCGGCCCAGTTCATTACATGGAAACCCTGGGCCTGATTGTGCAGGGCGGTGGCCTTGGGCGGGGTGTAGGCGCCGTAGATATGCAATTGGGCGCCTGGCAGTTGTTGGCGGATCAGTGGCCACAGGCGGTGCTTCATCCACAGCACCGCATCCCAATTGGGCGCGTGGCGGAAGTTACCGATGCTGAGGAAATGCGCACGGTCGTCAAAGGGCGCAAATGCGTCGGTGGGCGGTTGCAGCATCAAGGGGCACCAGTGGAGCAGGGCGGCAGGCACCTTGAACTGTTCGGTGAGCAGGCGGATTTCCACGTCGGAGATCATCAAGCTGATGTCACAGCGGTAAATGGCGGCGATTTCGCGTTTGGCCAGGTCGGTGTCGGCCATGCGTTGGAACTCGTCTTCCAGCGCCGGCGCGAACAGGGCGCTGAAGTCGTCGCTGTCGGGTTGGGCTTTCACCTGCTCTTTGAGCCGCTGGTGACGGGCGTCGCGCAGGCTTTGCAGGTCGGAGGTTTCCAGCACGCGCAGGGCGTCGGGGCAGCATTGTTCTACGCGCCAGCCGAATTGCTCCTCCATCATGAAACGGTCGAACAGCACGATATCCGGGGCCAGTTCGCGAATAAAGTCGTCGAAACTGCTGTTATTCAGTTCGATGGTGCGTTCGGCGATCCCGAGTGCCGGCAAGTCGGCCTTGTGCTCGCCAATGGTGGCCGGGCTGCTGAAGGTAATGTCCCAACCTTGCGTAAGAAAACTCTCAAGGATTTGCATCATATGCCCGCCCGCGGCCGAGGAGCGGGGCTCCGGCCAGACGTAACCAATGACCAGGACTTTGGTGACAGGCTGATTCATCGACGACGGTTTCCTTGAAGGGCGGGCGAAAAGCGCGCAATTAAACCACAACCTGACGACATGACAATTTGTGTCTGGCGGTAGGTAGCGTCGGCACTTTGTGGTTAACTTCCGCCTCTCGAATTTGTTTAACCAAAAACCAGCATAAGGATTCCGTTCATGGCTCAAGTCACCCTTAAAGGCAACCCGGTCCAGGTTGAAGGCGAACTGCCGAAAGTCGGCGCCAAAGCTGCAGACTTCACCCTGACCGCCGGCGACCTGTCCAACGCCACCCTGGCTACCTTTGCCGGCAAGCGCAAAGTGCTGAACATCTTCCCAAGCGTTGATACCCCAACCTGCGCCACTTCCGTGCGCAAGTTCAATGCCCAGGCCAACGATGTGGCCAACACCGTGGTCCTGTGCATCTCCTCCGACCTGCCATTCGCCCAAGCGCGTTTCTGTGGCTCCGAAGGCCTGGAAAACGTTAAGAACCTGTCGGATTTCCGCAATGCCGACTTCGCCGTTGACTACGGTGTTTCCATCGCTGACGGCCCGCTGCAGGGCCTGACCGCTCGCGCTGTCGTGGTGCTGGATGAAAACGACAACGTGCTGCACAGCGAGTTGGTCAAGGAAATTGCTGAAGAGCCAAACTACGACGCCGCCCTGGCTGTGTTGAAGTAACTGTTTCTACGTATGACTGTCGTTTGGCAGTAACACGTATGATGCATGATTGCGGCCTGGCCTAGTCCAGGCCGTTTTTATTTGAGCGTCAGCGGTTTAGCGAAATAGCCGGTGGACTAAGATCAGAAGTTAAACGTTGTAAGCCCAAAGTAAATAGCCGGTAAAGGTGCTTTTCTTAAGGCCCCCCAGTGCTTATCTTTCAGCCTCCCAAAGTAGAAGCTCTCGCGCCCAATGGTTGATCACTCCATGCAATCCTCCCCCCGCAACTCCCGCCGCTGGCTGTTTGGCCTGCTCGTGCTGCTGGTTATCGCCGGCCTGTGCTGGAAATTCTGGCCCAGCGGCGCGGCCCATAAAGACGCTCCGGCCGGGCACACGGGTAAAACCGGCATGGCGCGCCCGGGCTTCGGCGGGTCCACTGGCCCAGTGCCGGTGCGCGTGGCCCCTGCAGTGCTGGGTGAGTTCCCGGTGTACTACAAGGCGCTGGGTACGGTCACGGCGCTGAACACCATTAATGTGCGCAGCCGGGTGGGCGGCGAGCTGGTCAAGATCGCCTTCGAGGAAGGGCAAATGGTCAAGGCCGGTGACCTGCTGGCAGAAATCGACCCGCGCAGCTACCAGAACGCCTTGCTCCAGGCCCAGGGCACCTTGCTGCAGAACCAGGCCCAGTTGAAGAACGCCCAGGTCGATGTACAGCGTTATCGCGACCTGTATGCCCAGGACAGTATCGCCAAGCAAACCCTGGACACCGCCGAAGCGCTGGTGTTGCAGTACCAGGGCACGGTCAAGACCAACCAGGGCGCGGTGGACGACGCAAAGCTCAACCTGGAATTCACCAAAATCCGCGCGCCCATCAGCGGCCGGGTCGGTTTGCGCCAGCTTGACGTCGGCAACCTCGTCGCCGCCAACGACACCACCGCCCTGGCGGTAATCACCCAGACCCAGCCAATCAGCGTGGCCTTCACCCTGCCGGAAAATACCCTGGAAACCGTGCTGGCTCGTTACCACGCCGGTAACAAGTTGCCCGTGGAAGCCTGGGACCGTGGCGACGTGAAAAAGCAGGCGGTCGGTGTACTGCAAAGCCTGGACAACCAGATTGACGTCACCACCGGCACGCTGAAGTTCAAGGCGCGTTTCGATAACAAGGACCAGGCGCTGTTCCCCAACCAGTTCGTCAATGTGCACCTGCTGGCTGATACCTTGAAGAACGTGGTGCTGGCGCCATCTGCGGCGATCCAGTTCGGCAACAATGGCACCTTTGTCTACAAGCTCGACGGCGACAAGAAGGTCAAGGTCCAGCCCTTGGTGGTAGGTGACACCGATGGCGAAAACACCGTGATCAAGGAAGGCCTGGTCGCTGGCGACCGCGTGGTGCTGGAAGGCACCGACCGCCTCAAGGACGGCAGCGAGATCGAAGTGGTCAACGCCAGCAGCGAGGTGCCGACCACGCCGCCCGAGCACCTGCAAGGCAAGCCCGCAGCGAAAGGGGAGACCGGGGCTGACGCCGGCAAGGCGCAAAAGGTCGGTTCATGAACCTGTCGCGCCTGTTCATCCTTCGCCCGGTCGCCACCACGCTGAGCATGCTGGCCATTGTCTTGGCCGGCATCATTTCGTACCGCCTGCTGCCGGTGTCGGCGTTGCCCCAGGTGGATTACCCGACTATCCGGGTGATGACCCTGTACCCCGGCGCCAGCCCCGATGTGATGACCAGCGCGGTCACCGCACCGCTGGAGCGCCAGTTCGGGCAGATGCCCGGGCTGACCCAGATGGCCTCTACCAGCTCCGGCGGCGCCTCGGTGCTGACCCTGCGTTTCAACCTCGACATCAATATGGATGTGGCCGAGCAACAGGTGCAGGCCGCGATCAACGCCGCCACCAACCTGTTGCCCAAGGATCTGCCGGCGCCGCCGGTGTACAACAAGGTCAACCCGGCGGATACCCCGGTGCTGACCCTGGCAATCACCTCCAAGACCATGTTGCTGCCCAAGCTCAATGATTTGGTCGACACACGCATGGCGCAGAAAATCGCGCAGATCAGCGGTGTCGGCATGGTCAGCATCGCCGGTGGCCAGCGCCAGGCCGTGCGTATCAAGGTCAACCCCGAGGCCCTGGCGGCCAATGGCTTGAACCTCTCGGACGTACGCGCCCTGATCGCCGCCTCCAACGTCAACCAGCCCAAAGGTAACTTTGACGGCCCCACCCGCGTTTCGATGCTCGACGCCAACGACCAACTGGTCTCGCCCGAGCAATACGCCGAACTGATCCTGGCCTACAACAATGGCGCTCCGCTGCGGCTCAAGGATGTCGCGCAGATCGTCGACGGCGCCGAAAACGAGCGCCTTGCCGCCTGGGCCAACGAGAACCAGGCCGTGTTGCTCAATATCCAGCGCCAGCCGGGCGCCAACGTGATCGAGGTGGTAGACCGTATCAAGGCCCTGCTGCCGAGCATCACCGACAACCTGCCGGCCGGCCTGGACGTGACGGTGCTCACCGACCGCACCCAGACCATCCGCGCCTCGGTCAAAGACGTACAGCACGAGCTTCTGATCGCCATTGCCCTGGTGGTCATGGTGACGTTCCTGTTCCTACGCCGGGTCAGCGCCACGATCATCCCGTCCATCGCCGTGCCGCTGTCCCTGGTGGGCACCTTTGGTGTGATGTACCTGGCCGGATTCTCCATCAATAACCTGACGCTGATGGCCCTGACCATCGCCACCGGGTTTGTGGTGGACGACGCCATCGTGATGCTGGAGAACATTTCGCGCTATATCGAGGAAGGCGAGACGCCGATGGCGGCCGCGCTCAAGGGCGCCAAGCAGATCGGTTTCACCCTGGTGTCCCTGACGCTGTCGTTGATCGCGGTATTGATCCCGTTGCTGTTCATGGCCGACGTGGTCGGGCGGCTGTTCCGTGAGTTCGCCATCACCCTGGCAGTGGCGATCCTGATTTCCCTGGTAGTGTCCCTGACCCTCACGCCCATGATGTGCGCGCGCCTGCTCAAGCGCGAACCCAAGGAAGAAGAGCAGGGCCGCTTCTACAAAGCCAGCGGCGCCTGGATTGATTGGCTGATCGAAGCCTACGGCCGCAAGTTGCAGTGGGTGCTCAAGCACCAGCCGCTGACGTTGCTGGTGGCGATCGCCACCCTGGGGCTTACGGTGGTGCTGTACCTGGTGGTGCCCAAGGGTTTTTTCCCGGTGCAGGACACAGGGGTGATCCAGGGTATTTCCGAGGCGCCGCAGTCGATTTCCTTTGCGGCCATGAGCCAGCGCCAGCAGGAACTGGCGAAGATCATTCTCGCCGACCCTGCGGTCGAGAGCCTGTCGTCCTACATTGGCGTGGATGGCGATAACGCCACCCTCAACAGCGGCCGCTTGCTCATCAACCTCAAGGCTCACGGCCAGCGCGACTTGAGCGCAGCCGAGGTCATCACCCGCCTGCAACCGCAGATTGACAAGCTGGTGGGTATCCGCCTGTTCATGCAACCGGTGCAGGACCTCACCATCGAGGACAGGGTCAGCCGTACCCAGTACCAGTTCAGCATGTCCTCCCCGGACGCCGAGTTGTTGGCGTTATGGAGCGGCAAGCTGGTACACGCCCTCAGCCAGTTGCCGGAACTCACCGACGTGGCCAGTGACCTGCAGGACAAAGGCTTGCAGGTGTACCTGGTGATCGACCGCGACGCGGCCTCGCGCCTGGGCGTAAGTGTCTCGACCATCACCGATGCGCTGTATGACGCCTTCGGCCAGCGCCAGATCTCCACCATCTACACCCAGGCCAGCCAGTATCGAGTGGTGTTGCAGGCCCAGTCCGGCGAAACCCTCGGCCCGGCGGCCCTCAACCAGATCCATGTGAAAACCACTGACGGTGGTCAGGTACGGCTGTCGAGCCTGGCCCATGTGGAACAGCGCCAGGCGCAATTGGCAATTGCCCATATCGGCCAGTTCCCGGCGGTGATGATGTCGTTCAACCTGGCGCCCGGCGTAGCGTTGGGCAAAGGCGTGGAACTGATCAACCAGACCCAGAAGGACATCGGCATGCCGGTGGGCGTGCAAACCCAGTTCCAGGGCGCGGCCCAGGCGTTCGAAGCCTCGTTGTCGAGCACCTTGCTGTTGATCCTGGCGGCGGTGGTCACCATGTACATCGTGCTCGGTGTGCTCTATGAGAGCTACATCCACCCGATCACTATCCTATCGACCTTGCCGTCGGCGGCGGTGGGGGCCTTGCTGGCGTTGCTGCTCAGTGGCAATGACCTGGGCATGATCGCGATCATCGGCATCATCCTGCTGATCGGTATCGTGAAAAAGAACGCGATCATGATGATCGACTTCGCCCTCGACGCCGAACGCAACCAGGGCCTGGACCCGCAGACCGCGATCTACCAGGCCGCGCTGTTGCGCTTCCGGCCCATCCTGATGACCACCCTGGCTGCCTTGTTCGGCGCGGTGCCTTTGATGCTAGCGAGCGGCTCCGGCGCCGAACTGCGCCAGCCCCTGGGCCTGGTGATGGTCGGCGGGTTGCTGGTGAGCCAGGTGTTGACGCTGTTCACCACGCCGGTGATCTACCTGTACTTCGATCGTCTTGGCCGGCGCTGGCGCAAAGAGCCACAACGCCTGGAGCCGGTTGAGCCATGAACCTGTCCGGACCTTTCATCCGCCGGCCGGTCGCGACCATGCTGCTGAGCCTGGCGATCATGTTGCTCGGTGGCGTCAGCTTCAATTTGTTGCCGGTGTCGCCATTGCCGCAGATCGACTTTCCGGTGATCGTGGTGTCGGCCAGCTTGCCCGGCGCCAGCCCCGAGGTGATGGCGTCTACGGTGGCCACGCCGCTGGAGCGCTCATTCGGCGCGATTGCCGGTATCACCACCATGAGCAGCTCGTCGAGCCAGGGCTCTACCCGGGTGATTCTGGCGTTCGATTCCGACCGCGACATCAACGGGGCGGCGCGGGAAGTGCAGGCGGCCATCAACGCGTCGCGCAACCTGCTGCCCAGTGGCATGCGCAGCATGCCCACCTACAAGAAGATCAACCCGTCCCAGGCGCCGATCATGGTGCTGTCGCTGACCTCCGACGTGTTGCAGAAAGGCCAGTTGTACGACCTGGCCTCGACCATTCTGTCCCAGAGCCTGTCCCAGGTGCCGGGTGTGGGCGAAGTGCAGATCGGCGGCAGTTCGCTGCCGGCGGTGCGCATCGAACTGGAACCCAAGGCCCTCGATCAGTACGGCGTCGCCCTGGACGATGTGCGCAACACCATCGCCAATGCCAACCAGCGCCGGCCCAAAGGCTCGCTGGAAGACAGCGAGCGCAACTGGCAGATCCAGGCCAACGACCAGTTGGAGAAAGCCAAGGACTATGAGCCCCTGCTGATTCGCTATCAGGATGGCGCAGCCCTGCGTCTCAAGGACGTGGCGAAGATCACCGATGGGGTGGAAGACCGCTACAACAGCGGTTTCTTCAACAATGATTCGGCGGTGTTGCTGGTGATCAACCGCCAGTCCGGCGCCAACATCATCGAAACCGTGCGGCAGATCAAGGCGCAGTTGCCGGCGTTGCAGGCGGTGTTGCCGTCCAGCGTCAAGCTCAGCCTGGCCATGGACCGCTCGCCAGTGATCACTGCCACCCTGCATGAGGCGGAAATGACCCTGCTGATTGCCGTGGGGCTGGTGATCCTGGTGGTGTACCTGTTCTTGGGTAACTTCCGTGCTTCGCTGATCCCGACCCTGGCGGTGCCGGTGTCGCTGGTGGGCACCTTTGCGGTGATGTACCTGTATGGCTTTTCGCTGAATAACTTTTCGCTGATGGCGCTGATCCTCGCCACCGGTTTGGTCGTGGACGATGCCATCGTGGTGCTGGAGAACATTTCCCGGCACATCGACGAGGGCGTGCCACCGATGAAAGCCGCCTACCTGGGCGCCCAGGAAGTGGGCTTTACCTTGCTGTCGATGAACGTGTCGCTGGTGGCGGTGTTCCTGTCGATCCTGTTCATGGGCGGCATTGTTACCAACCTGTTCCGCGAGTTTTCCATCACCTTGTCGGCGGCGATCATCGTCTCGCTGATTGTCTCGCTGACCTTGACACCCATGCTGTGTGCTCGCTGGTTGAAGCCGCATGTGAAGGACCGGCAGACCGGTTTGCAGCGCTGGAGCCAGAAGATCAACGAGCGCATGGTCGCCGGCTACGCCACCAGCCTGGATTGGGTGCTGCGCCATCGGCGCCTGACCTTGCTCAGCCTGTTCGTCACCGTGGGCGTGAATATCGCGCTGTACGTGGTGGTGCCCAAAACCTTCATGCCCCAGCAGGACACCGGCCAGTTGATCGGCTTTGTGCGCGGTGACGATGGCCTGTCGTTCAGCGTCATGCAGCCGAAGATGGAGATCTTTCGCCAGGCGGTGCTCAAGGACCCGGCGGTGCTCAGTGTGGCCGGCTTTATCGGTGGCAACCAAGGCACTAACAACGCAGTGATGCTGGTGCGCCTCAAGCCGCTTGGCGAACGCAAGATCTCCGCCCAGGCGGTGATCGAGCGCCTGCGCAAGGAGGTGCCGCTGGTGCCGGGCGGGCGCTTGTTCCTCATGGCCGACCAGGACCTGCAGTTCGGGGGCGGCCGCGACCAGACCAGCGCGCAATATTCCTACATCCTGCAAAGCGGCGACCTGGCCGCGTTGCGCCTGTGGTACCCGAAAGTGGTGGCGGCGATGCGTGAGTTGCCGGAGCTGACCGCCATCGACGCCCGCGAAGGCCGCGGTGCGGCCCAAGTGACGTTGATTGTCGACCGCGACCAGGCCAAGCGCCTGGGCATCGACATGGACATGGTCACGGCGGTGCTCAACAACGCCTACAGCCAACGGCAGATTTCCACCATTTACGACAGCCTCAACCAGTACCAGGTGGTGATGGAGGTCAACCCAAAATACGCCCAAGACCCGATCACCCTCAACCAGGTGCAGGTGATCACGGCCGACGGCGCACGGGTGCCGTTGTCGACCATTGCCCACTATGAGAACAGCCTGGCCGACGACCGCGTCAGCCATGAAGGCCAGTTCGCTTCGGAGAATATCGCCTTCGACATGGCGCCCGGGGTCACGGTGGAGCAGGGCACGGCGGCTATCGAGCGTGCGATTGCCAAAGTCGGGTTGCCCGAGGATGTGATCGCCAAGATGGCCGGCACTGCCGATGCGTTCGCCGCGACCCAGAAAGGCCAGCCGTTCATGATTCTCGGCGCGCTGGTGGCGGTGTACCTGGTGCTGGGTATCTTGTATGAAAGCTACATCCACCCGCTGACCATCCTGTCTACGCTGCCGTCGGCCGGTGTCGGTGCGTTGTTGGCGATCTACCTGCTCGGGGGCGAGTTCAGCCTGATCTCGCTGCTGGGTTTGTTCCTGTTGATCGGCGTGGTGAAGAAGAACGCGATCCTGATGATCGACCTGGCGCTGCAATTGGAGCGCAACGATGGCATGAGCCCGCTGGAGTCGATCCGCAGCGCCTGTCTGTTGCGCCTGCGGCCGATCCTGATGACCACCCTGGCCGCGATCCTCGGTGCCTTGCCGTTGCTGCTCGGCAGTGGTGATGGTGCGGAGATGCGCCACCCGTTGGGCCTGACCATTATTGGCGGCCTGGTGTTCAGCCAGGTTCTGACCCTTTACACCACCCCGGTGGTTTACCTTTACCTGGACCGCGCGCGCCATCGCTTCAACGCCTGGCGCGGCGTGCGTACCGATGCTGCCCTGGACACTGCGCTATGACCGACTCAACCCAATCCCTCGTAGCTGCGGGCCTGCTGTGGCGAGGGAGCTTGCTCCCGCTGGGCTGCGAAGCGGCCCCCAAAAAGCCTGGGAGTGCTTCGCCCTCCAGCGGGAGCAAGCTCCCTCGCCACAATAAAGCTGTCGGCAATGGCATGAAGTTATTGGCCGTGATGATATGTGGTGTGTTGCTCAGCGCCTGTGCCATCGGCCCTGACTACAAACGCCCGGACGTCATCGAGCCGGTGCAGTTCAAGGAGGCCCAGGGCTGGCGCCAGGCTAACCCGAGCGACTCCCTAGCGCGTGGCGCCTGGTGGGAGCTGTACGGTGACCGACAACTCAATGACCTGGTGGTGCGCCTTAACACGTCCAACCAGACCGTCGCCCAGGCCGAGGCGCGTTTTCGCCAGGCACAGGCGCTGGTACGCAGCTCACGGGGGGCCTTTTACCCCAGCGTTGACCTGAGCGTCGGCAAGACCCGCGCCAGCCAGGGCACCGGCAGCAGCAGCGCCAGCCTCAGCAGTTCCAGCAGCGGTATCCGAGACACCCTCAACGCCCAGTTGGGCGTGAGTTGGGAAGCCGATATCTGGGGCAAGTTGCGCCGAGGCCTGGAGGCCAACGAAGCCAGCGCCGAGGCGAGCTCGGCCGACCTGGCCGCGATGCGCCTGAGCCAACAGTCCGAACTGGTGCAAAGCTACCTGCAACTGCGGGTCATGGACGAGCAGACGCGTTTGCTGCAAGCCACGCTGGACACCTACCAGCGCTCATTGAAAATGACCGAAAACCAATACCGTGCCGGTGTGGCTGGCAAGGATGCCATCGCCCAGGCGCAAACCCAGCTCAAGACCACTCAGGCCAGCCTGATCGATCTGATCTGGCAGCGTGCCCAATTGGAAAACGCCATCGCCGTACTGATCGGTGAGGCGCCAGCCAACTTCAACTTGGCGGTGAGTAAAGACATCCCGGCCCTGCCGCAGATACCGGTGAGCCTGCCGTCCCAGTTGCTGGAGCGTCGCCCCGATATCGCCTCGGCCGAGCGCTCGGTCATCGCCGCCAACGCCAATATTGGCGTGGCCAAGGCTGCCTATTACCCCGACCTGACCTTGAGCTTGGCGGGGGGCTACTCCAGCAGCACCTATGAAGATTGGATCAGCCTGCCAAACCGCTTCTGGTCGGTAGGGCCGAAACTGGCGATGACCCTGTTCGATGGCGGCCAGCGCTCGGCGGAAGTCGACCGCACCGTGGCCAGCTATGACGAGACCGTGGCCAAATACCGCCAGACCGTACTGGACGGTTTCCGTGAGGTGGAAAACTACATGGTCCAGCTCAAGGTGCTCGCCGATGAGGCGGTGGTTAGCAATGAAGCACTGGAAGCCGCGCGTGAATCCTTGCGCTTGACCGAAAACCAGTACAAGGCCGGGTTGATTGCCTATCTGGATGTGGTCACGGTGCAGGCGACGGCATTGAGCAACGAGCGCACGGTATTGACCTTGCTGCAGTCGCGGCTGGTGGCCAGTGTGCAGTTGATCGCAGCATTGGGCGGAGGCTGGGATGGCCAGACCTCCCTGGCCGAAAAGGAGTAACCGGATACGCCGCGCATCCTGTGGGTGCAAGATCAAATGTGTGGGCTTGCCCCAATGCCAGTCAGTCAAGCACAGCACCCTGGGGGGAGCTGGCTTGCCTGCGAAAGCGTTAGTGCAGTAGCAGATGCGGTGACTGACACACCGCCTTCGCGGGCAAGCCCGCTCCCACAGGAAATCTGCGCAAGCCCCGCACATTTTGATGTCCATGATGTGGTTGAAAACAGCCAGATAAAGCCAGCCGATTGACGCCAGAAATTGCGTGATGGCCAATGGATTAATTAATCACCTGTCCTGTATTCATACTCGCTACAATCGCCCGATTTGCCACCCGGCACGGGCTTTTGCGCCGGTCGCCTGCGAGACGTCCCATGCTGATCGGTAGCTATTCAACCTCCCTTGTCGTGATTTCCCTGTGCGTGGCCATCCTGGCGTCCTACACCGCCTTGGACCTGGCCGGGCGTATCGCGACCGCCAAGGGGCGTGCCGTTTACCTGTGGATCACGGGTGGCGCAGTGGCGATGGGCGTCGGCATCTGGTCCATGCACTTTATCGGGATGTTGGCCCTGCGCCTGCCGTTTGCCCTTGGGTTTGAGGTAGGCATTACCCTGTTGTCGCTGTTGATCGCCGTGCTATCCAGTGGCTTCGCGTTATGGCTGGTCAGCCAGCCACGCTTGCCGGCCTGGCAACTGGCGTTTGGCGCACTGGTGATGGGGGCCGGTATCGCCAGCATGCATTACACCGGCATGGCCGCGATGCGCATGACGCCGGGCATCGACTACGACCCGGCCTTGTTCGGCGCTTCGTTGTTGATCGCGGTGGTGGCTTCCGGCGCCGCGCTGTGGATCGCCTTCAACCTGCGGCGCAACACACCTTATGTGCGTCTGGCTCGGGGCGGCGCAGCCGTGGTGATGGGCGTGGCCATCGTTGGGATGCACTACACCGGGATGGCTGCGGCGCGCTTTGCCGATGACAGCTTCTGCGGTGCCGCACTGACGGGCCTGAGCGGCAAGGGCCTGGATAACCTGGTCTTGGTCACTTCGCTGGCGGTATTGGTCATTGCGCTGTTGACGTCGGTGCTGGATGCGCGCCTGGAAGCGCGCACCGCCGTACTCGCCGATTCCCTGACCCTGGCCAACCAGGAACTCACCCACCTGGCCCTGCATGACATGCTCACCGGCCTGCCCAATCGCACCTTGCTGGCAGATCGCATACAACAAGGCATCCAGGCGGTGCACGAGCGGGGCGGTTGCTTTGCCTTGATGTTTATCGACCTGGATGGTTTCAAACCGGTCAACGATGCCTTTGGTCATCACCTGGGCGACCAGTTGCTGCGCGAAGTTGGCTTGCGCCTGCGCGAGGACTTGCGCAGCCAGGATACCTTGGCCCGCATCGGCGGCGATGAGTTCGTGTTGCTGGTGCAACTCACCCAGCCCGATGATGCGATGGGCTTGGCCGAGCGCCAGGTGGGCCTGATCAACCGCACGTTCACGGTGGCCGAGCATGAGTTGCAGATCTCGGCCAGCATCGGCATCGCCATGTTCCCGGGCAACGGTAGCAACCCCCAGGAACTGCTGATGAACGCCGACGCGGCGATGTATCACGCCAAGGGCATGGGCAAGAATGGCTACAGCTTCTTCGATGTGTCGATGAACACCAATGCGCGCAAACAACTGCAATTGCTGCAGGACCTGCGCATTGCCCTTGAGCAGGGGCAATTTCGTTTGCATTACCAACCCAAGTTCGACGCCGTCAGTGGTCTTGCCGTGGGGGCCGAGGCGCTGTTGCGCTGGGAGCATCCGCATCAGGGCTTGCTGATGCCCGCTACGTTTATTGCACTGGCGGAGAAAACCGGGCTGATCATTCCCATCGGCGAATGGGTGCTCGATGAAGCTTGTCGCCAGATGAGTCAGTGGTACGCACAGGGTTATGAGCACTGGCGCATTGCCGTGAACCTCTCGGCGTTGCAGTTCTGCCACGCCGGGTTGGTCAACAGCGTAGCGGCTGCACTGGAACGGTACCAATTGCCGGCCAACAGCCTCACGCTGGAAATCACCGAGACCACCGCCATGAGCGATGCCGATGCGAGCATGACGGTATTGCAGCAACTGTCGGACATGGGGGTTGACCTGTCCATCGATGACTTTGGCACCGGTTACTCCAGCCTGATGTACCTCAAGCGCCTGCCGGCCAACGAGCTGAAGATCGATCGCGGTTTTGTGCGTGACCTGGAACACGACAGCGATGACGCGGCCATCGTCTCGGCCATCGTGGCCCTCGGCCAGGCCCTGGGCCTGCGGATCGTCGCCGAGGGGGTGGAAACCGATGTGCAGCAGCACTTCCTCACCCGCCTGGGGTGTGACTCCTTGCAAGGCTACTTATTGGGGCATCCATTGCCGGCCGATAGCTTCATGGCGAATATCCGGGGCGCCGAACAGCCGGCGCCTGACAAAAGCAGTCAGTGACGGGTATTCTTGGATCCAACCCTGAACATCCGGTTGAATCGGGAGGCCGCAGCCATGGACAAAGTCGTCATCATCACGGGGGGCAGTCGTGGCATTGGCGCCCAAACGGCATTGCTCGCCGCTCGCCAAGGCTATCGCATCTGCATCAACTACCAGTCTGATGAAGACGCTGCCCTGCGTGTACTGGATCAGGTTCGCGCGCTGGGTGCCCAGGCGATTGCCGTGCGGGCCGATGTCAGCAGCGAGGATGAAGTGATCGCTCTGTTCAATCGCGTTGATACGGAACTGGGCCGGGTCACCGCGCTGGTGAATAACGCCGGCACCGTGGGGCATAAGTCGCGGGTCGATGAGATGTCCGAGTTTCGTATCCTCAAAATCCTCAAGACCAATGTGCTGGGCCCGATCCTGTGTGCCAAACACGCGGTATTGCGCATGTCGCCCCGGCATGGAGGGCAGGGAGGCAGTATCGTCAACGTGTCGTCGGTGGCGGCGCGGCTGGGCTCGCCGGGAGAGTATGTCGACTACGCGGCCTCCAAGGGGGCGCTGGACACCTTTACCCTGGGGCTGTCCAAGGAGGTGGCGGGCGAGGGCATTCGCGTCAACGCCGTGCGCCCTGGCTATATCTTTACCGATTTCCATGCCCTGAGCGGCGACCCGGACCGGGTCAGCAAGCTGGAATCCGGTATCCCGATGGCGCGTGGCGGGCGCCCGGATGAAGTGGCAGAGGCGATTATCTGGTTACTGTCGGACAAGGCATCGTATTCCACCGGAACGTTTATCGACTTGGGCGGCGGCCGTTAAAACGAGCGCACGATCCGCCCTAGTGTCTCCATGGCCTTTTCCGACGCCTCGTTCCAAGGGCTTCCGTAATTCAGGCGAATGCAGTTTCTGAAGCGCTGAGTGGCGGAAAAGATCGGCCCCGGCGCAATGCTGATGCCCTGGGCCAGAGCCATCTGGAACAATTTCAGCGAGTCGGTCTGCTCCGGCAGTTCCAACCACAGAAAATAGCCTCCCGCCGGCTGGCTGACCCGTGTTTGCGCCGGAAAATAACGAGCGATGGCCGCCAGCATGGCGCTTTGCTGTTCTTCCAGGGCGTAGCGCAGTTTGCGCAGGTGCCGGTCATAGCCGCCGTGTTGCAGGTAGTCGGCAATCGCCGCCTGGGCCGGCATTGACGGGCACAGTGAGGTCATCAGTTTCAGCCGCTCGACCTTCTGTGCGAAGCGCCCGGCGGCGACCCAGCCCACGCGGTAACCCGGTGCCAGGCTCTTGGCAAAGGAGCCACAGTGCATCACCAGCCCTTCGGTGTCGAAGGCCTTGGCCGGTTTCGGGGCCTGTTGCCCGTAATACAATTCGGCGTAGACGTCATCTTCGATCAGAGGCACTTGATGGCTGCGCAGCAGTTCCACCAGTGCCTGTTTTTTCTCTTCAGGCAACGTGGCGCCCATGGGGTTCTGGAAGCTGGTCATCGTCCAGCAGGCCTTGATCGGATAGCGCTCAAGGCTTTGGGCCAGGGCGTTCAGGTCAATACCGTCGCGCGGGTGCACCGGGATCTCCACAGCCTTGAGCTTCAGGCGTTCAAGCACTTGCAAACAGGCGTAGAACGCCGGCGCTTCGATGGCGACCAGGTCGCCCGGTTCGGTCACGGCCTGCAGGCACAGGTTGAGTGCTTCCAGGGCGCCGTTGGTGATCAGCAACTCCTCCATCGGCAGCATCAGGCCGCCGACCATATAGCGCAGGGCAATCTGGCGGCGCAGTTGTGGGTTGCCTGGCGACATGTCGGTGACCACCAGGCGGGGGTCCATGTCGCGGCTGGCACTGGCCAGGGAGCGGGCCAGGCGCGGCAGCGGGAACAGCATGGGGCTGGGGAAGGCCGAGCCGAAGGGCACGGTGTTGGGGTCTTTGATCGAGTCCAGTACCGAGAACACCAGCTCACTGACACCCACATCGGTGGACTCATGTACCTGCTCACTCACCACCGGCTCGGAAAACGGGCTCGGCGCGTGGGTGTTGACGAAGTAGCCAGAACGCGGGCGCGCCCTGATCAGGCCACGACGCTCCAGCAAGTAATAGGCCTGGAATACCGTGGACGGGCTGACGCCGTAGGCCTGGCTGGCATAGCGTACCGATGGTACGCGCTGGCCGGGGCCGAGGACGCCGGAGCGGATCAGTTCTGCGATGTCGTCGGCAAATTTTTCGTAGCGTTTCATGGCGGCCTGATTAGCTTTTTGAATGTGTATGCAGGGCGAACTGTAGGAGCGAGCTTGCTCGCGAAAAACGTCAACGATAACGTGTGTTTCCTGAATGAACGCGGCGACGGTGAGTTTTTCGCGAGCAAGCTCGCTCCTACAGTTGATCTCTATCGTTGTTCAGCGATTCAAGGGCGCAACGAAGCGGCTGTCAGCAGCGGTATAAATCCAAGGCTCATCCACATCAGTGACTTTAAAACGCAGGGTTTGAGAGCTGCTGGCCGGTGTGTCCGCCAGCAACGCTACCGACACCGGTATATCGACAATTTCCCCGGCAGCCAGACTGACCTGGGTCTTGCCTTGCAGCTGGAACCCCTCGGCATCCACCAGTTCCAGGCGGTAGTCCTGGCGCTGCTGGGTCTTGTTGATCACCTTGAGGCTGTAGATGTTTTCGATCAACCCCTGGCTGTTTTCACGGAACATACCTCGGTCTTTGGTCACATCCAGCGACACCATCGGCCGTTCAATCAGCGCCACCACCAACGCCGCGATCATCACCAGCAGCACGGCACTGTAGCCGATCAGGCGCGGCCTGAGCAGGTGGGTCTTGCCACCTTGCAATTGATGCTCACTGGTGTAACTGACCAAGCCACGGGCATAGCCCATTTTGTCCATGATCGAATCACAGGCGTCGATGCAGGCCGCACAACCAATGCATTCCATTTGCAGGCCGTCGCGGATGTCGATGCCCGTGGGGCAAACCTGAACGCACAGCTGGCAATCGATGCAATCGCCAAGGCCAACCTCGGCTGGCTGCACGTCACGTTTACGCGGGCCCCGATGCTCGCCGCGGGTGGTGTCGTAGGAAATGGTCAGGGTGTCCTTATCAAACATTACGCTCTGGAAGCGTGCATAGGGGCACATGTGCATGCACACCGCTTCGCGTAGCCAGCCGGCATTGATGTAGGTAGCGCCCGTGAAAAACAGCACCCAGAACAGGCTCACCCCACCGATCTGCCACGTTAACAGTTCGGCGGCCAAGGGGCGGATCGGGGTGAAGTAGCCCACAAACGTCAGCCCGGTCAACACACTGATACCCAGCCACAATGTGTGCTTGGCCGAGCGCCTCGCCAGCTTATTCAGGCTCCAGGGGGCGGCCTGAAGTTTGATGCGCTGGTTGCGCTCACCTTCGGTCACCTTCTCGCACCACATGAACAGCCAGGTGAACGAGCTTTGCGGGCAGGTGTAGCCGCACCATACGCGGCCGGCAAACACCGTGATCGCGAAGAGGCCGAAGGCGCAGATGATCAACAGCGCCGAGAGCAGGATGAAGTCCTGGGGCCAGAACGTCGCACCAAAAATGTGGAACTTGCTCTCGGCCAGGTCCCACAGTACGGCTTGGCGCCCACCCCAGTTCAGCCACACGGTGCCGAAAAAAGCCAGGAACAGCAGGCCGGCACCGCCCACTCGCAGGGTGCGAAACAAGCCGGTAAAGCTGCGGGTATGGATCAGGTTGTCGCTGGATTTGGCCTTCACTTTCTTGGGGTGAATGGGCTCAAAGGTTTCCACGGTTGGGATTCGTTCGCTCATGGTCATTCGCTCATCAGCCTCCATCAGGCCGACGAACTATGGGCGACAGACTGTTTGCATAACAGACTCAGGTGGCGTGATAAAAAGCGGATCAGATCAGCTTGAAGCGTTCTTGTGCGTCAATCTGCTGCACCCCATGGGCATAGGGGTGCAGGGGTTGAGCGGGTCTGATGATGCAGATCAATCAAATCACCGAACCAGGTTGGTCCGCCTTTACATGCTCACGGCCATCGGTTGCGCCTTCAACCGTCAGCGCGTCCGCCTCGGCTTCGGTGATGTAGATGCGCGAACCTGCCAGTTCCAGATAAGACATGGCTTTGGCGTGATCGGTCAGGATGGTCACCCGGGTGGCTGGCAGGCTTTGTTCCTGGCCATTGTCGTCGAGCGTGAAGTAGCACAGATGATTTTCGATGCGTACGGTCATGACAATCTCCGTTTTGTGGGCTATGCAGCGTTAGGCGGCCGCCATGCGCACGGGTTCCAGGCAACTGACTGGCGGTCTGCGCTGTCCATCCTTTATCTATCCATAATGAAAAGGAGCGCATCCATGGAGGCCTGGTGGCATCTGGCGTGGCAAACCCTGCAAGCCGAATTCGCAGACATTGGCGATGCCCGGCAACTCACCCAAGTGACCGTGCGCCTGCTGATCGCGGCGATCCTCGGCGGCATCCTGGGGTTTGAGCGTGAACACAAGGGCAAGGCGGCCGGAGTGCGCACCCATATGCTGGTGGCGCTTGGCGCCGCGCTATTTGTGCTGGTGCCGCAGATGTCCGGCAGCCAGGCGGATGCCATGAGCCGTGTGGTTCAAGGGGTCATCGCGGGCATTGGCTTCCTCGGCGCTGGCACCATCCTCAAGGGCAAGGAAGACGAAGAGGGCCAGCATGTAAAGGGCCTGACCACCGCGGCCGGGTTGTGGATGACCGCCGCCATTGGGGTTGCGGCGGGAATGGGGCGTGAATCGACGGCGGTGCTCAGTACGCTGCTGGCCCTGGCGGTATTCAGCGTGATGCCACGGATCGTCAAGCTGCTGGAGAAGGATGAGTGAAGGAGGTCAAGTGATGAGGTTGCCGTATCTCACCTCACCTAAGGCTTTCACCACAAAGGGCGACTCTCCCGGGTTGCCGGAGATCATCACCACGCTCGTATTGTGAGCCGGGCTATAGTGAATCTGTACCTCGCTACTGGCTCCCGAGAAGTTTCCTACCAATTTCAATGGCGTGTTGCCGAGTTGATTTCTAATTGCCGATACATCGAGTTTGTCTCTGTGGTGGTCAAAATCCATCACTTGCTCAGGTGCGTCGAAACTTGATTCACGGCTATTACGGAAGGTGAAGGTCTGACCATTGTCATTCCTGACATTGTTGTTGTGTGTGAGGCTTTCTGCCGGGGGCGGTGGATTATCCGGTTGAGGGGGCGGGTTGCCGAGGTCCGCCTCTTTGCCGATATCGAAGAGGGCTGAAGCCAGAGGCGTACTTTGCCGCATTCGCTGTATGGCAGAAAGCTTCTCAATGCGTAGATCACGCTCGATTTGCATAGCGCAGTTGAAACCTGCCTCGGGATCAAGAGTGGAGGTGCGCTCGCGAATTTCTTCAAGGCTCAAGCCCGGGTCCTCGATATGTGAGGATCGGTCATGAATCATCTGCAGGCTTGATTGACCTAAACGCTCCTTCACATCGGTAATCAGTTTGCGCGCTTCGTCTGCATCCGGGCCGTGCAGCAAGGATTTGACGTTTTCCCTGCTTAACAGGCTTCGAATCGTGGTCACCTGCCCGGAGGTCTCGTGTGAGTTGGGCGCGCGCAGCATATTGGTAATGTTCTGCTGGCTGGTCAGCGCACGAAGTTGGGCAAGCTGGGTGGCGTCGGCACCGGCCGTCTTCGGCTCTACGTTCGCAGAGGGGGCAGGGTTGGGCAAGGTAAAGGTTTGCGGCGCCCTGGAAGGGGCGGAGGCGGGCGTGTCAGGCTCTTTCCTGCGCATGATTGCGCTTGGGCCGGCCCTGAACAGATCGTTCAGTTTTTCCCGATGATCGTTGACTGGCGGTTGTTGGATGCCGTGAACAGCCGAGAACGGGGGCAGTAGTGAGGTGCGCATAGAAGGTACTCGCTTAACGGACAAGATAGTCTGCGGCCGGCAAGGGGGCGAGGCAGCGTACGGGTGACTGAATCTATCTTGTTCATCAAGAGCGGGATCTCGGTATTGTCGGTGATTGAAGTAGGAAAGCTCAGTAGCGCTTGCCCGCGATATTTTTTCACGGGCAAGTGCTTGGGTGTCTGTGAGTCAGGCAATAACCGGCGGCATCGTCGTGGGCGGTTCCTGCACCGGTGGCGGCTGGTTTTCAGGCGGCTCCTGTTCAGGGTCGCGTTCCGGTTCGGGCGGGGGCAATGGGGGGGCGTCGATATTCGGATCTTCGGGTTCAGGAGGTGTCGGGATGCTCATGGGTATGGCCTCGTTTGTGCTTTGCTCTGTTGGTGGACCATTGCCTGCTGGAAATGATTCCCGCCCAGGGGCGGTATATCCACCTGAACTTTTGGGCAGCGCCCAGGCTCGGACTTTAAACGGCCCAGCTCAAGGATAGCGTCGCCGTACCTGAATTCGTATCAAGCAAAGAGCGTCCAAAGGGCGTAAGGGGAAGCTGCTCGATGACTGCCGAAACACTGGTTCCAGAAGACTCCGTGCTGCCGTTGTCGCAGGCGCTGCTGCTACCCAGGATCGCGATCGAAAGCACCATGCCGGTCATCGACAACGGGGAGTTTGCCGTCAAGGCGGTGGTGGGCCAGCGGGTTCATGTCACCAGCAAAGTGTTCGCCGATGGCCACGATAAACTGGCGGTGTTGATCCGCTGGCGCGCCCTGGGAGACGAAAGCTGGCACAGCGTAGTCATGCTTGATATCGGCAACAACGGTTGGGAGGGCGCGTTTACCGTGGCCCACCAAGGCCGTCATGAGTACTGCATCGAAGCCTGGATCGATACCTTTGCCAGCTTCTGTTACGAACTGCGCAAGAAGCATGAAGCTGGCGTGCCCGTCAGCCTGGAGTTGCAGGAGGGCCGTAGCCTGGTGCTGCAGGCCGCCGAACGCAGTGACAACGAACTGCGTGACCGCTTGATGCTGTTGCACCATGAGCTTTCCGGCCTGTTGGAAACTGAGCAGGTGGCGTTGTTCCTGCACGAAGACAGTGCACACCTGATGACCCAGGCCGACCATCGCGCCTATTTGAGCGTCAGCCCCGCGTACCCGATTGACGTGGAACGTGAAGCCGCACAATTTGCCAGCTGGTACGAGCTGTTTCCCCGCTCGATCACCGACGATCCGGCGCGGCACGGCACCTTTAACGACGTGCACGCACGCTTGCCGATGATTCACGACATGGGCTTCGACGTGCTGTATTTCCCGCCGATCCACCCCATCGGCCGTAGCCACCGCAAGGGCAAGAACAACTCACTCACCGCCGGCCCTGATGATCCTGGCAGCCCCTACGCCATTGGCAGTGAGGAGGGCGGTCACGAGGCTATTCACCCTCAGTTGGGCACTCGCGATGATTTCCGCCGGTTGGTCAAGGCTGCTGCCGACCACGGCCTGGAAATCGCCCTGGATTTCGCCATCCAGTGCTCCCAGGACCACCCGTGGCTCAAACAGCATCCGGGTTGGTTCAACTGGCGCCCGGACGGCACGATCAAATACGCGGAAAATCCGCCGAAAAAGTACCAGGACATCGTCAACGTCGATTTCTATGCGGCCGATGCCATCCCCAGCCTGTGGACCGAGCTGCGTGACATCGTGGTGGGCTGGGTGGAAGAGGGCGTGAAGACCTTTCGCGTCGACAACCCGCACACCAAGCCGCTGCCGTTCTGGCAATGGCTGATCAGCGACGTGCGTGCCAAGTACCCGGAGGTGATCTTCCTCGCCGAAGCTTTCACCACACCGGCGATGATGGCGCGCCTGGGCAAGGTCGGCTATTCCCAGAGCTATACCTACTTCACCTGGCGCAACACCAAGGCTGAGCTGAGCGAGTACCTTGCCCAACTGAACCAGTCGCCCTGGCGTGAGTGCTACCGCCCGAACTTTTTCGTCAATACGCCGGACATCAATCCGGGTTTCCTGCATGAGTCCGGTCGCGCAGGCTTCCTGATCCGCGCTGCGCTGGCCACGATGGGCTCGGGCCTGTGGGGAATGTATTCGGGTTTTGAGTTATGCGAAGCCGCGCCGGTGCCGGGCAAAGAGGAATACCTGGACTCGGAGAAGTACGAAATCCGACCTCGGGACTTCACCGCGCCGGGCAACATCATCGCCGAGATCGCCCAGCTCAACCGCATCCGCCGCCAGAACCCGGCGTTGCACACGCACCTGGGGCTCAAGCTCTACAACGCCTGGAACGACAACATTCTGTATTTCGGCAAGCGCAGCGAAGACGGCAGCAATTTCATTCTGGTCGCCGTCAACCTCGACCCGCACAACGCCCAGGAAGCCCACTTTGAATTGCCGCTGTGGGAGATGGGCTTGCCCGACGATGCCCAGACCCAGGGCGAAGACTTGATGAACGGCCACCGCTGGACCTGGTACGGCAAGACCCAATGGACCCGGCTGGAGCCGCAGATGCCGTTCGGGATCTGGCGCATCAGCACATCCTGAGTGCTCGTTCCCACGCTCTGCGTGGGAACGCCTCACTTGACGCTCTGCGTGGGAACGTCTCACTTGACGCTCTGCGTGGGAACGTCTCACTTGACGCTCTGCGTGGGAACGCCTCGCTTGACGCTATGCGTCGCGCTTGGGACGCGGAGCGTCCGGGGCTGCGTTCCTACGCGGAGCGTGGGAACGATCCTCGAGAACTTTGTATTTTCAGGAGTTTGCAATGGCCAAGAAACCCAAGGCAGCCACCTTTATCAAAGACCCGCTCTGGTACAAAGACGCGGTAATCTACCAGGTTCACGTCAAATCCTATTTCGACTCCAACAACGACGGCATTGGTGACTTTGCCGGGCTGATCGCCAAGCTCGACTACATTGCCGACCTCGGCGTGAACACCATCTGGCTGCTGCCGTTCTACCCATCTCCCCGGCGTGATGACGGCTACGACATTGCCGAATACCGCGGCGTGCACAGCGACTACGGGACGATGGCCGACGCCAAGCGCTTTATTGCCCAAGCCCACCAACGCGGGCTGCGCGTGATCACTGAACTGGTGATCAACCACACCTCCGACCAGCACCCCTGGTTCCAGCGCGCGCGCAAGGCCAAGCCAGGCTCGGCCGCACGGGACTTCTACGTGTGGTCGGATGATGACCAGAAATACGACGGCACACGCATTATTTTCCTCGACACCGAAAAGTCCAACTGGACCTGGGACCCGGTGGCCGGCCAGTACTTCTGGCACCGCTTTTACTCGCACCAACCCGACCTCAACTTTGATAACCCGCAGGTCATGAAAGCGGTGCTGTCGGTGATGCGCTATTGGCTCGACCTGGGCATCGACGGCCTGCGCCTGGACGCCATTCCCTACCTGATCGAACGGGACGGCACCAACAACGAAAACCTGGCGGAAACTCACGACGTCCTCAAGCAAATCCGCGCCGAGATCGACGCCCATTACCCCGACCGCATGCTGCTGGCCGAAGCCAACCAGTGGCCCGAAGACACGCAGCTGTACTTTGGTGACAGAAAGGGTGATGACGGCGATGAATGCCACATGGCGTTCCACTTCCCGCTGATGCCGCGCATGTACATGGCGTTGGCCCAGGAAGATCGCTTCCCCATTACCGACATTCTGCGCCAGACCCCGGAGATTCCCGCCAATTGCCAGTGGGCAATTTTCCTGCGCAATCATGATGAGCTGACCCTGGAAATGGTCACCGACAAAGAGCGCGACTACCTGTGGAACTACTACGCCGCAGACCGCCGCGCCCGTATCAACCTGGGTATTCGGCGACGCCTGGCGCCGCTGGTGGAGCGGGATCGTCGGCGGGTGGAATTGCTCAACAGCCTGTTGCTGTCGATGCCGGGCACGCCGACCCTGTACTACGGCGATGAAATCGGCATGGGCGACAACATCTACCTGGGCGACCGTGACGGCGTGCGCACGCCCATGCAATGGTCCATCGACCGCAATGGCGGGTTTTCCCGTGCCGACCCGGCCAGCCTGGTGTTGCCGCCGATCATGGACCCGCAATACGGCTACCAGTCGGTCAACGTTGAGACCCAGGCCCAGGACCCGCATTCATTGCTCAACTGGACCCGGCGCATGCTCGCAGTGCGCAAGCAGTCCAAGGCGTTTGGCCGTGGCAGCCTGAAGATGCTCTCGCCGACTAACCGGCGCATCCTGGCTTACACCCGTGAATACACCGGCGAAGACGGCCACACCGAGATCATCCTGTGCGTAGCCAATGTGTCGCGCAGCGCCCAGGCGGCGGAGCTGGACCTGTCGGCCTTTGCCGGCATGGTGCCGGTGGAGATGCTCGGCGGTAATGCCTTCCCGCCGATCGGTCAGCTGAATTTCCTGCTGACCCTGGCGCCCTATGGTTTCTATTGGTTCGTGCTGGCAGCGGAAAACCAGATGCCCAGCTGGCATGTGGAACCGGCGCAAAGCATGCCCGACTTCACCACTTTGGTACTGAAAAAACGCATGGAAGAGTTACTGGAAGAACCTTGCCGCACCAGCCTGGAACAGACTTCACTGCCCGCCTGGCTGCCCAAGCGTCGCTGGTTTGCCGGCAAAGATACGGCAATCGACACGGTGCACATCGCTTATGGCGTGCGTTTTGGCGACCCGCAGCATCCGGTGTTGCTCAGCGAGATCGAAGTGACCAGTGCTGGCCAGGTCAGCCGCTACCAACTGCCCTTTGGCTTTCTTGGCGAAGACCAGTTCACCAGCGCCTTGCCCCAGCAATTGGCGTTGGCCCGAGTACGACGCACCCGCCAGGTAGGTTTGGTGACCGATGCCTTCAGCCTTGAGCATTTTATCCTTGAGGTGATCCAGGCCATGCAGGCCGGCACCGTGCTCAATACCCCTGACGGCGATCTGCGGTTCGAGGCGACTGAGCACTTGGCCGCACTGCAACTGACCCGTGAATCGCCGGTGCGTTATTTGTCTGCCGAGCAGTCCAACAGCTCGGTGGTGGTCGGTGACAGCCTGGTGCTCAAGCTGATTCGTAGAGTCAGCGCCGGTGTGCACCCGGAGCTGGAAATGAGTGCCTACCTGACCGCCGCCGGCTACCCGAATATCTCGCCGCTGTTGGGCTTTATGAGCCGCCGCGACGGGCAGGGGCAGGACAACCTGCTGATGATTGCCCAGGGTTACCTGAGCAATCAGGGCGATGCCTGGAGCTGGGCCCAGAACAACCTGGAGCGCGCGATCCGCGATGAGCTGGCCGACGCGATCTCTGAACAGGAACAGCACTACAACGCCCTCGGCGAACTGGCGGATTTTGCCGGTTTGCTCGGTCAGCGCCTGGGTGAAATGCACCTGGTGTTGGGTGCGCCAACCGCCGACAAGGCTTTCAAACCCGAACCCACCACAGCCAAAGACACCCAAGCCTGGGCCCAGGATGTCGGCGCCCAGATCGACCGCGCCTTGCAGTTGCTCAAGCTTAATCAAAGCCAGTTGAACCCCGCCGACCAGGCGTTGGTCAGTGAATTACTGGCGCAGAAAAAAGCCATCGCGGCGCATGTTCAGGCGTTGGCCAAAGCCACGGTGGGCGGGTTGCGCATTCGCGTCCACGGTGACTTGCACCTGGGCCAGGTATTGGTGGTCAAGGGCGATGCCTACTTGATCGACTTCGAGGGCGAACCGGCGCGACCGCTGCATGAGCGGCGCGGCAAACACAGCCCTTATAAAGATGTGAGCGGTGTGCTGCGTTCCTTCGATTATGCCGCGGCCATGGCGCTGAATGTGCAGGGGGTGGATCACACGCCAGAAGCGAACGCTGCGCGTAAACGTGTGACCGACCGCTACCTGAATGAAGCCCGCGTAGCATTTACCCAGGCTTACCAGGCCGCTGCGTCTACACTGGCGCATGACTGGCAGGATGCCAACGGCCAAGACGCAGCGCTGACCTTGTTCAGCCTGGAAAAGGCCGCGTACGAAGTGGCCTACGAAGCAGAAAACCGCCCGAGCTGGCTGCCGGTGCCCCTGCAAGGGCTGCACGGCTTGCTGAGCGGGCTGACACCTATATCTAAACCTGTACGCGGTGGGGAGACGTCATGAGTTTTACACAGAGAGAACCGCTGCAGCCCAAGTTGACTGCATTGCCGGCGTCCAAGGACGTCGATGCGCTGGTGCGCGCCGAGCACCCCGATCCTTTTTCGATCCTGGGGCCCCATGATGACGAGCAGGGCGG
Organism: Pseudomonas sp. MF6767; assembly: GCF_016405475.1. Taxonomy (NCBI): domain Bacteria; kingdom Pseudomonadati; phylum Pseudomonadota; class Gammaproteobacteria; order Pseudomonadales; family Pseudomonadaceae; genus Pseudomonas; species Pseudomonas sp. MF6767. The sequence continues at coordinate 95,263 of NZ_JAEKCY010000002.1, read as the reverse complement.
CCAGTTTATCCGTGCGTTCCTGCCCGAGGCCCTGAGTGTCCAGGTACTGGCGCGTGACACAGGTGAGCCGTTTGGCAGCCTCGATGCCACCCAGGTGCCAGGCCTGTTTATTGGGCACTTCAGCACTCGCCAGCCCTACCTGCTGAAAATCCAGTGGGCCGGCGGTGAGCAGATCACCGAAGATCCCTACAGCTTCAGCCAATTGCTGCTGGGGGAAATGGACCTGTACCTGTTTGCCGAAGGCAATCACCGTGACCTGGGCAACTGCCTGGGGGCTCAGGTGGTCAGCGTCGACGGCGTGCAAGGCGTGCGCTTTGCCGTCTGGGCGCCGAACGCACGGCGGGTTTCGGTGGTGGGCGACTTCAATATCTGGGACGGGCGCCGCCACCCGATGCGCCTGCGCCATCCATCGGGCGTGTGGGAAATCTTCATCCCACGCTTGCAGCCGGGCGCGGCCTACAAGTATGAAATTCTCGGTGCCCACGGCATTTTGCCGCTCAAGGCCGACCCTGTGGCGTTGGCCACCCAACTGCCGCCGGACACCGCCTCGAAGGTCGCCGCACCTTTGCAAGTGGATTGGCAGGACCATGAGTGGATGCAATCGCGGGGAGACAAGCAGAAAACCACTGCGCCGTTGTCGATCTACGAGCTGCATGTGGGGTCCTGGCAGTGCGAGCTGGACGAGGCCGGTGAAGTTGCCCGTCAATATGGCTGGCGCGAACTGGCTGAGCGGCTGATTCCTTACGTTCAACAATTGGGCTTCACCCATATCGAGCTGATGCCGATCATGGAACACCCCTTTGGTGGCTCCTGGGGCTATCAGGCGTTATCCCAGTTTGCCCCCAGTGCTCGCTTTGGCTCGCCGGAAGACTTTGCCTGGTTCGTCAATGCCTGCCATCAGGCCGATATCGGCGTGATCCTTGATTGGGTACCCGCGCATTTCCCCACCGATACCCACGGCCTGGCGCAATTTGACGGTACCGCGCTGTACGAATACGCCAACCCCCTGGAAGGCTTTCACCAGGACTGGGACACGCTGATCTACAACCTGGGCCGCACCGAGGTCCACGGTTTCATGCTCGCGTCGGCCTTGCACTGGCTCAAGCATTTCCACGTCGATGGCCTGCGCGTGGACGCAGTGGCCTCCATGCTGTATCGCGATTATTCGCGCAAGGCCGGTGAATGGGTGCCCAACCGCCATGGCGGTCGCGAGAACCTGGAAGCCATCGACTTCTTGCGGCACCTGAACGACGTGGTTGCCCTTGAAGCCCCGGGCGCCTTGGTGATTGCCGAAGAGTCCACGGCCTGGCCCGGCGTCAGCCAGCCTACCCAACAGGGTGGCCTGGGGTTCAATTACAAATGGAACATGGGCTGGATGCACGACTCCCTGCATTACATCCAGCAAGACCCGGTGTACCGCGCCCATCATCACAACGAGCTGAGTTTCGGGCTGGTGTACGCCTGGTCGGAGCGCTTTATCCTGCCGATTTCCCATGATGAGGTGGTGCACGGCAAGCACTCGCTGATCGACAAGATGCCCGGCGACCGCTGGCAGAAATTTGCCAACCTGCGCGCCTACCTCAGTTTCATGTGGATGCACCCCGGCAAGAAGTTGCTGTTCATGGGCTGCGAATTTGGCCAATGGCGCGAGTGGAACCACGATCAGCAACTGGATTGGTATTTGCTGCAGTACCCCGAGCACCGTGGGGTGCAGAAGCTGGTAGGCGATTTGAACCGCCTGTACCGCGAAGAGCCGGCGCTGCACGAACAGGACGATGCGCCCCAGGGCTTCCAATGGCTGATCGGTGATGACGCGATCAATAGCGTCTACGCCTGGCTGCGCTGGAGCAAGGATGGCAAGCCGGTGTTGGTGGTTGCCAACTTCACCCCGGTGCCCCGTGAAGGCTACGCAGTCGGTGTGCCGTTTGGCGGGCGGTGGAGTGAGGTGATCAACAGTGATGCCGATACCTACGCGGGCTCCAATTACGGGAATGGCGGGGCTGTGTTTACCCAGGATGAGCCGCGCCATGGGCAACCGGTGTCGCTGTCGTTGAACCTGCCGCCCCTGGGCGTGCTCATTTTGCGACCTCAAGAGCCTGAAACGCTCTAGCGCGGCGTATGCCGCTGTTCGGCTTGCTGGCAAGGTGCCACAATGGCGCCTTTGCCGTCGCCGGTCAAACAGGCCAACCCCATGAATAACCTTGGGCAAGATCAGGGTCACTCCATCGAAGAGCAGGTGCGAACCGACCGTTTGCACCAGCTCTTTCGTCAATCATTCTCGGCGATCTTCGGCAGCTACCTGGGCGCCGTCATGCTCTGCTGGCTGTGCTGGGATCGATTCGATCAGCAGGTCATCCTGGTGTGGTTGGTACTGCTGGCGGGCTCGTCATTGGTGCGCCTGCATCTGTTTGTGCAATGGTTTCGCTGCCCTGACGCGGGGCGCACACCCGCACGTTGGGAGCGCCACTACTGGGTCACGCTGATGCTGTCGGCGGGTATCTGGGGCGGCGGGGCGCTGGCGGTGATGCCGGTCGATGACCGCTTGTCCCAGGTGCTGGTGATGCTGTTTACCGTGGGCATGTCGGTCAGCGCGGTGTCCTGTTATTCAGCCTATCGCTACATGACGCTGGGCTCGATGGCGCTGGTGTTGCTTCCCTGTACGGTATGGATGCTGTTTCAGCCTTCGCCGATGCAGGTTGGCGTGGCGCTGGCGGTGCTGGTGTTTGCTTCGTTTGTGGTCGGTGCGACGCGCAAGCTGTCCGATGCCCTGGAAAAAGCCTTCCGTCTGACGAGGCAAATGGAGCGCGCTCATCATATTTCCACCCGTGCCGCCCAGACCGATGAGTTAACCGGGCTGATGAACCGTCGGGCGTTCTACGAACAGGCCCAATTGCTGTATGCCCAGTGCCTTCGCGAGCAGCAGCCGCTGTGTGCATTGATGATGGACATGGACCACTTCAAAGCCATCAATGACACCTACGGCCACCAGGCCGGCGACCAGGTGTTGCGCCAGATTGGCGCGGTGATCAGTGCGTCCTTTCGCCAGACCGATATCTACGGTCGCCTGGGGGGCGAAGAGTTTGCGGTATTGCTGCCCAATACCTCGTTGGAGACCGCACGCAGCATCGCCGAGGAGTTGATCCAGACGATTCATGATTTGCCCGCCGACCCGGTACAAGGGGTGAGCGCAAGCCTGGGCGTAGCATCGACCTGCACTCAGCCTCTGGATTTGAACGCCTTGATGAACAGCGCCGACAAGGCCCTGTACCAGGCCAAGGCATCGGGTCGCAATCAGGTAGCGGTCGTCGACTGATCCTTGCACATCGCCTTTGCCAGCACCCGCGCAACCTGGTCGGCGGAGTAGGGCTTGGCGAGGAACTCAAAGCCTTCGTAGCCGCTGTCTGCCAGTTCCTCACTGTAGCCAGAGACGAGTACCACGGGCAGGTCGGGGCGGCGCTGGCGCAGCAACCTGGCCATGGCCACGCCGGTCATGCCGGGCATCACCACGTCGGAGAAAATCGCGTCGAACCCCTGGACGTCATTGCCAGCGAGGTTCAGCGCCTGTTCGGCATTGGTCGCCCAGGTGGTCTGGTAACCCAGGTCCTTGAGGATCTGGCTGGCGAAGCGTCCCACCTCTAAGTTGTCCTCAACGATCAACACATGTTGATGAGCCGCCTCCTGCGGCGCTGGCAGATCTGCAGGGGTGTGTTGATCCGGCGCCGCTTCGCCTTCGACTTGCGGCAGATACAAGGTAAACACCGTGCCTTGGCCGAGGGTGCTGGCCACATCGATATTGCCGCCTGACTGCTTGGCAAAGCCGAATACCTGCGACAGGCCCAGGCCGGTGCCTTTGCCCACGGCCTTGGTGGTGAAGAACGGCTCGAAGATGCGCTCGAAGGTGTCGCTGGGAATCCCGCTGCCGGTGTCGGCCAGGGAAATGGTGATGTAGGGCATGCACGACTCGGCATCCCCACGAATACGTGGCAGCGTTTGCTCGCTGGCGACTTTGAGGATCAGGGTACCCTGGCCGTCCATCGCATCGCGGGCGTTGAGGGCGATGTTGATCAGTGCGGTTTCGAACTGGCTGGGGTCGATGCGCGCATAGCAGGGCTGATCGGGCAATTTAACCTGCACATGAATGCGTGCACCGGTAACGCTCTCGAGCATCTCGCCGATATTTTGCACGCGCTGGCCGACATCGAACACCTGCGGGTTCAGTGGTTGGCGCCGGGCAAAGGCGAGCAGTTGGCTGGTGAGCTTGCTGGCCCGCTCGACGGTGTCGGACACCGCGCACATGTAGCGTTGCCGACGCTCCTCGGACAGGCCCGGCTGGCGCAGAAAGTCCACCGACGAGCGAATAATGGTCAGCAGGTTGTTGAAGTCATGGGCGACGCCGCCGGTCAGTTGGCCGATGGCCTCCAGCTTCTGTGACTGGCGCAGTGCGGCTTCGGCCTCGGCCAGCGCATGGGTACGCTCATTCACGCGCTGTTCCAGGCTGGCATTGAGCTCTGTATAGGCGGCCAGGCCCTCGCGCACGGCGGCATCGGCGCGTACGCGCTCGATATGCGCCCAGGAACGCTCGGTGACTTCGCCCACCAGCGCCATGTCATAGGATGACCAAAAGCGCGGCAGTTTGTCGTGCACGGCCATCAGCGCGGTGAGCCGCCCGTCTTTGATCAACGGCATGCAAATAGTGGCTGTCACCCCCAGTGCCTGGAAGCTGGCGGCGTCATGGGGCGGCAACTCGATCAGATTATTGCGTATCACCAGTGGCTCGCCGGCACGCAGGCAGTTGACCGCGCATTCCCCGAACGCCGCGAGGCTGTAATGCCCGATGATGCTCGGCGAGCCATGCGCCGACCAGTCGCCGCGAATGGTAAAGCCATCTTCATCCTCGTCCATGTCGGCGTAGGCACAGATGGATACCTGCAGATGTTCGGCCAGCAGGCGGGTCGTAGACGTCAGGATGGTTTCGGCGTCGGTGGCATTGACCACGCTGTTGCCGATGGCGTCCAGCACTGCCAGGCGACGGGCCAGGAATACCGTGGCGGTTGTTTCGGTCACCGTGTCGAGCAAACCGACCACCACGCCTTGGGCATTGCGAATCGGGCTGTAGCAAAAGGTGAAATAGGCTTGTTCCGGCGCTTCGTTGCGTTGGATCAACAGCGGGAAGTTTTCGATATAGGTGGCGTGCCCATCGAACGCGGCGTCGGCGATAGGGCTGATATCGTCCCACACCTCGTGCCAGATCTCGTTGAACGGGCGGCCCAAGGCGTCGGGTTTGCTACCCAGGATCGGCGTGAACGCGTCGTTGTAGAGGGTAATCAACTGAGGCCCCCAGACGATGGCCTGGGGGAAACTCGACGCGAAGCACAGCGCAACGGTTGTCTTCAACACATCGGGCCAGTGTTCAAGTGGCCCCAGGGGCGTATTGGCCCAATCGTGCTGACGAACCCGCTCTGCCATTTCGCTGCTGCCTTGCAGCCAATTCATCATGGGGTTCACACCTTGCTTGCTACGTATTGTTTAGCTTTGAAGAGTCAGGCCGACTAGCAACAGACCGGAATGACCGCATTCAGTTCAGCGCAATTATCTCCCTGATAGCACTTTGATTTCATTGTCTATTTGCACGCCGTCATTATTGGCCGGGTTGGGCCGGCGCTCAACCTTATTGCGTGCCGAATAAGCCCGTCCAATAGATGCCCGCGTCACTCTTGGGGTCCATGGCGTAGGCGGCACCCAATTCGCGAAATTGCGGGTTCATCAGGTTGGCGCAGTGGCCGGGGCTGGCGAGCCAACCGTCGACGACCTTGCGCGGCGTGTCGAGGCCGGCGGCGATGTTTTCACCAATATTCTTCGCGATATACCCCGCCAACTCGGCGCGGTCGCCGGGCGTACGGCCGTCGGGGTCCAGGTGGTCGAAGAAATTGCCGTTGGCCATGTTGCGGGTATGGCTGTTGGCTGCGCCGGCCAGGGTGTCGTTCCACGACAGGGGCGCCGTGGCGGTGAACGCCTGGGTGCCACACTGGCGCGGCTCGGCACGGGCGGTGTTGATCAGGTCGAGCAGTTTTCTGCCTTCGGTCTGCCAATCGCCCAGGCCGCTGGTCACCAACGGGCGAGCCAGCACGATGCGCCAGTCCTGGCCGCTGTTGCTGACCCCGATGTCGACAAATTGCGGATCGAGCACTACGCGGCAGAAGCTCTCGCGCACCGCTTTCATCGCGGCCTCGGCATCCTTGGGCCCGGACAGGCTGATGGCCTGCACATTCACCATGGGGTAGGCAGCGCGCGCCAGCGACTGCTGCAAATCGCCGACATTGGAGGCCGGCAACACCAGCCGTGTGTCGCTGGTCAGCGGCGGCAGCTCCTGGGAACCCTGGTCACCGCAGCGTTGCACCTGGCTGCGGTATTGGTTGATCTGTTGGACTAACTGACTTTCTTCATTCGCCATCGCGCTGGCGCAGAACACCGTAGTGGCGGCCAGCGTCGTAAGACCCATCATCAATGACAGAACGCGCATGGACGTTACCCTTGAGCTTGAAAGTGCCCATGATGCGCGATCCAGGTGCATCCATGCACCCGTTGGTCCGAACTTTTTTGCTCAGTTCTTGAATGCCGAGTGTTTCGCGCCCTGATCGCAAAGGGCAAACACCACCACCAACAAGGCAGAAATCGCAAGGATCACCACCACGCCATCGGTGGAGTGGGTGGCCGAGGCCGCTACCATAGATAGCGCGCCCAGCGGTGCCAGGCCACCGGCAATGGCGGTGCCGATTTCCCGCCCGGTGCCAAAACCCGAAGAGCGCGTTTGCGTCGGGAACTGCCGGCTCAGGAACGAGCCCTGGGGCGCAAACATCATCGGCGCGAGGATACCGGTGCCCACACCGATTGCGAGGTAAATCATCAGGCTTTCACCACTGTTGAGCAGGGCCAGGAACGGGTAGGCGAACAACAGCGAGCACAGCCCGCCGAGCATCAACACGGCCTTGCTGCTCCACTTGTCACACAGCCAGCCGAAGCAGGGCACGGCGACGATGGCTACCAGGCTGGCGATGGTCACCGACAGCGAGGTGACATGCACGTCCACGCCTTTGAATTGGGTCAGGTACGCCAGGGAGAAGGTCTTGAAGATGTAGCTCAGGGCGTTGTAGCCAATCGCGACAAAAAACACCACGGCGAGGCCCTTGAGGTCGTTCTTGAACAAGGCCTTGAGGGGCGATGGCTTGGCTCTGGCTTTTTCCTTGCTCAGCGCTTCGAACTGTGGGGTTTCCGGAATGCTGTTGCGCACCCACAGGCCGACGCCCACCAGCACGATGCTGCAGATAAACGGAATGCGCCAGCCGCCGGCCAACAGGAACTCGTTGCCGTTGATGGTCAGCAGGTAAATGGTCAGCGAGGACAGCAACAGGCCCAGGTTCAGGCCCAGTGCCGGCCAGGCGCCCTGGCTGCCACGCTTGCCTTGGGAGGCATGCTCGTAGGACGTGACCGCCGCCCCCGACAACTCGGCACCCGCGCCCAGGCCCTGGATGATGCGGATAAACACCAGCAGGATCGGGGCCCAGATGCCGATGGAGGCGTAGCTGGGGATCAAGCCGATCAAGGTGGTGCACACGCCCATCAGGCAGAAGGTCAGCACCAGCACTTGCTTGCGCCCGAACTTGTCGCCCAGGTAGCCAAACAGGATGCCGCCGAAAGGGCGGGCGATAAAGCCGATGGCAAAGGTCGAAAAGGCCATCAGCGTGGCAGTCTTCGGGTCGCTGTTATCGAAGAAGATCTTCGAAAACACAATCGCCGCCATGGTGGCGTACAGGTAAAAGTCGTACCACTCCAGCATCGAGCCGAAGATGGTGGCCGCGGCGACTTTGCGCAGGCGCTTGCGGGTTTGTTCGGGCGTTTCGGTACCGGGGATGGAGGCGGATGCCGACATGCTGGACTTCCTTCTGGGTCTTTGTAGTTATTGTTGGGTGAGCGGGCGGTGCGGTGTTACTGGGGGTGGAACAGGCGGTCGGCGATCATCGCGCCGATGGGCATGGCCGAGGTGGCGGCCGGCGAGGGCGCATTGCACACATGCAGCATTCGTGAGGTTTGGGCGAACAGAAAGTCGTGCACCAGGCTGCCGTCGCGCATCACTGCCTGGGCACGGATACCGGCCTCGTAGGGCAGCAGGTCATCGAGGGTCAGGGACGGACAGTACTTGCGGCACTGCTCCAGGTAGCCGGACTTGAACAAGGAGTTCTTCATCTCGGTGGTGCCCGAACCGAGGTTTTGCCAGAGGGTTTTCCAGAAACCCGGGAAGCTGGCGTACTGCGCCACGTCGCGCCAGTTCACCGAAAACTTGCGGTAGTTCTCGCGGCCCAGGCCCAGCACGGCATTCGGGCCGACGGTGACGCTGCCGTCGATCATGCGGGTCAGGTGCACGCCGAGGAAGGGCAGCTCCGGGTCAGGGATCGGGTAGATCAGATGGTTGACGATGTTGTTCTTGGCGGCGGGCAGGCGGAAGTACTCGCCCCGAAACGGGATGATCTGATGGTCGATGCGGATGCCGGCCAGCCGGGCCAGGCGGTCCGACTGCAAGCCGGCGCACACCACCAGGTGGCGGGCCTGCCAGGTCTCGCCCTCGGTGTTGACGGTGACCGTATCGGTGTTTTCGTGGATGGCAGTGACGGTGCGTTCCAGGCAGATCTGCCCACCGTTGCGACGAATCACCTGGGCCATGGTCTCGCACACCTGGCGGTAATCCACAATCCCGGTGGCATCGAGAAACAAGCCGCCGAGGCCGACGATGTTCGGTTCACGCTGGCGCAGTTGTTCGGCATTCAGGCGCTCGACCTGCATGCCATTGAGCTGGGCACGGGCGTACAGCGCTTCCATGCGTTGCATTTCCAGCGGGCTTGAGGCCACCAGCAGCTTGCCGCACACCTCGAATTTGATCCCGTGTTCGCGGCAGAACTGCTTGGTGGCTTCGGCGCCGCGCTTGCACAAATCGGCCTTGAGGCTGCCGGGTGCGTAGTAGATGCCGGCATGGATCACGCCGCTGTTGTGGCCGGTCTGGTGCCTGGCCAGTACCGACTCTTTTTCCAGGATCACCAGCGACGCGCCGGGTTGGCGCTTGAGCAGCTCCATGGCGGTGGCCAGGCCGACAATGCCGCCGCCGATAATGCAAAAGTCATGAATCATTGCTGGGTACCTAGGCTGTACATTTCAGTCTGCTTATCAGGTTGTCAGACTAATGTTTTTGTTAAAAAAATGGCGTGTCCACGGACACGCTGCAAACAAGGTGGATCAATTCGTGGTGGGTAATTCCAGTTGCAGGCGTCGCGCCGCGGCACGCAGGTGCGCCTCGGCACTGGCAGCGGCGCGCTGGGCGTCGCCGTCGGCAATGGCCTGGTAGAGCTGTTGATGTTCCAGGGTCGCGTCGGCCGAACCGGTGGCAAAGCGCGAGGCCGAGTTTTCCCACGCGGTTTTACGCGCACTGGCCAACTGGCTCCTGAGGAAGTCATGGAAGGCCACGAAGTAGTCATTCTTGCTGGCGTCGGCAATGGCACGGTGGAATTCCACATCGGCCAGGGCTGCGGCTTCAAAGTCGTCGCGGTTGTCCTGCATGGCCTGCAACGCGCTTTTCATGCGCTGCAGGTCGGCGGTGTCGCGGCGCTGGGCGGCAATCGAAGCGGCCTGGGTTTCGATCCACAAGCGCACTTCGAACATTTGCGCCAGGTCAGGTCGCCGACCATTGGGCTGTGGAAACCGAAACACCGTGCCTGCAGGGGTCTGCGAAATAAACGAGCCCAGGCCACGGCGGGCGGTGAGCACACCGTCGGCCTTGAGCTGGGCAATGGCTTCACGCACCACGGAGCGGCTGACGTTGAGTTGTTCGGCCAGTTGCTGTTCGGTCGGCAGGCGCGACTCCGGGGCCAGTTGGCCGGATTCGATTTCTGCGCGAATGGCGCTGACAACCCGTACGACAAGCGAATCGGGGCGCTGGAGCTCAAGCATGGGAGAACCTTGGTGATCAGGTTGTCAGACAATAGTCGTTACGATTTTAGCTTGTCAACGTTTGTCTGCTTCGCGCTGGCCAGGGAATGTGCGCGTCTCCAGGCGATCAGCACAGCCAGTAACAGCAAACCTACCGCCATGGCGAAGGTGGCGTGCAGGCCGGCTGCCACCGCCTGGGGCGCGGCATGGCTGACATCCGGGGTGGCGCGGGCGAACACCGCGCCGAGGGCTGAGGCGCCGAAAATCAGGCCCAGGTTGCGCGACAGATTCAGCAGGCCGGACACTGTGCCTCGGCGTGTCGCCTGTATATCGCTCATTACCGCCGTGTTGTTGGCCGCCTGGAACAGGCTGTAGCCGGCTGTCAACACGATCAGCGCCGCGAGATAAACACCAAGCCCGGACGCCTGCGACAGCAACAGGGCCCCGCACAGCATCACGCTCAATCCCACGAAGGTCAGGCGTTGGCTGCCGAGGCGATCGGTCAGGTAACCCGCCGGTACACCGGTAACCGCCGCGACCGTTGGCCCGACGGCCATGGCCAAGCCCATCCAGGCGGGATCGAGGCCCAGGCCACGGGACAGGTAGAACGGGCCCACCACAAACGTGGCCATGATCACCGCCGACACCAGAACACTCATGACCAGGCCGGCGCGCAACGGCGCATCGCGCAGGGGCGCCCAGAGTGTATCGCCTGGCGAAGCTTCGCGGGCGTTAGCATCCGCCGGCAAATAACGGTAGGCGAGGGCGGCAGCCACACCCGCCAAGGGCAGGCCGATCAGAAACAGCGCGCGCCAGCTCCACAGGCTGAGCAATACTCCGCCGACACTCGGCCCCATGGCCGTGCCGAGTGCCGACATAGTGCCGAGCAGGCCCATGACTCGGCCCGTATTCGCTTTCGTGACCGTGTCACCGACCATGCCCAGGGTCATCGCCATCATGATCGCCGCGCCCAGGCCCTGGAATGCCCGTGCGCCGATCAGCCAGGACAGGGTTGGCGCGGCGGCACAACCGGCGCAGGCCAGGGCAAACACCAGCAACCCGGCCAGCAGCAAGCGCCGGCGCCCCAGACGGTCGCCCAGGCGCCCGGCGCTGACAATCACGGCGGTGATGGCCAGCAGGTAGGCGAGCACCACCCACTGCACGGCCTGAAACGAGGCACCGAAGGCGTGCGCCAGGCTGGGCAGGCCGACATTCGCGATGCTGGTGCCCAGGGCGGCCAGCAACATGGACAGCGACAAGGCCACCAGGCCGCCGCGTGTGGAGGTTTGCATGCGCGTTTCCTTGAGTGAATGCACCTGTCGCAAATCTACGGCGTCGCCTAAGATGGCGGAAGACGCAGGGGTTGCAGGTTATAGCTGCATCCAACGCCTGATAAGGAGACCCCATGCCCGACCTCAATTTACTCATCACCCTGGACGTGTTGCTTGCCGAAGGCAGCGTCGCTCGCGCCGCCCAGCGCCTGCGCCTGAGCCCTTCGGCCATGAGCCGGGCCCTGGCGCGTTTGCGTGCAGCCACTGGCGATCCGCTGCTGGTACGTGCCGGGCGCGGCCTGGTACCGACGCCCCGGGCGTTGCAATTGCGTGAACAGGTCAGCCAATTGGTGCAGGACGCCCATGCGGTATTGCGCCCGGCAAACACCCTGGACTTGGGTGAGGTGGTGCGCACCTTCACCCTGCGCACTAGCGAGGAGTTCGTCGAACGCTTCGGCCCCGCCTTGCTGGCGCGTATCGCCCAGGACGCCCCAGGGGTGCGATTGCGTTTCGTGCACAAGAGCGACAAGCACAGTACGTTGCTGCGCGACGGTGTCGTCGACCTGGAAACCGGTGTGGTCGATGCCGGCGCCAGCCCGGAGGTGCTGACCCAGGCGCTGTTCCGTGACCGCCTGGTGGGCGTGGTGCGCGAGGGCCATGCTCTGAGCCGCGGCCCTCTTAGCGCAGCGCGTTTCGCCCAGGGACAACATGTCTACGTGTCGCGGCGTGGGCAGGACCGTGGCCAGATCGACGAGGCCCTTGAGGCGCAAGGTCTGGTTCGGCAGGTCGGCATCGTGGTCGCCGGTTTCAACACGGCCATCGCCCTGGCGCGTGATACCGACCTGATCGCCAGCGTGCCTGAGCGCTATATCACAGTGCCGCCTCGAGGCTTGTACTGCTTTGAGCTGCCGGTGACATTGCCGCCATTTACCGTGGCGATGCTGTGGCACCCGCGGCAGGACGCCGACCTGGCCCATCGCTGGCTGCGCGCATGTTTGCGCGAGGTGTGCGGGCCATGATCGGCGCGCAACAGGTACAATCGCCGCTGCCTTGACGCGAAACCCCAGGAATTTGCATGTTCAGTCTTACCCGCTACACCACGCCGTGCCCCGAACCGGTCAACAGCCAGATCCTGCAGATGGTGGTGGACAACCTCACCGATATCAGCAGCGTAGCGCTGGCACCGAGCAATCTGCTCTACAACATCTACCAGTACGCCATCGGGTTTGAGGTGCACCTGTACCTTGAGGCGTTGAATGGCGAAAAGGGCATCGCCGTCGAGTTGGTCGTGGCGATGGAAGACGAGACGGTGGTGGGTTTTTGCCTGTATCTGCCGGTGAAGGATGATCCGCACGCGTGTGGCATCGCGTTTATGGCGGTGCAGGCGGGCTTTCGTCGCCAGGGTGTGGCACGCAGCATGATGGACGAAGTGTTGGCGCGTTATCCCCACGCCGAACTGGCCTGTGCGGTAGAGAAGGTTGCGGTGTTCGAAGCCATGGGTTTCCAGGTACGCGGTGCGCGTGGCCCCCAGGTCGTGATGAACACCCGCAACTACGGCACCGATGGGTTGATGGGCGTGTTGGATGTGGCCTCAATCTACAGCTCGCTGGAAGTGCGGCAGATCCACACCTACCTGCTGCAAAAACACGGCAAGCGCGCCATGGTCGACGCAGAGAAACAGCGTGATCGGCACCTGGACCAGTTGACGCGCAAGGCGCAACTGTTCGTCCAGGGCCGTCTGCCTACGGCCTGACGCGCATGACCATCGCGAGGATAGTCTCCAGCAGCTCCTGCTGAGCTTCCTCGCGGCTGATCTCGCCATTGGCCGCCGCATGGGACAGGGCTTCCGCCGCGCCGAGCATGGCGCGCAACCCGGCCTGAGAGATGCTGCCGCCGTGGGTGAAGGGCGACAGCGCGTCTCGGCATTTATCGAGAAAGATCGCCTCGTATTCGCGCTTGGATGCTTCCAACTCCGGCGAACCGCTCAAGGCGGCAATCACCCCGGGTATTTCCCGACCTTGCAACAACACACAATCGACATACGACGACGCGATAACCCACGCGCGGTCCTCAAGGGTCGCCTTGCTGGTGGCGATGGCATCGGCAAATACCTGGTCCTGGCGCGCGTCGAAGTCTGCATACAGCGCGGCCAGCAACCCTGCGCGTGTAGCGAAGTGGTCGTAAACCACTGGTTTGGTGACGCCCGCCAGCTCGGCCAGGCGGCCCAGAGTCAGGGCGTCGGTGCCTTCGTCACGCACTAATTGCCAGGCCACGTCGAGTAACTGGCGCAGGCGATCTTCACGGGACAAACGACGACGTGGGGCAGGGGATTCACTGCTTGACATGCTTATATACCAAAAGTAACTTATTCGACGTAACTTACTAAAAGTAGATTAAGCTCAAATGGAGTCAAAGTCATGCACGCACTGATCGTAGTTGCTCATCACGACCCGCAATCTCTCACCCACAGTGTGGCCGCCGAGGTGGGCGCGGGCTTGACCGCCTCTGGCCACACCTTTGAAATAGCCGACCTTGCCGCTGAAGGGTTCGATCCACGCTACACCATCGCCGACCATCGGGTGCACCGTACTCGGGCGACGCCGCCAGCCGACGTGCAGGCCGAACAGGCCCGCATAGACCGCGCCGACGCGCTGGTGCTGGCGTTCCCCATCTACTGGTGGTCAATGCCAGCGTTGCTCAAGGGTTGGGTCGACCGCGTATTCGTCAATGGCTGGGCGATTGATTACGGCCCCGATACACCGGTGCAGAAGAAACTCAGGCATTTGCACGTACATGTGCTGGCCCTGGGGGCGGCTGACGAAAGCGCCTTCGATCGACACGGTTATGCCAAGGCCATGAATACCCAGATCGACTACGGCATCTTTGATTATTGCGGGGCGCGGGTACTCACTTCCGAGTTGTTGTTGGACTCGGAAAGTGGCACGGCCCAGGCGCATTTGCACAAGGCCCGGACCGTGGGGCAGGGGTTGTTTGAGCGTGAGGCCATCGCGGGATAATTCAAGCGTCGCGAAACAGGTCGTGGGCGTCGAGCAAGCGGTAGGCAATCTCTGGGTTTTTCTCCAGGCCACGGCGAATGGAGGCGGGGATCGACTGGCGGGTCTTGCGGCACATGCCCGGCAGTTCGTCGATGACGATCTGGATCCCGCGCATGCTTTTGACCTCGGTATGCCCGGGCGCGATGTGGACGCGGATGCCGAGTTGGTCGTACATCCGCTGTTGCAAGTGTTCGAGGTCTTGCAGGCTCTTGAGGTTTTCCAGGCGCTCCAGCAGGATTTTTTCCTGCTGTCGCGTCAGTTGCAGAATGCGCAGATCAGCGCCGGGAGCTTCCAGCAGTTGTTCACGGTTGCAGACACAGGCGCCGGGTGGGCAGGGTTGGCGAAGGGTCATTGACGCTCCCGGCAAGGTTCAGTTGTAGGAGCGAGCTTGCTCGCGAAAAACTCACAGGCGCCGCATTCATTCAGCAAACACGCGTTTTGGTTAACGTTTTTCGCGAGCAAGCTCGCTCCCACAGGTTTGTGTGTCAGTAGCTCAAGTGAACGCCCAGGCTGGCCAGCGCTTTCCAGTAGTCAGGGTAGGTCTTGGCTACGCAATCAGGGTCTTGGATGCGAATGCCCGAGACTTTCAGCCCGGCCAGGGCAAAGCACATGGCGATGCGATGGTCGGCGTGGGTATCGATCAGTGCGGTGCAGGCGGTGCCAGCCAAAGCGGGGTCGCTGGCAACCAGCAGGTCATCACCTTCGATGGTCGCCAGGCCCGGGCGAATTTCGTTGAGGCCATCGTGCAGCGCCTGCACGCGGTCACATTCCTTGACGCGCAGGTTCGCCAGTTCAGTGAAGCGCACCGGGGTATTGTTGAATGCGGCGAGCACCGCCAGGGTCGGGATCGCATCCTGCATTTGTGAACCCACCACCGTGGCCTGCATGTTCGGGAATTGCGCGATCACGGCCTGTGCCTTGGCGTCGGGCTGGGTGAAATCCTGCGCGGCTACACCAATATCGATACGGCCACCGGTCAGTACTTCTGCGGCCCACAGGTAAGTGGCGGCGGAAGCGTCGGGTTCGATCAGGTAATCATGGGCGGTATAGCCCGTGGGGGCCACGCGCCAGGTGGTGTCGTCCACGATGTCTACCTGGGCCCCGAACGCACGCATGCAATCGAGGGTCAGGTCCACATAGCCACGGGCGCCGATGTCCTTGCCGGTCAGCGCCACTTCAATCGGTGCTTCGCCGCACGCCGCCAGCATCAGCAGGGCCGATACGTACTGGCTGGACAAGCCTCCGTCAATCTCAAAACGCCTGGCCTGGACCTTGCCCGCGCCATGCACCGTTACCGGTGGGCAACCGGTGGGGCTGTCGACCTGGATGCCGTTCTGGCCCAGGGTGGCCAGCAGCGGGCCGATCGGGCGTTTTTGCATGTACTCGTCACCGTCCAGTACCACGGTGCCTTGCACGGTGGCGACGGCAGCCGTGAGAAAGCGCATGGCGGTGCCGGCGTTGCCGAGGAACAACGGCTGGGCCGGCAATTGCAGCGAGCCTTGGCTGGTGACGACAAAGGTGGTGTCGTCCGGCTCGTCGATGGTGACGCCCATCTGCCGCAGGGCGACCGACATATGGCGTGTGTCATCGCTTTTGAGCGCGCCGCTCAAACGGCTGGTGCCCTTGGCCAGTGCCGCGAGCAACAGAGCACGGTTGGTAATGGATTTGGAGCCGGGGGGCGCGACCTTGCCAGTGAGGGGGAAGTTGGGCGGTGTAACGGTCACGGTTTTCTGCGAACTCAAGGTACAAGGCTCCTGGTCAAGGCGAGGTGGCGTGGAGTGGCCGACGTGCGGACCCGAATCATCAGGCAAACACGCCATGCTTGTCGAGTGAGTGGGTGATCTGCGTATTTTATTGGCATGCGCTGCGGCCCGAATGTAGGAGCGAGCTTGCTCGCGAAAAACGTCAACGATAAGCGTGCTTCCTGAATGAACGCGGCGCCTGTAAGTTTTTCGCGAGCTAGCTCGCTCCTACTGCCTTAGCGCTGGCTCAACCAGTAGTCATGCAGCGCCCGTGCAGCCGGTTCGATTTCGCTGATCTGCAGTTGATGGGCGTTTACATCCAGGTCTGCCGGCAGTTCGAAATTGTCCTGTTCGGCGCAGCAGGAAATCCGCTCCAGTTGCCCGGCTTGTACAGCGGGCAATGGCGGCCAGTTGGCGATTGTCACGCCGCGCACATAACCAAAGCACCATTCCTCGGCAAGGGTCACCGCCTGGTCTTGATGTTCGGTTTCATCGAAACGGGCTTTGAATGCCTGGGAGTCAGTGGCCAATTGTGCGGCCAGGGTATTCATATGGCGTACACACAGCTCAAGAAAAGCCTGGGCCTCGTCCATGTTGTCCCATTCAGGGTTTTGCCCACCCCAGATTGCCGGGAACCACTCGGCCACATCCACCTTGGCCGGGCTGGAAACCAGGGCGGTGAAATAACCGTCGAGTTCGGCCATGTTCAGCACCGAGTGGTCTTCGCCGTATTTGAGCAAGGTGGCGTCAATGAATTCGAAATCGGCGGGAGCGGGGGGTTGGGCGTGCATGGCATTTCCTTAAAACGTCGAGCGCCGCGCACAGCGCGGCTTAAAGCGCAAAGGATGGCCTGTGCATCGGGTTTTATCCAGCGTCTTTTCCCTCACCGTGGTCAGTCCCGTTTTTGGCCGATGCGCCGTGGCGCACCCTTGATATAGTCTGGCCTTTCTCAATCGCCAGTCAGGGATCACTGCCATGTCCGAATACCAAGCCTTCGTTGTCGAACTCAGCGGCAACGTTGCCCATGTGCAGATCAATCGCCCGGAAAAGATCAACGCCATGAACGCGGCGTTCTGGACCGAAATCATCGACATCTTCCAATGGGTCGACGAGACCGACGCCGTGCGTGCCGTGGTGCTCAGCGGCGCGGGCAAGCATTTTTCCTCGGGCATCGACCTGATGATGCTGGCCTCGATCGCCAATGACTTTGGCAAGGACGTGGGGCGCAATGCACGCCTGCTGCGCCGCAAGATTCTTGAGCTGCAAGCCTCGTTCAACGCCGTGGACACTTGCCGCAAGCCCGTGCTGGCGGCGATCCAGGGCTACTGCATTGGCGGCGCCATCGACCTGATCAGCGCGTGCGACATGCGCTATGCAGCCGAGGACGCGCAATTCTCGATCAAGGAAATCGACATCGGCATGGCCGCCGATGTCGGCACCTTGCAACGCCTGCCGCGCATTATTGGCGACGGGATGCTGCGTGAACTGGCCTACACCGGTCGTCAGTTCGGCGCTGAAGAAGCGCGCAGCATCGGCCTGGTCAATCGCGTGTTTGCCGATCATGAAAGCCTGCTGGCGGGTGTCATGGACCTGGCCCATCAAATCGCCGCCAAGTCGCCGATTGCCGTGACCGGCACCAAGGCCATGATCAGCTACATGCGTGACCACACAGTCAATGACGGCCTGGAATACGTTGCCACCTGGAACTCGGCTATGTTGCAATCCAGCGACCTGCGCGTGGCCATTGCGGCCCATATGAGTAAGCAGAAACCCGAATTCGTGGATTGACTGACATGACCCCAGGCTGGATTACCACAACGCTGCTGGACAACGACGCCCCCGGCGGCTGGGCCGTCGCCCGCAGCCGCGAAGGCTTCTTACACGACACCAACGGCCCGCTGTTCCCGCGCGAATGGCTCAAGCGCCAGGACCTGCCGGTGTTTGCCGAACACGGCATCGGCCACCTCGACGGCGAGCCGGTGTACCTGTTGGAACTCGACTCGCCGGCTGATGTGCCAGGGTGCAGTTGGCAGGGCTTGCGCGGCTTTATGCTGCAAGGTGATCACACCCTGTACAAGGTGCTGGGCTACGCCGCGCAGATCGGTACCTGGGCGCGGGAACACCGTTTTTGTGGCAGTTGTGGCCAGGCGATGGTGCAGGTGCCGAGGGAGCGAGCGATGTATTGCCAGGCCTGCGACCTGCGCAGCTACCCACGGATCTCACCGAGCATGATCGTGCTGGTGACCCGTGGCGATGACATCCTGCTGGCGCGTTCGCCGCGTTTCGTCACCGGGGTCTACAGCACCCTGGCCGGTTTTGCCGAGCCGGGTGAGTCCGCCGAAGACTGCCTGATCCGTGAAGTGCGTGAAGAGGTGCAGTTGGAGGTCAAGAACATCCAGTACATGGGCAGCCAATGCTGGCCGTTCCCTCAATCGATGATGCTGGGCTTTCACGCCGAATACGCCGGTGGCGATATCGTGCCCCAGGCCGACGAGATCGAGGACGCGCAGTGGTTCAATATCCACGAGCTGCCGCCGTTGCCGGCGTCACGCTCGATTGCGCGTTACCTCATCGACCTCTACGTGGCCCGCCGTTTAGGCCACGCTGAACCAGTGCTGCCAGGCTAGGCGCACGGTCAGGCCCAGGACCACGGTGATAAACACCGGGCGAATGAATTTGGCGCCGCCGCTGATCGCGCTGCGTGCGCCAAAGAACGCGCCACACATCACCGATACCCCCATCGCCAGGCCGACAATCCAGTCCACCGAACCATTGATGATAAACACCGTCAGCGCCGCCGCGTTGCTGACGAAGTTCATGCTGCGCGCTACGCCGCTGGCCTTCACCAGGTCGATGGGGTGCAGCAGCATCGTGCTGACCGTCCAGAACGCCCCCGTGCCGGGCCCGGCCACGCCGTCGTAGAAACCCAGGCCAAAGCCCTGGGTGGCTTGCCATTTCTTTTTGATCGGTGCCTCGGCGTCCAGTGGCGCCTTGGGCGTGCCACCGAATAGCAGGTACACACCGCAGGCGAAGACGATCACCGGGAGCATCTTGTTCAAGGTTTCGGCGGGCAAGTAATGGGCGACGACTGCGCCGGTCAGCGCACCGATCAAGGTACCGACGATGGCGTGCACCCATTGGCGTGGGTGGAACAGCTTGCGCCGGTAGAAGGTAAAACTGGCGGTGGCCGAGCCGAAGGTGGAGCTGAGCTTGTTGGTGCCCAGCACCAGGTGCGGCGGCATACCAGCGGTGAGCAGGGCGGGCGTGGTCAACAAACCGCCACCGCCGGCGATGGCGTCGATAAAACCGGCGATAAAAGCGACAACGGCCAGGATGGCCAGGGTGGTGAGGTCAACGCTGAGTTCGAAGGGCATGGGCAGGGCTTATTGTTGGAGGGCCGCAGAAAGGCTGCATCTTACTGCGATGTGGCGGGTCTATGCGATGCAAATGTGGGAGCGGGCTTGCCCGCGATAGCGGAGTGTCAGTCACTGAGTCCGTAACAGAACCACCGCTATCGCAGGCAAGCCAGCTCCCACATTGGCCATGTATGGCCCACAAAAATCAGCGCCTGGCCCAGTCCCCCTGTGGGAGCGGGCTTGCCCGCGATAGCGGAGTGTCAGTCACTGAGTCCGTAACAGAACCACCGCTATCGCAGGCAAGCCAGCTCCCACATTGGCCATGTATGGCCCACAAAAATCAGCGCCTGGACCAGTCCCCCTGTGGGAGCGGGCTTGCTCGCGATAGCGGAGTGTCAGTCACTGAATCCGTAACAGAACCACCGCTATCGCAGGCAAGCCAGCTCCCACATTGGCCATGTATGGCCCACAAAAATCAGCGCCTGGCCCAGTCCCCCTGTGGGAGCGGGCTTGCTCGCGACAGCGGAGTGTCAGTCACTGAGTCCGTAACAGAACCACCGCTATCGCAGGCAAGCCCCACAAGGTATTTGGTACTTAACAAGTATTGTGTAGGCACCAGCCTCACCGAACCGAGTTCTGCATCACAATCTGTGGCAGATGCTCGGACAGAAAGTCAATCAGCGCCCTGACCGAAGGCAGCATGCCGCGCCGCGCCGAATACGCGAGGTGCAGTGTCAGCTCGGGGGCACTCCATTCTGGCAGCACCACCACCAGTTGCTGTCGAGCCAGGGCGGGCAGGCACGCAACATCCGGCATCATCGCGATGCCCAACCCCTGGATGGCCGCATTCAGGATCGTTTCATGCTCCCTGCACATCAAGGTCGGCCGCAGCTTGGCGGTGGTGCGCGCACCATCAGGGCCAACCAGTAGCCATTGCGGCTGTGGCTCATCTGCCGCTTCGTAGTAGAGCGTTGGCCGTTGTGCCAGCTCGTCCGGATGAGACAGCGGCCCTGTGCGCTTGAGGTAGTCCGCGCTGGCAACCAGGATGCGCCGGCTGATCCCCAGCGGTTTGGCCACCAGGTCGGGGTCCATATCCTCCGGCTGACGCAGCCGCACGGCAATGTCCACCGATTCCGCCTGCAGGTCCACCGTGCGATCAGTGGCAAGCACCTGCACGCGCACCTGGGGGTA
Source organism: Pseudomonas sp. MF6767 (assembly GCF_016405475.1). Lineage (NCBI taxonomy): Bacteria > Pseudomonadati > Pseudomonadota > Gammaproteobacteria > Pseudomonadales > Pseudomonadaceae > Pseudomonas > Pseudomonas sp. MF6767. Next base: position 74,675 of record NZ_JAEKCY010000002.1, on the reverse strand, counting down.
ACGGGCCATGAACGGCGGCAGGTAAGGGGCCAGGAATACCTGGGTCGCCAGCACCGGGCAACTGATGCGCACCAGCCCGCGCGGCGCGGCGCTGGCCATGTCGATGACTTCCTGAGCCGCCAGCGCTTCAGTGATCGAGGCGCGGCAATGGATGAAAAATCGCTCACCGAGGTCAGTCAGAGACACATGGCGTGTGGTTCGATGAAACAGGCGGGCGCCCAGGCGTTGTTCGAGCGCCGCAACGCGTGCGCTGAGCCGCGACTTGGGGATGCCTAGCACTCGGCCCGCCGCCGAGAACCCGCCGTGCTCGGCGACCATGGAGAAATAGTAGAGATCGTTGAGGTCCTCCAGCACAGCCTGGGTGGTCATTCTATTGTCCGATTTCAGGTAACAGATGGTTCAAAAATAGCATCTATTGGGATGATTGTCGTTTGGTTAGGCTGATGACTCACCGAATCAACTGGCACTCAAGGAGCCGCCGACATGCCTCTGCTTACCGCCGACAATCTTGCGCAATATGGCGACCCGCATCCACGCCAGCGAGTTGCCGTCCTCGACACCGACATGAGCTACGTGGACGTCGGCGCAGGCGAGCCCATCGTCTTCCTGCACGGCAACCCCACGTGGTCCTATCTGTGGCGCAATATCATTCCTCACGCGCTGCCGCACGGCAGATGCCTGGCGCCGGACCTAGTGGGTATGGGGCTCTCGGGCAAGTCGCCGACTCGCGCCTATCGCTTCGAGGATCATGCCCGCTATCTCGAGGCCTGGTTCGAGGCCATGGGGTTGACCAACGTTGTGTTGGTTACCGATGACTGGGGCACTGCGCTGGGGGCGCATTGGGCCAACCGCAACCGGGATCGTGTACAGGCGCTGGTGTATATGGAAGGTGTGGTGTTTCCGGGAAGCTGGGACGATTACGCTGGCGCAGGCAAGGACCTCTTCAAAGCCCTGCGCTCGGAACCAGGCGAGCAGATGATCCTTGAGGAGAACCTCTTCATCGAGGGGATTCTGCCTCGCACCACGTTGCGCACTCTGGGCGTCGAGGAAATGGACGCCTACCGCGCACCCTTCGCCACCCGGGAAAACCGCTGGCCGACCCTCGCCTGGCCCCGCGAACTGCCTATCGAGGGTGAACCGGCCAATGTCGTCAAGATCATCGAGGCGTCTGGCGCATGGTTGGCGACCGAGGCACTGCCCAAGCTGCTGATCGTCGGGGAGCCAGGCGCGGTGCTCACCGGGCGTGCGCTGGCCTATGCCCGCACCTGGGCCAATCAACGCGAGGTCAGCGTGCCGGGCATTCATAGCCTGCAGGAAGACTCTCCGGCCGAGATCGGCCTGGCGCTGTCGCTGTTCCTGCGAGAACTGCGCCCCATTACCTGAAGCCATCCCATTCACACCCGTGCATGACCTGACCCCCTGGAGGTAGACCATGAAACACACCTACAAAGGCCCCGACGATGCCTTGGAAGTGGCGCGCTTTGTCTGCAATGCAGTCAACGGCTGGACCGAAAACCCGACACGGATGATTCCCTATTTCACCCCGGACGGCGGTTGGGAATTTCCGTTCGCGCCCACCGAGTTTGGCCTGTTCTTCAAAGAGGTCCGTGGAAGTGAAGCCATGAAACGCTACTTCAGCTCACTCGTGCCTTATATGGAAAACCTCGATATCGGACCGGTAGAGAATTGGGCCATTCATACGCTGAAGACCCCGCATACCTACGTGTATGAATACACCGGCACAGCCACCATCAAGGGCTCGGGCAAGCTCTACGAGCAGAACTACATTTCGATCGTGACGCTGGAAGGCGGCAAGATCAAAACCTATCGCGAGCATTGGAACCCGTACGTTGCGCTGCTCGATTTTGGCCTGGCGCGTCCCGTTGACGGTGACGCGAGGTAGCGACAGCGGCAATTGCTGATTGCAAAGACGAGGTGGTACATGAACGCAAAAGATGTGGTAACCACGATGTGGACCGAACTGATGACCGCCAAGGACCCGGCCGTGATCCAGAAGTGGGTAGCCCCCACCTACAAACAGCACAGCCCCTATGTGCAAACCGGCCGAGAAGGTCTTGAGCAGTTAGTGGCAAGCCTGCGAGACGACTACAGCTACGAGCTGGTGCGGATCTTCAGCGACGGCGATCTGGTGGTGTTGCACGGCATTCATCGCAACTGGCTCAACGGCGTATTCACCGGCGGCGAAGTCGTTGTCGGCATCGACATGTTCCGCGTTGCGGATGATCAGATCCAAGAGCATTGGGATGCGTCGGTGCCCGTCATGCGCATTTCGGCATCGGGCCGCACCCAGTTCGACGGGCCGGCGACAGTCGAACATGCGGACAGGACCGCGCACAGCAAAAACACTGCAACCGCCTTCATCCAGACGGTGCTGGTCGACAGGCAGCATCGGCGCCTGCCTGAGTTCCTCAGCAAGCATGGATTGGCGCAGCACATTACGGAGATTGCCGATGGCGCCGCTTGCCTGGCGCAAGCGCTGGCGGTGAGCGACAAGGAGTATGTCGCGATCAGGAAAGTGGTGGCTGAAGGTGAGTTTGCGGCGGTCCAGTCAGAGGGACGGATCAATGGTCAAACCCATACCTTCTGGGACCTGTTCAGGATCGATGCGCATGCAAAGATCGCTGAACAGTGGCAGGTAGCCGCGGTGTTCCCCGATGTCGTACCCCACGACAACGGCCCATTCTAGAGCGTTATTTGTGCGCGCCCAGCCATTCCACGGCCGTGCGCCAGATGCAGATACCCAGGAAGTACGCCGACATCAGCGACCATAAGCCAAATGTCCAAGGGTTGGTGTTCGGGTAATCCACCACCATCAGGAAGCTGCACAGCAGCCAGATGGTGGTCACCGCGATGTTGATCGGCATGAAGCGCTTGACCCGGAACGGGTGCAGGAACTTCATCGGCGTGACGGTCAACAGCGCCAGGCCGATCACGGTCAGCAAGGTGACCCAGGCATCCGGCTGGATGATATAGACGCACAGGGCAACGACGTTCCAGGCGGCAGGGAAGCCGACGAAGTAGTTGTCCTTGCTCTTCATGTTCACGTTGCAAAAGCAGAACAGCGACGACACCAGGATCACCGACACCGCAAACAGGTGGGTGAAATCAGGCAGGTCGATGTAGCGGTAGATAAACAGGGCAGGAATGAACACGTAGGTGAGGTAGTCGATCACCAGGTCCAGCACCGAGCCGTCAAAGCTGGGCAGCACCGTGCTGACATTCACCCGTCGCGCCAGCGAGCCGTCGACGCCATCCACCACCAGTGCCAGGCCCAGCCACAGCAGGCACGCCTTGGGGGAGTTTTCCAGCAGCGCCAGGGTGGCCAAAAAGGCCAGTACCACACCGGTGGCGGTAAAGCCGTGGGCGCCCCAGGCTTTGAGTCTGGCTACATGCAGGGTCGATATCACGGGCGGTTCTCCAAAAGGTCAAACGGGGCAGCCGACAACGTAGCGCCGTCGAGTCTGGCCAGGGAATGCAGGTATCGACCGGGAAGGGGAGGATAAGGTTCACCGCCCGGCGTATCCGTTAGCGTAGCAAGCGTAGGATGTTTCGGCATCAACCCTGACGGAACACCAGGGCCTTCAGCCCACTCTGGGGGTCAATGTCAGGAAATTCCGGTGGGTTTTCCAGCCGCTGTACAAACCGCAGGCCCGGTGCTTCGCGGGTCACGCCGTCGATCAGGAAGTCCTCGCCGAAGGCCGGATCGTTCATGCATGCCAGCACGGTGCCGTGGGCACTGAGCAAGTCCGGCAGGCGGCGCAGCACGCGCTGGTAATCCTTGGTCAGCAGGAAACTGCCTTTCTGGAAGGAGGGCGGGTCGATGATCACCAGGTCGTAAGGGCCGTTGTTCGTCACCTTGGCCCAGGACTTGAACAGGTCGTGGCCCAGGAAACTCACCCGGCTCAGGTCGTGCCCATTCAGGCGATGGTTGTCGCGGCCACGGCTCAGGGCCCCACGGGCCATGTCCAGGTTCACCACATGGTCGGCGCCGCCTTCGATGGCGGCCACGGAAAAACCGCAGGTATAGGCAAACAAATTCAGCACACGCTGGCCGTGGGCTTGTTCGCGCACCCAGTTGCGCCCGTAACGCATGTCGAGGAACAGCCCGCTGTTCTGTTTTTTACCCAGGTCGATCAGGTAGCGCAGGCCGCCCTCGGTGATGGTCAGTTCGTCGATGGCGTCGCCCACCAGCCATTCGGTGGTGCTTTGCGGCAGGTAGCGGTGTTGCAGGGCCACGGTGTGCACGCCGAAACGGCTCCACTCGATCTGCAACAGCGTGTGCTTCAGGGCATCCAGGTGCTCGGTTTCTTTGAACAAAGCAACCAGCACCACCCCTTGCAGCCAGTCCACCGTCAGTTGTTCCAAGCCCGGCCAGCAACGGCCACGGCCATGGAACAGGCGCCGGGTTTCCGCAGGCGGGTCAGCCAGGGCAGTGAGCAAGTGGGCGTGCAGGGTAGCGAGTGCGTCTGGGTTCATCGTTAAGCGTCAGTCATCGGGCGGGCGGCATTTTAAACACAATTGGGAAGGAACGGGCTTGCCTGTGATGGCGGCCTGACAGCCGACCCATATATACCTGAAGCCCCGGCATCCAACTGTGGGAGCTGGCTTGCCTGCGATGACGGGCTGATAGTCGACGCTTATCTACTTTGGATCGCGGAGCGTGAGTTGGATCATCGTCGGCTGTCAGGGCCGTCACGGGAGCAAGCTCCCTCGCCACAGGTCCAGCGTTGTACCGCGTTCCCGCAGTGTTTGCGATTTGGGTCAGCGCGTGGCAATCAGCGCCGGCCCGAATGACTCTTTCAAGAAAACCGGGGCGATATAGCGTTCGTAATGTGCCTCGGACAGCAAAAAGAACTCTCGATCTATCGCATCGCGCAAATCCGCCAGGTGGCGTTCACGAAACTCCGGTAACAGCGTCAAACCATAGGCATCCAGCCTGGAAATCACCCGCGCACCCCGCGCAATCAACTGGTATGCCCAGCAATACGGAGACTGGTGCGGCATAAAACGAATCTTGCGCGCTTCCAACTGCTGTCGCAGGCAATGCGGGTCGAACACTTCCAGCTTGCTGGCCATTACCTGTACCAGCAGTTGTTCCAGACGCAGCCACACCGCCTGTTTTTCCTCGGCGTTATAGCCATTCCACTGGATCACCTCGTGGTGATAGCGCTTGCAGCCCCGACAGACCAGGTCACCGTAGACGGTGGAGCACAGGCCGACGCAAGGGGTTTTGATGGTTTGGTTGGGCATAAAGGCTTGCTTGCAAAGTCTATGGATCATCAATAGCCAATGTGGGAGCGGGCTTGCCCGCGATAGCTGTGTGTCAGTGGGTACATCCGTGACTGATACAGCGCTATCGCGGGCAAGCCCGCTCCCACATTTATTGGTTCGTGTTGATTCAGTCCCAGCTCAACGCGCCGCCGGTCTGATACTCGATCACACGGGTCTCGAAGAAGTTCTTCTCTTTCTTCAAGTCCATGATCTCGCTCATCCACGGGAACGGGTTAGTCGTGCCTGGGTACTCTTCCTTCAAGCCGATCTGCGACAGGCGACGGTTAGCGATGAACTTGAGGTAATCTTCCATCATCGCCGCATTCATGCCCAGCACCCCACGAGGCATGGTATCCCGCGCATATTCGATCTCCAGCTGCGTCCCTTGCAGGATCATCTGGGTCGCTTCTTCTTTCATCTCGGCATCCCACAAGTGTGGGTTTTCGATTTTGATCTGGTTGATCACGTCGATACCGAAGTTCAGGTGCATCGACTCATCGCGCAGGATGTACTGGAACTGCTCGGCCACGCCGGTCATTTTGTTGCGGCGGCCCATGGACAGGATCTGGGTGAAGCCGCAGTAGAAGAAGATGCCTTCCAGCACGCAGTAGTAGGCGACCAGGTTGCGCAGCAGCTCTTTGTCGGTGTCGACGGTGCCGGTTTCGAACTTCGGATCGGAGATCGAGCGGGTGTACTTCAGGCCCCAGGCGGCCTTTTTGGCCACCGATGGAATCTCGTGGTACATGTTGAAGATCTCGCCTTCATCCATGGCCAGCGATTCGATGCAGTACTGGTAGGCGTGGGTGTGGATCGCTTCTTCGAAGGCCTGGCGCAGGATGTACTGGCGGCACTCCGGGTTGGTGATCAGGCGGTACACGGCCAGCACCAGGTTGTTGGCCACCAGGGAGTCGGCGGTGGAGAAGAAGCCCAGGTTGCGCATGACGATACGGCGTTCGTCGTCGGTCAGGCCTTCGGGGTTTTTCCACAGGGCGATGTCGGCGGTCATGTTGACCTCTTGCGGCATCCAGTGGTTGGCGCAGCCGTCGAGGTACTTCTGCCAGGCCCAGTCGTACTTGAATGGCACGAGTTGGTTGAGGTCGGCGCGGCAGTTGATCATGCGCTTTTCGTCAACGGCGACGCGGGCGGAGGCGCCTTCGAGTTCGGCGAGGCCTTCGGCGACGTCGAGTTTGTCCAGGGCGGCCTTGGCGCGCACGATGGCGGCGGAGTCGTTGGCGGTGACGGCGCGGGCTTCCACGGCGGCAGCGGCGCCGGCACCGTCGAGGCGGTCCATGTTGGCTTCGGTGGCGTGGCCGGCGTTGGCGCCTTTGATCACCGCTGCACCGGTGTCTTCGTTGTCGACTTCATCCCAACTCAGCATTGAAATACTCCCTTCTGATCCGTTCTGACGGTGTTCAACCCGTCCAAAAAATGTGCGATTTGCAGGCTACCAGGCATTGAAATACTGCGCTGAGTGTGGTCGGCAAATACCGATTCTGCACACTATGTAGTGGTCTGTTTTGTTTGTGGGCACACTATATGGTGTGTAACAAGGTTGGTCAACGCACAAGATGTGCGGTTATAAGTCGCTGCCGAACGTTGGGCGCCGGGCAGATGGGAGGCGAAGAATATTTACTTCATATATCTTTATAGAATAGATAAATAGATATTTATTCCTTTTAATCTTTTCTATCGAGGCGCAATTTGAGGGCCTGCGCATTCGTGCGGATTGACCCAACAGCCAAAAGGAAAGCCGACATGACCATCAAAGCGATCAACGTGCGCAACCAGTTCAAAGGCGTGATCAAGGAGATTCTACTGGGGGAAGTGGTGTCGGAAATCGATGTGCAAACCGCGTCTGGCATTGTGACGTCGGTGATTACCACACGTTCGGTGCGTGATCTGGAATTGAAGGTGGGCAGTGAAGTGATTGCCTTCGTGAAATCGACTGAAGTGTCCATCGCCAAGTTGTGAATGAATAATGTGGGAGGGGATTGCCTGCCCCTCCCACGAATGCCTCGTCGGGCAGGTTAGCGCTGGCGCAAGGCACGTTCCATGCGCTGTATACCTTCCTCCAGCATCGCCCGTGGGCAACCGAAGTTCAGGCGCACGAACTGCTGGCTGTCATCGCCAAATTCGATCCCTGAACTCAGGCCGACCTTGGCCTGCTCCAGGAAAAACTGCTGCGGGGCATCCAGGCCAAGAGCGCTGCAATCGAGCCACGCCAGGAAGGTGCCCTGTGGTGCATGCATCACCACACCAGGCAAGCGAGTCTTTACTGCATCGAGCAGGTAGTCACGGTTGGCCTGCAGGTACTGCAACAGCGCAGCGAGCCAGTCGCCGCATTGGCTGTAGGCGGCTCGGGTGGCTTCCAGGCCCAGGGGGCTGACGCTGTCGACCATGCCGCAGCGCGCGTTATTGAAACGCTCGCGCACTTCGGCGTTCTGGACCACCGCAAAGCAGGTCTTCAAGCCGGCCACGTTATAAGCCTTGCTCGCCGACATCAGGGTGATGGTGCGCTGGGCAATCTCGGGGCTGAGGCTGGCGGTGGGGATGTGGCGACGGCCGTCGAAGCACAGCTCGGCGTGGATCTCGTCGCTGATGATCAGCGCGCCAGCTTCCAGGCAGGCATTGGCTACCGCCGTCAGTTCCTCCCGGGGAAATACCTTGCCGATGGGGTTGTGCGGATTACTCAGCAGCAACGCACCGGCACCGCTCAATGCCTGGCGCATCGCAGGCATAGGCGTGACGTATTCGCCGTTGATCAACTCGAACGGCATTTCGATACGTGGCAGATTCCAGTTGCCCGGCGCCAGGCGAATCGGCCGATAGTTGGGGGTTTGCAGCACCACCGCCTGGCCAGGCTGGACGAAGGCGTGCAGGGCCATATTGAAGCCAGGCTCGACGCCAGGCAGGAACAGCAGTTCTTCGGGCTGCACGCGCCAGGCGTACTTGGCCCACAGGTCAGCGACGATGGCATCGCGCACGTCCGGGCCGGCCACGCTGTAGCCGAGAATCTGCTGGTCGAGCCGCGCGTGCAGGGCTTGCAAGATGGCGGGCGGCGCGGCGATGTCCATATCGGCGATCCACATCGGCAGAACGTCTTGCGGGTAACGGCTCCACTTGGTACTGCCGGTATCGAAGCGTGGGTGGATCGTGTCGAAATCAAAGCTCATGGACAGGCTCGTATCAGGGCGGCTGCGAAAGAATGGCGCCGATTCTAGCGCCATTAATTTTATAGGCCAGAGCTGATTGCCGCCTTGCACAGCGGTGTGCGTTCCATGACCGACAAGTTCTGTAATAAAAACGCCATTGCGCTGGGGATTGAATCAGCGAGGGGCTATTTTGGTGCATCTCAATAATCAGAGTAGCCATGGATGAAATACCAACCCTTGAGTCACACCTTGATTGCTACCGCGCTGGTATTAACGGTCAACGGGGTGCACGCAGCTTCCCAAGCCCCGGTTGCGGGTGAAAATGGCATGGTGGTCACGGCCCAGCACCTGGCAACCCATGTGGGTGTCGATGTGCTCAAGGCCGGCGGCAACGCCGTCGATGCGGCGGTGGCGGTAGGTTACGCACTGGCGGTGGTGTACCCGGCGGCGGGCAACCTCGGCGGTGGCGGTTTCATGACGGTGCAACTGGCGGACGGGCGCAAGACCTTCCTCGACTTCCGCGAAAAAGCCCCGCTGGCGGCGACGGCCGATATGTACCTCGACAAGGCCGGCAATGTGGTCGAAGGCCTCAGCGCCAAAGGCCATTTGGCGGTCGGCGTACCGGGTACGGTGTCCGGCATGGAGCTGGCCCTGAGCAAATACGGCACCCTCAAGCGCGCCCAAGTGATTGCCCCGGCGATCAAGCTGGCGGAAAACGGCTTTGAGCTGGAGCAGGGCGATATCGACCTGTTGCACACCGCCACCGGTGAGTTCGAAAAAGACCAGGATATGCGTGGCATCTTCCTGCATAACGGCGAGCCGATGCAGGTAGGCCAGAAGCTGGTGCAGAAGGACCTGGCCAAGACCCTCAAGGAAATCTCGGCCAAGGGCACCGACGGTTTCTATAAAGGCTGGGTCGCCAAGGCTGTAGTGGATTCCAGCCAGGCCGGCAAAGGCATCATCACCCAGGCCGACCTCGACGCCTACAAAACCCGCGAACTGGCCCCCATCGAGTGCGACTACCGTGGCTACCATGTGGTCTCGGCGCCGCCACCCAGCTCCGGCGGTGTGGTGATCTGCCAGATCATGAATATCCTCGAAGGCTACCCAATGGCCGACCTGGGCTATCACTCGGCCCAGGGCCTGCACTACCAGATCGAAGCGATGCGCCACGCCTACGTGGACCGCAACAGCTATCTCGGTGACCCGGACTTCGTGAAGAACCCCATCGAGCATCTGCTGGACAAGAACTACGCGGCCAAGCTACGTGCGGCGATCGAACCGCAAAAGGCCGGTGATTCCCAGGCAATCAAACCGGGTGTATCGCCCCATGAAGGCAATAACACCACCCACTATTCCATCGTCGACAAATGGGGCAACGCGGTCTCGGTGACCTATACCCTCAACGACTGGTTTGGTGCCGGGGTGATGGCGAGCAAGACCGGGGTGATTCTCAACGATGAAATGGACGACTTCACCGTCAAGGTCGGCGTGCCGAACATGTACGGGCTGGTACAAGGCGAAGCCAACGCCATCGCACCGGGCAAGGCGCCGCTGTCGTCGATGAGCCCGACCATCGTCACCAAGGACGGCAAGGCGGTGATGGTGGTCGGTACACCGGGGGGCAGCCGCATCATCACTGCCACCTTGCTGACCATCCTGAATGTCATCGACTACAAGATGAATATCCAGGAAGCCGTGGACGCGCCGCGCTTCCACCAGCAGTGGATGCCTGAGACCACCAACCTTGAGACGTTTGCCGTGAGCCCGGATACCCAGAAGATTCTCGAGAGCTGGGGCCATAAGTTTGCAGGTCCGCAAGATGCCAACCATTTGGCGGCGATCCTGGTCGGTGCGCCTGCTCTGGATGGCAAGCCGGTGGGTAACAACCGCTTCTATGGGGCCAATGACCCGCGACGCAATACGGGGTTGTCGTTGGGCTACTAAAGCCTGGTACGGTAAGAAATGTGGGAGCGGGCTTGCCCGCGAAAGCGGTGGGTCAGTCTATGCCTGTGCTAGCTGATACAGAGCATTCGCGAGCAAGCCCGCTCCCACAGGGAAGAGTGTCAGGGCTTGAGCAGCTGGGTTACTGCGGCAAATGCCGCCTGGCGCCTTTGTTCCCAACCCCCGCCAATTACCACCAGCGGCTGTCGATGCTCCTGCATCCACTCCAGGCTGGCCTGAAAAAACGCCCGGCGATCCGCCAGTTCCGGCTGGCAGCGCTGGCCGTCGGCACTCCATTCCACATCCTCGGGTGAGAGCAGCAGGTGCAGGTCGTAATGCCGCGCCAGAAGTTCGTCATCAAGCCAGCCGGGATAGTCGCCGAACAGGGTCTGGCTCCAGAGCTTGTTGGTCAGCAGGTGGGTGTCGAGGATCAGCAAGGCGGGGCGTTTGGCGCGGGCGGCATCCTCCCAGGCCAACTGGCCCTGGGCAATGGCCGGGATATCCGCCAGGGTGGTGTCGCGCTGATGCTGATCGATGAAGTACCGCACATATTCCCCCACCATCAACCCGCCGAAGCGCGCGTGCAACTGCGCCGCCAGCCAGCTCTTGCCGCTGGATTCGGGGCCCGCCAATACCACCACTTTCATGTGCGCAACGCCGGGTCGGCGCGCCACTCGCGCCAGCCTTGCACGGCAATCACGGTAAACAATGCATAGAGTGCAGCCGTGAGATAGAGGCCTTTGTAGAGGAACAGACCGACGAAGATCACATCCACCACAATCCACAACGGCCAGCACTGCACGCGTTTTTGCGCCATCCACATCTGCGCGACCAGGCTGAAGCCGGTGAGGGCGGCGTCGAGCCAGGGCTGGGCGGCGTCAGTCCAGTGGGCCATGGCGGCGCCCAGCAGCAGACTGCCGACGGCGCCCACAGCCAGGCTGGCCATGATTGCCGGCGCTTTCAGGCTGGTGACCTGGCGGCCTTGCTTGACCTCGCCAGCGCGGGTCCACTGCCACCAACCGTAAACTTGCAGCGCCGCGTAGACCACTTGCAGCAGCATGTCCGAGTAGAGCTTGACCTCGAAAAACACCCAGGTGTAGAGCAACACCATCACCAGGCCGATGGGCCAGCACCAGGGGTTTTGTTTGACCGTCAGCCAGACAGCGATCACCCCCAGGGCGGCGGCGAACAGTTCAAGCCCGGACATGGCGGATCCTTGGGAGAGTGGGAGAGGGCGGTGATTGTACCCAGAGCTAACCGATCATCAAACATAGCAATGCGTCATTGCCCTCTGCAGGAGCGAGCTTGCTCGCGAAGATCGTCAAGGTTACCGCGTATTGTCTGAATAACCGCGGTGCCTATGGGTTTTTCGCGAGCAAGCTCGCTCCTACAAAAGGCTAATCAGCGCTAGATTCGGAATTGGCGCAGCAACCCATCAAGCTGCTCACTCAAGCCACGCAACTGCGCACTCGCCACGCTCGATTGCTCCGCCGCCAGCGCCGTGCTGTGGGACAGCCCGGCCGCTTGGGTGACGTTCTGGTTGATGTCTTCCACCACATGGGCCTGCTGCAGGGTGGCGCTGGCAATCGAGGCGTTCAGGCCGTTGAGGTTGTGCAGTGCCTGGCCGATGGCGGTGAGGCTTGCACCGGCCTGGCCGGCTTGCTCGATGGTCAGTTGCGAGGCGCTGTGGCTGTCGCTGATGACCTTGACCGCCGCTTCCGAGTGGCCTTGCAGGCGCTCGATCATTACCTGGATCTCGGCGGTGGATTTCTGCGTGCGCTGGGCCAGCAGTCGCACCTCATCGGCGACCACCGCAAACCCACGGCCTTGCTCCCCGGCGCGGGCGGCTTCGATGGCGGCGTTGAGGGCGAGCAGGTTGGTCTGGTCGGCGATGGAGCGGATCACCTCCAGTACCCCGCCGATCTGCGTGCTTTCGCTGGAGAGTGTGCGGATCACCTCCACAGCCTGGCTGATGGTGGTGGAGAGCTGGTCGATCTGCTGCAAGCTGCCGTCGATGTTGACCTGGCCCTGTTGTGCCTGGGCCTGGGCATCGCGCATTTCGCTGGCGGCGTGTTCGGCATTCTTCGCTACGTCCTGCACGCCGTAGGTGACTTCATTGATGGCGGTGGCCACCAGTTCCATCTGCTGCGATTGCTGCTGGCTGCGGTCATGGGCCTGGCTGGCGTTGTGGCCCAGCTCGGTGGACGACTGGCCCAGGGCGCTCGCGCACACCTGCAACTGGCCGACAACCTGGCGCAGCTTGGCGGTGAAGCTATTGAAGTGCTGGGCCAGTGCGGTCAGTTCGTCACGACCGTGGGTGTCGAGGCTGTGGGTCAGGTCGCTTTCGCCGCTGGCGATATTACCCATGGCATTCACCGCCGCCTGCAACGGCTGCACGATGCTGCGAGCGATCAACACCACCAGCACGGCCATCATCAACGCAATGCCCAGGCCAATGGCCGAGGCTTTCCACACCTGGCCCCTGAATTCAGCCTGCACATCGTCCACGTAGACCCCGGAGCCGATAATCCAGCCCCAGGGCTCGAACAGTTGGATGTACGAGGTTTTCTCTACCGGCGCTTCGGCGCCGGGCTTCGGCCAGCGGTAGTTGACGATGCCGGCTCCCTTGGCCTTGGCCAGGCTCACGAATTCGTTGAACACGGCGAAACCGTCCGGGTCGCGAATCGCCGAGAGGTTCTGGCCGTCGAGCTTGGGGTTGGCCGCGTGCATGATCATCACGGGGGTGAGGTCGTTGATCCAGAAGTAATCATCGTGGTCATAACGCAGGCCGCGCACCGCGCTCAGGGCCTGTTGTTGCGCGGCGTCACGGGTCAGTACGCCGGTTTTCTCCAGGTTCTGGTAATAGCTGAGTACGCCACTGGCGGTCTGTACCACGTGCTGGGTCTGCTGGCGCTTGGCCTGGTAGAGGTCGCCGTGGATCTGGTTGAGCATCAACAGCCCCAAGGCCAGCAGCATCAACACGGCGACTATCAGGATCAGCCAAAGGCGGCGGCTGATCGACATGCTGCGCAAACTGTTCATCGTCCTGTCACTCCCTGCTCTTTATAATTGTGGTGCTGCTTCGAGATTTCCGGCGTGTCTGATAGGCTTTCGGCCCGGAATCGAAAAACCTGAGTACTGCCTGATTTTTCACGGAATTTTTGCAGACCGGCGTTGAGAATCAACCGCGGGCGCTTGTGTGCGCTCGTCGTCAGTGAACTTAAAAAAGACTATGAGGCATGCCACGCGCATGACCTTTGGAGACAGCATGGATTTTTGGACCGCCATACAGGCATTGATTCTCGGCATCGTCGAGGGGCTTACGGAGTTCTTGCCGATCTCCAGCACTGGCCACCAGATCATCGTCGCCGACCTGATCAATTTTGGCGGCGAGCGTTTCGAAGCCTTCAATATCATCATCCAGCTGGGCGCGATCCTGGCGGTAGTCTGGGAGTTTCGACGCAAGATCTTTGACGTGGTCATTGGCCTGCCGACCCAGCCCAAGGCCCGGCGCTTTACCGTCAACCTGATCATCGCCGTGTTGCCGGCGGTGGTATTGGGGGTGATTTTTGCCGACCTGATCAAGCACTACCTGTTTAACCCGATCACTGTAGCGACTGCCCTGGTAGTGGGTGGCGTGATCATGTTGTGGGCCGAGCGCCGCCAACATGCAGTGCGGGCTGAAACCGTCGACGACATCACCTGGAAAGACGCCCTCAAGGTCGGCCTGGCCCAGTGTCTGGCGATGATCCCGGGCACTTCGCGCTCCGGTGCAACGATCATCGGCGGCCTGTTGTTCGGCCTGTCGCGCAAGACAGCTACCGAGTTCTCGTTCTTCCTGGCGATGCCGACCATGGTCGGTGCGGCGGTGTACTCGGGCTATAAATACCGTGACCTGTTCCAGCCCGCGGACCTGCCGGTGTTCGCCATTGGCTTTGTCACCTCGTTCATCTTCGCCATGATTGCGGTCAAGGCCCTGCTCAAGTTCATCGCCAGCCACAGCTACGCGGCGTTTGCCTGGTACCGCATTGCGTTCGGCCTGGTGATCCTGGCGACCTGGCAGTTCGGCTGGATCGACTGGACTGCGGTCAAGCCATGACTATCCAGCACCCACGCCTGAAGGCGCTGATCTTTGGACTGCTGTGTGCCGCGCCGCTGCTGGGCTCTGCGTTGCTGTGGTACCGCGGCGAAACGGTAATTCCGTTGATGGCCTATGGCGTGGTCAGCGTGGTGGCGTTCTTCTTGTACTGGAGCGATAAGCGCAAGGCGCAGACCGAAGGCTGGCGCACCCCGGAAAACATCCTGCATGCGGTGGAGTTGGCGGGCGGTTGGCCGGGGGCGTTGATCGCCCAACAGGTGTTCCGGCACAAGACGCGCAAGGTGTCTTACCAGGTGTTGTTCTGGGTGATTGTGCTGTTGCACCAGGTGTTCTGGCTGGACCAGCTGTTCCTCGACGGCACCTTGCTGTCAATCCTCTAGCCGCAAGCCAATCTGTGTGCGCTTGGGCAGCTTGCTCACCACCAACTGGTGGGAGCGCTGCAACAGGCCACGCAGTTCCTCTGCGCCCAAAGGGTAGGGCGTGTTCATGATGACCCACTGCGCCCTCGCCAGGTAAGGCGCCGGGTGAATGCCCGGGCGGTCGACGTGACCCAGGAACAGTTCTTTGTCGACCTTGAAGGCCAGCGACTCACCGCGCAGGTTCTGCAAGGCGAACATCTTGTTGCCAGCAACCGAGAACACCCGCACGCCACCCCATTTATAGTCTTCCCGTGCGCCTGGCAGGCTCAGGCAGAAACGTGCGACTTGTTCTTCCGTCATGCTCATAACAGCCGATCTCCACAGCCTTTGAAGCCTTCTTCCAGATAGTCGATCCAGGCCCGGATGGCCGGCAGCACGCCGCGCCGGTGCGGGTAGACCGCCTGCAGCCAGCCGCCTGGCAATGACCATTGCGGCAGCAGTTGCACCAGCCGGCCGCTGGCCAGTTCTTCTTCGCAGTACATCATTGGCAGCACCGTAAAGCCCACACCCATCATTGCGCTGGCCTTGCGCACGATAAAGTCTTCGATGCCCAGGCGCGCCTCCATCACTAGCTCGTGCATATTGCCCTGGGGGTCGATGATGCGTTGGTGCACCATTCGGTCCGCCTCGAGTGCGCCAAGGATTGGCAACTGCTTGAGGTCTTCCAGGGTTTCGACCCGCCGCTCACGCATGAAAACGGGGCTGGCCACCAGCACGGTATGCGCCTGGCGCAGGCGTTTGGTGACCAGCAACGGGTCTTCGTCGCCCAGTTCGCGTACGCGCAGCGCTACATCAATGCCTTCGGCCACCAGGTCGACGCGGCGATTCACCAGGGTCATGTCCAACTGCACCAACGGGTGCGCGGCCAAAAAACCGGCTACCAGCTCCGGCAGGATCTGCTGGGCCAGGCCCACCGGGCAACTGACCCGCAAGCGCCCCCGTGGTTCGCTGGACATACTGGCCACGGCCTCGTCGGCCATTTCCGCTTCAAGCAGCATGGCCTGGCAGTGGCGCAGGTAGCGTTCGCCGACGGCGGTGAGCGTCAGTTGCCGGGTGGTGCGTTGCAGCAAGCGTGCACCCAGGCGGTCTTCCAGTTCGGCAATGCGCCGTGAAAGCCTGGATTTGGGAATGCCGAGCAGCCGGCCAGCCGCAGCAAAACCGCCGGCTTCGACGACTTTGGCGAAATAGTAGAGGTCGTTGAGGTCTTGCATGGTGGGCCTATTGTCCTGTCAGTGGGACAAACTATCGCATTTCAGCTGGCTTATCGACCATTGGTTTCATGCGTAGCATCACCACCATCTGATCGCCACTGTCGATCCCACCTCGGAGATCCATCATGAAACTGTTGCACATCGATTCCAGCATCCTCGGCGACAACTCGGCCTCCCGTCAGCTCAGCGCCGGTGTGGTCAAGGCATGGCAAGCCGCGCAGCCGGGTGTGGAAGTGACCTACCGCGACCTCGCCAGCGAAGGCATCAACCATTTCTCCGGCGCTACCTTGGGCGCATTGGGCACTGCTGCGGAACTGCGCGATGCGGCGCAAAAGCACGAGGCTGAACTGAGTGCATCGTCGCTGGCTGAATTCCTCGCCGCCGATGCTGTGGTAGTCGGTGCGCCGATGTACAACTTCACCATCCCAACCCAATTGAAAGCCTGGATCGACCGCATCGCAGTGGCCGGCCAGACCTTCCGTTACTCCGAAGCCGGCCCTGAAGGCCTGTGCGGCAACAAGAAAGTCATTATTGTCTCCACCGCCGGCGGCCTGCATGCCGACCAAGCCTCGGGCGCTGCCCACGAAGGCTACTTGAAACTGCTGTTCGGCTTCCTGGGCATCACCGACATTGAGATCGTGCGCGCTGAAGGCCTGGCCTACGGTGATGAAGTGCGCAGCAAAGCCATGAGCGACGCCAACGTGCGCATCAACGAGCAACTGTTCGCCGCTGCGTAAGGCTTATGTAAATTTGCCCTGTCCTCGGTTTCATTCTGAAACCGAGCGCCTAAACTCTGTACTCTGATCGCCTGAACGCGAGCGGGGTACGGAGTTTTTTCGTTGTGGCCCAGGTTATGCACACATCCCTGCGATACCCTGGACTTTTTATTCGACAGGCCGGTTCTTGTGCAGCAAAGGTGGACGTCCCCATGATGCGTCTTTGTGCTGTTTTGGTACTTTCGCTGTTGGGCAGCCTGGTTTCAGTGCACGCCGCACCGGCATCGCACCCCCATTGGAGTGTGGGGTTTCATCGCATGAGTGTGCTCGACCCGCTGGATTCGCAGCCGATGAAGGCCATCGCGTTTTACCCTTCCACCGATACCGAACGCACCACGCCGCTGGGCGCCTATCAGGTCGCGGCCAGTGAAGATGCCAAGGTTGCTATCGGCCGTTTTCCGATGCTGATGCTGTCCCACGGCAACACCGGCACGCCCCTGGCCCTGCACGACCTGGCTACGTCACTGGTGCGTAAGGGGTTCGTAGTGGTGGCGGTCCTGCATCCCGGCGACAACTATAAGGACCACAGCCGCCTGGGCACCGTGAGTAATCTGTATGGCCGGCCGATCCAGATATCCCAGGCGATCACCGCCACCCTGGCCGATCCGATGCTGTCGCCCTTTGTCGATGTCGATCAGATTGGTGTCATCGGATATTCAGCCGGTGGCGAGACGGCATTGATTCTGGCAGGCGCCAAGCCTGATTTCGAGCGCCTGCGTCGCTACTGCCAGGAACGCCCCGAAGACCGCGACGCGTGCACCACCAAGGGCGAGTTGGTGGTTGATCGCGACGACTTGCAACCCCAGGCTGACCCGCGCATCCATGCGTTGATGCTGATGGCGCCGCTGAGCTTGATGTTTGGCCGCCATACCCTGGCGGACGTGCATGTGCCAGTGCTGCTCTACAGTGGCGATGGCGACCAGTTGGTGGCAGTGGACAAAAACGCCGCCGCCCTGGCGCGCAAACTGCCAGAGCCGCCGGACTTCAAGCTGTTGGCCGGGGCAGGGCACTTTGTATTCATGGCCCCGTGCGACAGTGATCAACTGGCGACAATGCCGGGCATCTGCACCGATGCCGATGGTGTCGACCGTGAAGGGATTCACCGCGATATGGTCTCCGAGGCCGGGCGCTTTTTCAGTCGCACCCTCGGTGAGGCAACGCGTGCCGGCCTGCAGACGGCTGATCAGTAGGCGCGGCGCCTGAGCAGTACGGTCAGGGCGAGCGCGCTGACCGACAGCAACGCGGCGCAGAAGAATATCCAGCCGTAGCCAAGATTCAACGCCACGGCGCCCATCAACGGCCCGGCGATCGCCAGGGCCAGGTCGAAAAATACCGCATACGCACTCAGCCCCGCGCCGCGGCTGCTGTCCGGCACTTGCTTGATAGCTTCCACGCCGAGCGCCGGGTAAACCAGTGACAAACCAAAACCGGTCAACCCTGCGCCGATCAAGGCCACGCTGGTAGACGGTGCCAGCCACAGCAGCGTCAGGCCCAGGGTTTCGATGAGCATGCAGGCGATGGCGGCGGTGAACCCGCCAAACCGGCTGATGGCTGAGATAAACACCAGGCGCGAGAGAATAAAGCACACACCAAATACCGTCAGGCAATACGCCGCACCGGCCCAGCCACGATTCAGGTAATACAGGGTGATAAAGGTCGTCAACGTGCCGTAGCCAATCGAAGCCAGGCACAGGCTGGCGCCGAATGGTGCGATACGCCCGAACACCGCCCAGAACGGCAGCCGCTCGCCACGTACCACCGGCACCGACGGTTTATTGCGGATCAGCACCAGGCCCAACGCCGCCAACACCGTCAGGGCAAGACCGAGGCTGGTGTAGCCGTAATCAGCCACCATCACCACGCCAAGTGGCGCACCAATCGCAATCGCGCCGTAGGAGGCGATGCCATTCCAGGAAATCGAGCGTGCGATGTGCTCGGCGCCCACCGCGCCCATGCACCAACTGATGGTCCCCACGCCAATCAGGCCCTGGGCCACGCCGAGTAACAGGCGACCGGCGATCAGAATACCCAGGCTCAAGCTCGGCAGACTTTCCAGCAGCGTGGCGATAAAGGTCAGTACACCGCTGATCAGAATGCCGGCCAGGCCCAGCACGATCGCGCGTTTGGTACCGACGTTATCCGACATCCGCCCGGCCATCGGACGGCTGAGCAGCGTGGCCAGGTACTGCGAACCGATGGTCACCCCGGCCACCACGGCGCTGAAACCCAGTTGCTCGTGCACATAGCCTGGAATCACCGCTATCGGCAGGCCGATGCAGATAAAGGCAATGAAAGTGTAGAAAACGATGGAAACGATCTGCAGGGTGATCGACAGGGAGGAGGGGGCGGCAGGCATGAGTACTCAATCGCTGGCGGGCGGTAAAGCATCATGGCATATCCCGCATTACTGTAGGAGCGAGCTTGCTCGCGAAGAACGTCAACGATAACGCGGGTTGCCTGATTCTGCGCGGCGTCCTCAGGTTTTTCGCGAGCAAGCTCGCTCCTACAGTAGTAGAGCGTATGCAAAAAAGCCCTGTCACAGGGACAGGGCTTTTGCTTGCAGCTAAGTGCTGTTCTTAGAACACCACACCCTGGCTACGCAGGTAGTCGTCATAGGTGCCGCTGAAGTCGATCACGCCGCTTGGGCTCAACTCGATGATGCGGGTGGCCAGGGACGATACGAACTCGCGGTCGTGGCTGACGAAGATCAGCGTGCCCGGGTAGTTCTCCAGCGCCAGGTTGAGCGCCTCGATGGATTCCATGTCCAAGTGGTTGGTTGGTTCGTCCATGATCAGCACGTTGGGCTTTTGCAGGATCAGCTTGCCGAACAGCATGCGACCTTGTTCACCACCGGAGATCACTTTGACCGACTTCTGGATCTCGTCGTTGGAGAACAACATACGACCCAGGGTGCCGCGAATCATTTGCTCGCCTTGGGTCCACTGGCCCATCCAGTCGAACAGGCTCACGTCGTCTTCGAAGTCGTGGGCGTGGTCCTGGGCGTAGTAGCCCAGTTCGGCGGCGTCGGTCCACTTGATGCTGCCGGCGTCCGGGGTCAGTTCGTTGACCAGGGTGCGCAGCAGGGTGGTCTTGCCGATACCGTTGGGGCCGATGATCGCCACGCGCTCGCCCGCTTCAACCTGGAAGCTGAAGTCCTTGAACAACGGCTTGCCGTCGAAACCTTTGGCCATTTTTTCGACCATGACCGCCTGGCGGTGCAGCTTTTTGTTCTGCTCGAAACGGATGAACGGGCTCACACGGCTCGACGGCTTGACTTCGGCCAGCTGGATCTTGTCGATCGCCTTGGCACGGGAGGTCGCCTGCTTGGCTTTCGAGGCGTTGGCCGAGAAGCGGCTGACGAAGGATTGCAGTTCGGAAATCTGCGCTTTCTTCTTGGCGTTGTCCGACAGCAATTGCTCGCGGGACTGGGTCGCCACGGTCATGTACTCGTCGTAGTTGCCCGGGAACAGGCGCAGCTCGCCGTAGTCCAGGTCAGCCATGTGGGTGCACACGCTGTTCAGGAAGTGACGGTCGTGAGAGATGATGATCATCAGGCTGGAGCGCTGGGTCAGGATGTTTTCCAGCCAGCGGATAGTGTTGATGTCCAAGTGGTTGGTCGGTTCGTCGAGCAACAGCACTTCCGGGTCGGAGAACAGCGCCTGGGCCAGCAGTACGCGCAGCTTCCAGCCGGGGGACACTTCGCTCATCGGGCCGAAATGCTGTTCCAGGGGAATACCCAGGCCCAGCAGCAGCTCGCCGGCGCGGGATTCGGCGGTGTAGCCGTCCATCTCGGCGAACTCGGTTTCCAGCTCGGCCACGGCCATGCCGTCTTCTTCGCTCATTTCCGGCAGCGAGTAGATGCGGTCGCGTTCGGCCTTGACCTTCCACAGCTCCTCGTGGCCCATGATCACGGTGTCGAGCACGGTGAATTCTTCGTAGGCGAACTGGTCCTGGCGCAGTTTACCCAAGCGCACATTCGGCTCCAGCATGACCTGGCCGCCGGACGGGTCGAGGTCGCCACCGAGGATTTTCATGAAGGTCGACTTGCCGCAACCGTTGGCACCGATCAGACCATAGCGGTTGCCGGCGCCGAACTTGACCGAGACGTTCTCGAAGAGCGGCTTGGCGCCGAACTGCATGGTGATGTTAGCTGTGGAGATCAATTACTTTACCTATCAATGGGTTGCGAGCGTGACGGCAGGTGCCTTCAGGCATGCGTCAACAGCGACATCAAGGCGCGAAACCCGGTCGCTGAACACAAAATTGGGGATGTGTGTTGGAATTTGGCGCGCATTGTCGCATATGTCAGGCGACAGTTGTATGGCGAGCGAAGGATGGTTTTGCCAATGTCTCAGGCATAGCCAGCCACAACAGCATCAAGGCAGCGGCTGCAACCGCTGCCAACGTCAGGAAGGCCGCGTTGTAGCCAGCCTGCTGCACCACGAAACCGGCCAGGCTGTTACTGAGTGCCGCGCCCAGGCCGAATACGGTGGAGAGGGCGCCCAGGCTGACGTTGAAGCGGCCAGTGCCTTGGGTAAGGTCCTTGACGATTACCGGGAACAGGGCGCCGAAAATACCAGCGCCGATACCGTCGAGCATCTGCACGGCTACCAACCAATATGGGTCGCTGGATAGGGTATAGAGCACGCCACGCAACGGCAGTATCAGGAAACCGGCAAGCAGCAGTGGCTTGCGCCCCCAGATATCGGCCTTGAGCCCGACCAGCCAGGCCATCGGCACCATCACCAACTGTGCGGCGACAATGCAGGCTGACGTCAGCGGGGTGGCCATCTGCAGATTGATCTGCGCCAGTTTCTGGCTGACCAGCGGCAGCATCGCGGCATTGGCCAGGTGAAACAGTGCGCAGCAGATGGCAAACAGTAGCAGCGGTTGGTTGGCCAGCAATGCTTTCAGGCCCGAGGGCTGTTCGTGGTCGGTGTGATGGGCCGGATCAAAACCACGGGCGACCTCATGGTCAATCGCCTCGGCCGGCACGCAACTTACCGCAATGACACTGGCGACGGCCATAAACGCCATCAGGTAGAACACCACCACCGGCCCGAACAGGTAGGCCAGCCCGCCGGCCAGCAATGCGGCCACGGCATTGCCGGCATGGTTGAAAGTCTCGTTGCGCCCGGTACGCCGGGTGAAGGCACGCGGCCCGGTGATCCCCAGCGAAATGGCGGAAATTGCTGGGGCAAAGACAGAGGCTGCTACGGCGCTGGCGGCCTGGGTCAACGCCACCCAGCCAAATGAACTGACAAAGGGCAGCATCAGACAACTGCCCGTCACCAACAGCGCGGCCAGGGCGACCACCGCACGTTTGCTGCGAGTGCGGTCGATCAACGCACCCGCGGGGCCTTGGGTCAGCAAGGCAGCGATGCCTGCGAGGGTCATGACCACGCCAATGCTGGCCGGCTCCCATTGATGCACGGCCAGCAGGTAGATCGCCAGGTACGGTCCGAGACCGTCGCGCACATCGGCGAGAAAGAAGTTCAGGCTGTCCAGGGATAAAGCGATGCGCAGGTCTGAATGACGGGCCACGATGCGACCTTCAAGAGCGGCGTTCAGGGGCTGAACACGCGTTGAATTAATGACTGGTGGGCTGGGTGATAAGTTTCGCGGTGGGCCAGGGTTTCCTCCTGCGCGCATTTAATTTACTTTCCGAAGCCCACTGGAATGAATTTCTGGAGAAGCAATGGACATGCCCTCAGCGCAAGAGGCGATCGCCAGCAATAGAAATGCCTGGGACGAATCCGCCGGGTTGCATAAAGACACCGCGACCTGGGCGGCACTGCTGGACTCGGTAGCCGAGCCTGATTTTTCCTGCCTTGACCCGACCATCACCACCTTGCTGCAAGAGGTAGGCGTGGTGGGCAAGGACGTGGTGCAATTGTGCTGCAACAACGGGCGCGAAAGCCTTTCGTTGTATGGCTTGGGCGCCCGTTCGGTGGTGGGGGTTGATCAATCCCGGGCGTTTCTTGAACAGGCGCGGGAGTTGGCCGAGGCCTCGCCACACAGCCCTGAGTTCATTGAGACCGATATCCACCATTTGCCCGAGCGTTTGCAGGCACGGTTCGATATTGCCCTGGTGACCATCGGCGTGCTGGGCTGGATGCCGGATGTGGCGTTGTTCATGCGCCAGGTTGCCAGTGTGCTGAAGCCCGGCGGTACGTTGGTCATGTACGAAACCCATCCCTTTCTTGAGATGTTTGACCCCTGTGGGGCCAACCCTATGCTGCCTGCCAGTTCTTACTTCCAGCGTGAACCCTTTGTGCTGCAGGAGGCAATTATCTATGAAGGGAAGGATGAGCGGCCCGGGCCGACCTCCTATTGGTATGTACATACCCTGGGCAGTGTCGTCAGCGGGGCTATCGCAGCGCAGTTGCAGATCGCTCATTTGCAGGAATACCCGCATTCCAACCGGGAAGAACTCTACGATCAATATGAGCATCAGGCCGCGCAACTGCCCCTGTGCTTTACCATGACAGCGATCAGGCGTGATGGCTGATCAAGGTTTGCACACGCAAAAAAAGGCCCGCGAGGAGAAGGCGGGCCAAGGGATTCACTGGAGTAGGTAGGCTTCACCCTATAGGTCGAAAAGTGAAGGCCTTGTGAAAATGCCGTGATCAAATCGGATAATCACGTCTTATGTGTCCACCTGTGCCGAGGGAGCTTGCTCCCGTAACGGCCTGCCAGCCACCGCCTATCTGCCTGACGCCCCGCGTTCAAACCTGTGGGAGCTGGCTTGCCTGCGATAGCGGTGTATCAGTGACAGATTAGTTGACTGACCCACCGCTATCGCAGGCAAGCCAGCTCCCACATTTGATCAAGAGCGCCGCACGAAGGTGCGCATGGTTTGCCCTGGGCCGGTGCTGAATACAGTGGGCCTGGGCATGCCCTCATCCGCTGCGATAAACACAAAATCATCGCCGTCGAGCCGGTAACTGGCGGGGAGTTGCTTGCCTGCATCTTCGCCGATGGCGTCCGTCCAGGTGATGCTTTTGGGCGTAGTACTGGCGTCCAGTACGAACCGCCCCGCCAATAATATTTCGCCATTGACCGTGGTCACTTCGAAGCGATCCCCCGCAATTGTCGTCATTGCTCCCGGTGCGCTGTGAGCATCCACGGGGTTGAGCACGCCACTGTCTTCAAGGGCTGTTTGTTCCCATTTGCCTTGCAGTGCGTGAAAGTCCGAGGCTGAAAGCGGTGACATGCAAACTCCTTATTGCTGTTCAAAAAAATGTTCAATTGTCTTGAGGCTGCCACTGTCCCCCATGAAGGCGAAATTTTTTTCTTTATAAGACAGGTATTTGACAGCTTTTTCATGTTGGATTGACTACGCTTGCAGCCAGATCAGTCTGACATGGCTGTGTGATTTGGCTTACTCACCGAAATGAAACCGAAATAATCCCTAAGTTTGTGGGATATTTCAGGGGACTGAGTGGTCACATCGCCACTGGTCTGCCGTATCCAGGGCGTTGTCCCTGATTTTTGAAGTCATTCAGACTTCTGAGAATGATGGCCTTTTAGTATTATTTTAAGGTGTTCTTATTTTGAATCGTACTTCCCCGCTTCCGCCTTCCGCAGCGTCTGATGAAATTGATTTATTTGAATTGTTTCACGCCATCTGGCGACAAAAAAAGCTGGTGGTCGGGTGTACGCTTCTGGCCGGGGTATTAGGCGCAGGTTATGCCTTCCTGGCACCCAAGACCTATGAGGTCAGCAGTGTGTTACGGCCTGCGGCTATCAACGAGTTGGACGCCTTGAACCGTTCGGAAGTGTATAAGTTGCCGCCTGCCGATGCGCTGCTCAAGGTGGGCGCGCAGTTGGATTCCTATGATGCGCGCCTGGGGTTCTTCAAGGATCATGAGGAGTTGTTCAAGGCGTTCAAGAAACCGGGGCAAACCCTTGAGCAGAGCTTTGAGGCGTTCAACCGCAATTCCGTCAATCTGATTCTGCCCGACCCCAAGAAATCCGATTCGTTGAGCAGTTATATCCGTCTGGAGTTGCAATACCCGACCGACGTCGATGGTGTTGCGATCCTCAACGGTTTTGTGGACTACGCCATCGCCGCCGAGCGTCAGCAGGTGGGTGCCGACCTGAAGGTTATCGTCAATAACCGCTTGAGCGAGCTCAAGGGCAAGATCGACGCTGCCCGCGCCAATTACGATACCGATAAAGAATCGAAAATCGCCAAGTTGCTGGAAGCTGACCGGCTCAAGCGTGCCCAATTGCAGGACGAGCTCAGCGCTTTGCGCTTGCAAATGAAGATGGAGCGCACCAACCGCTTGGCCGAGTTGGCCGAAGCGATCAGCATTGCCAAGTCCATGGGCATTCGTACACCAACAACGCCGTCCTCTATGGCCGACTCCACCCGCACAGGTTCGAGCCAGGTCATGCGGACCGAGGTGAACAACCAGAAGATTCCGCTGTATTTCATGGGGACCGAGGCGCTGGAAGCCGAACGCGCTGCATTGCAGCAGCGTACCAGCGACGATTTCACCAACCCGCGCATTGCCGAGATCGGCAAAGACTTGCAACTGTTGGAAAGCAACCGCGAGGTTGAGGTACTGCGCAAGCGGGGCAATGAAGACATCTTCTTGCAGGACGTCGAGCCGCTTCGCGCTGAAGTCGCCAGGTTGCGTGGTTTGAATATCGATATGAGCAACCTCAAGCTGGTGACCATTGACCGTCGAGCCCAGGAGCCTCTGTCGCCGATCAAGCCGAAAAAGCCGCTGGTTATCGCGTTGAGCCTCGTTGGTGGCCTGTTGCTGGGCCTGATGATTGCGCTGATCCGCTACTTCGTTCGCAGCCGCACTCAGGCCGTGCCCTATACGGCATTAGGGGATCGCCGCGAGGGTAAAGATTCGCCGCTTTAACCCTTCAAACGCCCTCAAACAGGCAGGCTCAAGGGCCTGCCTGCTCCTACCCCCAGCACACTCAATAGACAGCTTTTCACAATTCTTAGTTAACCTTTGGTTACAAAGTGTGGCTAAATAACTGCCAATGGTCGCACGCAGGCGGTTATCCCGCCGGCCGTGTCACCTGTATGTGAATTGTGATTTCAGGTGCTGCTTATCCATCCTCGGCCGTTGTGGGCCCGCAGGAGCAGCCTGTTCTCTCCCTGACGTGTGACGAATCCCTTGAAACTCATCATTGTTGCTCTCTACGTTGCTTCCATTGCGTATGTACACCTGCGTGGTCGGGTGCGACACAAGCTGGGTCGCCAGCTTAGTGATCACTCGACGTTCCTGGCGCCGATCAACTGTTTCCTGTACCTGTTCTCCAAGCAGCCCAGCCGTCCCTACCTTTCGCCCAGCGACTTTCCAGACCTGAGCCCATTGCAGGAGCACTGGGAAGAGATCCGCGAAGAAGGCCAGAATCTGATGCGGGCGGGTGAGATCAAACGCTCGGAGCAATACAACGACGTAGGGTTCAACTCGTTCTTCAAGACCGGCTGGAAGCGTTTCTACCTCAAGTGGTACGGCGACAGTCACCCCTCGGCGATGAAGCTGTGCCCACGCACCACCGAGCTGGTGCAAAGCATCGGCTCGATCAAGGCCGCGATGTTCGCCGAACTGCCTCCGGGCTCCAAGCTGGTGCGTCACCGCGACCCGTATGCGGGCTCGTACCGCTATCACCTGGGGCTGGATACGCCTAACGATCCAGGCTGCTACATCAACGTGGACGGCGAAAGCTATTACTGGCGCGACGGCGAGCCGGTGATGTTCGACGAGACCTACATTCACTACGCGGAAAACACCACCCAACAGAACCGCATCATACTGTTCTGTGATATCGAACGGCCGATGAAGTACCGCTGGGCGGCTGCGTTCAATCGCTGGTTTAGCCGCAATGTGATGGCGGCCGCAGGTTCGCCCAACGATGAGGGTGACAAGACCGGCGGCCTCAACCGTGCCTTCACCCGGCTGTACAAGATTCGCCTGCGTGGCAAGGAGCTCAAAAAGCGCAACCGCACGCGCTACTACCTGGAAAAGTGGGCGATCTTTGCCGGTCTGGCGCTGATCTTCATTCTTATCTGACCTGGCTCAGGGCGCGGATCACCCAGGGGGTTGCGCGCCCAACTTGTCCCACATTTTTTTGCTGATCTTCTGCCGATTGGCATACCCCGCCCACGGGTCGTCCTTCAAGGCCTGCAACCGTTGGTGCAGGTTCGCCACTGTCCACTGTTGGGCGCCGCGCAATCCTTTCAACTCCTCTCGACTCACCGGCACCGACACTGGCAAGCCCGGGCGTGCCCGCACTGAATACGCCGCCACGGTACTGGCGCCGCGGGCGTTACGCAGGTAATCGATAAAGATCTTGCCCACGCGGTTCTTGGGGCCACTGGTGGCGGTAAAGCGTTCGGGCAGTTGGCGGGTCATGAATTGGGCAATGGCTTTGGCGAATGCCTTGACGGTGTCCCAGTTATCGCGCCGGGCCAATGGCACGATCAAGTGCAGGCCCTTGCCGCCGCTGGTTTTGACGAAAGCCTGCAAGCCCAGCTCATCAAGTACCGACAGAGTCAGTTGGGCCGCTTCCAGCATGGCTTTCCAGGGCAAGGTCGGGTCCGGATCGAGATCGAGCACGAACAGGTCGGGCGTTTCAATCTTGTCTGCGGTAGCGCCCCAGGTGTGAAACTCGACCGTACCCATTTGCACCGCGCCGACCAGGGCTTCCACGCTGTCTATTTCCATCAGGCGCGCATGGCCTGGATCCAGCGCCGGGTCCAATTGCTTGATGTGGGGGATTGCCATGCGCTCTGAGTGTTTCTGGAAGAACTGCTCACCTTCGATCCCTTCCGGCGCGCGCAGCAGGGACACGGCACGTGCGCGCAGAAAGGGCAGGATCCATTCGCTGATATCGGTGTAGAACTGTGCCAATTGCTGTTTTTGCGTGCCGCTGTGCTTGTCGATAATGCGCTCGGGGTGAGTGATTTTCACGTTCTTCACCGTTGCCTGCGCTTTACCGGCTTTCGATGCCTGCGGTGCCTTGACCGACTTGGCCGCGCGCGGCTGTTCATGAATGATCTGCGAGGCTGGCTTGTCGGTGCGCAGGCTCACAAACGCGGCCTGGCGCACCACGCCTTCACGGGTCCATTCGGCAAATTGCACTTCGCCTACCAGGCTCGGCTCAACCCAATGCACGCCGCGGGCCTGGGCACTGGTCAATGGCTTTTGCAGTGGCGAGTCCTTGCGCTCGAGCGGCGTGAGCTTGGCATAGATGGTTTTCAGCGCCGCCTGATCAAAGCCCGTGCCCACGCGCCCGGCATAGACCAGGCCGGTGTCATCGTTGACCGCCAGCAGCAGCGCCCCAAAGCCGCTGCGCGAACCTTGGGGGCGGGTGTAGCCGACAATCACGAACTCCTGGCGCAGGCGGCATTTGAGCTTGATCCAGTCGGCACTGCGCCGCGACACGTAGGGGCTGCCGGCGCGCTTGCCGATCACGCCTTCGAGCGACAGGTCACAGGCGCTCTCGAAAATATCGCGCTGGCTGGCGGCAAAGGCTTCGGAGAAGCGCAGCAGTTTGCTTCGGCTGGCGGACAGTGCGGATTTAAGCGCAGCCCGACGCTCCTCGACCGGGTCTTCGCGCTGGTCGCGGCCATTCAAAAAGGGTGCATCGAACAGGTAATAGACGATGTCCAGGCTGCGGCCGATATCGAATGCGTTTTGCAGCGCCTGGAAATCCGGCAGCCCGTCGCCATTGAGGCTGACCACTTCGCCATCCAGCCAACTGTCTTTGAGCTTGAGCGCTTGCAAGGCTTTGCACTGACGCGGCAGGCGCTCGGTCCAGTCGTGGCCGTTGCGGGTGAACAGGCGCACTTCACCGTCGCGAATGCGCGCCATGATGCGGTAGCCGTCGAACTTGATTTCGTAGCGCCAATCACCCTCGGGGGCGCGGTCGACCAAGGTTGCCAGTTGGGGGGCAAACTCGTCAGGCAGCGCAGCGTTGCGCTTGGGCGCTTTGGCTTTTGGCGCGGCCTTGGGTTTGGCCTTGGCCTTGGCTTTTGGCTTGCCCACGACCGCGTCGCTGAGCACGCTGGCGGGCTCGGCCTCGACAATATCGAACTCAGAGGCCGGGCGCGCCTGCTGATCGTTTTCCTTGATCAACAGCCACTGCTCCTTGTCACCGCTGCCCTTGAGGCGGGTACGTACCAGCGCCCAATCACCGGAGAGTTTCTCACCCACCAAGGTGAATTTGAGTTTACCCGCCGCGTAGGCTTTGCGCGGGTCATCGTGGGGTTGCCAGATGCCTCGGTCCCACACGATTACATCCCCCGCACCGTATTGGCCGGTGGGGATACTGCCCTCGAAACTGCCATAGCTCAGTGGGTGGTCTTCAACATGCACCGCCAGGCGTTTCTGGCTCGGGTCCAGGCTTGGGCCCTTGGGCACCGCCCAGCTCAACAGCACGCCATCCAGTTCCAGGCGAAAGTCGTAATGCAGGTTGCGCGCATCATGCTTTTGAATCACAAAGCTCAGGGCCGAAGCGTTACGTTTGCTGGCGGGTGAGCTGCCTGCAGGTTCGGCGGTGATCTTGAAATCGCGCTTGCGGTTGTACTCGCTCAGGGGCTTTGCCATGTCGTTCTCCCGTCAATGGCAGGCTCAAGAGGCCTTGTTATTGGACTTTTTCGCGGCGCTCTTTTTCGCCGCAGGTTTACCCGCCAGGCTGCGTTTGAGCAGTTCCGTCAGGTCGATGACATCCGCGGATTTTCGCTCTTCGCCGCCTTCGGCCGTTTCCACATCTTCGATCTTGCCGGCCTTGGCCTTCTTCGCCACCAGCGCCCTGATCTTGTCCTGGAAGCTGTCACGGTACTCATCGGGCTGCCAATCGGCGCTCATGTCTTCCACCAGGCGCTTGGCCATGTCCAATTCACCTTTGGCCAGGGTCGGCTTTGTCACATCGCTGCCCAACTCCAACTCATCCAGGCTGCGCACTTCGGCGGGCCAGCGCAGCATGACCAGCACCAGCGCCGACTCCAGCGGCATCAACGCAGCCAGATGCTGCTTGGTGTGCAGCACCACATTGGCCAGGGCGACCTTGCCGGTTTTTTTCAGCGCTTCGCGCAGCAATGCATAGACCTTGCCGCCGCGTTTATCCGGGGCGAGAAAGTAGGGCGTGTCGATGTTTTGCAGGGGGATCTGGTCGCTGGCGACGAAGGCGATGATTTCGATGGTCTGGGTGGACTTGGGGTGTGCCGAGCGAATTTCGTCTTCGCTGAGCACCACATAGCGTCCTTTTTCAAAGGCCACGCCCTTGACGATATTGTCTTTGGTGACTTCCTTGCCGGTGGTTTTGTTGATGCGCTTATAGCCCACCGGGTCCATGCTGCGCTTGTCCAGCCAGTCGAAGTCGACGCCTTGTGAAGAGGTCGCCGAGACCAGCGATACCGGGATGTGAACCAAGCCGAAACTGATGGCGCCTTTCCAGATTGCCCGTGGCATAGGTGTTATTCCTCAACGAAGAGCCTGTGTGCTGGTGACTCGCAGAGCACGGCAAAAGTTTCGGCGGATAGATGCTCGGACAGATCGTGTTACACCTGATGAGAAACTATTTAGTGTCACAACGCGAACCCACGGCGTAGCGTGTTATCGAAAGCACGTAGTACTTGGCATAGAGAGGTTTGGCCATGAACCGTTGTGTACGTCATCTTTCAGCATTGGCGCTGGGCCTGGCCCTTGCGCCATTGGCCCAGGCGCAAAATCTGCCAGGGCGTAGCGACTACGGCCCTATTCACCGGGCCAACCCCAATAGCATGCAGGGCACCCAGCCCAATGCACCGGCGGTTCGCAGTATCCAGCCTGTCCCGGCAAACCCGCGGCCGACGCTGGAAAACGGCGGCATCGGCAACCGCTACCCCAAGCAGGAGGCGGCCCCCAGCCGACCAGCCACCGCACCCAAAGCGCCCACCTATGATGCCAACGGCAATCGCCGCTAAGGATTTCGCCTTATGTTTGTAAGTAAAACCCTGCTAGCCGCCCTGTGCGCCAGCGCGTTACTGCCGTTGAGCGCGGCGTATGCCGCCGATAGCCAACAGTTCCCCAGCGAGCAAGGCAGCATCACCGCCACGCCGGTTGCCAAGGGCCTTGACCATCCGTGGGCACTGGCGTTTTTGCCCGACCAGCAAGGTTTCCTGGTGACCGAACTGCCTGGAAACCTGCGTTTTGTGAGCCCGGACGGCAAGCTGTCTGCGCCCTTGAAGGGCGTGCCGCAGGTATGGGCCAAAGGGCAGGGTGGGTTGCTGGATGTGGTGCTGTCGCCAGACTTCAAGCAAGACCGCCTGGTTTACCTGTCGTACGCCGAAGGCGGCGGCGAGGGTGGAAAGGCCGGCACAGCCGTAGGGCGTGGGCGTTTGGCGGCCGACTTGAGCGGCTTGGAGGACTTCAAGGTGATACTGCGCCAGGAGCCCAAGCTGTCTACTGGCAACCACTTTGGCTCGCGCTTGGCCTTCGACCGTGATGGCTACCTGTTCGTGACTCTCGGGGAGAACAACGACCGCCCCACGGCCCAGGACCTGGACAAGCTGCAAGGTAAAGTGGTGCGCATCTACCCGGATGGGCGCGTGCCGGACGACAACCCTTTCGTCGGTCAACCCGGCGTGCGTCCGGAGATCTGGTCCTACGGGCAGCGTAACCCTCAGGGGCTGGCCCTGAACCCCTGGAGCGGCACGATCTGGGAACATGAACACGGGCCCCGTGGCGGCGACGAAGTCAATATCATCGAGCGCGGCAAGAACTTCGGTTGGCCGTTGGCAACCCATGGCATCAACTATTCCCTGCTGCCGATTCCGGAAGCCAAGGGCAAAACGGCAGAGGGCACAGTGGCGCCCCATCATGTCTGGGAGAAATCGCCGGGCATCAGTGGCATGGCGTTCTACGACGCCGACCGATTCAAGGCATGGCAGCACAACCTGTTTATCGGCGCGCTGGCCAGCCAAGAGCTGATTCGGTTGCAGTTCGAGGGGGACAAGGTGATCCACGAAGAACGCTTGTTGGGCGAATTGAAAGCGCGAATTCGCGATGTGCGGCAGGGGCCGGATGGCTTTCTGTATGTGCTGACCGATGAGGATGACGGCGTGTTGTATCGGGTTGGGCTGAATCAGGACTAAACGTACGTGGGGCTGACAGCAGACGCTGATCCAATTGATGCCCTGCGATCCAAGTGTGGGAGCTGGCTTGCCTGCGAAGGCGGTGTTTCAGGCGCTGAATCTGTTACTGCACCACCGCTTTCTTAGGCAAGCCAGCTCCCACATTGGATCTCATTCGGTCTGCAGAGTCGGGGTTATAGCCCCAGCTCTGACAGGCCTGGATGGTCATCCGGGCGCCGCCCCAGCGGCCAATGGAACTGGCGCTCGTTCTCTTTGATCGGCATATCGTTGATGCAGGCAAAGCGGTTGGCCATCAAGCCGTTCTCGTCGAACTCCCAGTTCTCATTGCCGTACGAGCGAAACCAGTTACCCGAATCATCGTGCCATTCATAGGCATAGCGCACCGCGATGCGGTTATCGGTGAAGGCCCACAATTCCTTGATCAGTCGATAATCCAGCTCCTTGGCCCA
This sequence comes from Pseudomonas sp. MF6767, assembly GCF_016405475.1. Taxonomy (NCBI): domain Bacteria; kingdom Pseudomonadati; phylum Pseudomonadota; class Gammaproteobacteria; order Pseudomonadales; family Pseudomonadaceae; genus Pseudomonas; species Pseudomonas sp. MF6767. The sequence continues at coordinate 42,221 of NZ_JAEKCY010000002.1, read as the reverse complement.
TTTGCGGCTCAGGAACTGCTTGGCTTCTTCGCGGTTATGGGCAAATTCGGCGCGGTTGCGCCAGTTCGTATCCAGGGTGTAGGCCAGAGACACGCGTTGTGGGTCGCGGGAGTTCCAGCCGTCTTCCGCCAGGCGGACTTTTTCGATGGCCGAATCGCGGGTAAACGGCGGCAGGGGTGGACGGACGTCTTCTTGGGCTGACATGGGCGGCTCCTCAAAGTAATTAAGGTTGGGTCGAAAGTTGCCTGGTCTGTGAGTTCAAAGTTGCAGTAAGGTCCGCGCCATGCATTGCGCATTATCGGCAGCTGTTGAATCACCCATGACCAGGGCGACGGTAATGGCACCATCGATCAGGATCAGCAGTTGCGCGGCCTGCTGCTCCGGGTCGGGAGTGCCATGTGCTTGGCACAGTTCGAGTGCGTAATCGAACAGTTTGCGTTTATGGGCCTTGGCCAACAGGCGCACCGGGTCCTGGGCGTCGCCGGTTTCACCGCTGGTGTTGATAAAGGCGCAGCCGCGAAAGTCCGCCGAGCCGAACCAGCGCTTGAGCGCGCTGAACAGCTCCAGCAGGCGCTGGCCGCTGTCGTCGCTGTGTTCCACTTCGCTGCGCAGCCACTGCATCCAGCGCTCGTCGCGGCGTTGAAGGGCAGCAATCACCAACTCATCCTTGTTGGCGAAGTAGCGGTAGATACTCTTTCTCGACACCCCGGCGGTTTTCACCAGTAAGTCCATGCCGGTGGCAGCAATGCCGTGGCGATAGATCAATTTTTCGGTGACGTCGAGGATGATGTCGCGGGTTTCATTCTGAGTGATATCGTTCATGTTTCGCACAGTAGAACGATCGTTCTTCATGGTCAACCGGTTTTTTGAATTGCCCACTGCGAGACCTGAGCAGCCTCATGGTGTAAGCTTTGGGCCTCTTCGGATTCGACCCATTGCGAGCCCTATGCCGTCGTTCTTCAAACGCTCCCTGTTGCCCAAGCTGCGCGGTTTCCCGTTGTCCAACGAGGCCATTGAAGTGCTGCCCAGCGCCGACGCCTACCGTCGCTGCTTGTTGGAGAAAATCGCCCAGGCCACGCGGCGTATCTACATCGTTGCCTTGTACTTGCAGCAGGATGAGGCGGGGCAGGAAATCTACGACGCGCTGCATGCCGCCAAGGCCGCACGGCCCGAACTGGACATCGTGGTGATGGTTGATTGGCTGCGTGCCCAGCGCGGGTTGATCGGCGCGGGCAAGCAACCGGGCAACAGCGCCTGGTACCAAGCGATGACTCAGCGCCACGCCACCGAAGTACCGGTGTACGGCGTGCCGGTGCAAACCCGCGAGCTGTTCGGCGTGTTGCACCTCAAGGGTTTCGTGATCGATGACAGCGTGCTGTACAGCGGCGCCAGCCTGAACAATGTGTACCTGCACAAGTTCGATAAATACCGCTTCGACCGTTACCATCTGATCCATAGCCAACCTTTGGCCGATTCGATGCAGCATCTGGTGGAACACGGCCTGGTGGCGTCCAAGGCCGTGCATCGCCTGGACCTGCCGAACCCGCCCACCACTCGCAGCCTGCGCAACGACATCGGCGACCTGCGCAGCCGTCTCAAGCATGCGGCCTACGACACCACGGCCGGCCAGTTTCCCAACGGTCATCTGTCGGTCAGCCCATTGCTGGGCGTCGGCAAGAACAACCCGTTGAGCCGGGTGATCCTCGAATTGATCGCCAGCGCCCAGCAGCAGCTGACTATTTGCACGCCGTATTTCAACCTCCCATTGCCGGTGACCCGTGAGATCAACCGCGCTCTGGCACGCGGTGTGAAGATCGACATCGTGGTGGGCGACAAGACCGCCAACGATTTCTACATTCCGCCCACCGATCCTTTCAAGGTGATTGCGGCGTTGCCGTACCTGTACGAGATCAGCCTGCGACGCTTTGCCAAGCGGCATCAGCCGATGATCAACAGCGGCCAGTTGAACCTGCACTTATGGCGCGACGGCGATAACACCTACCATCTAAAGGGCATGTGGGTGGATGAGCGCTACACCTTGCTCACCGGCAACAACCTCAACCCTCGGGCGTTTCGCCTCGATTTGGAAAACGGCTTGCTGATCGACGATCCACAAGGGCAGTGGCTAGCGCCGCGGCGTACCGAGTTGGCCCAGATCTTCCAGCACGTAACCCGTATCGAGGGCTACCAACAGTTGCAAACGCTGGTGGATTATCCACCCGCGGTGGGCAAGTTCCTGCGCCGGGTCAGTCGAGTGCGCATCGAGCGGTTGCTGTACCGTATTCTGTAGGACTGTTTTCACCGCCTTAGGAGTTTACCTACTCGCATAGCTTGTGTTGGTTGCTACGTTGTTTCTCGACGGTTCTTAGGGACGAGAACTCTGCCCTTGATTGGTTCAGAGGAAACAGACATGTCGAGTATCAGCCCTAGTCGCGACACCCTTGCGTTTACGCCGCCGCTACATTCTGTGAGCCCGGCGGCAAACGCCTTCCCCGACCCCGTTGTTCGCAGCAAGCGCGAAGCAGCCTCAAATCCTGCTGTAGATAGTCCCCGACGATGGACGCTGCAACCTGTGCCCTTGGCGTCGAGCGAGGGTGATCACCGCCTGCGTAACGAGCTGGCGACATCAGCCACGCGCCACGCGTGGGATTCCCTCGTCCAGATCCCCACCGACAGCACTTTCTACGCAGGCTTTGCCGCTTTGCGCAGTGCGTTCAATACTGATGAAGTCAAGGCGTGGATTATGAGCAAAGGCATGGCCCTGGATACCGTGGTGGTGAAACCGGATTCGATCACAGGGCTGGTCTTAAGCGGTCGCGTGGGAACGCGAAAGACGTTCACTCTGAACGACGATTCTGGCTGGTGGCAGGTCGGGGCCCGATTGCGCGCCGCTGCCACGGCGTTGGATAGGGCGGGTAATGGGGTGGCTTATGTGCCGGAACAGTCCGACCGGTTTTCTCGCAATGCTGTCTTGCAGTGGCATGACATCACCCCGCCAACGAATGCCGATGAGTTGGCGTTGGTGCGTGGACAACTGTTGGCGGAGGAATGGTCCGGTTGGTCAACCGAGACAAAAGGCCGGCTGCAGGGCAGCAGCCTTGCGGCAAGAAAAACCATCGACCGGCTGGACGAGCGTCAATACCTGGCAGGTTGCCTGGCTGATCTGGTTCGCAATCGACCCGACGACGAAGAGGTGTCGCTGGCCGATGCGCAGACGCCGATCGGCGCCACGTCGGTGCTTGCCACAGACGGTGCCGACAAGGCCGCCGTGCGTGATGTACTGATTTCTCACGGCTTCCTCGTACCCAAGACCGCGAAGGAAGTGCGCAATGTCATTCGCTGGTTGCAAGCTGCGGTGGCGCCTGCCCCTGCGCTGGGTAATTACGCGCAATTGCTTGCACGACCATGGGCACCGGGCATGTTGTCTGAAAATGACAAACGTTTGGTAGCTCAGTTCATGCGCGACGATGCCATCAGCCGCAGCGAACCGAGTCTATTGCGCGCCTTGGATTTTCGCGGCGTACTCGATGAGCACACCCCGCAAGAAGTGCGTGCCAACGCCGACAAGATACTGGAGCGGATCCTCGACCACCCGTCAGCCCTGAACTGGGGCAAGGCCGCTGCTCGCAGTTTGTATTTTCAGAGCGCGTCCGGCACCTATGACTTATCGACCCTAGAAGCCAAACAGTGGGCACTCACTGCGGCTCTGTTGCAGATTGACCCCGAGATGCCTCGGCGCCCTGGAAACGTTGCCGGTTATGACATCTATCAGCCCGCCAACAGTGGACGGACGATGGCATCGGTACGCGCTGAAATCGAGACCCAACTGGCTCAGAACACCTTGCTCGATCCAAAGACGGTACCGCTGGCCGCGCATCTGTTGTTGGCCAGTAGCGCGCCCGAGTTTCTGGTCCGGGATATCCCTTCCACGATGCGGATAGGCTCGGTGGAATGGGCCGACTTTCGCCTGGGGGTCACGTTTGCCGAGCGGCAAGGTGGGCCTGGTTGCTCGCGGCGCATGAGCCACACCGAAATTATGGGACTCAGCCGGCTGAGCACCAGTACGCCGGGCGAAGCGGCGGTATTGGATAATTATGGGATCGACGTGTTACTCAATTGGGGCTTGATGCGCGGGCTTTATGAAAAGCCAGTGGATGGCCGCTACACACAGCAGCACCATCTGCAGGCCATCACGGCTTTCAATGAGGAGTGCGAGCAACTCGTTTATGCGTTGGAGCAGTTCAACCTGCCGCTGCCTATACGAGAAGACTCGGCGATCAGGAACTTGCAGACAGTATTTCCAGGCCTGAGCGCGGAACAGTTGAAAGCCATGCGGGTGTACATCGCAGACGCGGATGAACGCCGCAACATGAAGCTGTCCGAGCCGAGAACGCGTACGCTGATCGAGACGTACATGACCGGCGACCTTACAAGGGACCGGTGGATGCTGCTGGCGCCCGGGGAGCAGCCGCCACAACCAGCCCGGCGCACCTCTCCATTTGTAATTCCGCGGCTGAGCGCATCCGACCAGGCAGCCGTTGATGCCAACGTGCAAGCGTTGAACGCCAGGATCGCCCATTTACCGGATGTGCAGGCCCAGTTGCCCGGTGAAGTCGATGCCTACCTGGACAAACTCAAGCAGGGTTTGAGCATCGCCACAAGACGCATGATCGCCCAACTGCCGTTGGCTGATCGCCAAGCCTTGGAGTGGGGGGACGTGGACCTGTTTGCCTTGCGCGAGGCAACCGATAGCGTGCCTGAGATAGATGTAACACCGGAGCAGGTGGAGGAGCGCAGAGGGCGAAAGGGCACGCTGATACGCTGCAATTACAACGGGGTAATCAGCTACTTCGAGGTGTTCCCGGACAAGCTGTTGATCGTCAAGCGCGAAGACCTGCCGCGTGATTTGGCCCTCGGAGGGACCTTTCAAACGGTGCCGAAGACGTATGGGCCATGGGCGGTGTCAGAGCTCCCCGTGCGGCTGGGCGCGGTGGAACCATTTGATTTTGCCGCTTACAGCTCCAATGCCTTGCCCAGGCCCGGTGTGACCTCGCCAGGTGTCATTATTGATAAGCTGGGCGAGACCCTGCACGCTACGCCGGTCTCTGTACAGGGCGAGGCATCCAACCAGGTGCCTAACAGTTTTTCGTCGCCCCGCACCCAGTCAATTGTCGATCGGATCATGCAGGGCAATTTTATCCATCATCGTGCCAGCGTGCTGAAGGTCGCGCATGGCATGTTGCCGCTGGAACAAAAGCGCGAAATATTGCGACGCAACGACAGTATTTTGTTGAGCATGATCCCGTTTGTCGGGGCCGTCATTGACCTGACCAAAGGCAACATCGTTGAAGGGATGCGCGGGCTGATCATCGACACCGCCGGGGCATTCGCAGGTGGGGCATTTGGAACCTTGAAACCGCTCGTCAAGTCCACAAAAGCTGTGGCTCCCTTCGGCGTCAAGGCGTTTCGCGTACTGGAAAAGGGGGTTGAGGTGGTCAGTGGCTTCTTGAACCCACTGGATGGCGCGGCAGATTTGATGGCCGCTGGAGGGAAAGGGCTCGTCGCGCTGCCTAAAGCGTTAGGCAGGGCATCGAACCCCTCAGTGCTTTTAAAGCTTGGCGTGGTGGAAGAAAAACTGCGCACTTGCCTGGGTGTATCAAACCAGTTGCAGGCGCCGCACAATGTCCAGGAGCAGGCGGTTCAGCCTGGTGCTCATAACGGACACAATCATTCGATACCGGTGTACGCGGTACAGACCGATGGACGTTGGTACGCGACCCATCCAAAGACCGGGTTGCCGACCGGCACGCCGCTGGATGGGTTTGAAGCACTGCCCGCATGACGACCTGAAACACTTCAGGCAGCGCCCTCGCCGTGACGTACGGGGGGCGCTTTCGATCAGTTGAGTCCCAACTTCCCACGCAAAGTGGACAAATCTTCCGCCAGTGTATTGACCGGGCCCACTAAAGCCTTACGGTCGTTTTCCTTGACTTTGTCGTAGGTCTCGAAGCCGCCATCCGAGGTCTTGTATTTGGCCAGGATCTTGTCCACGGCGGCGAAGTTTTTATCGACCTTGGCCAAAAATGCCTTGTCTTGGTGGTCGATCTGGCCACGGAACAGGTCGACGATTTTCTTTGCACCGTCGATGTTGCCTTGAAAGTCGTACAGGTCGGTATGGCTGTAGCGGTCTTCCTCACCGGAAATCTTGGTGGCGGCGACTTCCTCAAGCAGCGCTGCGGCGCCGCCGACGACTTTTTCAGGCGGGAAGGTCAGGCCGTCAACCCGGGTTTTCAGGTCCAGCACGTCCTTGTTGAGTTTATCGGCCAGGGCGGCGAGACCCTGGGTGGTGTTCTCGGAGAACAGGCTGTACTCGATGCGGTGGAAACCGGTGAAGTCTTCGGCCTTGACGCCTTTCTCGTGATCGTCGACGCGTGAGTCGATGGACGCATCGAGGTCGCTGAACAGCTCGGCGATCGGCTCGATGGACTCATAGTGCACGCGAGTCGGCGCGTAGAGCTTCTTGGCGGTGGCCAGGTCGCCTTTATTGATGGCGTCAGTAAACGCCTGGGTCTGGGTGACCAGCTCAGCGATTTCTTCGGTGACGTAGATTTTGTAATCCGACACCGGGCCCACCAGGTCCAACGGCGCAGTAGCGGCGAAGCTTGCCAGTGGCGAAAGGCTGAGTAACAACAACGCGATAGACGACTTCTTCATGGGATGCATTCCGCTGTGGGGTGTTTTAGGTCTTGGCAGGGGGGTGAGGGTGCGTTGCGGCGAGCAGCGTGCGTCCGATGAAATCCTTGGGCCCGGTGACACCCGGCAAGGTAAAGAAATACCCGCCACCCACTGGCTTGAGGTACTCCTCCAGCGGTTCGCCGTTGAGCCGGGTTTGCACGCTGATAAAGCCTTTCTCCAGGTCAGCCTGGTAGCAGATGAACAACAAGCCCATGTCCAGTTGACCGTTTTTGTTGACGCCGTTGGAGTAGTTGAACGGCCGCCGCAGGATCAGGTTGGCCTGGGTCTGCGGGGTGCGCGGGTTGGCCAGGCGGATGTGAGCATCAAGCTTGGTCAACTTGCCTTGCGGGTCCTTGCGGTAGTCCGGGACCTGGGTTTCGTGCTGGCCGTCCATGGGCGCGCCCGTGGGTTTGATACGGCCGATGATGCTTTCCTGTTCTTGCAGCGGGGTGCGATCCCAGCGCTCGACAAAGTTACGGATGATGCGCACGGCCTGGTAACTGCCATGAGCGGCCCAGGCCGGCTCGTCGCTGGTGGGCTGTACCCAGACGATCTGGTCCATGGCCTTGTCATCGTTGGAGTTGGGGTTGGCCGAGCCATCGCGAAAGCCCAGGAAGTTGCGCGCACTCTGTGCCGGTTCGCCGGGCTTGGCCGGTGCCTGGGGCGGCACGCTGCCTTCTTGCTTCCAGCGCACCAGCAGCAGGTCGGGCAGGTTTCTGACGATGTCACGCAGCGCGTGGATATTGGTGTCCGGCGTGTTGGAGCTGAACTGCAGGCTCAGGTCGCCGTGACACTGCGCCGGTTCCAGTGCATCGTTGGGAAAGCCGACCATGCGACTCAGGCGCTTGGGCTTGGCGGCGGCAAGGCCGAAGCGTTCGTCGAACAACGACTCACCGACCGATACTGTAATGGTCAGGTTATCCGGTGTGACCACAGGGCCAAGGATGCCGGAATCGGTGGGCGGCAATTTCGGGTCGACCTGGGGCACGGTGCCGCCGGTCATCAGAAATGCGATGCGCTCGTTGAGGGTGCGGAACAGACGTTCCAGGTCTTGGCGGTCGCTGGCCAGTACATCGAACGCCACGACCATGCCGCAGGCCGGGCGCGGGGTGACGATGCCGCTTTGGTGCTTGCCGAAAAACGCCTGGTGGTCCTGGGTCTTGTCACTGCGCGGTGCGGTGGTGACTTGCTCAGCCGCTGCCGCCATCGCCGGGCAGGTCAGGCTGCTGCCGGCAATCGCAGCGCCGGTGGCCGCCATGCCCAACAGGACGCGGCGACGTTGGAGGTCAAACTGTTCTGTATCACTCATGTATGCGGTCGTCTTCACTGCAGGCCGGAAAGGCCAAGGGCGGGGTCGATTCCATCGAGTGCAACGGCCAGTGCCTTGGCCTTGTCGCCGATCTGCTTGCGCTGATCGGCTGTAACCTTGTCGTAGCTGGGGTAGCGGTCATTCACCTTGAGCCCGTCGAGTTCGCTGTCGAAGGCGTTGAGCGCGCTGTCGATAGCGGGCAACAGGTCGGCGGCGGACTTGACCAGCAACGGGCGCATCAGGTCGACCACCTTGCGCGCGACCTGCTGATTGGCGGCAAAGCCGTTCAAGTCGATGTGGCTGTAGCGTTCCTCTTCACCGCTCGCCGCTCGCACGTCCGCCAGGCTGTTGAGGTTGCGGACCACGATGCTCACCAGTTGCTCCGGGGGCAGGGACTGGGCCAGTAATTGCTGCTTGAGCGTGGTGACGTCGGTAACCAGGCGTTGGGCGACCGGCGCGAGGCCATCAAGGCTGTGTTGCTGGAACAGGCTGTATTCGAGGCGGTGGAAGCCGCTGAAGGCGGGGTCCTGCTCGCGCTGTTCAAAATAATCGGCGCGGGCATTGATCGCGTTATCCAATTCGGCCAGACGCTGAGACGCCGGCGCCAGGCGCTGATACGCCTCGCGCGCCGGTACATACAGCGCCTGGGCCTGGGCCAGGTCGCCGGCGGCGATGGCCTGTTGCAGGACCGTTACGGCCTTGACCAGCGCACCGCCTTGGCTGCTCAGGTACACGCGAAACTCCGACAACGGGCCGATAAAGGCCACCATCGACGGCTTGGCCTTGGCCTGGGCGTCAGACTCTGCCGTGGGCGTGACATGCAAGGTGCCGCGAGGGTTGCTCAGCAGGCCACAGGTAATGGCGTAGTCGCCGGGCAGCAGGTTGGCGTTGATCACTTGGCTCAGGCCTGGGGCGATGTTTTCCCGCTCTTCGACCACCAGCACGCCGTCGAGGATTTCCCACTCCACCGCGCGGTCGGAGCGGTTGATGATGCGAAAGCTGGCATGTCCTGCTGGTACCGTCAGGGCGTTGGGTTCGCAGGCGTGGCCGTGGATGGTCACCGCGATTTCATTGTGGTTGGTCTGGCGCTTGCCGGCGGCCAATTGCGAGGCGTAGTAGAACAGGCCTCCGGCGGCGATCATCACCACCACCGAGCCGGCCACGCCCCAGCGCAGGGCGCGGGACGGCGGGGCCGATTGAGGGGTTGGGTTGGACAAGAGACGGTCCTTACTGGCTGGAAACTGAAGAGGTATTGGCAACGGGCTGGGTAGGGGCCGCGGGCAGGAAGAACATCACCAGGGCCACCACCAGGTAAATCAGATAGGCGCCCAGGGTGCTCACGGTCGGCGCCTCCTGGTAACCGAACATACCGGCCAGTACCGAACCGAGCGGGCTGTCCATGGGCAACGCAGCGCTGAAGTCGAATAGCACGGTCTGCCAGTGATTCCACACGCCGGCTTCATGCAGGGCTTGCACCGAATTGGCGAGAATGCCGGCCGCGACCACCAGGATGAACAGGCCGGTCCAGCGGAAAAACGCACTGAGGTTCAGGCGCATGCTGCCGGAATAAATCAGCAAACCCACAACAATGGCCAGCGCCAGGCCAAGCAGGGCGCCCACCGGAGCGCCCGGACCTTCGCTTTGCTGGAACACGGCCAACAGGAAGAACACCGTCTCCAGCCCTTCGCGGGCCACGGCGAAGAACACCATGGCGATCAAGGCGAACACCTGATGCCTGGAGCCGGCCAGCGCATGATCGAGGGATTCATGCAGCGAGTGTTTAATCGAGCGCGCCACTTTGCGCATCCAGAACACCATGGAACTGAGGATGCCCACGGCCACCAGACCGACGACACCTTCAAACAATTCCTGCTGCTTTTGCGGGAATTCCGCACTGACCAACTCCAGGCCGCCGCCCACCAGCAGCGCCAGCGCTGCCGCCAGGAACACGCCGATCCACACTGCAGGCATCCACTGGCCACGCCCGGTCTGTTGCAGGTAACTGGCGATAATGCCAACGATTAATGCCGCTTCAATGCCTTCGCGCAGCATGATTAAAAAAGGAACGAGCATCGGGCACCCGGGCACAACTAGTTAGGGAGCTAAGTTGTAACATAATGATACTCATTGCTAAACAAGAAATATTGACCTTTGCTGAACGTGGGCTGAACGGTGGTGGCGAAGCGCAACCGCCTTTATGATGCAGACCACCCAGACTGCAGCCGGACAGTTCAACGCCCCATGTCGGAAAAAGACACTATCTCCATCCACCTTGTGCGCGAAGCGCTGTTGCACAGTTGCGCGCCGGGAGCGGCCACCGTTGAGGCATTGAGCAAAGTCGGGATTGACCCGGCGTTGCTTGAGCAGCCCGACGCTCGCGTGGCGGCCACGGCCTATGCACGTCTGTGGCGCTTGCTGGCGCGGCGCAGGGACGATGAGTTTTTTGGCATGGACCCACGCACACTCAAGTCCGGTAGCCTGGCGTTCCTGTGTCGCGCCTCCATGGCGCAACCCAGCCTGGCGGCCGGCCTGGAAACCGGCTTGGGGTTTCTCTCGTTGATGCTTGAGCATCTTCCGGCCCAACTGGTTCGCCAGCAGAGTCTGGCGGAGATTGTCCTGCTCGAACCTGATGAGCCAAAACGCGCTTTTACCTATTTCACCTATTGGATGATCGTCCACGGCGTCGCCTGCTGGCTGGCGGGGCGGCGCATCCCGATCCTCGCCATTGAACTGCGTTGCGCGCAGCCGGACTTCTGTGACGATTACCGGGTGATGTTTTCTGACAACCTGCGCTTTGACCGACCACGCACACGCATGATTTTTTCAGCCGATTGTCTCGACCTGCCGATCAAGCGCAGTCCGGAAGAACTCAAGCGCTTCCTTGCCCGTGCGCCGGCCAACATCCTGGTCAAATACCGCGATCCCGAAAGCCTCGCCACCCGTATCAAGCACGACCTGCGCCAGATGCCGCCCCATACCTGGCCTGAAACCGAGGGCCTTGCGGCCAGCTTGTGCATTTCCGCTTCCACACTGCGCCGCCGCCTGGCAGAGGAGGGGCAGACTTATCAGGGCCTCAAAGACGGTGTACGCAAGGAGCTGGCGATTGTGTGGCTGGCTGAACCGCAGATCAGTTTTGCCGAGATTGCGTCGCGGTTGGGGTTTGCCGATACCAGTTCGTTCTACAAGGCGTTCCGCAAGTGGTCCGGGTCCAATCCGGGGCACTTGCGCAGCCTGATTCTGCGCGACGCGAGTTGAATCGGCGGCAATTAGCGTAGCGAAAGGTCTGGCTTGCGCCTCGTCTTTTTCCTATGGAGCCAGCGCAGACCTTCTCTCAGTCTGGAAACCCTTATTGAACGCTGGGTCATGGACGTGTTATCAAAAGTTCCTGCAGCAATACCTCTTCTCTCTTCAGCGCGTTTCGGTCCCCCACCTTTTGTTACCCCCCCTGAGGTCTCGTCATCGTGGGTTGCCGGGTCGGATCCCGCGCAACACAGATTCACTCAAGCCGAGGCGGACGCGATTGACCGGCAAGCCTGGTTGACCGTGTTGGAGCGCAGTGTGCTCGATAAGGCTGACTATGCCTTCGTCGACCTGGCGAACCTGCGGTTTAACCTGGCACCCCGTCCTGGCGCCGTCGACAAAGACACCACCGCGCTGGCGTTTCTGCAACAACGTTTTCCAGGGCTGAGTGGTGAAAACCTGCCGCGAACGGCCGCGCAGGTGCGTAACCTGATCAATTGGCAGCGTCTTGGGCTACCATCGAGTCCTGCCTTGGGCAACTACACCTGGGCATCTGCGCAGGCACCGGAGCCAGGCCACCCAAGCCTGAGCCTTGACGAACGCCAACGCTTGGTCGAGGCGTTAAGAACCTATGTCGGCGACGGCATCCTCACCAGCATGAACGTGACCACGCAAAACATGGATGATCAGATCACTCGGCATCTGAGTAGCCATGCACCGCTCAATCGCTATCGGCAGAACACATTGCTGGCTGCGATTGGGCGTGATCCTGCCGGGTTTTCAAACGACCAGCGCAACCAATTGCTGCTGACTGCCCTGATGTTGAGCATTGACCCCGAGCTGGGGCAGCGTAGAAACCATATCGCAGGTTATGACCTGTACTCACCGGCTAACGCCGGGCGTACCCTGGCAGAAGTCAAGGGCGACTTGAAGGCGCATCTGGTGCGCAATGGGCGCGTGCGGCCCGAGGCGGTGGATGCCACTGTGCATATCATGCTGGCCAGTGTCGCTCCAGAGTTTGTGCTGCCAGACACGCCGGATACGTTGCGCATCGGCTCTCCTGCCTGGGTGGTACTCAGGAAAACTGTCGCGTTGCTGGAGGAGTCAGCAGAGGGCTCCAGCCGCACCCTCACCTATGACCAGGTGCTGGAGCGCGCCATCCTCCAGGCCCAGACGCCGGAGCAAGTGGTGTTGTTTCATGCCATCGAAACAGAACCGCTGCTTGATTGGGCAACGATGCACGGGGTCATTGCTCGGCGAGCGGACGATCAGTACACCACCCAAGACCTGCAAGTCGCGGCGACAAAATACAACGACTATATCGAGAGCTCTCATCAGGCCCTTGTAACATTGAGCACCCCGATAAAAGACCGGCGAGCGCGAGCACAGGCTGACCTCGAACGCGTGCTTCCCGGGCACGATCTGAACGAACCGATGCATACCGTGGCGTACCGGTTTCCCCAGTTGCTGTCTAATATGGTGCCCGGGTTACCCTGGTTGCAGCGCAGTCTCGGCTTTAAGGAAAGCCTGGTTGACCTGCACATGAGCGGCAATCTCAAGTACGGTGAATTTGCCTCGACCAGGCTTGAGGATATGACTGGCGCCACGCTGTTCAAAGATGAATATGACCCCAGGCTGGCCTCCCTGCGGGTGCACTTCACGAGGTTGAAACATTCCGGGCAGTCCCTTGCCGAGGCTGTCAAGGGTGATACCGAGCGTTTTCAAAAGGCCGTCTCCACGGGCCTGAAAGACATTCTCAGCAAAATGCCCTACGCGGACCGGCAGGCACTGGCCACTCAGGAACTGACCTTCTATCGAGTCGAGGCCGAGTCCATTAATGGCGCAGGTACTTCCATAACAGATGCCGATGAGCAACTCCAGGCGGTGAGGGGGCGCTATGGCTTCCTGATCGGCGTCGGGCAGGGCAAAGATGCCAAGTGTTATGAGTTTTTTCCCATGAGCGGGACCTATGTCGAACGGCACGACTTCAAGGCGATGCTGGACAAAGGCGAGGCAATCGTCCCGCGGTTGTGGGTGACCCGTATGAAGTCCCACGTGGACGGTCCACGGGCGGGGGCATCCGAGGTGCAGATCAGGGCATTGCGCGAAACACTGCCGGCGGCGACATCTTCACAAACGCTGGCACCGCTTGGTTTTTTTTCGGAGCGGGCCAATGCGATTGCTGACTACGTAGCCCAACGCAATCTGGTGCTGGATCCCGAACAACTCCTCACTACCGCAATGGGGCAAACGGCCTCGGAGCGTTTCCAGGATCGGGTCAAACGGGTCAGTAAAACACTTGTAAATACATTGATTCCCTTCAAGGCTTGCTACGACGACATTGTCTCCGGGCACGTCAAAAAAGATCTGAGAGCGTTGACAGGGTGCGCCACCGACGTTGCGGTAGCCATTACTGTCGTCGCAGGAGGTGCAGCGGAGGGGGCTGCAGCGTTCGATAAGGCGCAAACCGGCTTTTCCAGGCTGGCGGCGGCTACCCGGGCGGTGGGGACAGTCACCAACGGTTTGCTCAATCCATTCGCCGGCCTCTCTGAACCTCTGCTCAAAGCCGCCAAGTGGGTAGGAAGCCGCCTGTATCGGCTTGGAGAGAAGTCCCAGAGCGTGGTGCGCGCCGCTTGGAAAGCGCAACTCGAAGAACAACGGGTCGGGCGCGTTCGGCAAATGCGCCGCGACTCGCTAAAAAGCACAGAAAAGCCGCAGGAAGAGCGCCCGGTGGAGACGCAACCGAACGAAGGCAAGGTCAAGCCAGGGCCGAGAGCCACACGCGCGGAGGTCAAGGAACTCATCGAGCGTTCGCAGCCGCTGATGGTGTCCAAGGTGGACGATGCACTTAAAGCGCTAGCAGACCCTGCGCTGACTGAAGACGTGGACTTTGTGCTCAAGAGCTTCCAGGGCATTAGACCTGATCACGCACGAACACTGATGACCTCTCGCCTTACACGGCTCAAGACCAACGCTCAAGCGCTGACCACCAGAAATATAAAGTTCATGCGCTCCCGGGACCAACGATGGGTGGCGCAGGTCATCCCGGAAGATTTCAAGGTCGATAAGACGGGGAAATTCATGGAGGTCAACATCGATGGTGCCAAGCGCTATTACCAGCATTTCGGCTCCCACGAAGGCGCTATGAGCAACGCGTTGATTCATGAATTGGACCACCTGCCAGGCCCTGTGAGCCGAGGTACGCTTGATCTCGCCTACCTCACGCGGTTGAGAACAGATGAAGAAAATGCGGCAGGTTTGCTCAACCTGGCCAACGGGCATACCGACCCTGCAGTGTTGGTCCTGCCAGGTGAAGATGCACCAGTCCTTGTGGGCAAGACGGGCGTCAACATGTATGGCTCCCGCGCCGGCAATCTCAACGCGGAGTCCACGATGACCAGTGTTGCCCTGCTGTCTCAGCTCAAGACAGACCCCAACTTGTTCAAGCAGAACCGCGCGATAATTGAAGCCGCGCAGGCGGCTTTTGGGGAATTACCGATCACCGATCAGGTACCCATAAGAATCGTCAGCAAACGCTCTGCGCGCGCCCCCGCGCCAGGGTTGATCTACGCGATGGACCAGGGCTCCAGGAAGCTGATCGGAGTTTACCGATTAATGCAGCAGCCTCCCGGTACAGTGCTTCCCGAGCGCCCGCTCACGCATCAGCCGGCACGTGACCAGGCGTTCAAGGCCTATGTGCAAGAGCACTTGGTATTTTAAAAAAGGTTCTTTTTAGAATGGGCGGCCAGGACGGCACCTGACTTGCTTGAAAGTGGCGTTACAGGCGGGATCAGGAAATAACTGACAGCGCCCTTCGCTTGAGTATGACAGACCCTGCCTTATTGTTTTTAGGAAGTGGCTGGCATATCCGAAGCAAAAAATCGTGCACAGTTTTAATGGTGATCCTACGCGGCCGCTACAGAGGCTTTTGGGTAGAGGGGTCACAGTACTTAACTGTTAGGGCGTTGCTATAGCTGAATGAGCACGTGGTGTGATGACCTTCATGCGTTAAGTTTTCAATCCATAATGTGATGGTGAACTTATGAAGCGTTTAATTGCGTTACCCTTTAGTGCGTTGATGGTGGTGTCTGTTCAGGTGTCTGCGCTTTGCTTGAATATTTCAGAGAGCTTCACCGGGATAATCGGGCCTGGAGGTGATAGTGTCGCCCATGGTCCCTTCACGATAAGTGGTGCGAACGGTTGCTCCGGCGCAAATATAAATGCCATGGTTTCCGCTGGCGGTGCAGGGAGAAGTCCTCAGATTTATATTGATCAAGAGGTCGGCAGTTCCTGGAAAGCCGTCGCCGGTAACGCGCTTTCAGCCAATACTTCCTGGGTAGGAACCTTAGGTACCTATCGAGTGAGGCTTCACAACCCGGATGGGGAATCAAAGTCCTATTCGGGTACCGTTAGATACGGCCGCTGACCCATAGATAAATAAGGTGTGCCAGAGGTTCTGGCACACTTCGATTTGGGTTTCTGCGTCGGGATCAAGCATGCTCTTCGACTGACAGATCATTTTTCGAAGAGTTCGAGAAGTACGCCAACGCATTAATAGCGCGATTAGCATCCACCATCCCTTTTATGTATTCAGGAATGCCTTGCGATCGCCCCACGCTTGGGTTGCTTTTAACAAAGTCAAGGTAATCATCCAGCTTTTCGTTGAATAGGGCGATTGCGTTGAATTTTACCTGTGTGTTTGTTTGTTTTCCGTTGGCATCAAATGCACCATCTCCAAATGTGAATACGCCGAAAGCGTTTGCATCAATGATATTGCTCTCGTACAACCGCCTTCCGACCACTTTTAGCTCGTCAGTGCTAATAGATGTCATGTCATAGCTCTTTAAAAACTGCTTCAGGTCAGCAAGATGCGTTTGCTGCCACACTCGCAGCTCATCAACGGCTTTGGACTCTTCAGTAAAAGTAAACGTGTTCGTCGTTTTCTCTGGGTTTTTGATGACAAAAGCATCTGCCTGCTTAGAAATCGCATTGGGCATTACCACTCTCATATCCATGCTCGTCTCCTTATAGGATGAAAGGTTCACCCTGCTATCGACCCCTTGCGACAGATATTTAACCTGTTTGAATATTTGGGAAACTTCTTTCAGATAAGTATTACACGTAGGCCAAATTGATTGATCCGCTAATGCCAGGGTAAAAAAAAGCCCCGCGACCGAATGGACCGCAGGGCTAAAAATTGGCTGGATGCGACCAACCAAAGGAGCTCTTTACATCACTTGTTGCTAGCCACCACTGTATCCGGCTGCCAACCACCCCCAAGGGCCTTGTAGATTGCGACGATGCCGCGATACAGGTCGACTTCGGCCTGGGCCTGGGCGTCTTCGGCGGCCAGGCGTTCGCGCTGGGCGTCGAGCAGGACCAGGAAGTCCACGGTGCCTTCGCGGTAGCGGATCGCCGCAAGGTCGGCGGCGGCGCGGCTGGATTCGCTTTGGCGGATCAGCGAGACCAAACGTTGCTGGCGCTTGCCGTAGTCGCTGAAGGCGTTTTCAGACTCTTCCAATGCCAGCAACACTTGCTGTTCATAGGTCGCCAGTGCGCCATCGGCTTCGGCATTCGCGCCACGCAAACGCGCGCGTACGCTGCCCAGGTCAAACGCGGCCCAAGTGATGCTCGGCCCTAGAGACCAGGCATTCGCGGCGGCCGAGCCGATCTGCGAACCGCGCCCGGCGGTGAATCCGAGGAAACCGCTGAGGCTCACCCGTGGGAACAGGTCGGCCTTGGCCACGCCGATACGTGCGGTGGCGGCGGCCAGTTTGCGTTCGGCGCTGAGGATGTCCGGGCGCCGTTGCAGCAGTTGCCCTGGGTCGCCAATCGGCAACGCCTTGGCAATCGCTGGCAAGTCTTTCGGGCTCAGGTCCACGCTCAGCTCGTCGGGGCGCTGGCCGAGGAGGGTGGCGATGCGGTTGCGCTCGCGCACTTGTTCGGCCTGCAGTTGCGGCACGCTGGCTTCCACCGCCGCCAGGCGCGCATCGGCACGTTCCACGTCGAGCTGATCACCCACGCCAGCATCACGCAGGCTGACGGTGATGGCACGCGACTCCTGCTGGTTCTTCAGGTTGTCCAGGGCAATACGTTCGCGCAGTTGCGCACCGCGCAGTTGGCCGTAGGCATCCACCAGCTCGGCAATCATGGTGACTTGCAGCTGGTACAGGTCGGCTTCGGCCACCTGCTGGTCGGCGTCACTGGCTTCCAGGTTGCGGCGGATACGTCCGAACAAATCCACTTCCCAGGCCATGTCCAGGCCCAGGTCGTAGCGCTCGCTGTTGACGCGTTTGGTGGTCTGGCCGGGAATCTGGCCCTTGCCCACATCGCTGCTGGCGCGGGAGGTGACCACCGGCATGATGTCGTTGGCCGCATCATCACGGATGGCCCGTGCCGCCCGCAGACGGGCGAAGGCCACGCGCAGGTCGCGGTTGCCGCTCAGGGACTGGGTCACCAGTTGGTTGAGGGTCGGGTCGTCGAACTGCTGCCACCAGATGCCTTCGTATTTGGCGTGGTCGTAGCTCTTGGTGTCGGCGGCGGCCGTGATATTGGCCGCCTCCAGTTGCTGGGTCTTGTAGTCCGGGCCTACGGCACAGGCGGCGAGCGCCAGCACCAACAGGCTCGGCAGGAATACTTTCACACTCATTGCTGTGTCTCCAGCTTCAAGGCCTTGGCCGCTTTGCGCGCTTCACTGCGCTCGACATAGCGACGGATCAGTACGTAGAACACTGGTGTCAGCAACAGACCGAAGAAGGTCACACCGATCATCCCGGAGAACACCGCCACGCCCATGGCATGGCGCATCTCGGCGCCGGCACCGCTGGAGAGCACCAACGGCACCACACCCATGATGAACGCGAACGAGGTCATCAGGATCGGCCGCAGACGCAGGCGGCAGGCTTCCAGTACCGCGGCGAGCGGATCGAGGCCTTCCTGCTGTTTATCCTTGGCAAATTCGACGATCAGAATCGCGTTCTTGCACGCCAGGCCCACCAGTACGATCAGGCCGATCTGGGTGAAGATGTTGTTGTCGCCGCCCGAGATGATTACCCCGGTAATGGCCGACAGCAGCGTCATCGGTACGATCAGGATCACCGCCAGTGGCAGGCTCCAGCTTTCGTATTGGGCGGCGAGCACCAGGAACGCCAGCAGTACGCAGAGCGGGAACACGAACAGCGCAGTATTGCCCGAGAGGATTTGCTGATAGGTCAGGTCGGTCCACTCGTAGGTCATGCCGTTGGGCAGTTCATCTTTGAGCAGTTTTTCAATCGCGGCCTGGGCCTGGCCGGAGCTGTAGCCCGGCGCGGCGTTGCCGTTGATTTCTGCGGTGATGAAACCGTTGTAGTGCATCACGCGGTCCGGCCCCGAGGTGTCGCTGACCTTGATAAAGGTCGCCAGCGGGATCATCTCGCCTTTGTTGTTACGCACTTTCAGTTGGCCGATCTGGTCGGAGTCCTGACGGAACTGTTGCTCGGCCTGCACGTTGACCTGGTAGGTACGCCCAAAGCGGTTGAAGTCGTTGGCATACAGCGAACCCAGGTAGACCTGCAACGTGTCGAAGATGTCGCTGATCGCCACGCCGTGGGTCTTGGCCTTTTCGCGGTCGATGGCGGCGTCGACTTGCGGCACGTTCACTGTGTAGCTGGTGAACAGGCCGAACAGTTCAGGCACGCCGTGGCTCTTGGCGATCACGTTCTGCACTTCTTTATACAGCTCGTCATAGCCGAGGTTGCCACGGTCTTCGATCTGCAGGCGGAACCCGCCGATGGTGCCCAGGCCTTGTACCGGCGGCGGCGGGAAGATCGCCATGTAGGCTTCTTCGATATTGGCGTATTGGCCGTTCAGTGCACCGGCAATCGCACCGGCAGACATGCTTGGGTCTTTGCGCTCATCAAAGGGCTTCAAGGTCACGAACACGATGCCGCTGTTCGGGCTGTTGGTGAACCCGTTGATCGACAGGCCCGGGAAGGCAATTGCGGCTTCCACGCCGGGTTGTTTAAGGGCGATCTCCGACATGCGCTTCATCACGTTTTCGGTGCGGTCCAGGCTTGCGGCGTCGGGCAGTTGGGCGAAGGCCACCAGGTATTGCTTGTCCTGGGCCGGTACGAAACCGGTCGGCGTGTGGGCAAACCCGAAGAACGTCAGCACCATCAAACCTGCGTAGACGAACAAGGCAATACCGCTGCCGCGAATCACTCGGCGTACGGTGCCTACGTAGCCATGGCTGGCCTTTTCGAAAAAGCGGTTGAAGGGACGGAACAGCCAGCCCCCGAAGACCTTGTCGAGGAACTTGGAGAAACGGTCCTTCGGCGCGTCGTGGCCGCGCAGCAGCACAGCGGCCAGGGCAGGGGACAGGGTCAGGGAGTTGAACGCCGAGATCACGGTTGAGATCGCGATGGTCAAGGCGAACTGCTTGTAGAACTGCCCGGTCAAGCCACTGATAAAGGCGGCTGGAATGAACACCGCGCACAGCACCAGCGCCGTGGCGATGATCGGGCCGGTAACCTCGCTCATGGCTTTTTCGGTCGCCGGGAACGGCTCCAGGCCCAGTTCGATATTACGCTCGACGTTCTCCACCACCACGATGGCGTCGTCCACCACGATACCGATGGCCAGCACCAGGCCGAACAATGACAGGGCGTTGAGCGAGAACCCGAACAGGTGCATCACCGCAAAGGTACCGATCAAGGATACCGGCACCGCCACCAATGGAATGATCGAGGCGCGCCAGGTCTGCAGGAACAGAATCACCACCAGCACCACGAGGATCAGTGCTTCAAACAGGGTATGCACCACCGCTTCGATGGAGCCGCGTACAAAGATGGTCGGGTCATAGGCGATGCGATAATCCATGCCCGCCGGAAAGCTCTTTTTCAGCTCGGCCATCTTGCTGCGCACATCGTTGGAGATGTCGATGGCATTGGAGCCGGGACGCTGGAAAATCGGAATCGCAACGGCGGGCTGGTTATCGATCAACGAGCGCAGCGCGTATTGGCTGGAGCCCAGTTCGACCCTGGCGATGTCCTTGAGGCGCGTGATTTCACCGTTGGCGCCGGCACGAATCACAATGTTCTCGAACTCTTCCTCAGTGACCAGGCGGCCCTGGGTATTGACCGACAACTGGAAGCTTGTGTCACTCGGCGCAGGTTGGGCGCCCAGGGCACCGGCTGCCACCTGGCGGTTCTGCTCGCGGATCGCCGTGACCACATCGGTGGCGGTCAGGTTGCGTGAGGCGGTCTTGTTCGGGTCCAGCCACACGCGCAGGGAGTAGTCGCCCATGCCGAACAACTGCACGTCACCGACGCCGCCCAGGCGGGCCAGTTCGTCCTTGATATTGAGGATCGCGTAGTTGGACAGGTACAACATGTCATAACGCTGATCCGGGGAGGTCAAGTGCACCACCATGGTCAGGTCGGGGGAGGCCTTGTCCACGGTAATACCGATGCGCGTCACTTCCTCCGGCAGCTTGGGCTGGGTGCGCGTCACACGGTTTTGCACCTGCACCTGCGCGTTGTCCAGGTCGGTGCCCAGGGCGAAGGTGATGGTCAGGGTCAGCTTGCCGTCGGCGGTGGACTGCGAGGACATGTACAGCATGTTCTCGACACCAGTGATGGCTTGCTCCAACGGCGCGGCCACGGTTTCACCGATGACTTTGGGGTTGGCACCCGGGAAGTTGGCGCGCACTACCACGGTCGGCGGCACCACCTCCGGGTATTCGCTGATCGGCAGTTGGAACAGCGAGATTGCACCGGCGATCAGGATCAACAGCGACAGCACCGCTGCGAAGATCGGCCGTGAAATGAAGAACTTGGAAAAATTCATCTTGAGTCGTATCCCTTAACCGCGTGGAGTCGCGACGCTTGCGAGCTTGGGCGCGGGTTTTTCCGGCGCCACTTGCTCCAGGTTGCTGGCTTCAAGCGCTTGTCGTTGTTGGGCCAAGGCGGCGAGGGTTTCCTTGCTGGCCATCGGGATGGTTTCGGGTGCGACCGGCGAGCCTGGGCGTACACGCTGCAGGCCCTTGACGATCACGGTGTCGTCCTTGGTCAGGCCGCTGCGCACGATGCGCAAGCCTTCGATTTTCGGCCCCAGTTCCACCGCGCGATAAGCCGGCTTGTCGCCGTCCATCACCAGTACGAATTTCTTGCCCAGGTCGGTGCCGACGGCTTCGTCATTGATCAACACCGCCGAATAGGTGCCGCTGCCGACCAGCTTCAAGCGCGCATACAGGCCAGGGGTGTATTCGCCCTTGCTGTTGTCGAACACCGCACGGCCACGAATGGTGCCGGTGGCCGGGTTGACCTGGTTGTCGACGAAGTTCATCTGGCCCAGGTGCGGGTTGCCGGTTTCGTTGGACAGGCCCAGGTACACAGGGGTGGTTGCGCCGCGCCGGCCTTCACGGGCCAGTTCGGTGTACTTGAGGAACACGCGCTCATCGGCATCGAAGTAGGCATAGACCTTGTCGGTGGAGACCACACTGGTGAGCGCAGTGGTATCGGCGGTTACCAGGTTGCCGGCGGTGATTTCGGCACGGCTGACGCGGCCACTGATGGGCGAGGTCACGCGGGTGAAGCTCAGGTTCAGCTTGGCCAGGTCCAACTGCGCCTGGATCCCGGCCATCGCGGCACGGGCTTCCTGGGCGGCGGTGGTGCGCGAGTCGGCCAGTTCGGCGGAGATCGCATTGCTCTGGCGCAGGCGTTCGCCGCGTTGCGCTTCGTTTTCGCTGCGGGTGGCGGCGGCTTTGGTCTGAGCCAGTTGGGCCTCCAGGCGGCGTACTTCGGCCTGGAACGGGCGCGGGTCGATCTGGAACAGCAGGTCGCCTTTCTTGACCAAAGCGCCTTCAGTAAAAGCGACTTGGTCAATCTGGCCGGACACCCGAGGACGAATCTGCACGGTTTCCGGCGCTTCAAGGCGCCCGGTGAACTCGTCCCACTCGTTGACCGGCTGTTCCAGCACCTTGGCCACGCTGACCTTGGCAGGAGGCATGGCGGCCGCTTGTTCCGGGGACTTGCCGCATGCGCTCATCACCACCACGGCCAAGATCGCCAAGGGGAAGCGCAAAAGTTTGAGTGACTGTTCCATGAGGTGCATCCGCCAATGTATTTGAGATGGGCGGATCATGCGCGGGGAGGTGCTAGGTCACGAATCGAATGAAGCAAAGGTAACTATCATTCGGAATGATATAAGCGCGGAGTCAGCCCTCTAGCATGGGGGTTTTGTTAGGGAGCTATCAATGTGATTGATGACAAAAGACTGTTGCTGAGGGTGCAAGGAACTTTCCCAGCAATCCGTGGGAGCATCACGGCGCCTCAAACGCGTCGCCCAGAAAGTCGATCAAGGACCGCACCGACGGCATCAGCCCACGCCTGGAGGGGAACACGGCGGTGATCACGCCTTCAGCGGGTTGCCATTCAGGCAATACGGCAATCAAGCGGCCATCGGCCAGTTCGTCTTTCACGACTACCTGCGGCAGGTTGGCGATGCCCACGCCCGCCAGTGCTGCGTTTTTCAGGGTCGACATATCATCACTGACCAGGCGTGGCGTGTGCGCGACCTGGGCCGTCGCGCCGTCCGGCCCGGTCAGGTCCCACAGGTACGCAAGCAACGGGTTGCCCCAATGGATCGTCGCCAGCCCGGCAAGGTCAGCCGGTAGCGAGGGCAGGGGAGCGTCCTGCAGAAAAGTCGCGCTCGCCACCAGTACCTGAGGACTTTTAGCCAGTACCTTCATGACCAGCTCACTGCTTTCCAGCGGCGGGAAACACAGGTTCAAGGCCATGTCATAGCCTTCGCTGATGATGTCGACCTTGCGGTTGAAGCTTTTCACGTTCAGTTCGACGCTGGCGCATTGGGCCATGAATTGGGCAAGCATCGGCGCCACCCAGTAGTTGAGCAGCGCAGTGGTGCAACTCAAGCGGATCACGCCCCGCGGCTCTGATTTGTTGAAGGCAATCACATCTTCGGCCGACTCGGCTTCGGCAATCATCGCCACGCAATGGCGGTAATAGGCCTGGCCGATATCGGTGACCTGGAACTGGCGCGTCGAACGCTGTATCAGCCGCGCCCCCAGCCTGGCTTCAAGCTGGCTGACTCTGCGGCTCAAGGTCGATTTGGGCAGGTTCAGCGCACGGCCCGCCGCCGCAAAGCCGCCGTGCTCGACCACCTTGGCGTAGAGGAAGAGTTCGTTGAGGTCGAACATGGGCAGTGTTCCATTTTTGAGATGGCCAAAATTAATTCAACTTAGCCAGTATCGACGGCCATGTACACTCCGTTCAAATCAACGCAGTCACCGAGGGCACCACATGATCGACCGTTTGCGCTGGGCAACCCATCGTCTCACCAAGCGATTGTGGTTCAGAGCCTCCTTGTTCTCGCTTCTAGGGGTCGCTACGGCACTGCTTGCCGTTGTGTTCAAAGACTTCGTTCCCGAGTCCCTGCCCACGCGCATCGGTGCAGATGCGGTGGACAAGATTCTGGGCATCATTGCGTCCAGCATGCTGGCCGTCACGACCTTTTCGTTGAGCACGATGGTCACCGCGTACGGTGCCGCAAGTAGTGGTGTGACCCCGCGAGCCACCACTTTGGTGATGGAAGACACTACGACGCAAAACGCCCTCGCTACGTTTATTGGCTCATTTCTTTTCAGCCTGGTAGGCATCATTGCCCTGAGCACCGGCGCCTACGGCGCGCAGGGTCGCGTGCTGCTGTTCGCGGTGACCATCGCCGTGGTTGTACTGGTGGTCTACACCCTGCTGCGGTGGATCGACCATTTGTCCAAGCTCGGCAGGGTAGGAGAAACCATCGACCGCGTCGAAAAAGCGGCCATGGCGGCCATCAGCCAACGCGCCCAATGGCCCTGCCTCGGCGCTGCAGCCTACCCGACCGATCACGCTCTGGCCCCCGGCGCAATGACCATCGAAAGTGAGCAGACGGGCTATGTGCAGCATATCGACGTGTTGGCCTTGGGCGCTATCGCGCAGCACGACTGCACGCATATTTACCTGGAGGTGGTGCCGGGAACCTTCGTACACGAAGGCATGCCACTGTTGCACGTGGTCAGCCTGGGCACCTGGCAAGACGATGGCACACAGGCCACCAGGGAAAAGATCTTGTCTACGCTGACCATCGGTAACCGTCGCACATTCGAACACGATCCCCGTTTCGGGCTCTGCGTCCTCTCTGAAATCGCTTCGCGCGCGTTGTCACCTGCCGTCAACGATCCAGGTACCGCTATTGATGTGATTGGTCGGGGAGTGAGAACGTTGACATGCTGGGGTAAGCCCGGCGGGTCTGGCCGGCAGACAGATCAGCAGTGTGAGCAGGTATTTGTTCGAGGGCTGAACGTCGATGATCTGTTTGAGGATTTCTTCGCCCCGATCAGCAGAGACGGTGCAGGTGTGTTCGAAGTGGATGCTCGCCTGTTGAAAGCCCTTATCAGCCTTGCCGAAATAAACCCTGTTCTGTTCAAAACGGCGTGCCTTAGGCAGGCGGACCAACTCGTCACACGCGCGCATGCAACACTGACACTGCAGCATGAGAAGGAGCGACTAAGCGCCTTGGCCAAGGCGATAGGCGTGTAGGAGGCTACTGGGCCTGCGCAGCGGCACTCAAGGTAGGGAATTAATGGCCTTTATGACCGCATCGGCGATGGTCTTTGTAATAAGCCGACGCTGACAGTTATCAATCGTCGGGCTCAGCCATGTGGGCAGGCTGTTCAGTACGGGCAAAATCGCCGTGAGCGCTCCCTCACGCAACGGCCCGCCGGGCTGATGGCCCTGCTGGCCGATCACCTTCATGAGTTGCGACTCATAGGCTCGCCTCAATCGCTCAACGCTCGCCTGCATCGGAACGCCCAGGCAATTGGCGTCCATGACCGCTAACTTGAAGTGCCCGGTCATCTGTTCATGCAATTGAAGATGGCCTTCGATCAGTGTTGTCAGACGTTGTGCCGGCGTCAATCTACGGGTGTTGATCCGGTCGACGTGCGACAAGAGCGCCTGATACAGCTCTATCAGCCACTCATACAACATGGCTTCCTTGCTCTCTACATGGTGATAAATTGCTCCCGGGCTGATGCCAACATGCGCTGCCAATTCGCGCATGCTGACCTGGCTGAAACTACGCTCCTTGAACAGCTCCAGGGCTCTGCGCTGAAACTCCGAGCGGCTGAGCGCGAGAGCCGTCCTCATGTGTCGAGTGCCTGCTGCTTGGCAATTTCCTGGTTGCGCAGTATGAACCGCTGCAACTTACCACTGGGGGTCTTGGGCAGTTGCTCGACGAACTCGATTTCCCGTGGGTACGCATGCGCAGCCAGGCGCTGTCGGACATGCAGGCGCAAGACTTCTGCCAACTCGACACTGGGCAGGTACTCACGATTGAGCACGACAAACGCCTTGATCAGTTCGGTGCGTTGCGGGTCGGGCTTGCCGATCACCGCGGTTTCGACGACTGCCGGATGTTCGACGAGCGCGCTCTCCACATCGAAAGGCCCCACGCGGTAGCCGGACGTGGTGATCACATCGTCGTTACGGCCGACAAAGCTGATACTGGCGTCCTCATTGAGCTCCACGATATCGCCGCTCAAGTAGTAACGGCCCACAAACGCCTTGGTGGGCATGTGAAGGTAGCCATTGAACCAGCACAGGGGCGAGCGCTCGCGATCCACCGCCAGTACGCCCGGCTGGCCTGTCGGCAACTCCCTTTGCGCATCGTCCAGCACGACAATCCGGTACCCCGGCACCGCATAACCGGCAGAACCCTCGCGGACCCGATGGCGTAACCCATGGTGATTGCACAGCACCATGCCGATTTCGGTTTGGCCGTAATGATCGTGAATGACCACGCCGAGCTGTTCGGCGAACCAACGGATGACTTGTGGGTTGAGCGGTTCGCCGGCGCTGCTGACGACACGCAGTTGGCCACGTACGGCGTCGGCGAACTCGGCCCCGGCGTCAATCAACAGGCGAAAGGCCGTAGGCGAGCCGGCCAGGTTGCTGATCCCGTACTTGGCGATAATCCGGCTGGTGCTTTGCGTGGTGAAAGGGCCGTCATGGAACAGCGTAGCCCGGCCGCACGCCAGTGGCCCGGTCACTGCGTAATACAAGCCATAGGCCCAGCCGGGGTCGGCGAGGTTCCAGAAACGGTCGTCTTCGCGCAGGTCGATTGAATCGCGCATATAACTTTTGAAGGCAAGGATGGCGCTCAAAGGCACCTCCAGCGGCTTGGCCGGCCCTGTGGTGCCCGAGGTGCACATCAGCAGGAACGGCGCACGGGCGTCCAGCAGCTCAGGTGTGCAGTCGGGTTGTTGATGTTCCAGCACATCCCAAAACGCGTAGTCGCTGGGACGCCGTGAGGTGGCGTCGGTCACGATGACGTGGGGGCAGTCGAAGAGCTCGTCCAGCTTGGGACGATTGTGGGCGTCGGTCACGATCCAGCGCGCGTTGGAACAGTCCAGTCGCTGTTCAATGGCCTTGGGGCCGAACGCGGTAAAGAGTGGTTGGTAGACCGCCCCGATGCGCCAGGTTCCCAAGATGGCAATCACCAGTTCAACCGTGCGTGGCATCAGGCCGGCAACCCGATCCCCCGGCTGCACGCCATGGGCTCGCAGGAAGTTGCCGAAGCGCGCCGCGTGCGCCTGCAGTTCGCTGAAGGTGTGCTGCGTGGCGTGGCCATCGCGCGTTTCACAATACAACGCCACGCCATTGCCATGGGCATGCCGGTCGCAGCATTCAATGCAGGCATTCAAGGCGCCGGGTTCGCCGTGCAAGTCCCGGGCAGCCAGCTGTAGATAATCGAAGGATGAGACTGCTGAGTCGTAATCGCGCATAACGTACCTGGTTATTATTGTTGGAATATGTGCTTTGCCCACGCAGGCTGCGCGGCCACCTCTACCTCGGTCAAATGGGGTCAGCCTGCAAGGACGGCGTCGGCGCCGATAAGGCCAGGGAGTCAAAGGTTGTCGCCCCCGGCAGGGCTTGCCAGGCCGAGGGGCCAGCGGCGATTTCCTGAGCGCTCAGCAGGCAATTGTCGAGTGCGCGCTGCAGTGCCTGGGTGTCCAGGCCCTGGCCGATAAAGACCAGCTCTTGCCGGCAATCGCCGACAATGCTGTCCCACTTGGCCATGATGTTCTGCAACCGATATTCATCCAGCGGCCATTGCGCCTGCTCGATGAAGTTCCACCAGTGCGCGACGTAGTCCCACTGGAATTGCCTGCCGCTTTGCACCAGCAGGCCGGTTTCCAAGTGCCTGCTGGCGAGCCAGAAGTAACCTTTGCTGCGCAACAGTCGCCCGTTTCGCCAGGGCTGCTGGAGAAAATCGAGTAATCGCTGTGGGTGAAAAGGGGCACGCTCGCGGTACACCCAGGAGGTCACGCCATAGGTGTCCGATTCAGAGGCCGGTGCGTCGTCGGCCTGCATTTTTTTCATCCAGCCGGGCGAGGCCACAAGGCTGGGCAAATCAAACAGGTGAGTACCGAGGATGGCGGATAACTCCACGTTACCCTGAGTCATCGGTATGATCCGCGCGCTCGGGTTAAGGCCGGCGAGGATCGCGTGCACGGCCTTGTAGCCGGGCTCGTCGATCAGGTCCAGTTTGTTGACGAGAATGACATTGGCGTATTCCACTTGCTCGATCAGCAGGTCGGTCAGGTGGCGCGTGGGTGCGTCGTCGCGGTCCACAATGTCCGGCGATTCGAGCAATGCCTCAAAGCGACTGCCATCGACCACCGTCACCAACGTATCGAGCCGCGCCAGTTCGCTTAGGCTGAAGCCCTGCGCGTCGAGGAAGGCGAACGTCTCGGCAACCGGCATCGGCTCGGAAATCCCCGTGGACTCGATCAACAAGTAGTCGAAACGTTGCTGGCGTGCCAGGGCGCTGATCTGCTCGAGCAAATCGGCGCGCAGCGTGCAGCAGATGCAGCCATTGCTCATCTCGATCAACTCATCGCGGCCCCGGTGCAGCGCTACGTCGCGCCGCACCTGCTCGGCATCGATGTTGACCTCGCTCATATCATTGACGATGACCGCTACGCGCAGGCCGTCGCGATTGCGCAGGATATGGTTGAGGAGAGTGGTTTTGCCGGCGCCGAGGAAGCCGGAAAGCACCGTCACCGGCAGTCGGCCTGCCAAGGCACCGTCCATCATGCGTTCACCGTGCCATCGGCGTGGTCCAGGTAGCTTTCGAACAGGTCGACCACCACGAACCCCTCATCTTCTGCATCGCCCCAGAGATCTTTCACGCGAAACTCGACGTGGTAGGTCGGCTGATGCGCCGCGCTCAGATCACCGTGGCCGATAGCGTCAGGGAAGGGCCACTTTTGCACGGTGCGGTGCACAACCACGCCTTCTTTGCCGCGCACGTAGGCCGGCATGCGGGTATGCCCGGCCACATACTCGTTGCGCACCACCACCCGGTCGCCCACTTCAAAGGGCGGGCGGCCGCTGATCGCCGGGCGCCCGCTGGCATGCGCGGGGTTCGCCAGCTTGAAGTGCGAACCCAGGGCCTGGTCGAGTTCCGCCTGGGTGATCACACCGGTTTCGACCAACAGGGTGGCGGTCGCGATGACATAGCGTTCGTAGTATTGGGTGCCGACATGTTGGCGCACGTCGAGGCGCTCCACGGCATGGCGAACTTCGTCCACGCTGAACTTTTTCAAGTGATCGGCACCGACAAACATCAGGCTGTAGGCCAGGTGTTCCCAGTCCTGCTTGAACACGGGTTGGTAGCTCAGGCTGTTGATGGTGTGAGGGATTTTGCCAAAGCCTTGAAACCCACCGAGATCGTGAAAGCCATCCATTGTGAATACCTCTGAAAAATGCAAAAAACAAAGGGCACCGTTTACGCCACGTAAGGCAGCGCCACGCCGATAAGGACATCCTTGGTGATCAGTTTTCGCAGGGCCTCTTCATCCATGGATTCGCTGCCCTTGGGCCGTACAGGCAGCACCAGATAGCGGGTTTCGGCGCTGGTGTCCCACACCTTGACGATGACGTCGGCCGGCAGCTCGGTGCCCAGCTCCCGCAGGACGGTGCGCCCTTCGCGCACCAGTCGGGCGCGGAACTCGAAGCCCTTGTACCACTCCGGCGGCAAACCCAGGACGGGCCAGTTGGTGCAGGAGCACAGGCTGCACACAATCACGTTTTTCACGCTGGGCGTGTCTGGCAGCGCAACAATGTATTCACCCTGCGGGCCGGTATAGCCAAATTGGGCGCACGCCGCGGTGCCGTCTTTGAGCAGCAGTTCGCGAAACTGCGGGTCCACCCAGGCTCTGGCGACCACTTGGGCCCCGTTCTCCGGGCTCCATTGGTGTGCCATCAGCTGTGTCATGTGGTCGATGTAACCGTCGGGGATCAGATCCTTCTGTTTGAGCACTTGCAGTAGCGCTTGTGCGCGTTCTCCCGGTGTTGATGTGGTTGCTTCATGTGCGCTCATAAGTTGACTCCTCATCGTTGAGCTTCTGGGCAGCGCCTGGCGGCTTGTTCTTTTTGCGCTGCGCGGGATTACCGGCTAACAGTTTTTCCAGTCAACCGACGCCTCGAACGCTGCGCCAGCCTGGTAAATCGTGCCTTCGGCATAGTGCTTGCTGACCAGCATCATCCCGACAGGTAAACCGTCTACCAGACCACAGGGAATCGACATGGCCGGATGCCCGGTGATGTCCTGGGCAGAGGCATTGCCGATCATTTCCAGTGCACGGGCCACGTACTCGGTAATCGAGCAACCCGGCTGCGGGTGGGGTTGGGCGATGATCGGGACGGTGGGCATCACCAGCAGGTCATACCGCGCCAACGCGGCGTCATACCCGGCACGTGCCACGCGCCTGAGGTTTTGTGCCTTGGCGTAGAAACGTCCGTTGTAGCGTTCCAGACCGTATTGCCCGACGAACATGCACAGCTTGAGAGAGGCGGACAGGTCATTGGCCTGATCGCGCCATCCGGCTTGCTGGTCCAGCAACCCGAGGTCATACAGCCCTTGCCAGTTAAAACCGGCCCCATTGCCGTGCATCATCTGCATCATCAAGCCTTCACAGCCGATGGGGTGCCATAGCGAACCGGCAATGCTGTGCTCAGGCACCGACACCTCCTCGACCTGCGCGCCCAGCCGCGAAAACGCTGCAATGGCTTGACGTACGCAAGAGGCCACACGTGGGTCCTGGTTGGCCAGTTCAAAACCTTCGCGCAGGATGCCGATCCTCAGCCCGCTGACACCGCGTTCCAGGTAATCGCTGTAAGCTTCGACCTGCGGCGCGGCTTGTCGCGGATCGAGCCCATCGGCGCCGGCCATGACTTCCAGCATCAAGGCGTTGTCGCGCACGTTTGCGGTAATGGGGCCGGCGTGATCGATAGTCGCTTCGATGGCCATGATGCCGGTGTAGGGCACCAGTCCGTGGGTCGGCTTCATGCCGTAAGTGCCGCAGAAGGCGGAAGGGATGCGGATTGACCCGCCCTGGTCACCGCCGACTGCCAGGTCGACCTCGCCGGCGGCAACCAGTGCTGCGCTGCCGGAAGACGAGCCTCCCGAGGCAAAGCCCTGGCGAAAGGGGTTGTGCACCGGTGCAGGATCGGAGGTGTGGCTGCCGCCGGACAGGCAGTAGTGTTCGCACGTTGCCTTGCCGAGGATGGTCGCGCCGGCATCCAGCAAGCGCGTGACAACCGTGGCATCGAAGGCGGGAACGAAGCCTTCAAGCGGCTTGGCACCATTCATCATGGGGACGCCAGCCAGTGAAATATTGTCCTTGAGGGCGACCGTTTTACCCGCCAGCTTGCCTTCGCGCGCACCGTTGACTTCGGTGCGGAAGTACCAGGCGTTGAGCGGGTTGTGTGCGGCCGAGGGACGATAGCCCGAGCTGCGTTCATAACGGACCGGCGGGATGAAGTCCGGCAGCTCGTCAACCAGGTCATATGCGTCGAAGCTTGCCTGCATAAGCGCCAGGTATTCATCGGCTTGCTTTGCACTGAGTTGCATGTGCAGGCTGCTCGAAATATCCAATAGCTGTTCAAGGGTGGGGCGAGCGATTGCCATGGTTGGGCTGTCCTTATCGTAAGTGGCCGAAGAGCACTGCGTGCTCAATATCAGCGAGCCTGGGGCTCAAGATAGTCCGCGCATCCAGCCGGCGGCTTGGTTGAGAAAGACATCGACTTGGTTGAGCCGGACACCCAGGCGCCAAGGGCGCGCGGTCGCAGTTTCTGGCGTTAAAAAATGTGCGCGTAACGCAGGTTCATGCGAAAGTCTTCGCGGGTGCCGTTGTCCACCGAGAGGTCTTTGCCCAATTGCAGTTGCACCTGGTCGGTGGGGGTGACGAATTTGGTGGCGGTAAGGCGCACGTTGGTGGTGCCCAACTCGTTGTCCTGATTGACATGCTCGATGTTTGTCTCGCCTCCCCAGGTACGCCCCAAGCCGATACCAAAGGTGGTGGTGGCGTCCGGCATGTAACGCCCCATGATCTGCGCTGCGTAGGACACGTCCTGCTTCAGGCGGTCGGCATTGGCACCGTAATCGGTGTTGTCGCCATACCAGGTCGCGCCGCCGACCAGGTCCATCGCCCATTTCTCTGTGAAGTGCTTGACGTAGGCGCTCTGCAGTTCGAATTTCCAGCGGTTCTCCCCTAGGTTAAGCGCGTCGTCCTTGTCATACGTCCCCGAAGGCACATACACATAGGGGGCGATACTGAGGGTGTCGCGGGCTTCGTTGAACCGCCATTTCACCGGCGCGGTGAGGATCAAGTCGCCCACGCCTCGAGTACTGCCCAGTGCTGAGGCGTCACCTGCGCCGGAGACGTGCCCGAAAGGCAAGAGGAATTGCGGGTCGATAGTGACTGTGTCGCTGAGCGCATACACATGGAGCAGACGCAGGATGCCAACGTCGGAGGTCACCCTGAAGTCAGAGCTGACCTTGTGTCCGTTGGCGTAAGCCGAGTCCGTAGTGGCGTGCTGATAATAAATCGCACCGATAGTGGCGCCGACCGGATATTGCTCGTAATCGCCAGGCGCGACTTCACCCGCGTTGGCGTGGAGGGCGGGCAACAGGGTTGAGAGAGTCAGCAGGTGGATCTTGTTCATTGTTTATTCCTCGCACAGGGGACCGGGCCACCCGTGAAGGGTGGCAGGCGGTAGAAGCCGGGTTGTTAAACGCCGCGGGCGCTCAGGCTGTGGGCGGCAAGGCGTCGCGCAACATGCCGGTTTGCGAGTGACAGTTGATGTACTCGAAGACCTGGCTCTTGGCGTCGGACACGGACACCTCGTGGTACAGCCTCAACTTCTTCAAACCCGCGGCCACGCGAAAGAACGTCACGAAAATACGCAGGTGGGTAGGGTGGGATTCAGCCCAGCGTTCGAGTTTCTCCACCGAGCGCCAGTGACCGATGTTGTAGCTCAGGTCGAGAACATTGCCGTCCAGGTCAATATTGCGCACGAACCTGTTGCTGTAGCAGCCCAGCGGCTGACCGTTGTCACGCAGGAAGTCCATGCCGTCCTGCAACGTCGGTAAAATTTCGTCGAGGTAGAGGGAGCGCTCGTCTGCCTCGGCATCCGCCCAGTCCTGGCCTGAACGAATCAGTGTGAGGTTGTCGTGCCCCAGCACCACGACGCGTCCGCCCTTGGCGGGGTCGCCCGCGACCACTTGCAGCTCGCTCGTGGGCTTCATCCAGTCGGTCTGGGAGATCGGGAAACGGTCGCGCATCGAGCCCCAATAGCCGTGCTCTTCGATCTCGCCACTGGTGGCATCCATGACTGCGCCGACACCGGGCAGGTTTTCCTGGAAGGCGTATAGCGTCTCGAACTGCTCGGCGCGTGGCGCGGTGATTTCGCGGAAGTAACCCAGGCCTTCACGCAGGCGATCCGGTGAACTCCACCAGTCATTCACCTGGGGTGAGCGCAACCAGCGGCAATGGGCGGCAGGGTCTTTCCAGTACCCGACCACAATCAGATTATCAAAGCCGCTGCTGTCGGTGTGCTGGGTCAAATCGTAGTTCTGCGGGCCCTCTGCCAGGCTGAAACTGCCGACGATGTGGCGCATAGCCTGCAAGGCCGCCTCGCGCTGGGCATCTCCTTGATATTGCACGCCCAGATAAGCCATCACCACTTGTTGCAGTTGCTCATCGGCGCGCGCCACCCACATCGGGAACGGCGGTTGATACTCTTCGGGTACACGGCGGGACAGGGTGCGTGGGCATTTCAGATGTGTGTCGATTGCAGATTCCATCTTGAGCTCCTCGTTATTTTCGTTCAGGCCTACGGGTGGGCGTCATCGCGTCGGCGGCAGGGGGCGCTTGGCGACCTGCCGTCGCTGCAGTAGCTGCATGGCCCCCCATTCAATCAACCAATAAGCCGACTCCTCAGGCGCGAGGTCGCGCCGTTGCAGAAGCCAGGAGGAATCAGCCAGTCGTGGTGCAGAGTGTCGATGCATGGCGTGCCTCATCAGCGGGGTATGAGCTGCTGCGAGGTGGAAATTAGGCCGGCAGAGAAGGCCGCGCTTTGTTAGGCGAGACAACCGCTTGGTTGGCAAAGACAGTCCTGCTACGGAGGTTCACCTGTGGTCTGCGCTGGTGCACACGGGCTGATGGCGTGATGTGATGTGCCCTTAAACGGGCATAGACGCGAGACCTGTGGCGAGGGAGCTTGCTCCCGTGACGGCCTGACAGCCGCCTCCCTCTATCTGACACCCGTCGGTGCAAATGTGGAAGCTGGCTTGCCACTGCATTTGGCGTGTTAATTGCTTCGATGGCTGACAATCGGCCGCACGTTACAACTTCTCGAGCGCCTATTGCATCGTTGTCGAGGTCAGCGTCATGAACCCGAACACTCAGTATTCGACCCTTGCCGTCCCTGCAACACGTCGGTTTGATTATTGGAAAGAAGTGGTCTGTCGTCATTGCTTGGCGGCCGATAGCAAACCCTTGTCCCAGAGCCGCTTTGATGGCTCGCTCACCCTTAATACAGTCGGCGCGCTGGACATCTGTACGCTGTCTTCGCCGCTGCATTACTGGGAGCGTTCCGAGCAGCACCTGCGCAGCGGTCCGGCCGAAGATTTATGGTTGGGTTTCGCTCGAAAGGGCCATGGGCAAATCGAACAAGGCTCAAGAAAAGCCAACCTGGCGACGGGCAACTTGTTTCTTTATGACGCAACCCAGGCGTTTCGCTTCAGCCTGGGTGGTACCGAAAACCACTTGATCCGTATTCCCAGAGCGTTGCTCACCGAACGCCTGCCGCGTATTGCCGAGTACACCGCGATGGTCCTCGACGACCGGCGCCCAGGCGTCGTGCCCTTGCGTGAAATGCTGCACCAGGCCGCGAGCACGCCTGCGTCGCTGCAGGATGAGCGCATCTCGAATCGTTACTCAAGTGCTGTGCTTGATCTGCTTGTAATCAGCCTGGAACTCCAGGACCTGAAAACCAGCCATCAGGAAATGGACCTCTACGGCCGCATCATGCAGTACATCCAACGCCACCTGACCGAGCCGGAGCTGTCGATTGAAGCCATCGCCAAAGCCCACAATGTGTCCACCCGCACCGTTACACGGGCCTTCGCACGCTACCAGAAAACCCCCGTTGCAGAGATCTGGAAAGAGCGCTTGAATGCCAGCCGAGAAGCAATCGAGCGTGGCCAGGTACGCAGTGTGTCCGAAGCGGCGCTGGACTTTGGGTTTTCTGATTTCTCGCATTTCAGCCATGCGTTTCGCAAGGCGTTTGGCGTGGCACCGAATACGCTTTTACGCCGCGATTGAATTGCAAGAAGGAGCGCTTGTGCCGGGTAGCGAGCCTCTGAAAAGCCAGGAATGAAAGAGGCTATCCGGATCCCCGCAAAGCATTTTGATTGGGCTCCAGGACAATGTTTTCAGGTTGATAACGCTTTTGTTTGCCCTCATTCGCATCGAGTGTGCGATTGATCGCCAATGGCGATTTCCGAAGGACTCCAGTCTGGCAGGCGCTGGTACTCAGTGTTTTTCTCTCGCAGGGATCGTTTTTGTGGTTTGGCCGAGATTCTTGAGCTTATCGGTCAGCATCATTCGTTCAGTGCAGCACCGAGTGCAGCCAGCGCTACGGCATTGCGATTCGATATAGCGGGACGAGGTTGCTTCGGCGTGATCGCCAACGTGAGCGCCCCTTCTACGGCAGCTGTAACCGCGTGCGCCTGAGTGCCAGTGGGTGGTTGCACGGGTGTCTTTCCTCCAGCAAAAGCCACTATTTGGGCGATATCCTCTGCTCAAAGGCTGGCATAATGCCTTGCTTTTACCGCAAGGACGCATGGACGCCATGTTAAAACCAGCCTACCTTCTTTTGTTTTTCTTCACCCTCGCGGGCTGTCAAAGCCTGCTTCGACCTGCTGATTACGATTCCCTCCACGTTGGTTTTCGCTGCATGGGCCTTGCCGGTATAGAGCCCTTCAACCGAGACAACTTGCGTTATATCGAACGCTTCGCCGGTTACGGCAACGCCACCTGCATGGCCATGCTGGGCAAGCTGTATCAGGAAGGCGGGCACGGCGTCGATCAGGATTTTCGCAAGGCCCGTGCCTTGTTCGTCGAGTCCGCCAAGATTAAACCGGCCACCAATGTGCTGTTGGGTCAGATGGCCGAACGCGGCGAGGGTGAGCCCGTGGACTATGCCAAGGCGCGCCAGTTCTATCGCCTGTCTGGCAACAATGCCGTGCTGGCGCTGGGGCGTTTAATGGAGGAAGGCAAGGGTGGCCCGCAGGATTTGCCTGGCGCCTTGGCACTCTATCTGGGCGCAATCCGTTACTGTGGCGACGAAGAGTGGCAAGCCATGAATCGTCTGCGTCTGGCAGGACAACCGCTGACTGAAGACCAAATGAAACGTTATCAGCAAATCTGGCTGACGAGTTTTCTCAAACTGCAGACTCGGCGGCTGGCTGTCCGGGAAGTGTTTGAAGCGGTCAATGCCACGGGCGAGAAGAAGAGCGTGCGGCTGTCCTATCGCTTCACGTCAGACAGCGGTACGCCGAAAGTAACGATGCTCACAGGTTCGGGCGACGCGAATGTCGACGCATGGGTCATGAAGGCCGCGTCGCAAATCACAATGGGCAACGCCGCGCCGCTGACCGACAGTTCGGGCGTGCGGGAGATCGTGGCGCCGCTGGTCTTCGTGCCTCAAGACACCCAGCGCATGATGGGGTTGTGCGGGAGAAAGCCCTGCGGTTGACGGGTTTCTCGCGATTTGTAGCGCTCATGAATATCTGCACGCTGAGAGTCCAACATGGAGAAGGCCAGGACGCGGTCAACTGCTTCCAAGAGGTCTCGGTGCACCGCGTCGTCGAATGGAGTGGATGAGTTTCCCAGGGATGAGAAGGGGCAGAAATGATCAGCTAAACAGCCTGCCACATGGTCCCTATAAACTTTCGGGATCCCCAAAGAACATTTTGACTGGGCTCTAGAGCGGTAGTTACAGCCTGAAAAAAACGAATTATGCCCCCAGTTATGCCCCCAATTGCGCCGAGTGTTCGAGCGATCGCGAATGGCGATTTCTGACGCGGACCTGGGTGGCCGTGGCTGGCATTAAATGCACCCCCCGTATACTGGATGACCAAACCGAATCGGGCAAATCCTAGATGATTCGATATCCTTAATCGGAGTTGTCCGGGCTGTCCTTCAGCACCTGTCCTGAAATTGGCATCGCCAGATAGTCATGCTCTGCGCGATGTTTCAATGGCGCTGGTCGCCAGAGGGATCGATACGCTTATCCATC
This sequence comes from Pseudomonas sp. MF6767, assembly GCF_016405475.1. Classification (NCBI taxonomy): domain Bacteria; kingdom Pseudomonadati; phylum Pseudomonadota; class Gammaproteobacteria; order Pseudomonadales; family Pseudomonadaceae; genus Pseudomonas; species Pseudomonas sp. MF6767. The sequence continues at coordinate 5,243 of NZ_JAEKCY010000002.1, read as the reverse complement.
GGGAGTTGGGGCCCAATGCCAGGCGTCTAGATACGCAATCGGCGTTAAAAAAGCGGGGCAAAGTTGAGCATCGTGTTTGTGGTCCTAGATCTCGATAGTGCACTAGGGCCTAAAACCCTGTGCTCCAATTGACCGTTGAGTCGGCTGGCAGCGCGGGGGTTGAGGTTGAGATCTAGAGGGGGCGTCTCACCTTTGTTGTTCCTGGCCAGTCATGTCTGTGTTCTGGATCGCTGATCAGTCATTAGGCAAGTGCAACTGCACGTCCATGGCGTCATGAAGGAGTCGGACGACCTCGATCACCTCGTCATTTGCCACACGATAGAACACGACGTGGCGTGGGCTTTTGACCGTCCCATGAGGGTGTTTAGCTTGCTGGCGTGAATACACGAGGTGATAGCTGCGAAGGCCCGGTGCAAGCTCATCGCGCTCGTGGCTGCCAATGCGATAAGGCGTGCCGGCAATCGCTTGCAGCGCCGCGAGGATCAGTTTTTGATACCGTTGCCGTGCTTGATCACCGAACTGCGTCTGGGAGACCTTGAGGATGTCGACAATGTCGGCACGAGCCGCATTGGAAATCCGATACTGCGACATGCTCAGTGTTTCTCTTTCGTCGGGATTGTTGCCTCCAGGCTCAAGCCCTCGAGGTAGTGCTCCAGATCCCCTTCGTTCACCTGAGTAAAGCGCCCGTGCTCAAGATCCATGATGCCGATTGAGGTCGCCTGACGCAGGGCCTCAATTTTGGCGGTGTCTTCGGCGACGCGCTGCTCCAATAAACGTAAACCTTCTCGCATCACTTCGCTGGCATTCTGATAACGGCCGGATTGCACCAGGTCATGGATAACCTGTTCCTGGTGAGGGGTGAGTACAACGTTTCGCGTCGCCATGATTAGCTCCAGCTCTGGACACACAGGTCCTTCGACTATTGGCATATTATGCCATTTTACCTGCTAGCACATAGTTTGGGATTTTTATCTGACGACTGAGTGGTACTGGGTCACCTGCGAGAACAACAGGGTGTTCGCTGGCTTGTAGTGTTTCTGCATGGGCCATCAGATGCTCAAACCACCTCAGCTTGTAATCAAATTTTGGCCCCGGTTGCGGGTTTCCATTTGGGAGATACAGGCACCCGACGATGACACCATGGACAGCAGCTTCTAGGTATCGAGACTGCGTGTCGCCTTCGGCCCCGGGCAGGCCTTTGTGAATCAGAAGGGGTTCGGAATCGCGCGCAAGAATGGCCACTCCGTTCCATGCGGCTTGGCCATGGTGCAGTGAACCATAACCCGCCGCCTCAAGATCGCCTGCCGGGAAAGCTTTGTTCTGTGCCTTCAGTTCCTGCAAACATACGATGTCCGGTCGCTCCTTCTCAAGCCATTGCAGGAGGTTAGGTAAGCGCGCCCCTATGCCGTTGACGTTGAACGTGGCGATCTTGAGGTTTTGCATTGCCCGAACTCCTCAACTTATCCAATGATTCTTAGGGGGGCACACGTGCGCTGCTTTTTTGGACTGCCCACCCTGTACGTCATGGGTGTCTCCTCATTCAGTGGGCGATTCTGTTTCAATGTAATCGGGGACTTTGGCGAGCTCAAAGTGGCGCTTTTGGTCGGAGTTCGGCACTGCCTTATTAGGTAGGGGATCAAGCTTCTGAGTTTGGCCAGTCGCCAATGCTCGCTCCACTGCTAGCAGAACCCGAACGTCCCTAAAGCCTTCTTCACCGCTTGGCTCTGGTGCTAAATTATTCAGGATGCAGTCGGAGAAGTAAGCTGTTTCTCCCGCGAACTGGTCTACCACGGGATGCGAGAGCTTTTGGGTTTGATCGCCGACAGTGGCGCGGTAGGTAATACCTACACCCTCGCCGTAACCGAAACAGGGAGATGCTTCAATTTCTCCATCAGTACCAATGAGCTGGAAACGTTCGCTGCTTGGAAGGGTGTAGCTGATGGTGAATTGCGCCATGCGCTCTTCGGAAAACCTAAGGCACACGCTCACCGTATCAGGGGTTCCCAGTTTACTGCCGGGTGCGGTCGTACCGACCGCGCTGACGTCGATGGGCTCATCACCAAATAGTTGTCGAACCATATTCAGCGGGTACGGCCCCATATCCAGTACGGGGCCTGCTGCAAAGCCGTTCTGCATCCGATGATTCGTTGGTTTCACCGTCTGTGTAAAGGTCGACGTGAACAGGCGAGGTCGTCCGAAGTCGCCGGCATGCACGCGCTCGATCATTTCAAGAGTGCCTGGCTCAGAGTGTAAACGGTAAGCAATCATAAACTTTGCATTCGAGCGTTGCGCCGCTGCGAGCATCGCTTTGCAATCATCCTCGTTCGCGGCCATCGGCTTTTCCAGCAGCACATGTATGCCTGCTTCCAGTGCGGGTACTACAAATTCACGGTGCAGGAAGTTGGGTGTAGCGACGTAGACGGCATCAATCTCGCCGGATGCCAACAACTCGGGGTATTGCGTGTAGCTGTAGCTTTTCAGGTGGTAGCGTTTGGCGAGCTTATCTGCCTTGATTGGGTCACCCGTTACAAGGGCAGTCATGACGGAATTTTCGGTCTGTCCGATCCCTGGCATAAAGGCACCTTGGGAAATCGATCCGCCGCCGACCACTGCGTAACGAATTTTGCCGTTCAAATCGGGCATGTGAGCCTCCTTGTGTTTAGGCAATCAACGTGTCGCCTGCTAAATGTCGGCCATCGTAGAAGCCTGGAGTTCCATCTACGTGCAGATGGAAACCAGGTACCGATTCAAAATTGTCATTGCAGGCGACGTTTTTCGGGAGCGTACGAGCGAGCGCCGTCGTCAATGGCTGGAGCCATTACGCCAATACCAGTGATGAAATCAGTGTTGATGCGGTGTGTTCGTCGGATCCACTATCTGAAAAACCTCACCCTGACTCCACGCATCCGCGCCTGGCGCAACGACGGGCGTCGGTATGTCCGCTCGAGCTTTCTTCTTCTGCGCGCTATCCAACCTGAATCGACGATCCCGATCTGCAACCATCTGTGGATCCGCTTGCCCGTCTGCTGTAAAGCCCATCATGAGCTGAGGAACGCCAAGGGGTAGGTCTTTATTGAGGTCGGTATGCCAGGTATGCCACGTCTTGCCGTAGGTATGGACGAGTTTTTCCATCAATGCATGCTCGGCTACCTCAGGGATCCCAGGCGCTACGAGCTGACCTGATTTCACTTCGTGAACATGACTGTGCCAAAGCGCTTGTTCGGCTTTGGGAAGACCTGCGAACAATTGTTCGCTGATGATGTACTCGACCCCCATCAGCTTGGCGTCCTTACGATTGCCATCGTAGATCACGCACTGGATAACTTCCTCATTGAGAATCGCGCAGTAATGGTGTGCTTCCATCTGGGCATCCATGTGCCCGTTATAAAAATGAAAGCCGTCCAGGTACGCATTCAATGCGTCTATTGGAGGGCGTGATTGAAGCAAGGCAGCGCCGGCATCAAGGGACTGAGTGGCGGGCGATTCGATATCGCCAGGAGCAACAACGTTGGAATCCGAGTTATCACCTGCACATGCAGTAAGCAAAGTGATAAACCCTGCGAAAAGGAGTGGGAAGACTGCTTTGGTGTTAGCCCGATATATTATGACGCTATTCATCAAAGATTCCTTTCTATCAATTGTTCCAAACGAGGCAGTTTCGAAGCTGTTTTTTTAAATTCTTAACTGGCCCGTTAGAGAGTGGGATCCACCCTGCGTTTCGTCTCTTGCTAATGACATGCAACAAGCTCTGCTGCATCCATCCTGGTTTCACGGTACAGCTATTTCAGTCCAATTAGGTGCCGCAGACTCCTTCCACCTTACGTCTGAAAGGCCATACTGCTCAGCTTGCGGTTTCGACACCAGCTTCAAAGGAGGTCGACCTGGCTTGGGAATTGGAGCGATACCGGCGTCGCAGCTTGCCCAGTGCCAGGCATCTGCATTGCGCATCATCTTGGATCGAATGATGAATGACTTTTGCTCGCCGTGGAGCTGGTATTCGATGATGTAGAGATCGGTATTCATAAGGCCCCCATAACGTTCATAAAGAATGAGTCGTTGCATCAGGAAAAATTCAACTCACATGATTGCCGTGTCCAATGCGAATGGATTGTCATGAGTGTGACGTCCCTGAAATTAATAGTTAAACGATTCACGTTGAAGAAAAAGGGCGCGCGTCAGCACTTTTCCGCCACACGGCTACTCTCTATTGAGTCCAAATATTCAACATCAATTGTAAGGAGCCACTCCGATGATTTCCGCGCTTGAGCTTAGGCACATTATTGAATGCGGCTTTTTGCCGCTTTCCTGTCGATGCACAGTCAACCCTGACGGATCGTTGATGATCAAGGTGTTCGAGCCGGCCTCTGGCCGCGTAGACCTTTTAGTCACGTCTGTGACGACCGACGGGCTTATCTCGAGTCGTGCAATTGCCAATTTGATCGGAGAGCTGCGTAGTGAAATGTCGGAACGATCTGTGAGTTTTTCTGAGGTGCGTATAGCTGGGAGCAGGAAGACAGAGTCTTATTCAAAATAGAGAGGCAAACTGAATTCGGCTCCTGAGTGCGGTTGGAGGGGCCGGTGTCCTGACTGATATCGGGATTCAAGGCTGCTGTTTCCCGACAGCAGCAGCGACTTTGGTGTCTTCGATGTGGGAGAGATTTAGGTCTTCCTGAGGGGATGACCGGGCTGTAACAGCGCGGCGACTGAGACAACGAGCTCATCCAAAGACCAAGGTTTATGCAGATAAATAGTCGCGGGTGGGAGTGTGGATAGATCAAGGGCATACCCGGAAGTGAGAATCGCCTCAATAGAGGGCCATCTGCCTTTGACCATTTCAACAAATTCTGTGCCCTGAATCTGCCCAGGTACCCCGTGATCTGCAATCACCATACGACATTTTTCGTGATTCTGAAGAAGGTAAGTTAGAGCTCCGTCAGCCGAATCAAACTGCCGCACCGTTGCGCCAATTTCAGAGACGATGTCGACCATGAGCAGCCGTAACGTGGGATCGTCCTCTACGACGATTATTTCTCCCAGGATTGGTAGTAGCCCTTCCCAATTTACGTTCACTCTCAATGCCCTCAGCCGGCGATTGCCAGCGTTTCCGAAGTCATTCTGAATCGCCCCGGGTTTCCTAGACACTCTCCAGGCTCGCTGCGTAACGCTTTTCAAACTCTACCGGTGACAGCTGATTGTTGAAACTGTGGCGTCGTTTTGGGTTGTAAAACATCTCGATGTAATCG